>CAYWJJ010000057.1:0-25225 GCA_964458105.1 uncultured Geobacter sp.
TTGACCTTGTATTTGATGTCCGGCTTTCCCATGTAACTCTCTCCTGTGTGCTGATACCAAAAGGGTTGTTGTTAATGTTGCTAACAGTGTGCCAAACCCAAAAAACTAGCAAAAACAGTAATATATAAAATCCGCTGATTGCGTGTGAGTGATGGTGTGCAACGATATTAAACGCTGGTTTAAAAATACGGGAGGGCGTCGGTGGCGAGTGAAGGTGGTGTAACTGG
Organism: uncultured Geobacter sp.; assembly: GCA_964458105.1. Taxonomy (GTDB): domain Bacteria; phylum Desulfobacterota; class Desulfuromonadia; order Geobacterales; family Pseudopelobacteraceae; genus JACRCG01. Next base: position 228 of record CAYWJJ010000057.1, read on the forward strand.
TTTGTTTGCTTGATAAATATGCTGTTGGATATAAGTCTTGCTGATGCCTGGCGACAGAGGGGCAAAATGGTGTTGACCTGGACAATTAATGCAATAAATCGGTGGGTTGGCAGGCGGAGAACACGGGCAGGCCGTAAGTGTTACTGTTCGTGATGTTCCGGAAATGTGGTGTTACGAAAATTCACAGATATGCGCGCGACGGCAGGAAAACTGTATGCGGCGAGATGTTTTGTGATTGTCAGTCAGGCTGCATCAATAACGCTCCTCCCAAGGGGGAGCCAGTTTGACCGACGCTTTTGCCCATTTGAACGGATAAACCAACTCCTGCTTTCTGTCGATCCACTGATTGGCGGTGCTCACAAAGGTGGCCACGCCGTTTTGCTGGTACTTTACCGGCCCCATGACGGTTTCAAACCTGTTGTTCAGTACCGCCTTGCGCACCATTTTTCCGTCCAGGGTCCCGGCTTTTTCAATGGCCTGCCATAGAATCTGCGCCAAGGCATAGGTGCTACCGACGGAAACCGAACGTTCGCCGAAACGTCTCTGGAATCGCTCGCCCAGCTCTCTTGCGCCCGGGAAGGGGAAGTCCATGGACCAGAAGCCGTCGCAGAGGATGTACTCGGCATCCTTGCCCAGTTCCTTTCTGAAATTACCGGACCAGGTGCCTTTCCAGCCATGTAGGTAGCCGACGCTGAAGTTGTTCTTTTTCATCTGGCGAACAAACGTTATGCAGTCCGTACCCGAAGAAAAAATCAGGATTGCATCAACGCCCATGGCTTTGGCTTTCAGTATCTGGGCTGAGTATTCCTTGGCCCCCGCAGGCAGAATCTCGGAAAGAGCGAGGGCATAGCCATACTTTTGGGAGACGGATTGGAACAGGGCGGCGAGGACTCGTCCATCAGGAACGTCTTCAAAAAAGAACGCGGGCTTTTTCGGTCGCTTGTCCTTGGGCATGCTGTTCCATAGCTGGAAAGGGACTGCCACCCCCTGCTCGACGTCGAAGAAAAACAGCGTGGACCATTTGAAGGTATGTTTCAGCCAGGGTGTCATCCAGGAGATTGAAGCATGATAGTACTTCTTGTATTTCTCGGCCGTTGCACAGGCGGGGATGACCCCGTCATTTCCAGCAAAGCCGCTCAGGAGAAGGTCCGCTTTGTGGAACTTGATCAAGCGCTCCACCGCTTGGACGGATTTGGTCAGATTAGACTCGTCATCTTCGATGACAAGTCGCACCGGAAGTTTCTTTCCGTACTCCTTCACAAAAATGCCGCCTTTGGCGTTGACATCCTTGACCGCTTCTTCATAGGTCCACTTCAGTTCATGGCCTTCGCCGGAAAGCGGTCCGCTCAAGGGAAGTTGCGTGCCTACGACGATTTCGCTTCTGGTCGCTGCCTGAACCGGCAGTACGTAAAGAAGTCCCATCACCAGCGTAAAGAGCGCTAATCCAAACCGGTATCGCCATGCACTGCTATTCATGCGGCCCTCGTTCAATGATTCATGTAAAACATTTGGCAAGCGCATCGGGCGCTCATGCTTATGCGGGATGCCGTGTAATTTCGTAACAGCTCGCTGTGTCGCCATCACGATTGGTAACATGGCAGATCCCGCTGTCACTCACTGTCTTTGCCGCTCACCTGATTATATGGATAGGATCCTGCGGTTACTGAAGCGCTTGCGGGGTGGTCATGTGAGTCAGACGGACATTTCAATATTAAAATAAATGTACCGTGCCGTCTAATTTTATTTCATCTCCACCCTGATAGATACTAACGCTGTTTCAAAATGTGACGCCGCTTTTCAGTGGCTGTTCTGGCTTATATCAGTAATGTGCTAATAATGCAGTAAAAAATAATATGGCACGCTGTTAGCATTGAATTGGAGCGTGTTGGGGCTTTCAGGCCGGCAAACTTTGTCATCCCTTGTTATACGCGGGAATTACCGGCTTGTTTCAACTCGTACCGTGTTTGGCCATCTCAACAAATATAAAAACCGGAGGAAAGTAAATGAGTGTCTACACGTCAGTTGCAGAGGCCATTGATGGCATCAATGATGGCGCAACCCTGTTGGTGGGAGGGTTTGGTCCGGTCGGAACCCCGTGTGCCCTGATCCAGGCCTTGAGGGACAAGGGTGTGAAGGATCTGACCGTCATCTCCAATAATTGCGGAGAAGAGGGCTTTGGTCTCGGAATACTGCTCAGGAACAGGCAGATCAGGAAGGTTGTATGTTCCTATCTGGGCGGGCACCCGGAATTCGAACGGCAGTATCTGGCCAAGGAGGTTGAAGTGGAGCTGGTCCCGCAAGGGACGATCGCTGAACGGGTCAGGGCCGGCGGGGCCGGAATTCCCGCTTTTTATACCCGGGCCGGTGTAGGGACCATAATTGCCGAAGGGCGGGAAACCCGCATGTTCGATGGCAAGGAATATCTGCTTGAAACCGGTATTAGGGCCGAATTTGCGCTTGTCAAGGCGTACAAGGGAGACCGTCTCGGCAATCTGATCTACCGGCGGACTGGAATGAACTTCAATCCGATGATGGCCGCAGCCGGCATAACTACCGTCGCGGAAGTCGAGGAATTGGTGGAAATCGGCGAACTGGTTCCCGAGCAGATCCACACGCCAAGTATTTATGTCCAGCGCATTGTTGAGAACAGAAAAGTCGATACCGGAAAGCTTTAAAACTGCGCAGGCAGACAAGATACGGCCCTACCTCGATGTGGGTGATTCTTAAGAAAAGGGGAAAACGTTATGGCTTGGACAAGAGACCAGATTGCTGAACGGGCTTCGCTCGAGATTGAAGACGGTAATTATGTGAATCTGGGGATTGGAATCCCGACACTGGTTACCAACTACCTGCCGGAAGGAAAACAGGTGCTGTTCCAGTCTGAAAATGGCCTGTTGGGGATGGGACCGCCCGCCAAAGAGGGGGAGGAGGACATCGACCTGGTCAATGCCGGCAAGCAGTACACCACCACGGCACCGGGAGCTGCCCTGTTCAGCAGCGCCGAATCATTTGCCATGATTCGCGGCGGTCACATTGATCTCGCCATTCTCGGTGCGATGGAGGTTTCGGCTTCCGGCGACCTTGCCAACTGGATGATCCCCGGCGTGATGGCAAAGGGCATGGGGGGCGGCATGGATCTGGTGTACGGTGCAAAGCGTATTGTAATTGTCATGGATCACGTCAATAAACATGGCGCAACCAAGATATTGAACAAATGCTCCCTGCCGTTGACCGGCAAGGGCGTTGTCAACCGCATCATTACAGACCGGGCCGTCATGGATGTGACCAGCGACGGTTTGTTGCTGGTCGAGGTCGCACCGGGATTCAGCGTTCAGGACATCCAGGCGTGTACCGAGCCTGATCTGCTTGTTTCGGCCCATTTGCAGTAACGGGTGACAACTTTGCGGAAGCCAAAGGAGAATTGACGATGAAAGCATATGAACTCAAGCAAGCGATCGGTACTGACGGCCTGGTGCTGACCACTGAACGGCCCGAACCGGAAGCCGGCCCTGGAGAAGTGAAGATAAAGGTTCGCGCAACCTCGCTGAATTTTCGTGATCTGCTTGTCGCCTCCGGCCGATATCCGGTCGGCATGAATTCATCCATCATTCCACTGTCGGACGGAGCCGGCGAGGTTGTCGCCATAGGAGCAGGTGTGTCCCGCTTCAGGGTCGGTGACCGGGTCGCCGGCACATTCTTCCAGGGATGGAGCGGAGGAGCGGTGTCCGCCGATGTTACCGCCAAAGCGTTGGGTGGGGCGGTGGATGGCATGCTGACGGAATACGTCGTACTTCCGGAAGCCGGTGTCATCAAGATTCCTGCTCACCTGACCTTTGAAGAGGCAGCGACGCTGCCCTGCGCCGGGCTTACCGCATGGAATGCCGTGGTGGAAACAGGCCGCATACGCGCCGGCGAGACGGTGCTGCTGCTCGGCACGGGCGGAGTTTCCATGTTTGCGCTGCAATTCGCCAAGCTGCATGGAGCGCATGTGATCATCGCATCAAGCAGCGATGAAAAACTGGCGCGCGCCAAGTCGCTTGGTGCGGATACGTTGATCAATTACCGCACTACACCGGAATGGGAGCAGGAGGTTGTGACGGCGACCGGTGGGCGCGGGGTGGACATCGTGGTGGAGGTCGGCGGTGCCGGGACGTTGGAAAAATCGATCAAGGCCGTGCGGGTCGGGGGCTTTATTGCCATAATCGGCGTGCTTTCGGGCGTTGGTCAGATCGATCCGCGACCGATCATAACCCGGGCGATCCGTCTTCAGGGTATCTATGTGGGCTCCGGTGAGATGTTTGCCGCCATGAACCGGGCGGTGTCCGAGTCCGCTCTCAAGCCGGTCATCGGACGAGTATTTGACTTTGAAGAAGCAAAACAGGCCTATGAATACCAGGCCGGCGGATCCCATTTCGGCAAGATTGTGATCAAGGTAAGGGATTGATCCGCTCGAGCAGTCGCCGCATTAATGAGGCTTTGGCCGATTGAAGTGTTAACCGTTACAACAGTAAAATTCAGATAGGAGGCAATATATGAAAGATACATCAATGAAATCAAAGGTAGCGCTGGTAACCGGCGGCGGTGCAGGTATGGGGCGCGCCATCTGCCTTCAGTTCGCACGCGAAGGTTCCAAGGTGCTGGTGGCCGAACGAAATGCCCAGGCTGGTGAAGAAACCGCCGGGATGATCCGGGATGCCGGTGGCGAAGCGCTGTTCGTGCAATCGGATATTTCCCGGGCAGCTGATGTGGACAAGATGATGCGAACCTGTCTGGATACCTACGGCAGACTCGACTACGCCGTCAACAATGCCGGTGTCGAAGGTACCCTGATGCCGCTGGCCGACTGCAGCGAAGAGAACTGGGACACGGTTGTGGGAATCAACCTCAAGGGAACATGGATGTGTCTGAAGGCCGAACTTCAGCAGATGATCAAGGGGGGCGGCGGAGCCATCGTCAACCTCTCGTCGGTGGCAGGGTTGGGCGGCTTTCCCGGACTGGCTCCTTACAGCGCCGCTAAGCACGGCGTGCTCGGTCTGACCAAGACCGCCGCCATGGAATACGCGGTGAACAATATCCGTGTCAATGCCATCTGCCCCGGACTGATCGACACGGACATGGGTAATCGTTTTACCGGGGGACCCAAGAGCGATCTTGAGCAGTTTATTATTTCGCTGAAGCCGATGAAGCGCAGGGGCAGTCCGGCAGAAGTTGCCGAAGCGGCAATCTGGCTTTGTTCAGATGCAGCCTCCTTTGTTACCGGGCATGCCATGGTGGTCGATGGCGGAATGCGTACGCTTTAATTACTGATCAACAACGTCTCCATTTAGAAAGGAAATCTGGAATGGCCAAGGAGATCATACTCTACAATCTCAAGGATTCAGTGACGGATGAGGAATACCTGCAGTACTGCGAAGAAAAGAAAGGCCCTCTGATCAGTGGACTGCCGTCCTGCAATGATTTTAAGTTGGTGCGGATCAGCGGCTCACAGCAGGGTGATATTCCCTATGCCTATGTCGGTATTGTGGATGTCACCAGTATTGAGGAGTGGAAAAGGGATGTCGCAGGCGAGGTCTTTCAGAACTTTCTGAAGGAATGGATTCCGAAGGTGAAGAATTTTCATATTCTGATGGGAAACGAGATTTACGGAACATAACGAAGTGATATCAGGACTATTTCAACAACAATCATTCCGCACCCAAAAGGAGAGATGCATATGACACAGGAATTGAATAATTTGCCGGAAATCTGCTTTGGCAAAAACATGTCCGAACATACCTACAACCAGGTCACCATCAAGAGTCCTGACCCCGATGCATTGCAGCTGAAGGTGTTTTTCCACAGTTTCTATGGCTTTAACGGGAACTCAACCCTTATCTGCGGCAAGCGGGATGCCATTCTGGTCAGCACGGCCTTCCTGAAAAGCGATGCCCACCGTTTGGTGGCCGGAATTCTGGAAACCGGCAGGAACCTTACCCATGTCATCATCCCGGAATTTCATCCGGACCACCATTTCTGCTCGCAGATCGTGCAGGATGCCTTCCCGGATGCCAAGATCGTTGCCCTGCAGAGTGTAACCAGGGATGTGGTCTACAGTGCTGACGACAAGGTTCAGTTGTGGGGCAGGCTCTTCGGCAAGAATGTTCCCGACCGATTGCATTTTCCCATGCCGCTCACCAGCGGGCACCTGGAAATCGAAGGCCATGCCCTGGAGCTTTCGGACGGCTGGCAGGCCGACCAGGCTAACGAAACGCTGGTGTGGATTCCCTCGATCCGCGCAGCGATCACATCGGATACGGTTTTTTACCAAGCCCATCCCTGGATGATCGAAAGCGATGTGCCTCGGCGCAAACTTTGGCGGGAAGACTTGAAAAAACTGCGGGCCATGGAGCCGCTCATCGTTGTTCCGGGGCATTGCCCGCCGGAAAAATTCTCCACTGACCCTGAAATCGTCATCAACTTCATGCTCAACTATCTTGATGACTTTGACAATGCCCTGGCGCAGGCGAAGACGGGCGACAACCTGGTTGACTACATGGAGAACCGCTATCCGGGCATGTACGCACTGCTCTTTTGCCTGCACTGGCAGGCACGCTTTGCCTTTCCGGACGGCTGCTCGGATAAAATCACGCCGATACCTGGCATATTCCATACGGTTGTTACCAATGAAGCCGGCGAGTCGGTATATGTATAGTGACGTCGCCGGGGTGGCCGGCATGCTTGACTAACTTTGATGGAATCGCTTGTGGAAGCCGACTGATATGCCTTCCAAACCATGGGACGATTCAATCGCTCTGGCTGCTATTCGCAAAATTGTGGGACATCTTGGCTGACGTGAAGGCCGGCAAATATCTATTGCCGGCTCCGCCGTGAAGATTGGTTGCACCTTGGTATCACTGCATGTTCCTGGTAAGCAGCAGCCTCTGGGAAGGCTTGAACCCGCGCTGTGACAGAAAGTTCCATAGGCCAAAATCCTTCTGTTCCACCTTGGTCCTGACAGATTCGACCTGAAGGTCGGAAAGATTGATCAGCAGTTGCGAGAGAAGTGCATGGCCGATACCGGAATTACTGTAGTTGGGGTGAACTCCGATGGTGTCTATTACGGCCGCTTTATCTACTCTGCCGAACTCGCCGAAATCGACTCGCGCCATTATGAAACCGGTGACGATCCCGTTTTCCTCTGCCACCAGGGAGACACGGATACCTGATTCATCGAGAACTTCCCTGAACTTGGCGGCACAATACGCAGAGCGGTCTAGGCCGGTACGCTTGGCATCTATTCGATCGACAGCCGCCAGGTCTTCCCATTTGAGAGGGCGCACCATGACGCTTTTCATGGCCGGCTTGCCATGAAAGCCGCCGCCGGTTCCGTTGTTACCTGGAACAGTCTCGTTAGCGTTCCCGCTGAGAGGCGAGGTGTTGCGCTCAATGATATGGCCGGAAGCCAGGTTGAAACCTGCAGACGCGAAAAACCTGATCATGGGGAGGTTTGACCAGTCAACCATGGTCTGAAGCGTACTGATATGCTTGCTTTTCATCCGCTTTCCGATATCGGCAATGATCATTTTTCCGATGCCCCTGCCTTGGTAGTCAGGGGCGACACCGATGTCATCAAGTTCAACGATGGCGCTTCTGGCGCCAAACTCCCCTTCAAGTATCCTGGCGAAGCCATACCCCGCAAGCTTCTTTTCGTCCAGTGCTGCACAGGTGATGAAACTGTCAGGCATGGCCTGTGGGCCCAGCGGCATGTTGACGGGCTCGTCCACAAAGGCATCGCCGAGGTTGGCCGTTGCCATGACGAGCCGTTTTTCCAAAAAAGCGCTTCTCGGACTGCCAGTCAGGCTGCTCTCGATTTTTGAAACCTGATTTATATCTTCCGGATAGAGCGGGCGAAATGTGATGTCTGACATATCAATTTTCTCCTTTCGGTGACTCATCGATAAACATGAAATAATTGCCTCTACGAAGTCTATGTACAACGAATTTTGCGGCTGTCAATAGCGGGTGAAGCGATTCATGCCGCCTGTTGTCCGGAGGTCATCTGTGGCTGCTCACAAGGATCGAGCCTGGCAAGCCATAAAATTCACTCTCCGGCAATGTTTCCATGACCGATCTGCAGTTGACCGCCACTGATGGCCAGCAGCTCTTGCAAATAACTTTCGTGTATTTTAGTAACATATCCGCTTTGCCGCTATCACGATTGGTAGCACGTGCGCTGGCGAATAACATAAAATCCATAACCAGCTAAAATACAGCGATTATTTGTTGGTAGGCCTTCGGCGGCATATGCGGTTTGACCTGGCTGAAACAAGCCTGCGCCCAATTAAACAACAATATCGGATTCTTCTGCGATATTGCCGATTCGAATATCCCCTCTTTCATAATAATCCACTGTTTCGAATAGTGACGCCTTCATATTTGTAATACACGTCAAAATTATAATAACACTCCGATAATAAACATAAAATGCGTTTGGCACGGTGTTAGCAAAGTCTGGATCAAGATTAACTGCGCGCCGAGATATATGTACGACTCGATCTATTTTCGGCGTGGAACCTGTATGCAACCAACCGGAACGACGATTACGATCTGAGATAGGGGGATAACAGTATGATAGTTAAACCGAAGGTGCTGTTGATCATGACGCTGGATACCAAGGAACAGGAGACCCGCTACGTCACCAAATGCCTTGAAGAGAGCGGCATCGAAGTGTACCTGCTGGACTCAAGCATCCGTAAAACCATCGATGGCGGGGCAGCGATCACCCCGGACCAGATTGCCGCTGCCGCGGGTGTGACCATGTCGGAGGTCCGCGCCCTCAATCATGAAGGAAAATGCCAGGCCGTCATGATCGAGGGGGCCATCAAGTGTGCCCACCAGCTGAACGAGCGTATCGGACTTAGCGGGATTCTCGGGGTTGGCGGCTCCATGGGAACTGCCCTGGGGACGGCAATCATGCGTACCTTCACCTTCGGACTGCCTAAGGTGATGGTCTCGACCATGGCTTCCGGCATGACCAAAGGGTATGTCGGCACAAAGGATATCGTTATGGTCAACTCGGTTTGTGATATCTCGGGATTGAACACCGTCACCCGCAGTGTCTTCCGAAACGGCGCCCTGGCTGTGGCCGGTATGGCCCATGGTTACAGGAGCGCAGCTACCTCTCACAACCCGCTGCTGGCGACGTTGCATGTCGACAATAAATTTAATGAGTTGCTGGTCGATGCAGAAAAACCGCTGGTGACGATTTCAACGCTTGGCACCACCGACAAGTGCACGGTCAGAGTCCGCAAAGTCCTGGAAGAGAAGGGCTTTGAAGTGATGGTTTTCCATACGCTGGGCACCGGCGGCCTGATCATGGATGAAATCATTCGGGAGCAGCCCGTGTCGGTGGTCGTTGACCTGTCACTGGTAGAGATAAACGATTTCCTCCACCAGGGACTCTGCAGCGCAGGACCGGATCGCTGCAAGGCCGCCCTCGAAAAAGGTGTGCCGACGATCTTTGCCCCGGGAAATATTGATTTTATGGTTGCCGGGCCGATTGATGACGCGCACGCACGATTTCCCGGCAAACGCTACCACATCCACAATGCCGCACTGACTGCAGTTCGTTCGGAAGCGGAAGAGTTCAAACACATGGCTGAGCATATGACCGGGATTATCGCGGATGCAAAAGGGCCGGTTACGTTTTTTGTCCCGCTGCTCGGCTTTTCAGCCCACGACAGCGAACAGGGGCACCTGCACGATCTGACCCTGCCGCCGGTATTTGCCGAGCACCTGCAAAAGTTGATGCCCGCCGGAGTGCCGGTGAGAGAGTTTCCGTGCCACATCAACGACGAGCAATTTGCCGATGCAATCATCGAACAGGTATTGGCCTACCGGAAGCCGGCAACTAACTCATAAGCGTCGCCGGACAACAGCGACTACGACGTAAATTACACGCAGACAGGGGTTGCCACTCATGAAACTGACCAATGACGATGTGCAGGACATTCTGCAGCTTATAAATGTATCCTCCTTCAATGAACTGAATCTTCAGACCGATCGCTTCAAACTATCCCTGCGACGCAGCGGCGACGGCGAGTGGACCCAGTCGTCACAGGAGCTGTCCTCGCCGAACCAGATGCCGGCAACTGCTGCCCGGACAGCAACGGCTGCCCCGATTGCCGCACCGAAAGTGGCTTCAGCGGCCGTGGATGGTCTCATCGATATCCGTACGCCGCTGCTCGGTACCTTTTACCGCTCATCCAAACCCGGTTCGCCACCCTTTGTCGAGGTCGGCAGTCAGGTGGAAAAGAATACGGTGGTTGCCATTGTCGAGACCATGAAGCTGATGAACTCGGTCTATGCCGGCGTACGCGGAAAAATCGTTGAAATCTGCCTCGGCGATGCCGACTTTGCCGATCACGACGCGGTGTTGATGCGGGTCAAGCCGGAGGGCGTATGATAATTCGGCGGATCATGATAGCCAACCGGGGTGAAATTGCGGTGCGGGTTGTGCGAAGTTGCCAGCGGCTTGGTATCGAAACGGTTCTGGCGGCCTCGGAGGCCGATCTCGATTCCCTTGCGGCCCGTTTGGCTGACCATACCATATGTATCGGCCCGGCCAAGTCGTCGGAGAGTTATTTGAACGTACCGGCCGTGATTGCCGCAGCCGTAGCGTCAAAGGCCGATGCGATCCATCCCGGATACGGGTTCCTGTCCGAGAACCAGCAGCTTGCACGGGCCTGTAACGAGGCGGGTATTGTCTTTATCGGACCGACCGAGGCACAGCTGGATGCGGTCGGGGACAAGCTCAAGGCCCGCAGTCATGCCATCGCGGCCGGTTTGCCGGTCGTGCCGGGTGGCGAGGTTGTCAGTATGGATGAAGCGCTGGCGCTAGCCGAACAGATCGGTTGGCCGATTCTGGTCAAGGCGGTCGGCGGAGGCGGGGGGCGGGGGATGAAGCAGGTCCACGAGCCGGGCATGTTGGTCGAGACCATGGAAATGGCCATGGCCGAGGCCCAGGCCGCCTTCGGTGATCCGCGCGTCTATCTGGAGCGCTACGTTGCCGCAGGGCGCCACGTGGAGGTCCAGGTGCTGGGCGACGGCGAGAACATGATCCACCTGGGCACCAGGGACTGCTCTATTCAACGGCGCTACCAGAAGCTGGTCGAGGAGGCGCCGGCGCCGAATCTGCGTGACGCCCTCCGGGACGAGATGCACCGGGCGGCGGTGGCCTTCGGCAAGCACCTCAAGTATCGCGGCCTGGGTACCGTTGAACTGCTGGTCGATTGCGAGCGCGACACGTTCTATTTCCTGGAGATGAACGCCCGCATCCAGGTCGAACACCCGGTCACGGAGGCGATCTGCGGCCTCGATCTGGTGGCCGAGCAGATCGCCGTGGCCGAAGGGCGGCAGCTACGACTGGCCCAGCAAGATGTCAAGCTTGCCGGCCACGCCATCGAGTGCCGGCTCAACGCCGAGGACTGGACCAGGGACTTTCGCCCCAGCCCCGGGACGGTGACCACTACCGTCTTCCCGATTGGCGAGGGGATCCGGGTCGACACGCACATGCAGGCCGGGGCCAGGGTGCCCCCCTATTATGACTCGCTTGTGGCAAAACTGATCGTGCACGGACCCGATCGAAGCGCGGCGGTGACAAAGATGCAACAGGCACTTTCACGCTGCGAAATCGGCGGGATCACGACCAACCTGGCGATGCACGCCGAACTGATGGAACAGGAGGAGTTTGCCGCCGGCGGTTTTACCACGGCCTACTTCCCCCGTTTCCTTGATCAAAAGATAGCAGCGGGAGGCTTCAATGGCTGATATACAACTGATCGACGTATCCATGCGGGACGGCAACCAGAGCCTGTGGGGAGCGGTGGGTCTCAATACCGCCCAGATCCTGCAGATCGCGCCGATCGTGGACCGGGTCGGTTTCAGCGCCCTGGACTTTGCCTCCAGCACCGCAATGGGTATGGCGGTAAAAACCTTTAAGGAAGATCCCTGGGAACGCATCAGGCTGGCCCACGCTGCCATGCCGAACACCAGGCTGCAATTGATCGGCACGGGATTGCGATTCTATTCGTGGGAGATGCAGTCACCCGATTTCATGCAGCTGGTGTACGACCGGCTGGTGGCCAATGGCATCACGCGCTTTGTCGTGCTGGAGCCGATGCTGGATATCGAGACCATCCTGGAATCGGCGCGCATGATGCGTAAGGCCGGCGGCGAAGAGATCATTGCCGCACTGACCTACACCATCAGTGCGGTGCACGACGACGCCTTCTATGCCGGACTTGCCGCACGGATCGCCGTCTGCCCGGATATCGACCGTGCCTATATCAAGGACCCCTCCGGTCTCCTGACCCCCGAGCGGGCCCGCACGCTGATTCCGGCGATTCTCGCCCAGCTGGGCGGCAAGCCGCTGGAGGTGCATTCCCACTGCACGATCGGGCTTTCGTCCATAAGCTACATGACTGCCGCCGAACTCGGCGTATCAGCCCTGCAGGTGGCCTGCGGGCCGCTGGCCAACGGTTCCTCGTTGCCCAACGCCCAGCGAGTGGTGGCCAACCTGCGCGAAATGGGGCACACGGTGGATATCGATGATCGGGCATTGGCGCTGGTTGCCAACTATTTCTCCCGGTTGGCCAAGGCGGAAAACCTACCGGTGGGGATACCGCAGGAATACGACGCGTCATTTTTGAAGCATCAGGTGGCCGGCGGTGTCATGACCACCACCAGGAGGCAGTTGGCCGAGCTCAACCTGGAGCATCGCTTCGACGAGGTCATGGCCGAATCTTCCCGTGTCCGGGCCGAGTTCGGCTATCCGATCATGGTAACTCCCTTCCCGCAGATGGTCTGCTCGCAGGCGCTCTACAACGTGATTGGCCGGGAGCGGTACGACAACGTCTCCGACCAGGTGATCCGCTATGTGCTTGGCGGCTTCGGCCGGCCAACCAAACCTGTCGATCCGGAAGTCAAGGACCGCATCCTCTCGCGACCGCGTGCGAAAGAGATCATGGCTGAGCCGCCGGCTCCGACACTGTCCGAACTGCGCAAGCGCTTTCCGTCCGGCATCTCCGACGAGGAGTTCCTGTTGCGGGCCACCATGCCGGCCGAAGAGGTCAATGCCATGGTGGCCGCCGGACCGGCCAAGCGGCACTATAATCCGGACATTCAGCCGATGCTCAAGCTGTTGCGCGGTCTGCAGCAGTCTCCGGCTACATCGGACATTGTTATCGAAAAACCGGATTTCCGCCTGGAACTTCGCAGCCATAATCAAATGCCGGCATGACTCTCAAGGAGGTTTATCATGAAAGAAGTTATTGAAATGTTGTCCGTAATCCCATGCTTTGGAAGCCTGGCAACCGTTGATGGCGGCAAGCCCAGGGTCAGGCCGTTTGCCTTCATGTTTGAAGAGGGGGGCAGGTTCTTTTTTTGCACTTCCAGCACGAAGGAGGTCTACCGGCAGTTGACGGAGTGCCCGTTCATCGAATTTACCAGAACCGGTGAGGACATGCGCTGGTTGCGCATCAGCGGCGAGATTTCGTTCGATGAAGACATCCGGCACAAGCAGAAATGCTTTGAACTGTTTCCGATGCTGAAAGATATCTATCAAACGCCGGATAATCCGGTCTTCAAGGTTTTTTATCTGGAACACGGCCAGGCTTCGATCGACAGCATGACAGCCGACCCGCGCAAGACGTTCGAGTTTTAGTCTTTCTAAATCCGCTGCACAGGCCAAGGAGCAAGGAGCATGTCAACTACCAGTAATAACCGGAAGGGCATCGTTATTATCTGCAATCTGGACACACGTGGCGAAGACATCGTCTTTGTCCGCGAGTTGATTCGCGGGCGCGGGCATAATGCCATTCTGCTGGACTTCAGCATGGAAGAGCCGCCGCCGGTGCCGGGCGACATTCGCTGCGAAGAGGTCGCCTTGCGGGGCGGCCTGCCGATCGAAACCGTGCGCGAGTTTTACCGTACAGACCGGGAAACGGCGACAAATAACCAGATCAAAGGGGCGTCTGCAATTGTTGCCGATCTGATCAAGCAGGGCAAGGCGCATGGTGTAATCGGCATCGGCGGAGCCACCTCCAGCCTCGTGTCAACCGGTGTCATGCAAAAGCTGCCGTTCGGCATGCCCAAGCTGATGGCTACGCCGATGGCGTCCAATCCACGCTATACCGAAAAATGTGTCGGCACCAGCGACATTACCATGCACAACACTGTGCTCGACATCGTCAAAATGAACACGCTGCTGAAGGCGCAGATCACCAATGCTGTGGGCGCCATCTGCGGCATGGTTGAAATGACGCTGGGTACCGAATTCAGCTTCGATCGGCCGGTAATCGCCGTGTCTTCGTTCGGCTTTTCCGAGATGGCGGCGCAGACCTCTCTGGGGATGCTGGAAGAAGCCGGGTTTTCTCCCGTGGTCTGCCATGCCCAGGGCAAGGGCGACAGAGGCATGGAAGACATGATCCGCGACGGCATGTTCCAGGGGGTGCTGGATCTATGTACCGGCGGCATCACCGAGCATCTGTTCGGTGGTAACCGCGACCCCGGCCCGGATCGACTGATGGCGGCGGCGCGTGCCGGAATTCCGGTTGTGCTGGCTCCCTGCGGCCTCGACTTTTTGAGCTATGGCGGCCGGTCAGACAAGCTCGCCATGACCAAAGACCGTGTTCATTACGTTCAGGACTCCTTTCGCACCCAGGTGCGCACCACGGCGGATGAACTGCGGCAGGCAGCCGATGTCATAGCTGAACGGCTGAACCAGTCCACGGGGCCGTTCACCTTTCTGATTCCGCTTCAGGGCTGGTCATCGATCAACCAGCAGGGTCGCTCCATGTTCGATCCGGTGGCTGATGCCGCCTTTGTCACCCGATTGCGGGAAAAGCTGGTCAACAAGGATGCCGTCAAGGAGGTGGATTTGCATCTCTACACACCTGAGTTCGCCCGCGCAGCGGTGGAGGAGTTTGTACGCTTGTTTGAACGGGCACAATCCGGCAGCGAATCAGGATAAAGGAAAGTCGAACCGTTCCGCGGTCACCAGTAAAAGGTTAAAAATCCAGATGGGAAAGGAGAATGACATGCTTAAGGACAAGGTAGCACTGGTTACGGGAGGCGCAGAGGGGATTGGGCGTGCAATTGCATTGGTATATGGTCGTGAGGGGGCACGGGTGGTAGTTACCGACTGCAACGACCAGGGCGGTGAGGAAACCGCTGCGATGATCAATCAGGCTGGCGGGCAGGCCATCTATCGCCATCTCGACGTGACCAGCCCGGAAAACCACGAGGACGTGGTTGCCGTGGCGTGCCGGCAGTTCGGCCGTCTCGACATTGCCTGCAACAATGCCGGCATCAGTGGCGAGTTCCGTCTCACTGCCGACCATACTCCCCAGACCTGGCAGCAGGTGATCGATATCAACCTGAGCGGGGTTTTCTATGGCATTCGCGCTCAAATCAACTCCATGCTGAAAACCGGTGGTGGTTCCATCGTCAACATTTCCTCGATCTGTGGCCAGGTTGCTCTTGACGAGATCACGCCATACGTTGCTGCCAAGCATGGGGTTGTCGGAATGACCAAAAATGTTGCTGTCGAATACGGCACCAAGGGAATCCGCTGTAACTCGGTTGGCCCGGCCTTTATCAAAACCAAACTGGTAAATAACCTTCCCGAAGATGTCCGTAATAATCTCAGTTCGATGCACGCTCTGAATCGGATTGGGGAAACGGAAGAGGTTGCCGAACTGGTGGCGTGGCTCAGCAGCGACAAAGCCAGCTTTATCACCGGCAGTTATTATGCGGCTGATGGCGGATATCTTGCGCGCTGATCGCTCTGTAACTCTTTAAGGAGGTATGCGTTAATGGCTGCAAAAGTTAAGATAATCGGTGTCGGCATGGTGAAATTCGCCAAACCTGGCGCTCATGAGCCGTATGAAATCATGGCATCCAAGGCTGTCCGGGCTGCGCTGAACGATGCCGGCATTGATTACGGCCAAGTTCAGCAGGCCTTTGCCGGGTACGTGTTCGGCGACAGCGCCTGCGGTCAGGCGGCCCTGTACCGGGTCGGCATGACCGGCATACCGATAGTAAACGTCAACAACAACTGCTCGTCCGGGTCTTCCGCACTGCTGCTGGCGCGGCAGGCGGTCCTGTCCGGCGCGGTAGAATGCGCCCTGGCGGTCGGTTTCGAGGAGATGCGGCCCGGAGCCCTGGGGCCGGTCTGGGATGACCGGACATCACCGCTGATGGATCTGGAATCAAAGCTGGAGGCGCTGCTGCCGGATGTGCCTCCGGCAACCAATGCATTGCGCCTGTTTGGGGCGGCGGCAGCGGCTTACATCGAGAAAACAGGCGCCAATCCCGATATCTTCGCCAAGGTGGCGGTGAAGACGCGCAGGCATGCCTTGAATAATCCCTATGCCTTATTCAACAAACCGCTGACAGTGGAAGAGGTGCTGCAGTCACCGGTTGTATTCCCGCCGTACCTGACCCGCCTGGAGTGTTGCCCGCCATCGTGTGGAGCAGCAGCGGCAATTGTCTGCAGCGAAGCTTTTGCAAGGAAACATGGCCTTGCACGCTCCATATCCATCCTCGCCCAGGCAATGAACACCGACGCGGTGGCAAGCGACCGTGATCCGATCAACCTGGTGGGTGCGGACATGTCGCGCAATGCCGCACAGCAGGTCTACGAACAATCCGGCATCGGTCCGGGGGATGTCCGGCTGATTGAGTTACACGACTGCTTTACCTCCAACGAGGTTATGACCTACGAGGCGCTCGGCCTGTGCTCGGAAGGCGGAGCAGAGGCCATGATCAACTGCGGAGACAATACCTATGGCGGGAAATATGTCGTCAATCCTTCCGGTGGCCTGATGTCCAAGGGACATCCATTGGGTGCTACCGGACTTGCCCAGTGCACGGAACTGGTCACCCAATTAAGGGGCGAGGCGGAGCAACGGCAGGTGGAAGGCGCCCGTATTGCGCTGCAGCACAACCTGGGTCTGGGCGGAGCCTGTGTCGTTACGCTCTATGGGCGCGATTGACATTATTGCAAGTTTAAATACAAGCAGACATTTAACGGACCTCCGGGGTTTTAAAAGCCTCGGAGGTTTTGATTTTTTCTGAGCAGTTCAAGCTTCCGAAGATCGGAACGAACCAAGTATCGAGTTAAATGTGTACATTTGTAACAAACCTTCTGATTGCTATAACAATTGGTAGCACACATGCTTGTCGATACCGTGGCAACAGCGCTAACATACCAAAACCACTAAATAAATCTGGAAGCAGCCGTTCGATGACCGAGTGCCGTTACGGCAATCTCCCTCCCGATTAAATCCATGTACAACACTATTACAGGCGGTTACGCCGTTTGCGAACTCTGTCTGATATGCATGTCCTTTAAAACAGCGTTTATATTAGTGACGTAATGGTTTTGGTCTGAGTTTAAATATCTGTAATAACATATCGATATTGCAGATTTATTTGTGTTGGCACGTTGTTAGCAATGTGAGTGCTGTAGTCGTTTTGATCAATTCGACAAAGTCTGCTGTACAACAGGGAAACAGGCCATGCTTGAGACACTCACCAATCCATCTGCCGCGAAGAGTCCCGACGCGCTACTCGAACGGCTGCATAATGTGCGTGGTTTCGTGTTTGACATGGATGGCACGCTGGTGCTGGGAGATCAGCGCAATCATGGCCTCAAACCACTGCCTGGAGCGATCGAGCTGATCAGTCTGCTTACTGAATGCGGCATTCCCTTCGTGCTGTTCACCAACGGCACGGCACGCACCCCTCAGCACTACGCAGATGCGTTGAGCACGGCAGGTTTTGACCTGCCTGAAGGTTGCATGATGACTCCGGCCAGCAGTGCCGTGGATCTTTTTTTGAGCCGCGGTTACAAGCGGGTCCTGGCGCTCGGCGGCGAAGGTGTAAAGCGCCCTCTGCAGGATGCGGGCATCGAGCTTGTGCCGCCCAAGGGGAGGCCGACGGCCGATGCGGTCCTGGCGGGATGGTACCCGGAATTTACCATGGATGAACTGGAGTCGGCATGCCATGCGGTATGGGGCGGAGCCGGAATGTACAGCGCCTCGCAGACCAGATTCTTTGCAACCGCGGGCGGCAAGGCATTGGCGCCTTCGCGCATCATATCGGCGATGATCAAGGATATGACCGGCTGTCGCGTGATAACAGTCGGCAAACCTTCACTGGAAGCCCTGCGCTGCGCCGGTCGCCGACTGGGCGTGCGCCTGAAGGATCTGGCGGTAGTCGGAGACGACCCGGAGATGGAAGTTCCCATGGCGCATCGTGGCGGCTGTTTTGCAATTGCGGTCAATTCCGGCCTGGGGACAATGGATGCGTTTAAGCATCTGCCGGCGAAGCGATGGCCCCATCTGCAGCTGCAGGGAGTGGACGAGCTTTTGAGGCTCTGGTCCGGGTCCATCTGAATGCGATGCGATTCCCAGAGAAAGGAGAAGTTGTTGGAATGTATTTGAAGGGTACATGGACAGGTCAGCAGTAATAACGATCAAGGAGGGGTTAGATGGCGAGACAAGACGGCAGTAAACTGGTTCAGAAGCTTCGGATTGGCAGGCACGGCTCCATGGCTGCGGCTGTGGCGCTGGCGGTTCTGGGGGTATGCGGCAGCGTTGATGCCTTCGAGATTAAAACAGGCAGCGAGGATGTGGTCATCAACTGGGACAACACCTTGCGCTATACCCTGGCCCAGCGTATCAAGGGTCAGAGCAAGGACCTTGTCAACAGCCCCAATCATAATGACGGCGACCGCAACTTCGACGTGGGCATCGTATCGAGCCGCCTGGACCTCCTCTCCGAGATGGATGTGGTCTACAAGAAAAATTACGGAATCCGCTTGAGTGGCGCCGGTTGGTACGACCCGATCTACCGGGGGAAACTGGACAGCGCAAACAACTCGACCTCCAACCACCTCGACAGCAACGGCAACCCGACTCCCGGCTTGAACTCGTACACGAAGGACCGCTTCGGCGGGGTAAACGGAGAACTGCTGGATGCCTTCGCCTTCGGCAAGATCGACGTCGGCGAGGTGCCGATCAGCGTCCGTGCCGGTCGTCACACGATCTACTGGGGCGAAGCCTTTTTTCCCGGAGCCGGAAACAACGGCATATCCTATGGCCAATCGCCGATCGACATGGCCAAGGCCCTGGCCATGCCGGGCGTCGAGCTGAAAGAGATCTTCCGTCCGCTCAACCAGGTATCGGTAACGATCCAACCGACCCAGGACATCACCATCGCCGCCCAATACTACCTGCAATGGGAATCCAACATCTTCCCCGAGGGAGGCAGTTACCTTGGCATGGTCGACGGCCTGATGAATGGCGGCGAATCCTACCTATTCCCATGGAGCACCACACCCGGGCAAGGCATGGTGGCACGCAACGCCGGCGACCGCACTCCGCGGCAGATGGGCGACTGGGGTGTAAAAGTCGGCTACAGCCCCCAATGGCTGGGCGGCACCCTCGGATTCCACTACCGCAACTTCTCCGACAAGATGCCGCAGGTGCTCTCGTCCAGAAACCTGCAGACCGACTTGCCGCCCGGTGCTCCGGTTCCTCCGCTCCCGACCAACTTCTACTATGACTACAAATCCAACATCGACCTGTACGGCATCAGCTTTGCCAAAAACATACTGGGCATCAGCGTCGGCTCCGAAATCTCCTACCGCCGCAACATGCCGCTGACCAGCCAATGGTTCGCCCCGGCCGGCGCGCGCGGCGACACCATGCACGCAGTACTGAACTTCCTGACGCTGCTGCCCAAGACCGCACTGTTTGACACCGGCTCTGCCATCCTTGAATTCGCCTATGGCCGCTACGACCGCGTCACCTCCGGTGCCCAGTACTTCACCGGCATGGGCGGGCTTAACCCGATCGGGCAGCCGGTCAACCAGGGTACCGGCCACGCCACCCGTGACAACTCCGTCGTAACCATCAACCTGGTACCGGAATGGAAACAGATCCTGCCGGGTGTTGATCTGGCCATGCCGCTCAACTTCTCGATGGGCATGCACGGCAACTCGGCGACCCTGACCGGCGGCACGGCCGGAACCGGCTCTTACAGCGCCGGACTCTCCTTCGACGTCTTTGCCAAATACAAAATCGACCTGACCTACGCCAGCTTCTTCGGCAACGTATATCCGGGTGCTGACGGAGGGATTGTGCCACCCGGATTCGAATCAAACACAAGCCCTCTTGGTCGAGGCGCATCGGACGCAATTGCACTGCTCAGGGACCGCGACCTGCTTTCCCTGACACTCAAAGCCACATTCTAACAAAAGGAGGAATAATATGAAGTTACGTAACTGTTTACTTGCAACCGGATTATCGCTGGCCTATGCCGGCCTCGCCCTGGGTGCGGTTTCCGCCGACAAGGCCGCCCAATTAGGCAAGAACCTGACCCTGGTCGGCGCCGAAAAGGCCGGCAACAAGGAAGGCACGATACCCGAATACACCGGCGGTCTCAACAAATCACCGGCCAACTACACCAAGAAGGGGTGGCGTCCCGACCCGTTTGCAGGCGAGAAACCGCAATTTGCGATCACCGCCAAGAACATGGCCCAGTACAACGACAAGCTCTCGGAAGGCGTCAAGGCCATGCTGAAGAAGTACCCGACCTTCCGGCTGGACGTGTATCCGACCCACCGCACAGCGGCTTTTCCCAAGTATGTTACGGATAATACCGTCAAGCACGCATCAACTGCCAAAACCACCAACGGCGGTTTGTCAATCACCGGCGCCCATGGCGGCTTCCCTTTTCCGATACCGAATGATGGTTACGAAGCCATGTGGAATCATTTGCTGCATTATAACGGGCTGACTTATGAGGAACGATTCCGCTCCTATACGGTGGACTCCACCGGGCGGCCGACCCTGCAGGTTGAAGGCAACGTAACCCAGGAGTACCCCTATTACGATCCTGCCAAGCCCGATACCAAGGACTTCTATGCCCTTAAGTTCTACATGGTGGGTCCTGCCCGCCGGGTGGGCGAGGCGGTCCTGATCATCGATCCGATCGATTATGGCCGTGAGTCAAGGAAAGCCTGGCAGTACCTGCCCGGTCAACGTCGTACGAAACTGGCTCCGGACCTCTCTTTTGACACCCCCAGTTCAACGTTTGGCGGCCAGATGACTTGGGACGACCTGTTCCTGTTCAACGGATCCATGGATCGTTATAACTTCAAAATCATCGGCAAAAAAGAAATGTACATTCCCTATAACGAATACAAGATGCTCTACCACACTGATCACGAGAAGGATCTATTTAAGACTGGTCACTTGAATCCTGATATTGTCCGCTGGGAACTGCACCGGGTCTGGGTGGTAGAAGGTACCATCAAGCCCGGCAAACGTCACCTTTACAGCAAACGGCTGTTTTATCTGGACGAAGACAGTTGGGTTGCCGCTCTTAGCGACCAGTATGATGGCCGCAATCAACTGTACCGGGTCGGCATGAACTACCTGACACAGCAGTATGATGTTCCCTGTCTGTTCCCGGACAGTTTCTCGATTCACGACTTGGTTACCGGCATTTATTCAATCAACGCCCTGCCTGTGCCCGGCAAGAAAGGAATTCTCTACCCCGGCCACGCCTTCCCGTCCAAAGACTGGACGGCCGACTCCCTGGCCAGCGGCGGCGTTCGTTAAAATCTGAAAAAGCAGTAATCATGAACCAAATCGGAACTGTAATTAGAGGGGGGCGCATTTCGCGCCCCCCGAGGAGAACCCTATGAAATCGAGAATACTGCTGATAGCGCTGATGACAGCCATGACTTTGTCCTCCTCGATTATCTTCGCCCCCCAAATATGGGGCGGATTCGACTCGCTCACGAAATGGATGGGTCAAAAAGACGAGAAGGTTGTTGCCGACGTACCCTACCAGGATATTCTCGACACCACCGCGCCTAAAAGCCGGCTTCCCGCCACAGCGGTGCTGAACGGAGTCACGCTGGCCGGCCCGCGGATTATCGGAGTCGGCCAGCTTGGCCATGTCGTCTACTCGGACAATGGCGGCAAGAACTGGACCCAGGCCGGCGTACCGGTCAGCTCCGACCTGCTGGCGGTGCACTTTCCGACGCCCCAGAAAGGATGGGCTGTCGGACACGACGGCGTGGTACTGCACAGCACCGACAGCGGCGTTACCTGGATCAAACAATTTGACGGCCGCGCCGCCGCCCAGGTCATGGAGAGCCACTACCTGAACAAAAGCGCCTGTACCGGCTGCCATAGCGCACCCGAACTGCCCCCCTCCGCCAAAGCGGGGGAGGGGGAACCGTCGGGGCTGATGGAGGAACTCAAACGCTTCAGCACCCAGGGGCCGGACAAACCGTTTCTGGACGTCTGGTTTGAAAACGAAACCACCGGATACATCGTCGGCGCCTTCAGCCTGATCTTCCGCACCAACAATGGCGGCAAAAGCTGGATCCCGCTCTATGACCGCATCGACAATCCGAAACGCTATCACCTCTACTCGATTCGCCCGGTCGGCAAAGAACTGTTCATCACCGCCGAACAGGGCTCGGTCTTCAAACTCGATTCAAAGACAGGGCACTTCGCAGCGATCAAGACCCCCTATGCCGGCACCTTCTTCGGGGTGACCGGCAAAGCGGGCGTGGTGATCGCCTTCGGCATGCGCGGCAACGTCTTCCGCAGCGGCGATGACGGCGCCAGTTGGCAGAAGATCGAAACCGGCGTACCGGCCGGACTGGTGAGCGGCGCCGTGACCAATGACGGGCGGATCGTACTGGTAAGCCAGGGGGGGCAGGTACTGATCAGCAAAGACGACGGCTCAAGCTTCAGCCAGGTACCGATTGAACATCCGACCCCCGCCACCGCAGTCGCCTCGGTCGACACCGCCACCATTGCACTGGTCGGCCCGCGTGGCGCGAAACTTCAATTGATCAAGTAACAAACACCCAGCCAACAAGGCTGAACACTGAAGGCTGAAGGCTTAAAGCTGAAAAAGTTACAAAAAAGGGAGAACGGACATGGCTGTTGGAACTGGAAAAACAGAAGAGATGCCGGTTGTCAAGGATCCTAAGGATTTCGACAACAAATCCGGCAACCTGCTTGAGCGGCTGATCTTCAACAACCGCATGGCTGTGATGATCGCCTGTGTGGTAGTGACCGCGCTGCTTGCCTACCAGACAACGAAGACCGTCTTCAATGCCAGCTTCGAGAAGATGTTGCCGCAGAGCCATCCCTACATCAAAAACTATCTGGCCAACAAAAAAGACTTGCCGGGCCTGGGCAACTCGATCCGGGTCGTGGTGGAAAATACCCAGGGCGACATCTTCGACCCGCAGTACCTGGATCTGCTCCGGCAGATCAACGACGACCTGGTGCTCACCACCGGAGTGGACCGGGCCTGGGTGAAATCGATCTGGACCCCGGCGGTGCGCTGGAACGAAGTCACCGAAGAAGGCTTTCAGGGCGGCCCGGTCATGCCGGACAACTTCGACGGCTCGCCGGAGAAAGTCGCGCAACTCAAACAGAACATCAACCGCTCCGGCATCGTCGGCAGCCTGCTGGCGACCAACTACAAATCGGCCATGGTCTTTGTGCCGCTACTGGACAAAGACCCCAACACCGGCAAACGGCTGGACTACAACGTCTTCTCCAAACAGATCGAAGAAAGCATCCGCAAGAAATATGAAGCGATCGCCGCGAGCGACGGTAAAAGCGGAGCCAAACAGGCCGGCAAAATCAAGATTCACATCGTCGGCTTCGCCAAACTGGTGGGAGACCTGATTGACGGCCTGATGCAGGTCATGACCTACTTCGGCATCGCTGCCCTGATCGCCGCGATCGTCATCTTCCTCTACACCCGCTGCATAAAGAGCACGGCCCTGGTGATCCTCTGCTCGGTGGTGGCGGTCATCTGGCAGCTGGGCATTGTCGCCAGCTTAGGCTTCGAACTGGACCCCTACTCGATCCTGGTGCCATTCCTGGTCTTTGCCATCGGAGTCTCCCACGGCGTACAGAAAATGAACGGCATCATGCAGGATGTGGGGCGCGGCACCCACAAACAGATCGCCGCGCGCTACACCTTCCGGCGCCTGTTCCTGGCCGGCCTGACCGCCCTGATGGCCGACGCGGTCGGCTTCGCGGTACTGATGATGATCGATATTCCGGTCATCAAGGACCTGGCGCTGACTGCCAGCATCGGAGTGGCCGGACTGGTTCTCACCAACCTGCTGCTGTTGCCGGTCTTCCTCTCCTACACCGGAGTCAGCCTGGCCGCCGCCAAACGGAGCCTGCAGGAAGAAAACGAAGAGAGCAGAGGCAAAGGGGTCGGCGCGCTCTGGAGCCTGTTGGACCACTTCACCGAACGGCGCTGGGCGACCCGCGCAGTGATAATCTCCGCCGTACTGGCGGTGGCCGGCTTTGTCGTCAGCCTCAACCTGAAGATCGGCGATCTGGACCCTGGTGCGCCGGAGCTGCGTCCCAACTCCCGTTACAACAAGGACAACACCTTCATCACCTCCAACTACTCGCTTTCCACGGACCAATTTGCCGTAATCCTGAAGACCCCCATTGAAGGGGCCATCAAATACGAACCGCTGATCGAAGCCGACCGGCTGGCCTTTGCGCTGAAACAGGTGCCGGGCGTGCAGACCACCGTCACCATGGGCGATGCGATCCGGATGATAACGGCCGGCACCTACGAGGGCAGCCCCAAATGGTACACCCTCAACCGCAGCCAGGAAGTGCTCAACTACGGCGGCCAGCAATCCTGCTTCGACAACCCTGACCTGATCAACAGCACCATATCGGTCACACCGGTCATCGCCTATCTGTCCGACCACAAAGCCGAGACCCTGGACCGGGTGCTGACGGTAGCGGAAGAATTCGTCGCCAAGCACAGCACCAAAGACCGGCAATTCCTGCTGGCGGCCGGCAGTTCCGGGATCGAGGCGGCCACCAACATCGTGGTCAAACAGGCCAACCGCACCATGCTTTTGTACGTCT
>CAYWJJ010000058.1:0-24863 GCA_964458105.1 uncultured Geobacter sp.
AGCTTAAAAACCCCGGTATCATCTCGATCCCGCTCGGCTTCCTGGCAGCCATCTTTGGAACACTGCTGTTCCCGAACAAAAGGTCCGAAGAGATGTTCGACGAGATCTACGTTCGTCAGAACACCGGCCTCGGCATGGCCAAGGCTATCGACCACTGATAAACTTATCCCGTTTATCGGGAGTGATACTTTTAATTCTCTCTTGTTGTGATATAGTGGGGACGGCTTCAGCTGTCCCCGTTTTTTTGATCGTTTTTTTGTATTCCGGGATCTGTCTATAAGGAATTTGCGTATGAGTCCATTAAGTAACCCTGTCACGGCCGGCTTGCCGGATCTGAAAGAAATAACACGCTATTGTTCTGTTGAGGACATTGCACCTTTACTGCAATTGATAAAAACTAAGATCACATCAGAGCAATCACGGCTTTCCGCATGGGATGGTGAGCAAAGTACATTGATCGAATCAATTCAGCATGCCAACGGACCTGAATTAAAGATAATTCATGATAAATTGAATCAAATTGAAATGGATCGTTTCCTGTTAACCTACTCGGTTTCTGCGCTGCACCAGTCATGCACACATTACCGGGACGTATTATCAGTACGTGCCATGAATATAGTTTGCCGGGAAATGGAGAGTTCCGGCATGACGCATCCGGGCGTACCTTTCGCTTTGATAAGCATGGGAAGTGATGGCCGTAAAGAACAAACCTTGATAACGGACCAGGACAATCTGATTGTCTACGGAGATGGTGGCGGTGAACTGGCCGATGCATATTTTCTGGAATTTGCTTCACGCTTGGTCGATCGTTTGGAAGAGGCCGGATTCAAACGCTGCACGGGTGATATCATGCCAACCAATCAGTGCTGGAGAGGATCATTCAGCCAATGGCGTAAACGCCTGCTCTCGATTGTCAGGTACGAAGTGGAGGATCTGGGCAAAAACATGATGGACCTGATAGTACTGTCAGATGCCCGCTATGTTGCAGGTGACCAGGCACTGGCAGACAGGCTGATCGAGATGATCCGTGACATGGAAAGGGATTATTTTCAAGTACTGTGGGGCATGGCAAAAGCGGCGACAGAGATGCAGCTGGCGCTTGGCTTCCTAAAACGCATCTGGACGGAAAGTAGCGGTGAGCACAAGGGTGAGTTCAATTTGAAGCTTCTGGCGTGGGCGCCGCTTGTAATGAATGTCCGTATTCTTGCCATCAACCAGAGCATACCGGCCACCAGCACTGTTGAACGAATATCTTTCCTTGAGACCGAAGGGAGTTTTTCAGCGAGTTTTGCAAGCGACCTTGTAAAAGCCTATCATACACTCACCAAGCACCGCATCCTGCTGCAGGTCAAAAACATCAAAGGCATCCAGCGCGATTCGTATTATTTGAACCCGTACCAGCTCCCAACCGAAGAGCGCGAGCAAATCCGCCATGCACTGGTAAGGATCGAAGAGCTACAAAAAGTCATTCATACAAATTTTCATATTGTCTGAAATCTTCCTCACGATATATTTCAGTCATTACCTTTTATGCATATTTCATCAAAAATTTGAAGGTAAGATAAATCCAAATCCGGTCACGACACTCATTTCGGAATTGGTTTTGGCCTCAAAAACTTCTCTCCTGTAAGCTTTATCCCTCTGACCGTCTGACCGTTCCCTACCGTAACGGCCTCGGGGTTTTTGCCGCCGTACGCCCCCATGAATGCGCCGTCTTCAGGAGCTCCACCACCGTATATATCCCTGATTCGCAGATAGTAACTTCCGGCTCCGCCGACCCGCAGCCGAAAGGCCCCTTCCCTGCTGGTTCGCTCGGATACAAATAATGGCCTGTCATTCATTGTCGATTGTTTGTGGGCAAAGACCATGACATTTTCTACTGGTTTGCCTGCCTCGTCGATTACGTGCCCCTCAAGAACGGTAATACCTGTGCTTTTGGTAATGAGTGAGCGCGAAAACGGTTCTGCACCTTTGATGATGCCGGCATCACAAGGCACTGCCTGGTTGGCCCAGTATTTTTGGGTACCGGCATAGTATAGATCACCTTCAGAGGGCGGCCCAACTATCTCATTGCTCCCTTTTCTCAGGATTGCTCCGATATAGTACTTGCCGGCAGGCAGTTCAACTGAAAAGGCGCCCGTATCATCAAGAGATTCCACAACGTCCGGAACACGCCAATATTTTTCCGGCATTGGAGAAGGTCCGGTCGCTTCGTTGAAGAAGTACACCACACCTTTGCTCAAAGGTTTTCCGTCACGCGACTGCACGACACCCTTTATTTTACCTTTCATACTTTCCCCGGCTGTAACGCCGGATGTAACTGTCAGTGTCAACACAAGAATTATGAACAGCGCACGCCTCATCACCTACCTCCTTTTCGGGGGCCAGCCCCTTTGACAGGGGAGGAGAGGATCGGAAGGATCGTTACTTTTCCGAGCTCCGGTTCCCGTTCCCTGTCGAAAACAGTTGTTCTTATTCGCTCCACATCACTGTTTCCCCACCAGTTTCCTTCCAGAGGAATATCGGTGGAGAGACGTTCACCAAGTTGATAATTATAGCGTAGATTATCCGCGATGGTGTTGTCCTTAACTAGCGGGTACATATAATAGCGAATATCGGGAATATACGTATCCACCGAAAAATCAACGGACTTTTGACCGGAAGGCACCAAAAACAGTCCGACTCCATTCTCTGTTATCAGATTGCCGCGTATCTCCACCGGCCCTTCCAGGCGATGATAGCGTATGCCAATATCATTGTTTTTGATCTCATTATGCTCAACGACCAGTTCTGCCCTGCCGAAACGGATTCCTTCCTTATTGTTGCGGAAAACCGAATCCGTGATAATCGCACGTGAAAAATGGACCTGAAGGCCGCTAAAGGCGTGCTCGAAAATTGTGTACTTTATGACATTTTCCTCTCCAGACGTGAACAGGAGCAGATATGACCAGTCTCCCGGCCGAGGCTCACGTTCCGCCGACATAAAACGGATCGGCCGGTCAGGAGTCCCTCTGGCGATAATCCTGCCGAGCACGCGAATCTCTCCGTCGCCAACGCCATCGCCATCACGGTCAATACGTTTGAAGCGGATTACGGTTCCAGGGGCAATCCTCAGGGTTGCCCCGCGGGCGACCAGCAGAGCTCCTTCGATCAGCACCTCGCCGCTCCAAACCGTGTCGTGGTCAATAACTGGCGGCGCCTTGAGGGCACGCGCGACGGCTGTTTTGTCCGGCAAAGCTGGTTCGTCCCGCGAAACCTCTGCCATGACCCGGCCAACGGTAATATCGGCAGTCGCCGCTCCTTGATTGACGGTTACCGCATGGTCCGGATTTGCCTCATACAGCCCGTAAAGTTCTCCCTTGAGCGGGGATTCTCCGCCATACTGTCTGGCTACGAGATAATACGATCCTGCCTTGTTCACAGGAAGGAAGTATCTGCCGTTTGCATCGGTACGCACCATGTTTTCTGAAGCGAGACGGAGATGGTGCATCTGAAAAGCCTTGCCTGGATCGCGGCGATGATAGGCTGTTACCTGAAGGTCCTGTGCCGGTTTACCGTCCCTGTCTGTAACACGTCCGGAGATCCCCATACCTGCCTTTAAAGGCTCGCGTTCCCTGAAACGGGCAAGCTCGGCCCGAGAGCGCTTGACCGTAACATCCGGCGCAAGGAACGCCTGAAGGTCATCCTTGGGATGGCATGATATCTCAACGCTGATCTCGCGTCCATCCCCAAGCGCCAGAGGGTTCGCACCGTAGAAACAAAACAGGTCACCCTTTGAGAGAGGCCTTTTCCCTGCACTGTCCACTCTTTTCCGCGCCACCAGGAGGTATGATCCTGGTGGCGGGGTAAATCTGAATTCGCCATTACCATCCGTACTCTTTGTTTCAAGTCCCAAACCGCGCACGTTTTTTTCAGAAAGCACATACAGGGAAACCTGTGCCTGGCTGACCGGCTTGCCCTTATAGCGTAACCTGCCTGCGATTCTGGATGTTTCTGCAACTTTTTTCATGGGCATGGTGAGGGGGGTGGCGGCAAAGGGCAGCCAGATGGGTTTGTTCTCCACCTTGACCGGATTTGCACCATGAAAGGCATAAAATTTATTATTGTTCTCTGTGCCTGATGCGGTAAAAAAATACGTCCCTTCCGGCACATCCAGCCGGAAAAATCCAGGTTTTTCACCAGGTGTTGAAATCAGCGGATTATTGTCGGCAAGCAAATCACGCAAGGAGAGGTACCCCTTCACAATCGCCCCGTCAAGAGGCCCCTGGTCAGTGACGACTACACCTTCAATAGTAGTTGCCCCGGCATGGGTGCACAGACAAAGCATTATGATAAAATGCAACAGATACGAAAGGTTACCTGACATCACGCATATCCCCACTCAAAAAAAACAACGCCGCATTTCTGCGGCGTTATACACTGTATTTCTTTCCTGTTCAGCATGGATGAATATCAGCCTGGCCAACAATACGAGGCTTAGTATAACGCTTCTTCATGATTCATCACCTCCATTTCATGTAGTGACGTAGATTTGTATCATGCACATCATGGACAGGTCGCCGCCCCTGGGCTATACACCGGGGTCGGCGCCGGATTACTCGTTTTGTAAGGAGACCTGTCGCTGCCCCGGAAAGGTCT
The DNA here is from genome assembly GCA_964458105.1 of uncultured Geobacter sp. Classification (GTDB taxonomy): domain Bacteria; phylum Desulfobacterota; class Desulfuromonadia; order Geobacterales; family Pseudopelobacteraceae; genus JACRCG01. The sequence continues at coordinate 4,639 of CAYWJJ010000058.1, forward strand.
GATCCGGTATGTATATGTCTTAAGCGGTTCAATGCCGACTCTGTCGAGATACGTGATCACGTTCGGCAGTGTGGTGGCAATGTTCACCCACTTGCCGTTCCAGGCCATAACCTCGATCTCGTAGCCATCCTCGTCAATGGCTGAATCGGTCCAGTCAAGCCTGACCATGAAAGGCCCGACAGCGGTCGCGCTAAAGGCGGGGGTTTGAGCCGGAAACGCTTTGACGCATGAGGTATTCGTGTATGCCGTGGGCCAACCTGTTGTACAGGTTGCTGTCTTGTCGGCCCGCACCCGGAAGCAATAGTTTGTAGAGGGGGTAAGCGCCGTAGAGCTGTAATTCGTGGTATTTGCAGGCACCGTGGTTAATTCAGTAAACGCACTGCAACTGACACCGTCACACCGCTCGATCCTGAAAACAGTCTCGTCATTCGACAGGTCGGACCAGGCCAGATTGATATTTGTATCGGTTGTTGCAATTGCCGTAAGGGTTGCCGGAGCCGCCGGGGTTGGCGTTGTACCTGAAGCGGTGTTGCTGTAGCCGCTGATGTAGGTGCCCGTGAATGCAAAGCAGGCCGACAGTTCCTCCGTACCAACGACGGTGGCCGGTTCTGGGCTGGCATACTTGCGCACCCTGGCATTATCCAGCTTGAACATTTCATCGGCGTTGGTAAAGCCGACTTTAAGTGGCGAAGCGCTGCTGTAGGCGCTGGCATAGTAGCTTGTATAGGCTGATGGCGACAGGCCTTGGTAGTAATTTGCGCCGGTCGTCGGCAAGACCTCTAACTTGTAGTACTGCCATACGTTGCTGGTAATCAGCTTGAGGTTATCCCCTCTCCAGGCGCCATCTTCATATACCAGCAGACGATCGGCAGCTCCACCTCCACCATATACAACATATCCGGCATATGTGAAATCGGTGTAACTGATTCCAGCCCCGGCATTCTGGGCGCCAATCATCATACTACTGCCGCCGGTCCGGTAAAAATCCACTTCGTACACAAACGGGCGGGCAAAATTAGCTACGGAGTACATCCCGCTGTTCCAGGCTCCGCTCCCACCACTGGATATCAGCTCGTTGTTCTGGGTATAATAGGGACCAACTGTTGTCCATTTGGCGGCGTTAATGGTTGTTCCGGTGAAGTCGTCAAAAAATTCAAAGGTAGCGGTTCCACTATCAACACTTATGGCCGTTGCATTGCCATAGTACAGGTAAATGGTGCTGCTCACCCGTGTTTTAACCCATACGGTCGCCGTGGAACTGTTGGTCTTGCTTTCAAACCAGTAGGGGAGTTCCTGATTTGAAACCGGATCATGGAAGCGGATATCCGAAAAGTCCGCCTTCATGGTGCTGACGTAGGCAATTGTCACCTTGGTCTGGAAATCAGGCTGGAAGTTGGCAATAGTGATCGGCTTGCGCCTGGTCCAGCACCCGCCGCCATCATAGGAAAGACCAACATTAACAGCCGCTACCCGGTATCCGTAGGCAGTACTGGGACAGACCGTCGTGTCGACGTAGGAATTTATGCTTGGTCCTGTAACCCCGATCTGACTGAAGCCGGTGGTACAGCCGCTCCCTGTGCAGCGCTCAACCTTGAAACCGGTTTCCGATCCAGTAGTATCGGTCCAGGTTAGGTTTGTCTGTGTTGTGTTTGGCGCCGTTACTGTCAAAGCGCTGGGGGCTGTAAGAGTGGTTACAGCCTGAGCTGCTGTTGCATAACTGCTATAAGCCGTACAGGTGGCCACGCGCTTTGCGCGTATCTGGTAGCGGTAGGTGGTATCAGGCAACAGTCCCACATCCATGTAGGATGTTGTGTTGGCAGCCACTTGAATCGTTATCTTGGTGGTAAAATCACACGCCGCTCCCACGCAGCGATCAATTTCGAAACCGGTTTCCCCGGTTACACCATCGACCCAGGCGAGGTTTATCTGGGCTTCACTGGCCCTGGTCGCTGTAAAGGCCGCTGGAGCGGCAAGAGCCGGAGGCGTTGCCGTAGCTGTCGCGTAGGAGGTTGCATAGGTCCAGCCATAGGTGTTGGGGGTGCTGATGATCTCGCTGGCCCCAACGGTTGCGGATGGGATCACTGCAGCGTAGCGGCTGGAGATCTCCGTAGCTGTCAGGGCACGATTGTAGATACGAACCTCGTCAATCAGACCATTGAAGAAGCGGCCATTAGGATAATCAAGCGCCCCGATGACAAGGTTCACGGAACTCAAATTCGGCAGTGCTAATGTTGTCGTGCCGACCAGTTGGCCATTCGTATAGAGGGTAAATGACGTCCCATTGATAACACCTGCCACATGGCTCCAGGCATTCAGGGTTGCCGTTACCCCGCTTGCCGGCACGAAGTCATTGCACCAGGTCGGCATGCTGAGCCTGCCGCTGTTCTGGATGCTTAAAGCCAGGCCGGTAGTACAACCCCGGGGACCCCACGAAACAATGCCGTTGTAGGTTGCGTCAGCATACGCCATGGGATAGATCCATGCCTCAATGGATGCCACACTTCCTGCCGGCACTGTGGGAACAGCAGATATGGCAGAGTTGGCGCCACTAAGGCTCAGGGCATTACCGTACACCCCGCCGGCTTTGACACCATAGCCCGCTGCAAAACCGCTCAGGGTCAGATTATTGCCTGCCCCGCCGACTGCATCAGCCGTGGTGCCGCTGATCGTGCCATCCGCCTCATTAAACGGGTAGTATGCCATGAGTCCAGGCCCGAATATTGAAATCAAGGAACTCGAACTGGTAGCTAATCCGTTGCCGAAGTAGAGATACACGCTGCTGCTCCCTGATGTCTTGATCCAGACATCCGCCGTAGTGCTGTCGGTCTTGCTTTCTATCCAGTAGGGAAGTTCGACGCCGTTTACTGTATCGACAAAACGGATATCGTCAAAATTAGGCTTCATGAGGGCATCATAGGCAATTGTTGCCCGGACAATAAAATTGGACTGAAAGTTGGTGAATGTAATCGGCTTCCGGCGCGTCCAGGTCCCGCCGCCACCATTGGTGCTGCCTTCATTGACCGCGTTCAACCTATAGGTGTAACCGGTGCCTGAACAGACGGAAGCATCGGAAAAGCTAGTTACATTGGGACTGACGGTTGCAAGGGGAGCATAGGTGCAGCTTGTGGTCACGCAGCGCTCAACCTTGAATGCGGTTTCGGTGATGGTGTTGTCGGTCCAGGCCAGGTCAACCTGAGTGCTGAACGTTGTCGTTGCGGTCAGCGCCGAGGGCGCCACAAGGGCTGCCGTTGCCTCTACTTCGTTGGAATTAGCGGTTTCCCATGCGCAACCGCCCCCTTTGTAGGCCCGGACACGATAGCGGTAGGTGATGCCCGGCGCCCGCCCGTAATCACTGTAGGTTGTCGTGTTTGCCGGTAAATCGGCAACCAGGGTGAATACGGAGCAGCCGGTCCCTTGACAGCGTTCAACCTTAAACCCGGTTTCGTCCGTTGTATTATCAGTCCAGGCAAGATTAATCTGAATCTCGGAAATACGTGTCGCGCTCAATCCGCTCGGCGCCACTGGAAGTATCGTCGCAGCTGCAGCAATATTGCTGTAGATGCTCCAACCGCTGGGACCGGCCTTGAACGGTTTGACACGATAGCGATAGGAATTGGCGCACACCGCATTATCGGCATACGTTGTAACATTTGGGCCCAAGGCGACCGGGAAACCGCTGTCAATAACCGTAAAATCACACGCAGCGCCGGTGCAGCGCTCAACGGCAAAACCGTCTTCACCGGTGGTCGTGTCTGTCCATGAAAGGTCGATCTTGGTAGTCGGCGTTGCCGTGAGGACCGGCGCGGTTAAGGTGGTTGTCGTGGCACAGGCGCTGTTGCTGGGAGCAGACGTCCATACCAGGGATTTGTCTGCCTTGACCCGGTAGCAGTAGGTGGTTGCCATGGCAACGGTCTTGTCGACAAAGGAGGTGACGTTTGCCGCCGCGTTGAAAGTGGTTATTGTCGTGAAATCACAGGCCGCTCCGGCGCAGCGTTCCACTATGAAACCGGTTTCCGAGGCAGTGTTGTCGGTCCAATTCAGAGTGATCCTGTCAGATGCCAAAGCAGTGGTATCAATGGTCAGATCCTGCTGGTAGTCGGTCAACGCAGTCCCGCCATTGGTCAGCGTCAACGACCGGCGGGCATTCCACGTGCCGCCTGTCAGGCTGTATGCAGCGGTCTCAAATGCTCCGACTGCATAGGTCGGCAGCGGGGCGGCATATTTACGAACACGCACATCATCCATGCTGAAGGCCTGGCTATGGTTATCGAAACCGATCTTGAGCGGACTGGCAGTGCTGTAGGCGCTGTCATAAAAGAGCGTGTATGCCGTGGGTGAGGTGCCGACATAGTATTTGGCCCCAGTCCCCAGAACCTCGAATTTGTAGTATTCCCAGACATTCGATGCAGTGGTGGCCTTCGACCCGCGACCTGCGCCCGACTCGTAGACCTGCAGGTCGGTGCCGTTTACAGGATAGGCGGCATAATGATAGGAACCGTAGGTTGTAGTGGCTGAAGTGTCTTTTAACCCGAACATCATATAGCTGCCGCCGATCTGCTTGTGTTTGAGCTCAAGTATGAACGGCCGAGCAATGTTTGCCGTGCTGTACATGGTGTTGCTGCCCCACATGCTGCTTCCGCCCGTAGCTATGATTTCGTTGTTCTGGCTCAGGTAATTGCCGTTGTCAGCCTTGACCCATTTGCTCGTGTCAATGGTTGTGCCGGTAAAATCGTCATAAAAATCGAATATGGATGTTGGGCTGCCCATGGCCGCAGCGGGCGGATTTGCCCAATAAAGGTAGAGCGACCTAGGTCCCGACGGCAAGGTGGGCAGCTTGAGCCAAACCCTGGTGGAGGCCGTGCCGCAACCCGATTCAACCCAGTAGTTGAGCAGTGTCAAGCCGTCACTGTCGACAAAGCGGAGATCATCGCAGGTGGTGCTGACCGAGGCGGTTGCCGTCAGAGCAGACGGCGCCACCAGGGTGGCCGTTGCCGATACGATGGCTGAGTAAGGTCCGTTCCAGCCGCCGCCGCAGGTTGCGGTCTTGTAGGCCCGGACCTGATAGCGGTAGGTTGTGTTGACATCAAGAGGAGATGTATCGCTGTACGATGTAACCCCGGCCCCCACTGTGCCGATCTGGACAAAGTCGATACAGGCCGCTCCCTTGCAACGCTCGATCCTGAAACCGGTTTCATCGGTGGTGGTACGGGTCCAGGCAACATCGATACGGGCCTCTGATACACGGGTGGCCGTGGGAACGGTAGGAGCGGCCGGGGCCGGCGTTGTGGCGGATGCGGTAACACTTGGCAAACCAATCCAGGTGTTGACGAATGTGTATCCGAGTGATGTTTCTTTGACGCCAAGGCTGGCAACCGGACCAACAGCGGCATATTTGCGTATCCTGAACCAATCGAGTTTGAAGTCACTGCTGGCGGATTCACCCCCGGAAAAATAGGCGCGTTTGAGGTCGGCGATGGTTGCTCCGGTTGAGCTTGTCACAACTTGCGTACCGGCAGCATCAAACATCCGAAAGGAATAATCGGTATTGGTAACCTCCCACTGGAGTGTATACCAGGCATTGAGTGACAGTGCTATTCCAGTCCAGCCGTTCCAGTATACCTGGTAACCGCCATTATCAAAAAGGCCATAATCAACTGTTGGAGAACCGGCGCCGGCGCTGGTTGTGATAGCAAGGCGGTTCCGATAGGGATTGGCCGCGGGAGACTGGTAGCGGCTTTCCGCAATGTAGGGATAAGCAATATCGAAGTTGCGGTACAGAGCCGCCACTGCACCGTTACTATCAACGGCAGCGACTCCCCCGGTTGCGGTAACCGAGGTTCCGGTGACGGTCCAAGCCGCCAGTGAATCAAAATCGTCAAAGATCTCGAAAACAACCGCTCCGTTACTGGCGCTTGGAGCGGTGGAGTTTCCGAAGTAGAGAGAGATCGTGTTGAAGGGGCCGGTTTTTATCCAGACCGTTGCCGTGCTGCTGTCGGTTTTGCTTTCAAGATAATAGGGAATTTCGCGCTTGTTTGTTTCGTCGTAGAAGCGGATGTCGTCAAAATTGGCCTTCATGTCCACATCGTAGGGAATGGTCACCTTTGTCTGGAAGTTGGGCTGGAAGTTGGTGATGGTTAAAGGCATGCGTCTGGTCCATGCGCCTCCTCCCCCCATGGAGATGCCGGCATTGAGCGCCCTGACACGGTAGGTATAGGTTGAACCGCTGCAGACGCCGGTGTCGCTCCAAGCTGTTGCATTGGACACTGTCTGGCCCGCTTCGACAAAGTCAGTTTCCAGGCAACTGCCGCTGGGGCAGCGTTCAATCTTGAAGCCGGTCTCTGTACCGGTGTTATCGATCCAGGAAAGGTTGATGGTGGTGGTATTGCCTGCCACTGCACTAAGACCGGATGTCGTGGCAAGGGTGGTGGTCGCATCAGCGGTTGCGCTGTAGGGGCTGTCCCAGCCCACTGTTGCGGTCTTGTAGGCCCGTACGCGATAGCGGTAGGCTGTATCTGCCTTCAGGGTAATTGAATCGTTATAGGTTGTTACATTGGCCAATACCGTGTCGATCTGGCTGAATACGCATGATGCCACCTCGCAGCGCTCAATCTTGAAGCCGGTTTCATCTGTGTTCGTGTCGGTCCAGGAAAGGTTGATCTGCCCTTCGGATGCCCGTGTCGCGGTCAAGCCGGATGGCGTGGCTGGTGACGGGGTGGTCGCGGTATCGGCTGTCGAGAAGGCTGACTGCCAGTCTGCCGTTTTGTAGGAAAGTATCTTGTAGCTGTATGAGGTGCCTGCGGCAACGGCTGTGTCGCTGTAGGTGAGGACATTTGCCAGGACTGATCCTATTTCGGTATAATCGACACATCCTGCCCCGCTGCATCTGAAAATCCTGAAACCGGTCTCACCGGTCGTGTTGTCCAGCCAGGCAAGGTTGATCTGTGTCGTGTTGACCGGCGTAGCAGTCACGTTGCCGGGCGGCGCCGGGCTGGTCAGAAGGGCATACCGTTCAATCCAGCGCGGGTCGATCTCGCCCGCCTTGAATGAACGCACCCGGTAACAATACTCCTGGCCGATATTGAGACCGGTATCGGAATACGTTGTGGCATTGGCAGGCGCGGTGTAGATGAGTGCCCATGGATTGGCGGAAGCGCAGGTGCCGGGTTTGCGCTCAATATAAAAGCCGGTTTCGCCCGTGGAAGTATCGGTCCAGACAAGGTCAACCTTTGTGTAGAATGGGCTGGCCGTAAACGGTGAGCTCGCCTGGAGGGCAAGACCTTTTCCGCTATATACCAGGTAATCGGCATTCCCTGTAGCGTTGGTGGTGTAGCCGGCCACCAGGGTATCGCCCAGTGAGTTGAAGGTGACCGCTGTAGCCTCGTCAAAACTGTTGGCTGCTCCATTATAGATGGTAGCGGCAAGGAGCGTCCCGTCATACCCGTACTTGACCGATAGAGCGTCGGCCGTGAGGCCGTTGCTGGTATATCCGACAATGCTTACGTTACCGGACACATCCATTGCCATGCCCCGGGCCTCTTCGTCAGTGCCGGGGCGGATATGAATCTTGCGCCATTTTTCGGTTCCGGCGCTGTCGTACCGGATGATGATAAAATCACGATCACTGGCGGCTGTCAGCACCGTACCCCCGACAACCACGCTATCGTCAATCTGGTCGTATTTCACCGAAATGGCAGAATCGTCACCATGCGCAGCGCCATCGACAGTCCTGCTCCAGAGTACCCGTGAACCCGTGGGCACCGCCTTGCCGTCATACTTTATCAGCAGCATGTCGCGACCGTTCAAACCGGTATCAAAACCGGCCACATACAGATTGCCGTCCTTGTCGATAGCCAGCGACCGCGCCTGGTTGTCACCGGATCCGATGAAGCTGTCTTCCCAGATGATCTGGCCCGGCGTTTTGCCGTTGCAGGGCGCCCCGGCCTTGCCGCAGTATTTGGCTACAAATGTCTTGTACTTGTCGGGAAGTGATGCGCTCTGAACATGCCCGGCGACAAAGACATTGCCATCCTTGTCAAAGGCGACTGCATCGGGAAAATCATGGCCGTGAAACACACTGTCGTAGGGCGTGGCGCTCCATTCGGGAATCGCCTTGCCAAAACCATCGACAGCAGGTGTGGCAGCATATTTGACCAGGTAGATGTCCTCATTGAGAGCAGCGTTTTTTCCGTAACCCACCACCACAACACTATCAGAGCTGTCGATTGCACTGGCAATCGCAGTTGCCCGGTCATCAACGCCTCCAGGGCCGTTATACTGGCTGTGCCAGGTGTGTACCGGGGTGCATGGTGCCGGCGAACAGGTTCCCGGATATTTCATGGTGTAGATGGAGTTGACGTTCTTTAACGCAGGGGCGTAATAGAGCGAGGAATATCCCGTGACAATTGCTGCATTTGTGCTGTCAACAGCAACACTGGTAGCCATGTCGATCTGGTCATCCACATCGTTGTAGCGAGCGCTCCAGAGCAGCGTCCCGGTGCTGTTATCCAGCTTGATGGTGTAGTAATCGAACCCTCCCAAATTTAAATAGCTGTAACCGGTGACCACCGGATTGTTGTCAAATCCAACGGCGATCGCTGCTGGAAAATCATCCTTGTTATCAGCGCTATTGTACAGATAACTCCAGTCAGGGACCTTGTAGGTGACAAACAGTGTCAAGACCCGAATCTCTTCACTCGGGTTTGATGAACCATTGGCGGCATTGAAGGAACGTACCCGGTAATAATAGGTACTGCTCGGGGTCAGGCCCGTGTCGGTGAAGGTGGTTATATTTGCTCCAACAGCTCCGACCTCGCCCCACACACCCAATTCCGTCAGCTTGCGATCAATCTTGAAGCCATCCTCATTGAGGGAATTATCGATCCAGTCAATTTTAACCGAGGTATTTGAAAGTGTCGTAGCCGATAGACCACTGGGGGGATTCAACAACCCTGGATCATAGACCAGCATCAGGTAGTCATAGTCGGATACACCGGCGGTCCAGCGGTCGGTCCAGCCGCCAACAATGACCAACCCACCCGCCCCGAGGCCGATACCGGCCGGTTTATCGTTTTTGGCTGCCACACCGTCGAAGGTGGAAGCCCAGTACAGGGTCGGGGAAGTACTGTCATTCTTGATTTTAAGCGTGAGGATGTTGGTGTTGCCCCCGGCCGTGACCGAGTAGCCGGTGACATAGACATTACCGGCGGTATCCAGGATAATTCCGGTTCCGATGTCAGCGGCGGAGGCCCCGGAGTCGTAGATCTTTTTCCACTCTTCAAGGCCGTCGGCCGCCCTGTAGCGAATAACGAGAAGGTCTTCGTGGCCGGTCAGGGTAAAGGTGTACCCGGTTACATAGACGTTGCCGGATGAATCCAGGGCAAGCCCATACGGCTCATCATTATTTGTGGGGCTGTTGTAAGTTGATCCCCAGATAAGGGCCCCGTTAGCGGCGGCATATTTCGCAGTGTAAATGTCAAGGTTACCGCTGTTGGTCACAACAGCGGTGATGATGACATTACCGGATCCGTCGATGGCAACCTTGCGGCCGGCATCCGGGTTTGCTCCGAGTGATGTATAGCGGCATTCCCACAGCTTGGCGCCGTTGTAGTCATACTTGATGGTCATTACATCAAAGTCGGTGCCGTTCCATGACTGGCCTGTCACTGCAACGCCACCCACACCTGCCGCTATGGCGGCCAGTTTATCCACTCCGTTTGCCACACCGTTCCAGGTTGCAACCCAGATTGGGGTGCCATCCGTGTTCGGACCGTTGACGCTGTATTTGAGGATAAGGTAGTCCTCGTTTCCGGCAGCATTCTGGACATATCCGCCCACATACACATTGTTGAGGGTATCAACACTAATGCTCGTGGCAATGTCGTTGCCATGGGCAGGGGCGTCATAGGTGTGTTCCCACAGCATGACGCCGTCGCTACCTCTGTACTTGAAGGTATAGATATCGTAATTGGTTCCGTTCCAGGCAAAACCGGACACGATGACATTATCGTTTGAATCAACCGCAATCGCCGTGGCCTGGTCGCTGCCACCAAGACGGTTGTAAGTCTTGCGCCAGGCCACCGTGCCGTTGGCATTGAATTTGACGGTCAGGTAATCATCGTCGACCCCGCCGGCAAGGTTCTGATAACCGGTGATGATCAGGTTCCCGGCGCTGTCAACGACAGAGGCCTTTGCTTCCTGCTTGCCCGGTTGCGGGGAATCGCTTGCTGCCGGAAACTTGAGGTCTCCGCCGGCGGCGTATGCCTGTGGCACAGCAGCAGATAAGGCAATAAGCATCGCAATAGTGAATATCAGCAGCGATCCTGCGAAACCATGACTGTATGTTATAGAGACTCTGCTCTTTTGTGCCAGTTTCATCAATATGCCTCCGGTTGCCTGAGTCGTAACTTTATTCAACTTTATAATTTCAGGATTATTCATGGGCGCTACCACGGGGTTTTTGTATTCCAGAAATTGTTCGGCCAGGCACCGTCCGGATGGCAGTTCACCCCGGTATAATTGTATCCCTTCGGAAAACTGCCCCGGCCTCCGGTCCCGGCAGCGCCGCCGGAGGTAACCCCGCCACGGTGTTTGGCATCCAGACAATTGGTCTGCATCAGCCGGGGCAGGCTTGCAACGTGTGGCGTATGACACTTGGAGCAGGTATAGGAATGCTGATCATTGACACCCCAGCCCTTGACTGTTTGATGAACCCGGTCGAGGCTCTTCCAGGCTTTAAGCTTGTCAGGCCCGGCAGTCAGGCTGCTCTTCAGGTGGCAGCGCAGACAGAGACCGGCAAACTTGGTGTCGTCCTCGCTGATCCGCGTTGAGCCGCCAAACGTTGCCTGATCGGTGTAGACCGAGGGTGCCGGCGGCGGACTTGCATAGCCCCGGGCGCCGCGGCTGCCCGTGGGTGCACCGGCAGTCGGCAGGTCTTCCCTGTAGGGTGAGGTCATCCAGGTTCCCTTGAGGAGCGGGACCGCGTAGGCCTGGTCGCTCCCCAGGCTGGGCGTGACCCCATGCGGGTCGTGACAGGGTGTGCAGAGACCGTCAATGGTCGCCATGGCAGCCGTGCCGAGAGTCGAAGAAGCCTTGAGATGCCCTCCCTTGACCGGCAGGTTCTTAAAGGGAGTTCGCTGCATTGTCCCGCTCACACCTGTGCCGAATTTGTTGGCATCGTGATAGCCTCTCACCGACGAGAGGGCGCCGAAGGTCGAGAAGTAGCCCCAAGGCGTTATCCCGGAGTTCCTGCCCTGATGACAGTCGAAACACTGGCCTGCGCCGGCATTGTACGGGTTGACCGAAGTGAGGTCAGGGTTCGATGACGCCTTGTAGGACATGGCATAGCCACCCTTGCCGGCCTGGGTCTCCTTCAGGTTTCCGCCGTTCTTGGTTCCGTTGAAGGTCACATAACTGGTAGTGGTGCCGACAACCTTGGACCCGTGGGAACTGTGGCAATCAAAACACTGCACCGCATTGCCGCCACCCCGTGTATTCGGAATTGCTCCATCGATTCCATTTTGGGTGCTCCAGCCACCCTGGTTGGCAGTTGCGTTGCCATGTGCCGACAAGGCCTTGGTTATGTTCTTCTGGGCGGCATTGGCCGCTCCCGGATATTTACCCCAAGTGGTAGTGCCGCTCTGTAAGTAGCGGGCAGCAACACTGGAGCGGTCCCAAGCATACTGACGCGGTGTCTTGCAGTCTCCGAACGGCTCGCTAGTATTGTTCTTGTCGCTATGGCACGAAAGACAATGAGTGCTTACCTTGCTCACTTCAGACCGCTCCGAGGCCGTCCCCATGTTTTTCGCCAGGAACTGTACTGCGCTGCTGTTGTTCTTATAGATGGCCGGCCTGGCGCCTGCGCCGTAGATGACCAAGTCTACCTTCATATTCTTGGCGGTTGAATAGTTCAGGTAGTTGTAGCCTTCATGGTACTGAATATTTATAAGACCATTTGAATTGGCTTCCCAATGGCACGCGTAACAGTCGGTATTTTTGATCTCTCCGGTCGTTCGCTGGATATGGTGCGAGTTTGAGCGAAGCTGACTCATAACATCCATCCGCATGCCTATCGTACCGGCATGACACTTGGTGCAGTCACGCGGCAACCCGAAAGCGGTATGCTTGGGTACCGGTTTCTTGTTTTCATGACAGCCCACAGTGCTGCAACTCTGTTTGTTGGCATGACTGTCGGCGAAACGATGCTCATGGCAGGTTGTACATACACGGCTGGCGTTGTGCCCGTCGCCGCTGACACTGGTAAAGTGCTTGCTGTCGGATGAATGGCATACGTTACAGATACCATCATAAGGGGCGCTCGTCCGGGCATAGTCAAGACCGCTCTGCTTGCGGGTAAATTTAACAGCCGCACGCGTCTTGGGAACGCCAAAGGTGCCGTCAGTGGTTGTAGCCACCTTGTCATGTATCATATAGATGTTGGCGTCGCCGTGCGGATCATGGCAATCCCAGCAAAACTTGCCGCCTTTCCAGATTCCCCCCGTCGTATAGGAGCGGTAATGCTTGTATCCAAAGTGTGCAGCAGAGGCACGGGCAATCTTAGGCTTGATAAAGCGGCTCCCAACGAGCTGCGGATCGAAGCCAACCGAATATTTCATCGGATTAGCCATTGGTGGCGTGTGACAACTGGTGCACTGGCCACCGGAATCATCATCGTGGCATTGCAGACAGACACCCATCATCATGTACTGGATCTTCACATCCAGCTTCTCGGAAGTTGTCCAAAATTTTTCGTTGTTGGTTTTATGTATGCTGGAATTGCTGTTGTGGCAGGCCTGATCCTTCCCACAGCCTGACAGCTGCGTGACGCCAGAATGTTTGTCAATGACACGCTGGCTGGTAAGTTGAGGTGCCTGGGATTCGGCCGTATTATGGCAACCGAGGCATTCCGTGAGAATCCCTTCCATATGGCAATACACACATTCCTTTGCAAAGCGGTTGTCATATTGATGGTGCATCCGCAAGCGGAACGGATTGCTGGCATCCTTGTGAAGAACATTATTATCATGACAATACCAACAAGGGTTACCGGGGAAGTTTGCAGCCGGGTTGCCGGATACCGGATACCGGCCGGAACTGGAATAACGGCCATGCCCGGTCGAATAGAACTGTGCCTGGTTGATCTTTGCCTGTGAATAACCGCTAAAGGCCTGAAACGTATCCCTGTCGGCACCTGATGTACCATGACACCCAAGACAGGTCACCGCGGCATTGACCGAACCGCCCCAGACCGGATCTGTTCCACTCGAATGACATCTCGTACCCGAACAAGCTTTGGTTATCGCGCTATAGCTGCCGCCATCCTTGAAAACGACATCCTTGGCTTTGTTGACATGATAGGCGGCGTTGATATGCGAGACCTCGCCCATGCCACCTGGAGGAATCCCGCTGGCATGACAGGTAGTGCAGGAACCATTTGCCACCGTTGCCGCATGACAATTATCGCAGGTAAAATTGGTCTGGCTGTGACGGGGGTGTGAGTTGGCGCGAGCAGTTCCTGCCCCCTGGTTGGGGAACATCGGCATCGCTCCCATCCACTCGCTACCGGGAGGAAAACCGGTTTTTACGGGCCAAAGCTTGCCGCCGGAGTCGATACGGCCATCATGGCAACCGGCATTAGAACAGCTCCCGGATGGATGTCCGTGGCAGGAGTTGCATTCGGTTTTGGGGGCTGTCCAGGCAAACGGGCGGACCGTTTCCGGATCGGTAGTGCCGTCACTATGGCAGTAGACGTTATCGCAGATTTTTGTACTCTGGTTGTAACTGGCATACGGGCGGCCGACGATATTCCACTGCGGCGCCATGGAAATATTTTTGGTGCCGTTTACATGCATGGCAAAATCCTTGATCGCACCGGATGCATCAACCGTGTTGTTGTGACAGTAGTAACAGGGATACTTCCTGATCCATTGGGGGCCAACCAGGCGATGGTGACCGTTTGATGACATTGTCAGATCGGGAACGCATTTTGTGGTTGCAGAAGACCATACTCCAAAAGCTGCGTTGCAATTGGTCTGGCTGCTGTCAACCGAGCGTCCGCCATGGCAACCATAGCAAGGAATCGGGTTTGCGCTCGACCATTGTGGAGTTATGAATGGGGGTCCACTCCGTCCATCACTGTGACAGTAAATGCCTGTGCAGGTTCCATTGCGGGCCGGGTTCTGACTTGGCAGATAATGTGGGTAGCTGACATCGCCAGTGTAGCTGCCTCCGGAAATGAATTGAACCTTGAGAGGACGCTTGCCAACGCTTGTGGCATGGGCAAAAGTGCTGTTGTCGGCATGACACTTTAGACAGCTGACCGTACCGGTCGTTCCAAGATAGTCACCATGTTTTTTACCGGTACCGGAAGCACTGGGATGACTGCCGTCCAGCGGGGGAGACCCGTGGCAGCTGCCGCATCCCGTCGAAGCCGGATCGCTTCCCCAAGCCGGGGTAGCAGCCTCAAAGTGACAGTTGATGTTAGTGCAACTGCCAAGAGACGGCGTAGCTGTTTGTGAAAAGGCGGTGGTTGAGTTGTTATAGGGTGTAACAAGCTGAGAGGTGTTTATTTTACCGGCAATCTTGATACGGCCATCACGGTGCCCGGATGTGTAAGACGAGCTACCCGGATGGCATTTGGAGCATGATGACACGGTGGCTCCGGCTCCGAGATGCTGGCGGTGATTGCCCTGAAATCCGCCGGTTGCAATATTTCTTTCGCTTGAATCTTCCGGCCTGACATCATGAGTGTTCTTGGTACCGTGACAGTCATAGCACTGAAGAGCAGCTTCAACATCGCCAAATGACAAAAGAACAAACAAACATATCCAGAATAAGAACTGATATGCACGTTGTCAAAGAAATGCATATAACCCCTCCAGGTCCCATACTATCTACACTAATAAGCCGTACAAATAAAATTTAGCAAATTTAATTAGAACACTCCATGCAACTTTTGATGCACGTTTGCACGTTATATGCCGCGTTTAAGCAAATAATTTTAATGTAGCGGCTTGCGGCGATACGACATTCGCAGATCAAAAAAAAGAAGGGCCGACGAACTTAACCGTCGGCCCTTCTCAACCTCAATCTATTACGTCAGGTTATTTTTTCTTAACGCCTTTTTTAGGGGCTGCCGCAGGAGCCGCTTTATCGGCAGCTTTCTGAGCAGATGCATCCCAGCGGTTAAGGTCATGGGCGATGTTGTGGCACTCGCCGCACTTGGTGAAGCGCGCCATCATGGAAGCCGGATGCGGCACACCGTGGCAGCCCTGGCAGGCCGGCACTGTTTTATGCTTGTCTTTGTGACAGGTTACACAGGCAACGGCTTTGTGTTTTGTAGTTGTAGCACTGTGCAGTTCTGAAGCCTTCTTGTGGCAGGCAGCGCACATCTTGTTGGCTGTGTCGGAAGCATAGGTTACAGCAGTCGGCATATGAGCCTGATGACAACGCTTGCAGTCGGCAGCACCCATGTCGGCACTGTGTGGCTTGTGGCACTGGGTACAGAGCGGAATCTTGCCGTGGACGTTATGGCAGAAACTGCAGGCAAGCTTGGTGTGCTTGCTTGGCACCTGCTTCAGCTTGACAATTTGCTGACTATGGCAGGTGAGGCACTCATCGGTAATGTTGTTGGCCAGCTTGATGATCTTTGGTGTATGCGGGTTGTTGTGGCAGCGCAGACAGCCGGAGAGTTTAAAATGCGGTTTGTCGCTATGGCATTGGCTGCACTGAGGCACATTGTTCTTCACTGCCGGGCGATGGCTGGCATGGCAGTCCTGGCAAGATACGCTGGTTTTGTGCGCACCGCCATTTGCGGCAATATCAGCAGGCGGGTTCGAGTGACACTTCACACAATCGCTGCTGCTCAGTACCGCTTTCGGCGCATCCGCGGCAACGGCACCCAGTACCGTCATACCCATCAGCGCAACAGCTACACCAAGGGTCTTCATAAATTTCGCCAAGCTTTTCATTACAATCCCTCCTACCTTTGTTGAATATAAACCGATCCACAGAATCGGCTTTCAGATGCAAAAGATTTAACGTAATTTTTCGGAATACTGCCATCATTACTGACTGCCGTCAATCGAAAACTGAATATTGTATACAACATAACATATCAATCTATCTATACAATAAAGGACCGGCATGGTCTTTTATTCCAACATAAATGCAGTACATCCGGAAACAACGGCAGTACGTTATCAGTGGAAGCTTGACATAATCGGCAGGTTCTGGTAGATAAATTGCCTCATTCGGGCGCTTAGCTCAGCGGGAGAGCACTGCCTTCACACGGCAGGGGTCACTGGTTCAATCCCAGTAGCGCCCACCAAGAAACACGCATGGCCAGGTCAACAAACCTGGCCATTTTTATTTATTTACTCAGGCAGTTACAGACACATCAACGCCACTCAAACGGCGGCTCTCAGAAATATTGAGGTCGCCGTTTTTCTTTGAATAACCATTCAGATTTCTTGACAGGTAGGAGCAAATCCAGTATAGGTAGTCATATGACTACCTGCGAACTCAAAATCAAAAATGAACTCACCCCCCGCCAGCGACAGGTGCTGCAGTTCATCACATCTTTTGCGGACAGCAACGGCTATCCGCCTAGCCAGCGGGAAATAGCCGGTCATCTGAAAGTATCCGGCACCTTACCGGTTATGAAGCATCTCGAAGCGTTGGAGCGTAAGGGGTATATCAAACGGGACAACGTGAATCGTGGGATCACTCTGAAGACGCAAAACAGTCGGCCAATCTCCCTGCCAATTGTCGGCACTGTCCGTGCCGGTCAACTCTCCACGGCAATTGAAGATATTCAAGGGTACTTTTCAGTGGATCAGATGGCAGTAAAGGGAGCCGATTGCTTCTTCCTGAAGGTCAGCGGTGACTCCATGATCAACGCCGGTATATTAGACGGTGATTTGGCCCTTGTGCGCCCGCAATTGACAGCCAGCAACAAGGACACAGTGGTTGCGATGATTGATGGAGAGGCTACGGTAAAGTGGTTCTATAAGGAGCATGACCACATTCGTCTGCAGCCGGCAAATTCGAGCATGAATCCGATCCTCATATATCCTGAAGACGGTGAGCTGACAATAGTCGGTAAGGTTATAGGCGTTTTCCGTAGCATGTAGAATCAGCTGGTAATCCGAAACACAAACAAGAAAACAGGAGATCTAAAGATGGAACCAATTACACTGTGTGGGTTAGTAATTGTTATGTTTGGATTATGGGTGGAGTTTGAACCGGCATTAAAGGCCGTTGTAAGAGTGATCTGCAAGAGTAATATTTTTACAATGATCATTTCACCGCCGACAGTTCAGAAAACTGTTTATGTGCGAATGCCTGTGTGTCTAGCCAAGGCCTTTGATTATTAACAGGCCCCTATAAACTCAATCAGGCCATCAAATGCGGACAGTATTACATCATACGGATTGAGAATTCGTTGATCATGACTATGAAACTACCTGGGAAATGTCTTCCTCCATTTTCCAGCGCATCAGCAAACCGCTTCCCTGTCAGGTTCACAATCAACCTTTCAGCCACCAGCCGTGATAGCTGAACGGCACGTGATGCCGCAACATCACCCGCGCCAACGGCCCGTCGGCCAACCTCCCGCTCTCCAGTACCGCCAACTGGCTCTTGCGGGTACGGCTGTCGTAGACTTCGCTTAACAGCCAGCCATCCCCCTCTTCCGCCGCATCGTCCTTCGGGATGAAGACCGGTTCGCTGCAGTAACAGCATTCGCCAAAATCATAGCGGCTGCGTTGCCCGGTCCGCAGGTCGTAGCGTTCAACAGCCGACCAGAAAAACTGGCCGGGATTGGCCGAGCAGAGATAGACGAAACGATGGGACTGGCAACGCCGCCGCTCATCGATGCGCGGCCATTCGAAATTCCCGTCGGCCAGCAGTTCCCTGGCTACCTTTTTTCGAGCAGGATCGATCCGGTAACGCCACAGCTGACCGGGGGTGCGAAAGACTCCCTTCCCTCCTGCCATGACCGCATGAACGGCGGACCCGGCCCCCACCAGATGATCGGGGTCGGAATAACCGACGAAATCGGCCAGCAGTTCGCCCCCCTGCTCGAAGGCATTGACCGAATGCCACATGAAGGAGGCCTCGGTCGTCAACATCAACGGTTCACCGCTCAGATCCCGCGGCAACACCATCAGCAGGTTTCCCTGATCCGGGCGCCAGCGCAGCGAGTCCAGGATACTGCGGATACCCAGCAGCGGCCCCCAGATATCAACTTCCAGCGGCTGCAGACTGATCATCACATGGCGGTTGCCGACAAACCAATCATGCATATAGACGTAGCGGGGGAGTTCGATGATCCGATGGCGGGTCAAGGCGCCGTCGGCGGCAAAGCAGGTCAGGTGCAGCGAAACATGGCGCGTGTACTGGATGCCGAAATGGAGCCACTCGCCGGTCAGCGGATCGAACTTGCCATGAGCCGCAAAGATCAGCGGTGTCTCCGGCAGCACGCCCAGGCGGGATTCGCCGATGGTCGTCAGAGTGGTCGGATCCAGCTCGAACGGCAGGGCTGACTCGTCAAATGCATACAGCCGGCCACGCCACGGAAAAACCGTAACGCCGGCCTGACTGCGGATTCGACCCGGCCCCAGGAAATTATTCAGGATTCCGCCGGGGGCCAAAGTGCTCCAGGTAGGGAAGAGAAAGCGGCCCGCCACCGCTTCCTCCCGGAACTTGGGGGTCTGTACAAAACGATTGCGGAAGCGGACTCCTTGATCGTCGAAATGAAAACGCTGGATCAGGCCATCCCCGTCCAGCAAGCTCCGCTTGCGAAGTCCGCCCCGGTCGAACAGCCCGGGACCGTTGCGGTAGAGCGTGCCGCGCAGACCGGCAGGGATCGCCCCTTGTACCTCCGCATCATAGTCATACTCTTGCGGAAGCGAGGTGGCCAACCCCAGGTAGGGCTGATCAGGAGCACCGAAGTCACGAAACCCGCTCCTCGGCAGGGGCTGACTGGCGACACAGCCGCTCAGCAGGGCAATTGCGGAACTACCACTGCATGCAAGAAATTCTCTGCGGGTCATCATGGCTGTTAGTATACCCTCCCGGCGCTGCAGCTGACAGGCGCCCACCCCGCGCCGTGCATGTTTTCCAGTCCCTTTTCTACGGCGTTGCTGAGGGTCATGCCGAGAATGCTTGCCTTCCGGACAAATGAAATGGCTGCTTGATCAACGTGCAGGAAACAAAAAAGCCCATGAGATGCGATGATGCAAACTCATGGGCCTGAGCAATCAAGGGTGGCTTTACTTTCGATCAAGCGTCAACAGGAAATATCCGGGCTTTGCTCGAAAGTTGCCTGTCAGTTAAAGAAAAATCTAAATCCAACGACGCCCGAAATACTGGATGGATCAAACTTTCCCTGCACTCCGGAACTATCCTTGATGTCGGTTTCAAGGGCTGCAAGCGCCTTTACCTCGGCCATGAGAGCAACCTGCTTGATAATAAAGTAGTCAACACCACCGCTGATGTGGATGCCAACCGTAGTGTCAACATCATGCGTTCTCCCATTTCGAGCATCGTAGTCGCTTACAAGGATATCAAAACCGGCCCCGACGTAGGGGACCAGCTTTTTTTGAGTAACCTGGAAACGATACTGGCCGCCAAGAGCGATATCGGTAATGCCAAAATCGCCGGCGTTACCGGTTCTGGGAAAATCGGAGCCAAACTCGGTACGCGTCACATCGATCTCGGCTGCAATATTATCGTCGAAACCGTACACAACACCACCGCCACCGACAAAACCGACATCGGTTTTGACCGCTCTGTCACCAAACTCACTGTTGCCGGGGACCAGCAAACCAATTTTGCCGGTTACACCGACTCGTCCTTTTATGCTATCGGCTATTGCAGTACCACTTGATAGTGAAACGGATGCAGCAAGACAGGTCAAAACAAGTATTTTTTTCATACTCCCCTCCAGTTAGTTTTTACAAACTAAAGAATTCTATACCAGAAGGCAATGTCTTATCAAGCGGATTCCTACTCCATACTTTTCGTCCTCAATATTATCTTCCGTTTCGATAGCCGCCCCACTTCCCTGCGAATCGGTTTATCTGGTGTAGTAGCCTACCCCGACCAGATAGTTGTCGACCTTGCGCAGATAGGTGTGCTTATCTTCAATCCTGTTTGTGACCTCGGGGCTTAACCCATCTTCCGCAGTTATAAAGTCGTAAAGATGGTATTTAACTAAGTTACGC
>CAYWJJ010000059.1:0-24837 GCA_964458105.1 uncultured Geobacter sp.
CACTGAAATTAAAACTGAAAAACAGGAATACACGTCAAAATTATTGACACAACGACGAGTTGAACAAGGAGAAAAAAATGAAACAACCAAACGTAAAAAAAGGTGATTGGATAATAATTGGTCCATCAGATAGTTTTTCACCCATCAATGGATATGTAATTGACGTTTTCGAGGACTCGCTTGGCGTTGGATACTATCAAAACGAACTAAAAGCAATTAAAGACGACGTAATATGGAATGGCACTCATTGGGAGTTCAAGTATAATGGGCCATGCGGATCATATCTCCGTGGTCAAGAAGAATCAATTGTGAAGCATGGTCCTCCACGATAACACATGAAGGATCTACTACGAACAGTGGGATACTAAGGCTAATCCGGTTAGGAGTATCTATGAATATCCAACTGACAAAATTTGAAAAAGCTATGATTGTCATATATTTCGTAATAATTATTATTATGCTCCTGAATCCACCATGGGCATATTTTCATCCTGAGACTGGAAAATTTATTGAGTCACTGGGAGAGAAAAATATTTTTGATGGTGTTACTGAAACAAAAGCACAAATACATTTTTCAATGTTGCTATATCAAATTATTGTTATAGGAATTTTGATGGCATTTGCAGCATTTGTTTTGAGAAGTTTGAGCAAATTGAGGAAAAAAAGTAAAACTCTGAAGAGCGAATAGCGGGATCTGTCCTTGAAAGTGGAAAATGAAGTGACATACCAACCACACCGTTGGTCAATGTAGCTATCAAATCAAAATCAAAACAAAAGGGGGGTAATTATGAGAACAAGATTCGGTGTTATTGTCATGGTGATAGCGGCATTGGCTTCTATCGATACTGCATCGGCATGCACTACTTTCAATCTGACCAGCGGCGACGTCAATATTTTCGGCAGAAACTATGACTGGTCGGTTGGAGATGGTGCCGTAATCGTAAATAAACGCGGACTTACGAAGACAGCAATGAAGACAAAGGATGAGACTGGTCAACCCGCAAAATGGAAGTCGAAGTACGGGAGCATCACCTTTAACCAGTACGGCCGCGAATTCCCTCAGGGAGGAATAAACGAGGCGGGTCTGGTCGTCGAAATCATGGCCGTCCCTGAGGGTGAATACCCGGCAGCGGATTCCCGGCTCTATGTGGGGAAAGCTCAATACCGGCAATATCTCCTTGATTCTTTCAGCACCGTCAAAGAGGTGCTCGAAAGCGATTCCATCATCAGGATTACGGCAACTGGGAAAGGTCCCATGACGCACCTACTGGTGAGCGATCGCACCGGAGCCAGCGCTGTTATTGAGTTTGTCGGCAGGAAGCGTGTCGTCTATACTGGCGACTCCCTGCCTGTCAGGGCACTTTCAAATACCCTCTATACCGACTCGTTATCTCACTGGAGGGCTAAAAAGGTTCCGACGGTGGATACATGGATGTCCGTGGAACGGTTCATCCTGGCAGCTGACGCGACAAGTTCCTTTGACGCAAAAGCAGTAAAAGCCCCCATTGATCATGCATTTGGCCTCCTGAAACAGCTTGTTCAGGGAGACAGGACAAAATGGAGTATCGTGTATGACATCAAGAATCTTCAGGTATTCTTCCACACTTCTTCGAATCCTAAGACCCGATCTATTGATCTGAAGAAAGTTGATTTTTCCTGTAATACCCCGGTGAAAATGGCCGATATCAACGGGGGAAGCAGTGACATATCCAATAGTTTCCATGACTACAAGCTGCAGGCGAACCGCCAACTGATCGGAGATGCTTTCGGGAAAACGGACTTCCTGAAGAACATCCCGGCCCAGACTATTGATGTCATCGCTGCATATCCGGATTCTGCCAAATGCGAGTAGTAGTAGGGTATGAAGAGGGGACAGGCTGTGAGGTCATTGAGGCAACAATCGGAAAAGTAGCCCTGTTTGAAAATACAGTTGCCAGCCAGGGGCATGTAGCCCTGGGGTCGGACCAAGTTAAATATCTGAAGTGTATTAGCTAATTGCCCCAAAATGGATCTATTTATGGCCTTACAGCGACGTTTTTACCGGTAATAAGGGGGCTTCTAAGAATAGCGAGAACAAACCGACATCATATTCCAGGGCAAGTGGGGCACATTACCCATCGTTGTCACAAGAAGGAATTTCTTCTGAATTTGAACCTTATAGTGCCGTTTTTGATCCTGAAAGTGACAGTTTAAGGCCGAATAACAACAGTTTTTGGGGTGTTTTAAGTGCAGATACAATGAATTAGCTTGGTCCGGCCCCGGAATGCGCCACCCAGGTGTCGAAGAAGAAAAAGCCTGAAGACTATACGGGCAGAAGTTTCCCGTAGTCGGCCTGTTGGCGCAGGCCCCGTCGGCAATCGTCAAGGCCCTGGCCAAGGTGCGCTGGTACAGAATTGTCCCCAAGCGGCTTTATTTCCTCGACAATTCACTCGGTCTGGGTAATCGCGATGAGATTAAACTACCACTTGCAGAAGACAAAGGATGTTGGATTACTCGATGAAGCAGCAAACCCCTCTAATTCTCCCCTTGTCAGTACCTCTGGGGCATAAAGGGAGACTTCAAGGCAGGGGAATGAGGGGGGGTTGGTTTTAGATGTTCCACGGTATCAAGAGAGCAATGTGTTATCTTTTATATTCGGCTTCTAATTTTTCAAGGAGTTTGATTATTTCTTCAGAACAGATTTCTATCTCCTTATAAAGTGTGCCAACCGTTCCAATATCTCCTTTTTTACATGCTTCCTGGGCCTTGATTGCAAGCGCATGCACCTTTTCATGTGGAGGAACAATGGCATTAAAACTCGGCAAATGGCTTAATGCTTGGCCAGCAGGAGAATCATACCACTTGCCGAAACGACATGTATGATGATCCGGTAATTTCATTGAATGCAGGTCTTTATTTCCGGAATGAATGCACGTCGCGATCTTCTGGACAAAGAGTCGGTGATCAGATTTTGCAAGTTCTAACATGGTTTTTGCTTCCATTGGTACGGTCACTTTTGCAACAGCCTCACGAATGCCTTCGTCAGCCTTTCCGAGCCTGAAAACCGAATCAGTAAGTTCGACTGCCAACATAGAGATCCCGTCCGAAGCTTCGCGCCCCCGATCAACATTTCTGGATATTTCAAGCGAAGTTGCAGACTGCTCTTCCGTAGCAATTGCAATTTCCACTATACTTTTACTCACCTGGTTGTTGATATTGGATATTTCATTGAGGCTGTTGGTGGATTCCTGAATAAGTCCGTACACATCTTCAATCTGATTCTTGACATCTTTTGCGGTCTTAGATGTTTCATTGGTTTCATGCTGAACTGTCTTGATCATGGCAGCGATTTCTTTAGTTGCTTTTGTAGTGCGCTCAGCCAGATTACGAACTTCATCAGCAACAACTGCGAATCCACGCCCCTGTTCTCCTGCACGGGCTGCCTCAATAGCAGCGTTGAGGGCGAGAAGATTTGTTTGGTCAGCAATGTCTGCAATTGTGTCGGATATTGCACCTATAGACTCGGTAGTAGCATTAAGCGTTAAAAGTTTATCCTGCAACCCATCCATTACATGTTGCGCAGATATCATCGCCTCTATACTTTTCCTGCTTTTTTCCGAGCCGCTTTGTGCTTCACGAGATGCCAACCCGGAAAGCTCAGCTGCATGTGAAGCTGTCTGTGCAAGCTCACCAATTGTTTCACTCATTTGAGATACGGCAGATGCATTCTCACAGGTAGCTCCTGAAAGTGCTTTAGAGCTTTCAAGAATGTTAGTTGCATTTTTTTTAACCTCAAATGCTGTGCAGATCACCACTGATATTGAACGGATGATGTCATTCAGAATATTAGATAACGAACCTTTCATCGTGTTGATCTGAAGACAAATATCGCTTATTTCATCCTTTCCGGGAATGAGACATTCTACTGTCATATTGCCTTCAGCCACGATTTTAACCTGTTCTTGAATCTGATTTATCCTCTTGACGATTCCTCTCTTTATAAATGAACATACTGTTATTATAAAAATGACAAGTATTCCTGCAATGACCAGATATCTGATCATGCTGGATATAAATATATCGTGTAAATCATTTATATAGATGCCGCTTCCAACTATCCAACCCCACGGTTCAAATCCCTTTACAAATGAAACTTTTTCAACAGGCTCAGTGAGACCTGGTTTCGGCCACAGGTAATACACATAGCCTGAACCACTTTTTTTGACAGTTTCAACAAATTCTACAAATAGCTTTTTCCCTTTTGGATCCTTGGAATCAGAGAGATCCTTACCGTCAAGTTCCGGTTTCGTCGGATGCATAATCATGGTGGGATGCATGTCATTGATCCAAAAATATTCTTTTCCTTCATAACGCATCGATCTAACAGTTGATATTGCCAGCAACTTTGCATCTTGTTCAGCCATTTTTCCGTCTTTTGCAAGTTTGTAAAAGCTTTCAATAACTGAGTACGCTGATTCAACAAGATGCCTAGTTTTAAGCTCTTTTTCTCTCAGCAAATCCTGTCTGCTCGAAATGAGGGAATAACACGAGACACCAAGCATGCCAATCAATGAAATTACAATAATCAACCACAGTTTCTTTCCGAAATTCATGTTCTGTAGCACGTCTGACCTCCCATTGCATGAAAAGCATTCTTTATAGAATGCAGGTATATCACCATTTCATTAGAATTGCTATTTATATGCCTTGCCTGCAGCTGAAATCGATGTGACGCGCACCAAGTCGGAATTGGAATAACAGGATAAATTAACCAACCTAGAAATTGAGAAACTTAGGAATAGCGTCAACTGGCAAGCACCCTTCGGATACGAATACCGGGGAAAGGTCTCCCGGCTGAAAAGCACCGGATTGCCGCGTTTGGGATGATTTTTTCTTGACTTTTGGACCGTTCGGTCCTAATTGATAAAGCATGACTAACGGCAGACCACTACAATACGATTCAGACAAGGCACTGGATGCAGCCATGCACCTGTTCTGGTCCAAAGGGTATGAGGCGACCACAATGCAGGACCTGTTGGTAGCCATGGGGCTGTCAAAGAGCAGCCTATACCAGGGATTTGGCGGTAAGAAAGAACTCTTCATACGCTGTATCAGCCGCTACCGAAATAACATGTCCGAGGTTCTTGCCGGACTTCTGGGAAAGGCAAAATCCGGGCGGTTGTTCATAGAAAAACTTCTGATCAACTTCGCTATCGAGGCGCGTCAACCGGAACATCTGAAGCGCGGCTGCCTGCTGATGAATACGGCGACCGAGTTTGCCCAGAAGGATTCACAGGTGGCAGAACATGTGACGGCCGGATTCACACGACTACGGGAAGCGCTGCAAGCTGCCGTTTTGCGTGGCCAGCAGGAGGGAGACATCTCGCCTGTTTTGGATGCTGGAGTGCTGTCGGATTATCTCATCTGCAGCATAGGTGGGATTACAACCGTAGTGAAAGGAGGTGCGGATGAGCAAAGGGTGAAGGAGATCGTTGGCGTAATTATGAAGGCACTGACCTGATTTTTTTTGATGTTTTTTTGGACCGCACGGTCCATATATCCCCAAAAAAGGAGCAAGATCATGACCATTCAGAAAACAAACTACTCGGCAGAGCATATTGG
The DNA here is from genome assembly GCA_964458105.1 of uncultured Geobacter sp. GTDB lineage: Bacteria > Desulfobacterota > Desulfuromonadia > Geobacterales > Pseudopelobacteraceae > JACRCG01. The sequence continues at coordinate 5,602 of CAYWJJ010000059.1, forward strand.
TCCGTTTGAATCACTTCTGCAACGCGACTTCCTGGGTTTCCACGGTAAATACTTCATCGGCAAGGAACTTGGCTTGACCGGCTGCGAAGTGTCGCTCAACCGCCTCCCGGCAGGAAAAGGGATGCCGTTCGTACATGCTCACAAGAAGAACGAGGAGCTCTACATTGTACTGCGCGGTAATGGAATTTTTTTTGTGGATGGCGATGAATTTCCGATCCAGGAAGGGAGCTTGATCCGGGTTGCTCCGCTGGGAGAGCGGGCCTTCAAGGCGGGGAGTGAAGATATGTACTTCATCTGCATCCAGGCCGAGCAAGGGAGTTTGAGTCAGGCAACATTGGAGGATGGCATTCGTTGTCTTGGGACCGCTACTTCATGGATAACACCTAAAGATGGTAATTAGTCACTTGCGGACTTGCAAACTTGCTTGCACTCCAGCGACAGCAGGCGCTGATAATCCCCTTCCGTATCGATGTCAAAGTGGATGGATGGGTCGGCGACCGGCACCGGAAGGATACGCCCGGCATACTCTTCGAAAAGTGGTCGGGCGCCCTGGTCTTCGCTGAGGGTTTCGAGGCGGGAAAACGTCTCCCGGCTGAAAAGCACCGGATTGCCCCGTTTGCCTTCAAAGACCGGCAGCACAATCGGGCTGGCGGGAGATGTTTCGTAGGCGGTCAGGATGCGGTTGATGGTTTCCGGGGTAACAAGAGGCTGGTCTCCCAGCAGGAAGAGGACCGCCTCGTCCTCCTCCGTCACTGCCCGCAGGCCGGCCTTGAGCGAGGTACTCTGGCCCTTGTCGTAAAGGCAGTTGATGACCACGGTAACATCCCTCCCCTTCAGCAAGGGTTCCAATGCATCGGCCTGGTGGCCGAGCACCACGATGACCCTCTGCAGCGAGGAGGCCAGGGCACAGTCAACCACGCATTCCAGGATGGTCTGCCCACGGAAGGGAAGCAGCTGTTTGGTCCGTCCCATGCGGCTGCTCTTGCCGGCCGCCAGGATAATGCCGGCTACCCGTGGAGTGCGGCTCATGCCGGCACCATCAGTGGATGCACGGCGTGGACAGACACCCCGTCCAGGGCCTGGCCAATGATTAGCGCTTCGGCTACCGGGGGTTCCATCCGGCGGAGCTGCTCGGCAACCCTGGCCCCGCGATCGCGCCTGTCAGGCGAATCGGCCTTGTTGAGAAAGATGAAGCGGCGAGCGGCGAGCGGAGCCCCTTTGAAGGAGCCCAGGGGATGGGCGATCAGACGGGCCAGGGCCGATTCGGTGATGGTTTCCCCCATGGCCAGTCCCATCAGCTTCCCGGCAAGTTCGGAGCGGAAAACCAGTTCCTCGGTCAACGGTTCACCCAGAACCTCCAAACCCGCTACTGAGACCAGCACGCTGGTATCAGGCGGAATGACCGGCTCGTGTTCAGCCGGCGCCTTGAGGGGCCGTCGGGCCGCCCCGTCCGCTTCAACCAGAATCCAGTCAAACAACCCCGACTCCAGGAAAATGCGGATGGTTTCCGGAGCGAAACCCTGGAGTTTGCCGTTGTCAAGCTTGTACGCAGCGGCGGTAATCTGACCGGCGGTATGCAGACAGCAGGATGCCTGTTGGAGGATCGCCTCCGGGTCAGCATCAATGAGGACTGTCAGGGATTGGTCAGGGGTGGGGACAAAGATCTTGGTGGTGGTGGTGGTCAACACCCGTTTCCCTGAGCGAACAAGCTGATGGGCCAGGTGGAACAGCAAGCTGGTCTTGCCGCCTCCGCCGGTAAAGCTCACGACACCCCGAGGATCGGGGCAAAGTATGGATTCGATCGAGTGCAAGTGCCTCAACTCCAATTTCAACGGTTGTAGACAGCAAGTATCGCCTCAAGAACCGCCCCGCCCAGTGCCCGGGCCTTCTCCGAGATTGTGCGGCATAACTCGGCCTCGCCACGCGGATCGACATCGCCGATCTTGAGACCTGCCTTAACAGCGGAACCCGGCCTGATCAGGCCACGCAAAACGCCGTCTATCTGTGCGGTCACCTCGGCCGTACCGACCTGGCCGATCACCTCGCCTTTGCAGATCAGGTCACCGATTTGCCGGTCTGTGCTGAAGACACCTTCCGCCGGGGCACGCAGAACCCGCTCCTTCGTGTAGCCGGCGATGTCGCCGGGGATGCTGGTGTTCGGCTGCGCCATGCCGGTGGTGATCAATCGCCCCAGATCGTGGCCACGATTGGTCTCGATCACGATATGGCAATCTGTTCCAGCCGTGAAACCGGGCCCCAGGGCTATCACCAGCGGGGCATCCTTGATGGAGGTGCCCAGGTTGCGTTTGGCCAGGGTGGCATCGATAAACACATCCGGCTTGCAGCTGGCGAGACTTTCTCCCTGCGGATCGACCCGGACGGCGATCTTTCCTGCCGCCCAGACAGCATGACGCTCAAGATCGTTACCAATCCGGACCGCCTCGATCCCTTCCACATTCATGCTGCTTTCATGGACCGTTTCACAAAAGGAGACCTGACGCCTGACGGCCAGGGGGAATGGGGTTTCCAGCATCAGAATACGTTTGAAGTTGGCGCGATAGAGCCGGCAGGCGATGCCGGTGGCCTGTTCACCTGCTCCCCGGATAATGATGACGCGGTCTTTCAGAGCGATATCCACGTTACTCACGGCCGTAATATGTGGCGAGCAGCTGGCTGGCGATGCTGATGGCGATTTCCTGCGGAGAATTGCCTCCGTTATTATGACCGACCGGGCAGCGGACCCGCGAAAGATCCAAACCCTTGCCTTCCAGGTTATTTTGCACTCCGGCCCATTTACCCTTGCTGCCGATCATGCCGATAAATCGCGCCGGATTGGGCAATACCTCTTCCAGCACCTGCTGATCAACCGTTCCATTAAAAGTTACTACCGTTACGAATGTCCGTTTGTCGCACCATTTGGCCTTTTGAATAAAATCGCTCCAGTGGCATTGATGACGGATCACGCTACCGGGGATGCCGGGGGCATTGATCCATTCATCACGTTCGTCTATCAGATGGATGCGAAAGTGGGTCCCATCCAGGACATGGCAGAGTGACTGGCCGATATGTCCGGCACCGAACAGGTACAGACTGGGGTTGCTGTTGATAACTTCCATATATAGCTCCATGGTCCCGCCGCAGGCCGGGAACTCTCCCCGCTGCTTCAGTGGAATATTCGAGGTGGCGCTCTGCATGTCTTCCAGGCACTTGCGGGCGTCTTCAAGGGCAAAAAACTCCGGCACTCCCCCACCGACCGTTCCGTAAAATGTGCCGTCCGGCAGGACGATCATCTTGGCGCCGTGCTTGCGCGGGGTCGAACCGGTACTTTTGGTGACAGTTACCAGTACCGCCAGCTGATTCTGGCGACGAAGTTCATCGAGTTTGCCTATCCAGTCCCACATGGTCTCCGAGCTCCTTGCTTAATAGATAATATGTGATCCTTGTTTATCAGAAAAGAAAAAGCCCCGCAACCCTTTCGGGTACGGGGCTTTGCAGTACTAAGCCTTTTCTGCCGCTTCCCGCTCGCGTTTTTCCTTGAGGGCCCGCCATACCTTTTCATAGGTGAGCGGTAGGCTGTTCACCCGCACCCCCATGGCATCGAAAATGGCATTGGAAAACATCCCCAGGGTCGGGTTGGTGGCCCCTTCGCCGACCTCTTTGGCCCCCCATGGTCCGGTGGGCTCGTAGCTGTCGATAACCTCCGACTCAATGGGAGGCATGTCCATCGCGGTCAGCATTCGGTAGTTGGCCAGTTCGGGATTCAGGATTCTACCCTTGTCGTCGAACTGAACTTCTTCCCACACCGACTCCCCCATCCCCATGAACAATGCACCATGCACCTGGCCATGTAGCAGGCGCGGGTTGATCACCTTGCCGCAGTCATGCACGTCCCAGATACCAATCACATTGATTTCACCGGTTTCCTCATCAATCTGCACCTCGCCTACCTGGGCGCCGAAGCTGTAGGCCGGAGAAGTTCCGACCGCCGCACCCTTGAACGTGCCGCCCAGTCTTGGCGGGGTGTAAACACCCTTGCCGAGCAGTGGCCCCTTGAGTACAAAGTGCTTGCGGGCAACTTCCTGGAAGGTGAGAGACTTACCTTCGCGGGTCTTGGAGAAAACAATGCCGTTATCGACATCGAGATCATCGGGCGGCAGGGAGAGCATCGCTGATGCCATATCGATGATCTGCCTTTTAACCTCCTCACCGGCCTGTTTGACAGCGGTGCCGGACATATAGGTCTGACGGCTGGCATAGGCCCCGAAGTCGAGCGGGGTGATCTCGGTATCAGCGGCGATGATCTTCATCTGCTCATAAGTGTATCCCATCGCTTCGGCTGCCATCTGGCTCAGCACCGTGTCTGAACCCTGGCCGATCTCAACAGCACCGGTATAGAGGGTGGCCGCGGTACCGTCCTCGTGCACCCTGATGAAGGCCGATGCATGGGGCAGGTCGGTACGATAGATCGGATAACCGGCTCCGGTAACAAAACTTCCCGTTGAAACCCCGATTCCCCGGCCGGGAACCCGGTTTTTCTTCTTCTCGTCCCAGCCCGACATCTCCCGCGCACGTTCCAGACACTCGCGCATATGGCAGGAATTGATCTTGAAATCGTTGGGAGTAACCGTATCTGGACGCCGGGCATTGAGAATGCGGATATCCATCGGATCAATCCCCAGATCCTTGGCAACGTTGTCCAGATGGCTCTCAAAGGCGTACTTGGGCTGTGGTGCCCCGTGGCCTCGTTGGGCGCCGCAGGCGGGAAGATTGGTGTAGACCCGGTACATGTCGAACTTGAAGTTGTCGAACTCGTAGGTCATCGGCAGCAATGCGCCGGCGTAGTAGGCGCTGGCAATCCCCAAACTGGTGTAGGCGCCGCCGTCCATTTTGAAGTTGGCGTGGGCAACCAGAATCTTGCCGTTCTTGTCGACGCCGGTGGTAATCTCCATCTGTTGAGCGTGACGTCCGCGGTTATGGGCAAACATCTCGGCCCGATCGTAAAACATCCTTACCGGTCGGCTGGTAAGCTTGGCCAGCACGGCACCGGCAAACTCCAGGCCGGTCGGCTCCAGCTTGCCGCCGAATCCGCCGCCGACAAAAGTCTTGATGATGCGGACATCACCCATTTCCATGCCAAACTCCCGGGCGATGTAATGCTGGAAGTAGTGCGGCGACTGGGTGCTGGAGTAGATGGTCAACTTGCCTTCATCCCACATGGAGACGGCGGCATGCGGTTCGATGGGGCACTGGTAGGTACGCTGCCCGATAAAGGTATCGGTGCGCACATGGTAAGCCTCGGCAAATGCCTTGGCCACGTCACCGAACTCCTGATGGATCTCGGTGTTGATGTTCCGGGCATATTCCTCGTGGACCAGCGGCTGTCCCTCATCCATGCCGGTCAGGAAGTTGAGTACGGCCGGCAAAACCTCGTATTCCACCTTGATCAGCTTCAGGGCCTTGTAACAGGTGCTTTCATCGAGACATGCCACAGCGGCGACCTTGTCGCCGACGAAACGGACCTTGTCGCTGCAGAAGATGTTCTCGTCCCAACGGGCCGGGCTCAGACCGTATTTCAGAGTCGGCACATCCTTGTGGGTGATGACCGCCTTGACCCCCGGGAGCGCCTCGGCCTCCGAGGTGTCGATGGAAATGATCCGGGCATGGGCGTGTGGGCTGGTCAGGATCTTGCCGTACAGCATGTTTGGAAATTTCAGGTCAAGGGTGTACTTGGCCGCTCCGGTAACCTTTTCAGGACCGTCGATGCGGGGCACACTGTGGCCGATGACGCTATATTTCTTGCTCATATGGAATCTCCTTCTTCCCTGGGATATTCGTGCTCACCCGGAGCCAGCCGACCCTCGGAAGCCGCCAAAACCGCCTCCACGATATGCACGTACCCGGTGCAACGGCAGAGGTTTCCTGAAATTGCCTCCCGGACCTCAGGTTCGGTCGGGTGAGGATTACGGGTCAGGAGGGCCTTGGCGGAGAGCACCATGCCGGGTGTGCAGTATCCGCACTGCACGGCGGCGAAATTGATCATCGCTTCCTGGATCGCGTCGAGTTTACTGTTAACGGCCACGCCCTCAATTGTGGTGATCGCGAGACCATCGACTTCGATCGCAAGCACCATGCACGAGTCAACCGGCTTGCCTTCCAGCAGCACGGTGCAGGAGCCGCAGTCACCCAGCTCGCACCCCTTCTTGGTGCCGGTCAGATTGAGTTCGTCGCGCAATACGTTGGCCAGAATGGCATTCCCCTTCACCAGCACGGTGCGGGCATCGCCGTTTACGTTGAGGGTGATCAGGTAGCGTTTCACCCCTTCTTTGTCGGTAATAGTCTGATTAATCATGTCATCTCCCCTTATACATGGCCTTCGTCGATGGCTTTGCGAAGGGCGCGTTTCGTGAGCACCCGTATCATTTCGCGACGATATTCCGCCGAACCCCTGAGATCCGTTATCGGCTTGCATTCAGCGGCAGCAGAATCCGCGGCCCGCTCCAACAGGGCATCGGTAATCGTCTGCCCTTTGAGTATGGCTTCCGCGTCCTTTGCACGCATCGGTACCGGTGCCACCGCACCCATCACAATCCGGGCATCAACCAAAACACCATCCTTGACCGTTACCGCCACCGCCACGCCGACTACCGCCAGCGCGCCGGATTTGCGCAGTCCGAACTTTATGTAGGTACTTCCGGTGGCGGGCTGGTCGGGGATTATGACCTCCGCCAGGATTTCATCCTTCTTGATCAAGGTTTTACCGGGACCGCAAATAAAATCTTCAAGCGGAACAATCCTCTCTCCGGCGTATTCCACAACCTTGACCGAAGCATTGAGAGCAATCAAAAGCGGTGGCAGGTCCGCCAGGGGCGAGGCATTGCAGATGTTACCGCCAACCGTTCCGCGATTCCTGACCTGGGGGTTTCCCATTTCGTGTGCCGCCATCGGGAGCGAAAGATAACGCTCCTGAAGAAGCGGTGACGTATAGACACCGTTAGGGGTTACCAGGGCGCCAATCACGATTCCCCGGCCGTCCTCGTGACGAACCTCGCGCAAATGCGCCATGTGTTTAAGCGACACCACATGTTCAGGTGTCAAATGGCCATTCTTCATTTTGTGAAGAAGGTCCGATCCCCCACCCAGAACAATGCTTTTTTCCCCCAGTTCATCAAGAAGCACACAGGCTTCAGACAAGGTCTTCGGGGCATGATACTCAAAATCCGGCATGTACATAAATCCACCTCCCTCGGTGTATGGTGATACTTGCTTCGCCTCTAATCAGTTGTGTACAAGACATTTATTTATAAAAAAAACTAACATCAATCTTTAACATCCCGCAAAAAACGTTTAAAAAGGAGCTTCTCCTCAATGGAAAAATTGCTCAGCAACTCATTGTTCGTGACTTCTATGGCCGAAGCCAGACCAGAAACGGCTTCTTGTGCTTTTTCGGTCAGATACACCCGCGCCACCCTTCCGTCATCCGGGTCGGTTTCACGACGAACCCAGCCCGCGGTGGTCATGCGATCCAGGATCCCTGCCAGCGTTGCCGTATCCAGGGCGATACGCCGGCCGATCTCCCCGACGGAAAGCCCGTCTTCCTCCCACAGGGACTCCATGAACAGGCATTGCATCGGGGTCAAGCCAAACGACTGAAGATACCCTTTCAGTACGCCCTGGGCTCGCTGGTGAGCTTTGGCAAGTAGAAAAACTATATTTTCGCGGAATGATATCATCTTTGTTTATTACCTTGCACACAAGATAATAGTGTTATTCGTTAAAGTCAATGAAAATTCTATTTAGCATTATTTTTTTAGATACAAGCCTGAATTGCCCAATTCCTCTGAGGGAATGCGGGAGTAACGGCAATATCGCCTGCTGATCAGCGCCTTGCTTCCCTGCTAATCGGTTTATCTGGTGTAGTAACCTACCCCGACCAGGAAGTTGTCGACCTTGCGCAGATAGGTGTGCTTATCTTCAATCCTGCTTGTGATCGGATTGCGCCATACATAATCCAGCTCGCCTTGCCCCTTTTTCTTGACGATGGAAATCATCTCACGGATGATCGGTTTGCCGTTAGGATCGGTCAGCGTCTCGGCGTCGCTGCCGACAAGACGCGGAGTAGCTCCGTGGGCACGGAAATGCAGGTCGTTAATGCCGATCACGAACACATACAGGTCGTCCTCGAAATAGTTGCCGCCCAGATCACCGAATGCCTTGAAGGCGCTCTTGGGGTTATTCTTCACCGCAATCGATGCTTTTTCCAGCATTCTCCTGGCCTGTTCAGCCGAAGCGCGTGGAATGTAATAGCCCACGGCAATAATCACATCCCCGACCTTCTTGAAGTAGGTTACCTTGCGCTCCACCTTGCGATCGACGCGATTCAGCCAGCGGTATTCCACCGATCCTGATCCCTTGGACCGGGCTGTATCCAGCATCTCCTTGAATAACAGCTTTCCGTCCACATCGCCCAAGCCCAGGACAATGCGGTCGATCAGGGCTGACGACGACCCTCCGCTGGCCAGCATGACTCCGGTGGTGTTGATCGCATATACGTAAAGATCGCCCTGGATGAATTCGCCCTGGCGGTTGAATGCGGCAAACGCCTGATCCTTTTTCTCCTCGTAGTAAGCGACGGCGCGATCGAGCAGTTCCTTGGCACGTTTTGCATCATTGTTTATTTCTGCGACTTCCGGTTTTAATGACTGTTTGTCGGCAGCATATGCCGTTCCGGAGACCAGCACTGAGAACAATATCAGTAATACTGTCGAGATACCGGTCAAGTGGCGCTTAGATGCAAATGGAGCGATTTTGGATTCGATGTGCATTGGGTTCACCTCGGAGCTTAAATTGAATTCACGCCGTCATGGAATTGCGGGTTGAGCATTTATGAAATGTATGCCGCCAGGACAATCGTAAGCAGCATGGTATCGGCGGAATCGGTGCGGGAAGTGATGATGACCGGCGCTTTTGCACCCATCAAGGCCGTCGCAATCCGTTGCTTGGTGTAATATACGAGGCACTTGCGCAGCGGATTGGCAGCCAGCAGGTTCGGCATCATCAGAATATCGGCCTGCCCGGCAACACCGCCCCCTACTTTTTTGTACTCCGCAGCCTCCAGCGAGATGGCATTGTCAAAGGCAAAGGGGCCGTCAACCAGGCAGCCGGTGATCTGGCCGCGATCGGCCATCTTGCTCAGAGCCGCCGCTTCGATTGTGTCCGGCATGGACGGGTTTACTACTTCAACGGCCGATATTACCGCCACCTTGGGCAGCGTATTGCCGAGCTTGTGCGCCAGGCTGACCGCGTTTTCAATGATCTGTTTTTTCTCGTCCAGGGTTGGCGCCACGTTGATGGCGCAATCGGTCAGGAAGCGGAATCCCCCTCCTGACGGCTCAACTATTTTCTCATAGACCGTAATCTCACTGATGACCTTGTTGTCATTCAGCCCCTTCTGCTTGTCCAGCACCGCCCTCATGAAGGTTGCCGTGGGCAGATTGCCTTTCATGATGGCGTTGGCGCTTCCGGCAAGCACCAGCCTGACGGCTTCTTCGGCCGCCTCTTTTTGATCGGTTATATTTATGATATTAACCAGATGGGAATCGAATCCCACATCTGCGAACATGCTTATTATTTTCTGTTCGTCTCCAACCAGGATGAATTCGGCAAGATCGGCTTCTATCGCCTGCTTGACCAGCTTTATGACAGTTGATCCATCGGGTGCAACAATCGCGATTTTTTTCTTCGGCTTTTCCTTTACCGCAGCAATCAGCTCTTCAAAGGATTTAATCATAGTTATTCTCCTTCACGACATGTAAAGCAATCAACGGGAACTCCACGCTACCCCCCACCCAACAGCGGGAACAGGGCTATGACATGCCCATCGTCCAAAGCTTGCCCGATGGAAGCATGCCGCCCGTTGACAAGCATCATGCCGATTTCGTTTTCGGCAATACCCAGTTCGGCGACCACATGGCCAAGGGTGATCTTGTCCGCAAAGTCCTTTCGCGCTTCCTTGAAACGGCCATCCCTGAAGGTGGCAAACAGCTGGATGGTAATATTCATAAAGCGTTCCCCGCAATTATTGGACGAGCAGTCCCCTGGCCGGCGAACGCCATAACCAGGGGACTCGCGCATGAAAGCAAACGGTCAGAATTCCCAGAATGCATCAATCTCGTCACCGGTAAAATCCCAAACAGCATTGTGTGGTAATAAAGGTTCTTCAAAGAATTCCGGAAGACGGTCATGCTTGTTGGTAAAACCGGCGGCGACATTGAAAGCGCGCTCGGTTTTGAGAGTATTGACGCCGAGTCCTCCAATCCAGTCCGGGGTAAGTTCAAGACCGAAACGGGCATTCAGCATATCCATCAGAGCCGGCACACAGGTGGGGACATCGGCCGCCGGAAATCCGACAAAAAGACAAAGCCCGATTGAGTCCAGCATGACCGTGATGATTTGCAGATGCCGTGAAAGCTCGACCTGACCGGCCTTGCTGAGCGGATCTACCACGCCGCCTCCTACGCCCATAAGGTTGGTCCCGACCGTATAACCGGCGGTATGATCGGCGCCCATGGTACTGGTGGCATAGGTTATGCCGATCCCTTTGATCGCGCGGGGGTCATAGGCGGGTATCGCCTGGTTTTTAACCACTGGAACCCGGGTAATACCGTAGAGCTTGCCGACGTTGCCGGCGCCGCTGCCGAGAATGCGGCCGAGCGGGGTGCCGACGCCTATCTCTTCCTTGAGCATTCTCAGTACACCCGCACCGTCGCCGAAGGCCAGCACGCCGGCCTCCATGGCCACGCCAAAAGTTACCGCCGTCTCGATGGAATCAACCCCGATGTCATCCATGATGTAATCGGCCTGGGCTATTTGATCCAGGTCTCCGATGCAGGCGTTGGCTCCCAGGGTTTCGATGGTTTCGTATTCGAAACCGGAGGTCACATAGTTGCCATCCTTATCGTTATAAACCTGAGAACACTGGATGATGCAGCCGGCCTGGCAGCCATGCTTCGGCTTGCCGCCGCGCTCTATGATGGTTTCACGCATGGTTTCGCCCGAGATATTTTCGTGCCCCTCGAACTGCCCATAGGTGAAGTTACGGGTCGGAAGACCTCCGGCCGCGTTAACGATATTAACCATTTCCGCCGTACCGAAGGTTGGCAGGCCTTCACCGGTAGCGGGGTGTGAAATAAGCGCCCTGGCAAAGGTGCGGGCAGCTTCCTTGAACTTTTCAGGATCGGCAAGCGTAACACCTGGGGCGGCAGCATCGTCGATTGCGATGAATTTGATTTTCTTTGAGCCCATCACCGCACCAAGTCCGCCACGACCGTGACTGCGAAGCTTGCTGTCGGTATCCTTTACGGATATATTGGCGGAAAGCATGCGCATCTCCCCGGCCGGGCCGATCGTCAGAACGCCGGTCTTTTTACCAAACCGCTGTTCCAACGTCTCTACAACGGCGAAGTTTCCCTTGCCGATCAATTCGGTTTCCTCAGCGAACGACACGCCATCTTTGCTGATGTACAATCCGTACCACTTGTCGCCACTGGGTAATCCCTCGATGATCAAAGCCTTGATACCAAGACGGGCGAACATCTGGGCGGCGGTACCGCCAGCGTTGCTCTCCTTGATGGTGCCGGTCAGAGGGCTTTTGGCGCCAACGGAAAAACGCCCGGTGTTGGCAGCAGCGGTGCCGCTCAGCATGCCGGGGGCAAAGACCAGCTTATTGTTTTTACCCAGTGGGTGACAGGTCGGTATGACCTCACCGGCAACGATGGTAGAGGTCAGAGCACGGCCGCCAAGACCCGCCCATTCTGCGGGAACACCTTCGGTACGGGCACTCAGATCCGCCATATTTACACGTATAATCTTGTCCATATTTTCTCCCTTTCAGTAAATATTTCTGGAATATGAGTCTCCTTTCCGAAAGGGAGGTCCTGCCGTTTCCAGCAGGACCCGTTGGCCCGCAGCCCTGGAGATATAACCCTTTAGGCTTATAAGCTCGGAGACTTTTTATTGCTTAATGGAACGACAAACCTCCGTCGTGAACAATCATCTGCCCGGTTATAAAGCCGCTGTCATCGGTGGAGAGGAACAGCGCCAGACCGATCAGGTCTTCCGGCACGGCCTCCCTCTTGATACAGCGCGCATTGAGCTGAAGCTCCTCCAGGGGCGGCAGGTCCAGTTGCTTGATCTTGTCAAAATTGTTGCCGCCGTCGGAATGGGTAAAGCCGGGGGCGATGGTGTTCACGTTGATCTTGAAATCGCCCATTTCTCTCGCCATGGAACGGGTCAAGGCCATGATGGCGCCCTTGGACGCCACGTAATGCGGCATTCCCGGCACCCCTTCGTTGATCGAGGATGAGCCGATGTTGATGATCTTGCCGCCCTTTTCCTTCATGTGCGGGAAAACCGCCTTCATACACTGGAACTGACCCAGAACGTTGATTTCCAGTACCTTCATGAACTCTGCCGCGGTGCACTCCATGAACGGCTTCAGTGCGATGCTGCCAAAGATGGCGGCGTTATTGATCAAAATATCGACGGAACCGAACTGGTCACGGGCGGCCTTCGCCATGGCATCGCATTGCGTTTGGTCGCTGACGTCGGTTTTTACAAAGATGGCCTCGCTACCGGCCTTTTTCACAGCTTCCACCGCCTGCTGTCCGTCCAGCACATCGGCAATCACGATTTTTGCGCCTTCCTTTGCAAGGCCGACCGCATATGCTGCCCCGATTCCCTGTGCCGACCCCGTGATGATCGCTACTTTTCCAGTAAGTCTTCCCATGTGCCCATCTCCTTTTTAATTTTTTTATGGTGCTTAAAGTCAACCTGGATCCAGCGCCTGCAACTGTCCTGCTTATAAATTGGCATATACCGCCAGTTTTTCCTCTTCATTGAAATAACGCATGGCGGCTTCCGCCAGGGCCTCCATTTCATTCTCGCCGGGATTTAATAGGACCGGAGCGATAAATGAGATTTTTTTCAGCAGGCTTTCCAGCAGGGTCTTGGAATAAACCAGGCTCCCCGTCAGGGCAATGGCATCAATTTCCCCTTCCAGAACGGTCGTGCAGGCACCGATCTCTTTGGCAACCTGATACACCATTGCCTCATAAACTTCCGCTGCTTTCTGGTCTCCGCCGGCTATCCGCTTCTCGATCTCAATGGCATTGGTAGTGCCCAAATAGGCGTATAATCCACCTCCGCCGGTTAACAGCTTCAGCATCTGCTCCTTGCTGTATTCGCCGCTGAAGCACATCTTGACCAGGTCTCCCGCCGGCAGTGACCCTGCCCTTTCCGGTGAAAAGGCGCCATCTCCGTCCAGGGCATTATTGACATCAATAATCTTGCCTTTTTTGTGGGCGCCGACCGAGATTCCACCCCCCAGATGCACGACAATCAGGTTGACTTCGTCATACTTTTTACCAAGCTCGGCGGCGATCTTTCTGGCGGTTGCCTTCTGGTTCAAGGCATGGAAACTGCTCTGCCTGGAGATCTGCGGTATGCCCGAATAGCGGGCGGAGGTGCACAGTTCATCGGTCATGGGCGGGTCGGCCGTCAGGACCGGGATATTGAACTGATTGCCCAGGTCGAAGGCCACCAACCCTCCCACGTTGATCGGATGTCTGCCGTAGATGCCGCTCTTCATATCCGCGATCATCTTCGGACAGACCACGTAGGTGCCGCCCGGCAACGGTTTTACATTGCCGCCGCGACAGGCGATGGCGTCCATCTCCCCCATCGAAAGGTTGCTGTCTTTCAGGACGTGCAGAATTGCATCCCTGCGGTAATCATACTGATCCCAGATGGTTGCAAACTTTTTCAATTCCGCATCATCATGTTTTACCGATACGTTAACTTTCATATCGCCATCCGAGAAGATTCCGACCTTGGTCGATGTCGATCCGGGATTGATGATCAGTATTGTTTTGTAGTTACTCATGGTTGGCTCCGCTATCAGTTTATGTGATTCACGGATGTGGCATTATTTCCGTTACCGTCATCCGCGGAGAAAGATGCGCTGCTACAAACAGGAACGCATGATTGTCTTGATCTGATCAATAGACATATCGCGCGGATTTGCTTCCATGGAGATGTCATTACTCGCCCAGCGGGCGGTATGCTCGATATCCGCTTCGCTGAAATTGAAATCTTTAAGCGATACCGGCGGAATGCCGACATCGTTTCGAAGCCGTTCGATCTCTTCCAGCGTCCTATCCGCGGCATTAACCGGGCTCATGTAACGGACATCCAACCCCATGGCCTCGCCGATCTCCTTGAACCGCTCAGGGCATGCCAAGGAATTGAACCGTTCAACCGGCAGCATCATCAGGGCATTGGCATAACCGTGGTGCAGGTCCTTGAGCACCGAAACCATGTGGGCCAAACCATGTACCATGCCCATCCCGCCACCCATGTTGTAGGACATGGACGCAAGGAATTGCGCCCAGAGCAGGTTTTCCATGGCCGCATCATTTTTAGGATTGGCATAGCCCTGGCGCAGATTTTCACTGAGCAGCTTGATTGCCCGCAGGCTTGTCGCATGCGAGATCGGCAGATTAAGTCTGCCGATGAACGGCTCCATGGCATGACAAAAGGCATCCATGCCGGTCCAGGCGATCAGGTTCGCAGGTTGACATCTCATAAAGGCAGGGTCGTTAATGCCCACGGAAGGATCGACTCCGGGAACGATCAGGATCAGTTTATACTTCCACTCCTCGTCGTTGATAATGGCAAACGAGGTGCAATCGGCGCCTGTCCCGGTGGTGGTATTGATTGCCACATGGGGGATGTTCACCACCTTGTAGGTAGGGATCATGGTTGTAAAATGGGGATCGAGAACTGCCCTGAACTGGCGCAGATCGGTTGCAGCCCCATTGTTCGTGAGCATAATGCGAATGGCTTTGCCGGCATCGTGGGAACTGCCGCCGCCAACGGTAACAACCCCGTTGCACCCCGCCTCCAGATACATCCTGGTCCCCGCCGCAACCTCTTCGCATTTTGGATTTGAGGTTACACCGGCAAAAACAGTCACTTCAACACCGGCGTTCTTCAGCACCCCCTCCACTTCATCAATAATTCCGGTACCTTTGAGGCCGGTTGTGACCAGCAGGGCATGGGTTATTCCGTACCTTTGACACTCCTGCCCCGCCACCTTGCTGGCACCCCACCCGGCAACACCTCTGGAATGCTGATTGACATACAGTAATGGGAATTGTTTCCGTTCAAAATCCATAGCCCCCCCTATCTCAACGAATGTCAGTCCAGACTGATTCCTGATTTGCCCGGCGCCAGGATATTATTAGGGTCAAGCGCCTTTTTTATGGTGCGATTGAGTTTCCGCATTGTCGGTCCGTAGGAATCGGCCACCTTGTTCATAAAGGCTGTGTTGGTGCGATTGATCGCCCAGCCATGCTTGGTGAAGACGCTTCCCAGTTCCTCGAAACACTTGTAGGCCCGCTTGATCTCCTCCGGTTTGGTGCGGTCGAAGCGCAGGTCGATCACGTGGCGCGCATCGTACCAGAAGAAGCTGAACTCGCTGAGATAGTCGAAGCCGTGCCTGTTGAGGATATCGGAGGCTGTCTTGGCCTGCTGGTAGCACTCAGTCGGCCGGGCGGCGGCCGAAGCGGAGAACTTCATGGAACCGCCACCGGCTCTCCATTTGTCGAGAGGATTCAGCTGGGTAACCCCGCCCATCATCATCTGTTTGCGATATTCAAAAACAGGATCACCCTTGGCCTCTTTTTCGGTAATGATCCGGATCTTGTCGCCGAAGGCTGCTTTGAAAGTGCCGTAGGCATACGACCAGTTCAGGGCCACCTGCTCGGGGGAGCCATAAACGGCGCCGTAGAGATTCCAGGCCCCGACATTGTAGCTATCCATCAGTTTTTTTGTGGGAATGGTCCCGCTACCCTTGTTGAGGAAGCCGCCGTTGTTCTTCTTATTGTTGGCAAAACTGGTGGCCGCTTCCCAGCCGGCATTGACCAGGGCGGTTGCATTGGGAACGATCTGGGCCTGACGCAGAAACATCAACGGCTTGATGATGTCGGCGATCATCTCGTTTCTCGGAAACTTGATGCAGAACGGCATGTAGCCGCCCGGCGGCGGCGCTCCCATCAGCCAGGCACCGACCTTCGTTACAATCCCGTTGTTGGCCTGGGAGAAGAGACCGTCGACATAAGGCCCGAAGCCCCATTTGAAGACCTGCCAGCTGGTCGAGTTGGGAATGCCTCCCATGCCGGTCTTGAGCAGGGTCCCGTCGGCTAGAACCACTTCCATCCCGCAGGAAAAGAGGAAATCTTCGCTGTACGGCGTATAACCGCTGCCCCGTTCGAGGATGTTGCCGACGATGCTGAGATTGGCCGAAGCGGCCGGTGCATCGAGCCACAGATTGATCTTGTTCTTTGTGAGATACTGCTGCAGCTCGGAATAGGTCACTCCCGGCTCCACCAGGCAATAGCCCAACTCCTGATCAACCTCGATGATCTTCTTCATATTCTTCAGGTCGAGCACGATCTGGCCCCTGGTGGCCGGCGCCGAGGAGCCGTAGCCCTCGTTTTCCCCGTTGCACACCGTCCAGAGCGGAGTCTTGTATTTGTTGGCAATCCCGACAATGGCCTGGATCTCTTTGGTGGTTGTCGGGTAGATCGCCGCGGAAGGTGTATGCAAAGCCTCACTTTCGGCAATTGTGATCGCGAGGTAAGCTTGCAGGGATGCCTGATCGGTGCGGACACGCCCCTCTCCCAGCAGGGTGCGATACTCCTTGATGGCTTTGCTGAAAGTTTCTTCGGTCACACCCTTGGGCAACGCTATAAAACTACTCATCTTTATACCTCCTCAACTATTGTCATTACAGAGGGATATCCAGGTTGATTCCCGATTTGCCGGGGGCCAGGATATTGTTGGGATCCAGCGCCTTTTTCAAGGAGTAATGGATTTTTCGCATTTCAGGCCCATAGGTATGGGACACCTTTTCCATGAAGGCGGTATTAGTGCGGTAGGTCCCATATCCATTTTTTGTGAACACCTGCAGCAGTTCATCGAAACATTTGTAGGCCTTGTGCATCTCCTCCGGCTGGGTACGATCATAAAGCAGATCGACGATATGGTGCATGTCCCGCCAGCCGACGATGAACTCGGAGACATAGTCGAAGCCGTACTTGTTGAGGATGTCGGTGGCAAGCCGCATCTGCTTGTCGCACTCCGATGGCCGGGCGGCCGCAACCGGGGCGAACCACATGGAACCTCCACCGCCGCGCCAGTTGTAGAGCCCGAATTCCTGCAGAGTACTCCCCCCCATCATCAGCTGCTTGCGATACTCGAAAATAGGATCATCCTTGGCTTCTTTCTCGGTTATTATCTCGACATTTTTGCCGAACTTGGCCTTGAAGGAACCGGAAACATATTTCCAGTTCAGAGCCACCTGCTCGGGCGACCCGTACAGCGCCGCATAGAAGTTCCAGGCACCGACGTTGTACCTGTCCATGATCTGCTGAAAAACCTTGGGAGGAAGACTTCCCTTGCCTTTGTAAAAGGTATCCCGATTGGTCCCTTTGCCGTTTTTGTCGTAGGTAAAGTAACCGGCCGCTTCCCAGCCGGCGTTTACCACGATGCAGGCATTGGGAATGATTTGAGCCAGACGCAACGGCATTATGGTCTTGATGATATCGGCCAGCATCTCCACCTTGGGGAACTTCATCAGAAAGGGGAAATAACCTCCCGGAGGAGGCCCCTTCATCAACCAGACACCAAGTTTGGTGAGAATTCCGTAGTTGGACTGGGTGAAGATGCCGTCCACGTAAGGCCCATAGCCCCATTTATAGGACTGCCAACTGGTGGAATTTTGCACCCCGCCCGTGCCGGTGCGGACTACGTCGCCATTGGCCAGCACCAGCTCCATACCGCAGGAGAACAGAAAGTGTTCCCCGTACGGAGTGTAACCGACTCCCCGGTCCAGTGTGTTGCCGACCGGACTGGCCATCGACGAAGGGGCTGGCACATCAACCCACAAGTTCATCTTGTGCTTTTTGAAGTGCTGTTGCAGGTCGTAGTAGGTCACGCCCGGCTCCACCAGGCAATAGCCCAGCTCTTCGTCCACATGGATGATCTTCTTCATGGTCTTCAGATCAAGCACGATCTGTCCCCTGGTAGCCGGAGCGGCGGAGCCGTACCCCATGTTTTTCCCGGTGCTCACAGGCCAGAGAGGGGTCTTATACTTGTTGGCGATGGCTACAATTGCCTGGATCTCTTTTACTGTGCGCGGGTACATGGCTGCCGAAGGCTTATGCAGTTCCTCACTTTCAGGAATCATAATCTTCAGATAAGGCTGCAGTGAAGACGGATCGGTGCGAACACGGTCATCGCCCAGCAGCGCTCGATATTCCTTGATCGCCTTGGCAAAGGCTTCTTCTGTCACTCCCTTGGGCAGTGCAACGAAACTACTCATGTTCAAACCTCCTCGATTACAGCTGTACGGAAAAGGTTACCCGGTTCCGGTCTTCATAGGTGATGTAGTGGAAACTGCCACGGCAATCGACGATCGCCTCATGAACGACAGCAAAGGTCGCCGGGTCTACCACACCGACGAATGTATTGGCGTCGCCCCGTGCCTCTTCATAAAGTTTCATGGTTGTAAAGTAATGATCACTGATCGACCCGTCCAACGGATGAACCGACCAGGAACCGGGCGCGTTGTTATTCATCAGCTCGACAAAATCACTTGCTTTTCCCAGACTTGGAACAAACAGGCAAATACCCTTGATCTGCTCCTGAACAGAGGCCTCCGCCTTTGGAGGCAGGGCTGCGCCCATCCCGCTTGCGGCCAGCGTGGCGCCGGCAGCGAATACCTGTTTGAAAAACCCTCTTCTTCCGGTTTCGATCATTTCCTGCCCCCTTCTTCTTCGGCCGCTACCGGCTTGTAACCGGGATTGGCTTTCCGGTATGCCGCCACATCTTTCAGGTAGGCGACTATGGCATTCAACTCTTTAGGACTGACTTCCGAAATCCTGAAGGCCGGCATCGCATTAAAGCCGAAGCGCGTATTGTTGCGGATGTACTGTTCGTGCAGGGGGTTGCCGCTCTTCGACTGCATGTCAAAGATTCCCATCGGGCCTATCTGCACACGCTCCTTGTGGCACATCACGCAGTACATGGCGAAGACGTATGGCATTTTTGGCGGTTGCTGCGCCCGGGCGTTCGAGCCCAGCAGCATCCCAAAGGCCAGCAGCGCCGTCAGTATTT
>CAYWJJ010000060.1:0-24107 GCA_964458105.1 uncultured Geobacter sp.
AGTTGAAAACGGTAAATGGAAACTGGAAGATCACGCTGAATTCAAGTAGATTACAGCCACTGCGGGGAACCTCCCCGCAGTGGCTATTTCGGCAAATAAGGGGCCTGTTCATGGAGTTCAAAGATATTCTCGTTCATATCGACAATTCACAACAGTGCATGGCGAGGCTGGATCTGGCGATCCAACTTGCCAGGGATCACAATGCTCATTTGACAGGACTCTACGTGGTCACCCATCCCCACTATGCGCCACAAGACGAAGCCTTGAACCAACAGGTGCTGCAGGCGAAGGAGCTGTTTCAATCAATAACCGCCGTGGCTGATATGGACGCTGAATATATCTGCGCCGATTGGGCTGTCACAGGTGACAGTACGGCGAAGATTCTTAACTATTATGCGCACCAGAAAGATCTGATCATCGTTGGCCAGACCGGACAGGACCGCAATCAGAGCAATATTTCCGGAGATCTGCCCGAACGGGTTGTACTGGGATCTGGTGTGCCGACCCTGGTTGTCCCGTATACGGGGACATTCAAAAGTGTTGGAGAGCGGGTACTGGTGGCATGGAAAGCCGGACGGGCATCGGCACGGGCGCTCCACGATGCCATGCCGTTCCTGCTCAAAGCCAAACAGGTATTCGTAGTATCGGTAACTTCTCCGGGTGATCACCCCTTGCCCGATACAGGCCGGGATTGCACTATCCGCACCCATTTTGAACGTCACAATATCCGGGTCAAGGAGGAGACCCTTGAAGCCGGGGACATACCCGTTGACAATGTACTGATGAATTATGCCTGGGAACATGGCTGCGATCTGTTGGTCATGGGTGTGCATGCCCAGACTCAACATGGGACTCAGAATATCAGTCCTGTAGCCAAGCATTTCTTCGAACAGATGACGCTGCCGGTGCTGATGTCCAACTAGAGGGTTGACAATTTTGCAGGCGAACTATTGATTAAAGCAAGGCAAGCATGCAGGCACGGCTCTTCAGGATTACGGCTATACTTCAGAGTACTGTTTCTTGCGGGCGATCCCCAACTTTTTTATCTTGGAATCCAGCGTGGTAGGTTTAAGTCTCAGGATCTCCGCCGCGCCATTTTTTCCTCTAACGCGCCACCCTGTCTTTTCCATGATGGATATGATGTGCATCCGCTCCACATCTTCTAAAGACATCGACTGTGAGATTGCTGTGGTTGCGCTATCCGGCACATCAAAAACCAGCACCGAATCCTTACTCAATATCATCGCCCTTTCCACCACGTTTCGAAGCTCCCTGATATTGCCGGGCCAGCTATAGTGATCCAGAGCTTCCATGCTTTTCCTCGGAATCCGTTCTATGGTCTTGCCAAAGGCCTTGCCAAACTCATCAACCATCGCCCGGACCAGCAGCGGAATATCCTCCTGGCGCTCACGCAGCGGTGGAACTGAAATCGGAAACACATTCAAACGGTAATAAAGATCTTCGCGAAACCGCCCTTCCCTTACCGCCAGAGCAAGGTTCATGTTGGTTGCCGCAATTACCCGAACATCAACGTCAACCGGCCGCGGGCTTCCCAATCGTTCGAACTGCCCCTCCTGGAGCACGCGCAGTAACTTTGTCTGCAATTCCAGGGGCAATTCGCCTATTTCATCGAGAAAGATTGTCCCCCCGTTGGCGGCCTCAAAGCGCCCGATCTGTTTTGAAACCGCCCCAGTGTAAGCCCCCTTTTCGTGGCCGAAAAGCTCAGACTCAATCAGTGCGGCCGGCAAGGCGGCGCAATTCACCTTGATCATGGCACGGGTCCTGCGGGTGCTCTGATTATGAATTGCCCGGGCGATAAGTTCCTTACCGGTGCCGGTCTCCCCAAGAATCAGCACGGTCGAGTCGGTACTGGCGACCTGCTCCACCTGCAACAGCACCCTTCGAACAGCGTAGGACGTACCGACGATCTCATCGTATTGGTGTTCTATATTGATCTGGTCTCGGAGATATATATTTTCCGCCTCCAGCCGGTCCTTTAATTTTTCTATCTCAGCAAGTGCCGTTTGAATCTGCTGATCGGCACGTTTTCGCTCCAACGCATTCGCGTACACCTCCCACAAAAGCCGAAGCCTCTGAATGAGATCATCCGGCCAGTCCCGTTTGACACGATAGGAGACAAAAGTGATAAACCCGACCACCACCCCGCCGACACTGGCGGGTATGAACATGATCGACTTTATGCCGCCATGTTCCTTGCAATATAGTTTCTCCATCGCAAAATTGTCGGACAGCTCATCCACATCGGAAACCTTGAATATCTGGTCTCGTGCCACCATGGAGTTCCAGATCGGCATTGTATCGCGGAACAGAATTGCCGGGGGCTGCTTGATTCCCGGGAGTGCATAGGTATGTGTACAGACCATCTGACCGCTATCGGAATCAAGACGCCAGACGCTACTCCGGTCGAAGCCCAGGAAATCGACGATCTTTTGCAATCCCTGCACGATCTTTCCGTCCACCTCACTGACGGAAACATTGATGAAAGTAGCCGAAAGTGTCGAGAGCAGGGCTTCGAACTTCAGGCGTTCAACCTGCGCCTCCTCTTTCAACTTCTGTTCAGTGATATCCTGCACCACAAGACTAACCCCCAATACGCTTCTGTCATCCGCCCGGAGCGGATAGCAGCAGACCTGCCACGCCCGGTGATTGGACGCAAGATCCGGTACAGCTTTAGGAATTTCAACCACCAGATCCACCAAGGGATTTTCCTCCATGATGGCACGAAGCAGTATGGGTTCCAGAACCGTAGCAATCTGCGGGTCAACCTCCCTGACCGGTCTGCCGAGGTGATGATCAATCGACATCCCGTCAATGGCCGCCATATGATCATCGACATGTATATAGCGCAATTCCCGATCAAGTACCGATACACCGAACTGTGTCTTGGCAAACAGCTGTTCGATCCTGCTGAATTTTTGCAGGAAAAAATCCGAATTGGCCAATAGCTGTTTTTTTTCTATTTCCATGGCAACGCTCTCTCAGGCAAGATTTAAAAGATGTTCTACCCTTAACAATTCAATAAAAATGGGACATTCCTTGACCACGACCTGTTGTTATGATACCAAATCACTCGAAATGCAAAACATTTTGTCACCTTCAGTTACTGTCGAACCGGGAGAAATAATGGAAGAATCATGCAGTATATACAGCATCGAACAGAAATTTGAAAACGTTGAAACGGACACGGCCGAGTCCGCCCCATGCCTGACGATGCTGGATTTTCCTCACCCTCCCCCGCAGTCGAGAGCGGAGCTTGTTGATATCACGGCGGAGATCAAATGGTTGCGCATGCCGATGCCATATGACCTCGATCACGTGAATATCTACCTTATACGTGCTGAAGAGGGGTGGGTGATTGTTGATACCGGAATGGATACCACCGAAACGCGCTCAATCTGGGAAGAGGTTTTTGCCGGGCCGCTGCGCGGCGAAAAGGTGGCGGGGATTTTCTGCACCCATTTCCATGTTGACCATATGGGGCTGGCCGGCTACCTCGCGGAGCGCTGGCGAGCCCCCCTGCTTGCATCCTATCAGGAGTATTTCTCCCTGCGGGGGTGGCCAACCAACCTTAAGGAAGTGCCATGGCAACACGCGGAATTTTTCAAGCAGGCCGGTTTCCCGGCAGAAAAGCTCGCACAGGTTCTGACGATGTTTCATTTCTCCGATTATATTTCACCGCCGCCACCATCTTTCATCCGCTTGCGGGAAGGTTGCCGCTTTCCGTTCGGTGGCGGCGACTGGCAGGTCATTATTGGCCAGGGTCATTCCCCGGAACCTGCCTTGCTTTTCTCTTCAGGACAAAAAATACTTGTGTCAGGCGATCAACTCCTGCCACGGATTACCACCAACATCTCGGTCAGCGCCGTCAACCCGGAGGACGAACCACTCAGTCGTTGGTTTGCCTCCCTTGACCGCCTGAGCGAAATGCCGGACGATACCCTGGTGCTTCCCGGGCACGGCCTCCCCTTTCGTAGTGTAAAGACACGCGTTACCGAGTTGTTCACACATCACGAGCGCAAGTTTGCGGTTATACTTGATACCTGTGCCGGCCAGGATTTTTCCGTGTATGAACTTGTCCGGACATTCTACCCGAATCCGCTTTCCGAATTCGATATGCAGTTGGCAATGGGAGAATGCCTGGCTCACGTACGCTATCTTCTTGTTCGTGGACAACTGTCTGCAAAACTCGACAGGCACGGCGTTATCCGCTACAGGACCCAGGCCGGGCCAGTCGCTTGATAAAAAACGGTTGAATCTGGCGCCATAAGACTTTTTCGCTACAAAAGCCGGCTGGCGATTCATGACCGGGCAACTTCTATCTCATGAATATGTATACACAACAGCACACCAACTATCGCTCAAATCCTGAAATAATACTTGTATTCCTGTTTTTATAATGGTATTTAAATACCACTTTATTTAAAAACAGGCTCCCGGCACCTCAATCCAGGGTAACAGATCGATATTTGAGGGTTACTGTGAACGTTCGCAGTCTGAATTTCGGGCTTAACCACTAAGCATATTTCACAGGATCATCCATGAACGATAAATTTTCTATCCGCAATGCTATTCCGAGCGATCTCGATGCTGTAATCGACCTGGATCATTCCAGCTCAATGGAATCCAAGCCTGTCTATTGGCAGGGTATATTTTCCAATTATGTGGCTGTCGAAAGAAAAGACCGGCATTTTCTCGTGGCTGAATCCAACGGCAAGGTGATTGGTTTCATCGTTGGCGAGATTCGCGCATGGGAATTCGGCTCGCCACGTTGCGGATGGGTGATAGCCATCGCGGTTTCTCCGAATGCACGCGAGGCAAGCATCGGTAAGTACATGTTCGATGAGTTAACAGCGCACATGAAACAGGCGGGAGTCTCAACGGTACGGACAATGGTTGACCTTGACAACAAACTGTTGTTGTCTTTCTTTCGCAGTATGGGATTACGGACCGGCAAGTACATAGAACTGGAAAAACAACTCGATTAACCGCTATGTCTAAATTGGAAACTAAATACCTGGGTGGAAAACCATGAAGTTAAACAAAGCCAGCCTGTTCGCCCTTTTTGCAGTACTGGAACTGGCCAGTGAGCCTGAACGCCAGCTGTCAACCTCGGATATCGCCGAAAAATACGGCATTTCAACCCATCATCTCGCCAAAGTCATGCGCAATCTGGTTCAGGAAGGACTGGTACAGGCCATGCGGGGTGCCGGTGGGGGCTACCGTTTTGCCGGGAATGTGAATCGAACGACTTTGCTTGACGTAATTCAACTGTTCGAAAAGCTGGAATCCGAGCTCGACATGCCGAATTACAGCAATCACGCCGGTGACCCGATTGTGGCGGAACTGCAAAATATCAGCAGTGAAATTGACAACCTGACCAAGGCTATCCTGGACACCGTCACACTGGCCACAGCTTTAAAAAGCACCCGCCACAATTCATAGCCCGGAACCCAACAGCAGGCATCATAACTCAAAGTTATGCTGCCTGAACATGGAATTTCCCGCTACTGCTTCAAGACCGCTTTCCAGCTACCTTCAATACTACCCTCCAGCGAACATGGCCAGCACGGTGACCTCATCTCCGTTCCTTACAGGAACGGCCTGTTCGTTGGCAAGCACCATTTTGCCGTTGACCACGATATTCAGAGTGTTGTCTTCCAGCTGTATTACCGCGTGGGGAAGCCTGTTTTTTAACGCCTCGCGTAGCTCGGCAACGCTCGAAACCGGCTGGTCGACAATCACCGCCCCTTCCGGGGCACCAGGGAAGTAACCATGCAGATCGACCTTGACAGCAAAACCGGTGGTCGCTTCAGCCAGTTTCCGATGCCAATCGAGCGCCGGCACACCAAAGGCATTCAAACCGGTTATCTTGTAAAACCGTGATTTGAGCGTTTCCAGTTGCGCCCGGTCGATCTTTTCACCTGCAAACTGTCCGACTTTGATCTCCTCGTTGAACCACCGGTCAGGAAGGGTGTCATCCTTTTCGGTCAGACCGATCCTCGCATTAATCAATCGTTCCAGCCCGGTGATGTTTCGACCGATCTCATTGAGCTGATCCGCGGTAAATGTCTCTCCGGTCAGTTCGGTGAGTTGTACGGCAAAGTCTTGGTTATCGGCTGTTGAGGGAGAATTGAAGTACTTCGTCGAGAACCGGCACATACCGACCGAGTCACCGACGGCATAGCTGTTTTCGCAACGCCGGACCGCAAATTCCTTCCCTTCGTAGCTGGTAGGCTCCGGTGACACTTTGCCGCCGTACAGGGCGGCCTTGAGTTCACTGTTTGAGTTGATCTTGGCATTGATCTCCAGGGTGGGCCGGTTGCGGAGATGATCCATGCCGCGGGTCGCCACCGCAAGACCAAGGGCAAACCCCTTGAGAATGCGAGGGTCGTGCGGGTCGGACTGGAACAGCCCCTTGATCGTCATCCGGTATTTGAGAGCCTCGGCGGGATACCTGCCCCGGTCCACCGCCCGGCTGGAATCGGCAATGACGTCGCCGAATCCCTCCCGTTTGGCGGACATGAACAGCAACTTTTCCACGACGTGGTAATTCCCCCAACTCAGGTCGAGCCCGCCGGTTTCCTTATCCGTGATAATCCCACGCTGGTACAGCTCCATGGCCCAGGAAATGGCACTCCCGGCGCTGGCCGAGTCGAGCCCTAGTTCGTTAAGGATATTATTCAGACGCATGACCTGCTCCGGCTCGCTGATGCCGATCATCGGCCCCATTTTCTGCAGGGTGGTGTATTCGGGACCGTCACCTTTGTCATACTGATCGAACTTGCCGTCGCCGTTGATCCCACGGTAATTTTTAACCTTATGATGCCCGATCGCTGCCTGGGCTTGATCGTAACTGGCGTTGCCGGTCAACCCCTTGAGGGCGTCAGCTCCCCAGCCGCTTTTTCCATCGGGAGTGAGATCATTAAGCGGCCGGCAGCGGACCGGGCATTTCAGGCATCCATCCATGCCGGGCCGATAGGCGTCGAAGTTGTCGGCGTCGAGTGAATCACTCCAACTGGTCTCCTGGTTGTTCTTGGTGCCCATGGCGCCGAGCACGCGGCTCGGCTTGTAGAGGAAAGGCGTTCCGACCGTCTTCAGGGCGTTCTTGATAACGCTGGCCGAAAGGATTTTCTGCGCTATGATCCGGTTATTCTCCTTGAAAGCCGGAGAAAGGACCGGCTGTTCGCCGCGTCCCTGAATCATGACCGCCTTTAGTTTGAGGGAACCCATCTTGGCCCCGCAGCCCCCACGGGCATAGATCGCCTTGACACCGCCCATGATTCCGGAGAGGAGGTTCAGGTTTTCCCCGGCGCTGGTAATACGGGCCATGGCCATATCCTTGCGTTCGGTGCAGGCAAAGTCCCTTTCTACAGCATGGGTCACATCGCTGTTATCCATGCCCAGATAAGGAGTTGCGTCATGGAATTCGACCTCCTGCCCGGATATGCGGAGCAGGGTCCAGCCGGCAGCCTGTCCATACAACACCAGATGGTCGTAGCCGTGAAACTTGAGGAAGGTTGGGAATGCATCGCCACAGTTGCTGTCAAGGATAGCGTAGCTTTCCGGCGAAATACTGGTGACATTACCGCGGGTAGCAGTGGGAACTGTTCCAGTCAGGGCGCCGCTGCCGAAGATCAGCGGAATCTGGGGATCCAGCGGATCTCTGCCATCCAGCAGAATGTTGTAGAGCAGATACATGTTGGCCCCGCGGTTGGTGAGGAAAGTGTGGATCACCTCTCTCGACAGGTAACGTGAGAAAAATTTTCTATGTTCCAAGTCAACGAACAGCACCGCCCCCTGAGTCGGGTATTGAGGAGTGTCGTGCATCCGCGCCGCGAGTTGTTCAACTTTCGTCCTGATGTCCATAAATCATCTCCGCACTGTTTAGTTTGAAACAACTAATCATTTTCCATCATACCACGAGCAAACCATCGATATCCATTTCTGAGAACCCATCCCAGGCCATCTAATGTATACGAGACATATAACTTGACAGTCCCCGAATAAACATCTGACTCAAACCAGACCAAACATCCTTAAAACACTACATGTTAATCACAATCTGATCATATCCAGTTACGCATCAAAATTTGCCAGGCATTTATTTTTACCTTGCATACAAGATAACTTTTTACATCCAGGCATGTCAAGCAACAAAATTGTATCCGACAAAGAACAACCTGCCCGTAAACCGGTTACGGATTGGATAGTCATGGATTGTATGGTACTATCGTCAGCAATGATGGCGAATTACCTGCCTGACAACTTCCGGGGAAAGGAGACTATGTCATGAAAGAGCTTCACGAGACTTTTCGCAAATTCAAGGAGGATTTTCCTCAGATTTACGCGAAGCACGAGGAACTGGGCATTGAAATCCATGAAGATTCAGGGCCTTTGCCGGAAAAAGTCCGCTGGCTGTTGAAAATTGCCATTTCAGGGGGAAGCCGCCACCTGTCGGCACTTGAGACGCATATCACCAAGGCGAAAGAAGCAGGGGTTACTGATGATGAGATAAAACACACACTGCTCCTGCTCATGCAAACCACAGGTTTTCCGACACTTATGGAAGCATATTCCGTGTTCAAAAAACTGGAGGGACCTTAATATCGATGAACTTCTATAAAACCACCGGCTCTACCGGCGACTTGCAAAACGACTGAATACGGTAGGAAAGCTGATATCTATCACAACTGCAGCACAAAATAAGACAGGAAGTACGCCCCTTGCAGAAAATATTAATTCGGGAGTACTTCCTGTCTTTTTGATATCCTCCTGCGGTCTGCTTGCTTTTCAACCGGAGTTACGCCTGGCGGCACCCCTGCTGATCAGTAACATCATGGTTACAATTCGATTCATTCACGTCTTCTTTTTTTTGCAGATATCTGATTTACTTTTCCTTAAAACTGTATGTATAGACAAAGCTTTTCGGCTGGTAGAAGTCGATGACCTTGCCGCCCACTTCGGCGTAGGGATAGCCGAAGGTGTTGAGCGGCTCCCCGGCCTGAGGAGGATTGAGGACTACGTCACGGCCTACGGCAAGCACCACCCTGTAAGAATCAATGCCGCCCCAGAAGAATTCCCGGTACTCTTTTGCCTTCGGGTTATCAAGTTCAAGCTTTTCCACCAGCATCGCCTTGCGCACATCGGCCGGGTCAGCCGTTACCCAACCATAGCCGGGGAGGAAGAACTCAGCCCAGCAGTGCTGGTAGGTGGTTATATCTTCTGTGGCCTTTTTGCCGAGCCTGACGCTGAATACTTCACGCGCCGGCACACCGGCTGCACGGCAGAGAGCAATATAGACTGATGATATATCGGTACATTTTCCGCCCGGTTTCTGCAGCAGCGCGCAAACGTCCCCTTTACCGCAGCCCACCGTGTTCGGGTCCCGGTACATGTTGCTGCAGCACCAGTCATAGATAGCCCGGGCTTTTTCCAGCACTGTTTTCTTTCCTTTGGTTATGGAATCCGCCAGCTTTTTGACTTCTCCATCGATGGGACCAAGGCTCGTGGGTTTCAGATATTCGGCGTAATCCGCCCGGTTCCATGTGGGTTCTTTGGTCGGCAAATTTGTCTGGCGGATTTCCTGGCGGTCAACGCTAAAGGAGAAGCTGAGTTTGCGGCTTTTTACGTTGGCCGGCCACTGGGCATAGAGGATCGGAGTGCCGTAAGTCGAGTCAGTATAGACGCCGGACGATGCAAAATCCCCGGAGACTTTGATGTCACCAACTTTTTGGTGACGATCCGTCACCGGATAGGGGATCCAGAGTTTCGCTTCCTTGTCCATATCATGGGCGGAAAGGTTCACATCAAGGCTGACGACGCCGGAACGGCTTGCGGCGGAAGCCGCAGAGAAGATAACCAGCGACAGCATAACAACAATTAATAGAACTCTCTTTTTCATTTCCTCTCCTTTTCAAGTAACAACCAGCGCAGGTCATAGCGGTGCTTCAACTTACGATCCAGCTTACAACCACTACAAAGTTAAAAAAAATAAATATATCTACTAATTTGGTATTCTCATACGAATTAATAGATAAGTCAAATTAATTGTAACGATAATATAAATGTAAACAATCGTTTATTACGATGAATTGGCGCAACAGTATTTCATATAATGGTCAGAACAGCTGAACACTTCACTTGACAAAAGGGCAGCAGATAACGTTTATTTCAAAAGGCCCCGACTACTGAAATTTGCACCACAAAAGCCAACAACTATTTGTAAAGGAGCTAGATTATTTCACACATCAATCTTTCTCACAAAACCGGGCGAGACCAGCACAAACTGGTGCAAAACTACCTTAATAACCACCACGTGGCCACCCTGGCCACCTGCGGCAACGATGGTCCGTGGGCGGCGGCGGTCTTTTATGTTAACGACGGCAACACCATCTATTTCCTGTCATCGCCAACAAGCCGGCACTGCCTTGACCTGGAGCAGAACCCGCGCGTTGCCGTGACGATTCAAGAGGATTACTCCGATTGGCTGGAGATCAAAGGTGTGCAGCTTGAAGGAGTTGTCAACGAGATATCAGGTGTCGAAGAAGAAAAAGCCCGAAGGCTATACGGGCAGAAGTTTCCCGTAGTCGGCCTGTTGGCGCAGGCCCCGTCGGCAATCGTCAAGGCCCTGGCCAAGGTGCGCTGGTACAGAATTGTCCCCAAGCGGCTTTATTTCATCGATAATTCGCTCGGCTTGGGCAACCGCGATGAGATTGATCTGCCACTTGCGGATAACGAGGTATGATATGACAAACATTCAAGAACGCATTATCGGGATGTTACGACAACCCCAACTGGCCTGCCTAGCAACTCTTACCCCGGAAGGGAAGCCCTGGGTCAGGTACGTATTATGTGCGGGGAGTGAGGACATGACCATCCGCTTTGCCACGTTCGGCAATTCCCGCAAAGTTGCCCAGATCAGAAACACCCCCGAAGTCCACCTGACCTGCGACGTCTCCTCGCCGGAGGATATGAAGCCGTACCTGCAGGTTCAAGGACGCGCTGAATTTCTGGTTGACGCGGCAGAACGGCATGGCTTCTGGAAAGAGTCCCTCAGCAGCTACTTCCAGGGACCGGATGATCCGAACTACGGCATCGTCGTCATCAAACCCTACCGAATCGAACTCTGCACTCCGGGTTCGCCTGCGCCTGAAGTCTGGGGTAACGGTACGGATCAATGAAAACAATAGATGGGCATCTTGTAGAAGGACTGGGACTGGCCAGGAATCTGACACAGATCGATTGGGTGCGGCGCCGGCTGATCGACCTTGTCGGCATTGATCCGCACCCCGGCACGCTCAATCTGGATCTGAGGGATGATGCAAACCGGGCACGCTGGCGAAGCTGGTGCAGCATGCCGGGAGAGATCATCGAGCCTGATAATGCTGATTTCTGTCAGGCCCGTTGTTATGCGGTACAAATCGAGGGTCGAATCCCTGCGGCCGTCCTGCTGCCTGAATCAACGGACTATCCGGCGGACAAGATGGAACTGGTTGCGGCGCTGCCGCTGCGCCGGCACCTTTCGCTTGGCGATAATGCACGGATCAGGGTCGATTTATGTCAACCGCTGACTGCCGAAGCCATACTGTTTGATATTGACGGCACACTGGTGGATTCGGTAGGCGCCTACCTTGAAGTGGCGAGGATCGCCGCCGAACCGTTTGGATTCAACGTGACGGAGGAACATGTGAGGCATGCACTTGCCACCGGAGATAATTTCTGGAAGGGGATAATTCCGCAGGGTCTACTGGATGGTGATGCGATATCGAAAGCGATGTCAGCGCATGCTGCCCGTGAATGGCCGCGGATCCTGCGAGAATTCGGCACGTTGTTCGAAGGGGTCGCGCAGACACTGGAAGCACTGCAGCGTCGCGGAATCAGACTCGGCATCGTGAGCGGCGCCCGGCCGGAGGTGATGGAACTGCTGCGTACGGAAGGCATCCTGGACTTCTTCGACAGCATTGTTCTGGGCGGAGACGTCTCCAGGGGCAAGCCCGACCCGGAAGGTATCCTCAAAGGGTTGAAACAGCTCAAGATCCAGCCCGACAGGGCACTCTACGTCGGCGACACCCCGATCGATATCCAGGCCAGCCACTCGGCCGGTGTGCGCGCGGTCAGCGTTCTGACGGGAGCCGCCAGCAGCGCCCTGCTCTCGGCACATGAGCCGGACCGGCTGATTTCATCGCACACCAGGTTGCCCGCCATTGTGACTGATCAAGTCATATCCTAGTTCAAACGCTGTCATCTTCAATAAAGAATCCCCCTGCCCCTCATTTTAAAGGAGGCAGGGGGATTTACCGTTACGTGGCATCATCAGGCTCTAGAAAGCGTAGACAATCTTGAACTGGGTCTGCGGACCGGTAGCCATGCTTTTGGCTTCATACTCCCAGTACTGCTTGAGTATAATGCTAAACGGCCCCTGTTTTGGCCAGTATTTCAAGCCAATCCCGATTCCACCGACTTGACTACCTTGCATATTCGGATCGGCACCGGCGCCTTTGTCATCGCTGACCTGCCAATAGTTATAGCCGACCACACCACCACTCAGACCGTTTTTCAAGCCATAGCCCAAGGCCCAGTCAATATGGAACTCCTGACCCGGATCTGTTTTTGTATCGTTGTTCCTAGTGTTGAAGTCGTACATCAACTTGGCGGAAATGTCGAAACCTTCCTTGAGATAGGAAACTGCCAGTACCGGTTCAATGGTCCAGTGGTTTTTAGAGAGAATCGAGGTGGCAGCGTTATTCTTGTCATAGTTGCCGGTAGGCGCCCACATGTCCAGCGCAAAGACGGCATGTAGTTCCGGTCCAAAGTGCCAGCCCAAGACCAGCGGACTGAAGATAATGTCGCCGACCCCTTTATCATTATCATCAACAACTTTTGTCCCGCCCGCTGAAACCGTTACATCAGCGCTGTAGAAAGGCACGAAGATATGGGCCGCCAGACTGGCCCCGAACAGCGAATAAGGGCTGACATAGATCAGACGGGGCACTTCCGCAAACACGCTGGCGTTAAAATCCACTGGAACGGATTTACCGGTGTTGTCTTTCAGCGAATTTTTTTGGGCCAGTATCATGTAGTTCACCAGGTAGGTTCCTGGAGGCGGCAAGGCACCGACCATGAAATCTTCAGCCCCGTTGGGGTAGTGCTGCCCGCCTCCCGCCCAGACCTGGGCAGCGATCAGCAGGGAAAAAGCGACGGCAATCCAGATGGTGCGTAAAAAACGGGTACAGGCAAAATTCTTCATTTGAACTCTCCTTTTACTGCCGGGTTGTGATGCATGAATGTTGTTTATTACAATTGGAGTCCAATACCTGCCTCATCATGCAAACTGCTTATCGCAGTTTCCTCAATCGCCTGGCCATGTCAATGATGGCGGACAGATTCCCGTCATCCCAACATCTGCCGGCCTCGGTATAGTAGGCCCGCCCCTCCTGCAGCAGCGGTTCGAATCGTTTAATAAATAATTCGGCATATTCGGCAATTGTCACGCCGAACTCCTCGGCCACGTCAGCCCAACTCCCCTTAAGCAACTGGACAAGATCGGCCTTGTCCAACATGTCCGCATCGTAAACGATTTTTGCTTCAATAGTTTCCGGCAGGACACCGCTGGCAGGATCATGCGCTAAAATGCAATGCCTGATATCTTCCACTTCCTCCTGTCCATAACCCGACTCAACCAGCAGTTCCACACAGCGTTCGGCACCGCCATGGGCATGCCCCTGCAGATCCCCGTAAAAATAACCGATGTCATGAAGGATAACAGCGGCCAGCGTGATCTCCACCTGGGCGGTTTCCATCTCCAAAAGTTTCCTGGCCCGGTTAAAATTCCTGGTGATATGATCCCAGTTATGCCGTTTCAGCCCTTGCCGGCCGTACATATCCTTCGCCTTGACAGCCAGGGTCGCCAGTCGGCCACAGCCTGCCGGCATCTCCATTCCGCTCACACGGCAACCTGCAGCGGCCTTCTGGCCGGCTTGTCAAGATCATGCCCGCCCCCGCCCCAGCGTTTGAAAAGATTGTGCTCGACGCCGACCTGATCAAGCGCCTTGCCGATGCTCTGGTGAATGACGTCCATCAACGACTCGGGCTTGTGGTAGAAGGCCGGCATGGGGGGCAGGATCACCGCGCCGTAATCGGCGGCGCGCGACATGAGATCCAGGTGACCCTTGTGCAGCGGCGTTTCCCGCACCATCAGCACCAGCGTACGACGTTCCTTGAGTGAGACATCGGCAGCGCGCACTATCAGGTTATAGGTGAATGAATTGGCAATAGCCGAAAGAGTTTTTATCGTGCAGGGCGCGACGATCATGCCACGGGTGCGGAAGGAGCCGCTGGCGACGGCTGCGCCTATGTCATTGTTGTCATACACCACGCTTGCCAGTGCCTTGACTTCATCCAAGGAATATTCAGTCTCAATCGCGAAATTCTTGCAGGCGGCGTCGCTTACGATCAGGTGGGTTTCCTGACCCAGCTCCTTCAGCACGCGCAGCATTTCCACCCCGTAGATAACGCCCGACGCTCCGGTAATTGCCAGTACCAAGGGAAGACTCATATTGATTACCTCACGTAATTGATTGGTGCCGGTTCACGCAGCTGCCTCTTCCAAAGCGCCTGCGAAGTGGGCTGCCAGTTGAAAAATCTCTTTGGCCGAAATGATGCCTACCACCTGATCCCCTTCCAGTACCGGAAATTGGGCCACCATCAGTTCATTCCCATAGCGCAGACATTTCTGAATGGTGTCACCTGCCTGTACCGTAGCCGGTTTCCGCACCATAATGTCACGCACCTTGAGGCGATTGACAAAGAAACTGACCTCATCGGCATTCTGGGTGCGCATGACATAGTGACCCATGCGCATTATGTTGTGACGTGTTATCAAACCGCGCAGGCGCTCGTTATCAACGACGAGCACCGCATTCAGATTGTTGTCGATCAGTAGGCGTTTTGCTTCCGTTACGAGCGTATCGCTCGAAATCTTGGTAGGGGTTGTTTTCATCCAGTCACGCACAAGCATAGGCATGTGTTGTTCTCCTTTTCAGATGATTTGCCGGTGAAGAATCATCACGCCGCCGACTTCGCCTTGTCATGCAGACGCACGAACTCATCAACGGCAACGCGGGCAAATGCTGGTGTGTACAGGTGAAGATCGACCTCCCTGACCCGAACGGGGTCAATCAGCTTTTCCTTCAACCGTACCACAAAGGCAGCGTCGGCTATCGGATCGTAGATGATGCGCCCTTCCAGGTCCTGCGACGACCATCCCTTGAGCGGAATCAGAAATGTCCACTCCCCCGTGGCCCGGTTGAGCCGTTCGGCGATCACGTCCGCAGCCAGGCGGAGCTCATCGGCGGTGGTGCGCACCTGAACACGCAGGGAGTCCTGCACATACTGCGGCCGGTCCTTGGTTTTATCCAGCATGTCGGCCCGGCCGCCGTAGGAGAGGATATCGAGGCCGCAGGGCGCCAGCACCATAGGGATGCCGGTCTCCACGGCCGCCATCAGGCGATCCGGGCCTGGATCGCGATTGCCTTGGAACAGGTTTTCCATGATACCACCGGTGCAGATGTCCAGCACCCCATGGAAAGCCCCGCTGCGGATCATTTCCTCCATCGCCTTGTCACCCTTGCCCTGAGCGTGGCAGACAATCGGGGTAAAACCGGCCTCCTCCAGCATGCCGAGCGCGGCTTGCACCGCCATCTCGCCGAAGCCGAAGGAGGATACGGCAACGCACGGCTTGTCGAAGGTGATGTTTGTCCCCTGGGTCATCTCGACCATGCCGCAGATGGCACCCACCGCGTTGGTGATCTGTGCCTTCAGCAGCGGATTCATCTTGACCACATCCAGCACCGTGTGGTGCATGGTGATGTCGCAGGTGCCGACGTACTTGCCGACATAGACCGGATGGGCTGCCATGGGGGAAGCCATCAGTTTGGGCATTCCGAAAGGCAGACTCTTCATCACGCTGGTGCCGACCAGCGACGACGTTCCGCCGCCAACCCCGAAGACACCCTGGACTTTCCCCGCTTTCAGCATGTCGGCAACGATTAAAGTCGCGCCTTTAATCTGATTTTCCATCGCCCGGTCGCGATCCGAGCGGTAACATTCACGCACGGCCTCAATCGTCATGCCGCCGCGCTGTGCCACATGTTCGCAGGTGATATCGCCGGGAAAGGGAGGCGGTTCCTCCATGCTGAAATCGAGGAAATAGGCCTTGTGCCCGCGCCCCTCAATCAGATGCTTGACAAAGATGATGTCCTCGCCCCGGGTGTCCAGGTTGCAGATGATAACGATGCCCTTTTTCTGAGTCATATTAACACTCCCTCTCAAGCAACAAGTCCCCTCCCCAGGAGGGGGAGGTTCAGGGAGGGGGGAAGCCGCGTAGCCCCCCTCCCGACCTCCCCCCAGCGGGGGAGGAGTACAGTTTTACTTGGCCTTCTTGATAGGCTCCGGCTTGGTCAGCCGCGTAATCATCTCCGCCACGGGACTTGCCCCCGTAAAGCCGTACTCGTTCCAGCGGTCGGATACCTTTTGCAGCACCGCACGGTCCATGAAGATCTCGTTCGGTTTGTTTTTCCACTCGTAGGGGGTGGTGGCATCCATGATGATGCGGCTGACCACATCGCGCGCCTCGATCGGCAGTCCCGGATCAAGCGGAGTGGAGCGGCCGCGATTGATGATCTGGGTCGAGCGCTTCGGATCGTAGCGGGTGGCCAGCGCCCACCAGACACGATCCATGTCGTCTGCCTCGATATCGTGGTCAACGATGATGATCCCCTTGACGCCGTAATGCCCGGTGGTGCTCCCCATCACCGCGTCGGCGACGTGGTTCGAATGGCCCGGATACATCTGCTTTACGGAGACGATCACCCAGAACCGGCCGGTGGCCGCGGCAGGAAAGTAGACGCTCTGAATGCCAGGGACCTTCGCGGTTTCCAGATCGTGCCATAGCGTGGCGGTGCGGTTGATCGACTGGACCATGTGAGTGTCGTTGATCGGCTTGCCGACCGTAGTTGACCAGAAGACCGGATTGGTGCGGTGGATGATGCGCTCCACGCGTATCACCGGCTTGGGATAGTCCTTCATCTTGTTGCCCGAGTAGTAACCGGTGTATTCTCCAAACGGCCCCTCCTCCATCAGTTCGTTGGGATCCATCCACCCCTCGACAATGATCTCGGCGTTGGCCGGCAGGGTAAGGCCGGTAAGATCGGACTTGAACACCTCGATCGGGCGGCCGCGCAGCGCGCCACCCACGTCGTACTCATCCGTCTGGGCGCTTACCAGGGTGGAGCCGGCCAGGAACAGCACCGGATCGCCGCCCACCACATAGGCGACCGGCATCTTCTCGCCGCGCTCCTGATACTTTTTCATGTGGAAATCGCCGTGCTTGCCGCTTATGATCTGCGAACCGAGAATGTTCTTGCCCAGAACCTGTGAGCGATAGGTCCCGCAGTTTGTCCAGCCGGTATCCGGATCCTGGGTAACCAGGTAGCCGGAGGTGCCGAAGAAACGGCCGCCATCATCCGGATAAAACCAGGGCGCCGGAAAATTTCCAAGGTCGACCTCATCCTTCGGAATGATGTTTTCCATTACCGGCGGATTGTCTACGAAAGCGGGTTTGATCATCTGCTTGGTGGTCAGCTCCATCCATTTTCGGGAAAGCTGACACATGGTAAGCGACGGGTCCTGCTCCAGACAGATGGCGATGCGTTCGGGTGTGGTGAAGGCGCTGGTGAAGACCGGAATAGTATGCCCTTTTACATTCTCATAGAGCAGTGCCGGCCCTTTTTGCTCTTCGTTAACCTTTGAAACGTGGGCGAGCTCAAACTTCGAGTCCACCTCGGTTGTGACGCGATGTAACAATCCATGGGCATCCAGTGCTGCGATGTAGCTGCGAATGTCGTTAATTGGCTTTACGTCCGTTTTGCTCATACTTTTCTCCTTATGTTTTTGGTTTATGAAGCGCCATTGCTTCCGTTATCTGCTGCATTTTACTGCAACCGTTTTCCCTCAAGCATGCTGGCCAGGATGTAATCCATGGCGGAAACGCCCGCTTTCGCCACCGGCTGCTGTTTCTGGCTCCATACCGTTTCAGGCCGTGCCTGCAGGATGAAGATGTTGCCGCCAAAGGGCAGATCCTTGTCCACCGCCCATTCCACATCCATCGGGCGCCCGTAATGTATTTCGATCTGCTTGCCCATCCAGGCCAGTTCGGTAATTTCGTCGTCCACCAACGACTGCACCTTCTGGCGCTCGAAGGGCACCTCTATTTTGCGGGATTCCTGGGTCTTCTGATCAACTGTGTAGTAAATGTCCTTCTGGGAGATGGTACGTTCGATAATATCCAGCGTAATCTTGTTTACGACGAAGTTATCCGGTGTCACCTCCCCCGAAACGACTGATTCACCGAAACCGTAATTGGAGTCGATCACGATCACCGAACGGTCGCCATTGGTCGGATGGAGCGTGAACATGACGCCGGCGGTGAACGAATTGGCCATTTTCTGCACCCCGACGCTGATCGCCACCAGATCGCTGCAGTAGCCCTGGTTGATCCGGTAGGCGATGGCCCGCCCCGTGTACAGGCTGGAGATGCAGCGGCGCATGTTGTACAGCACCTCGTCAATCCCACGGATCCAGAGATAGGTATCCTGCTGGCCGGCAAAACTCGCGCCGGGCAGGTCCTCGGCCGTTGCGCTGGAGCGGACGGCCACCGGAACGGCCGGCACGCAGCTGCGCACCGAGAGTTTGCGGTAGTTTTCGGCCACCAGATCCTCGATTTCGGTGGAAAACGGCTGGGCTTCGATCAGCTCGCGGATTGCCACGCTGGTATTCTCCAACGCGTCCATATCCTGGGCATCCAGGCCAACCAGCAGGGACTGGACTTCCCGGTCGATCCCGGCATCGGCCATGAAGCGGCGATACCCCTCGGTGGTCAGCGCGAAACCGGGCGGCACCCGTACTCCGGCATTGATCAGCTCGCCGAGCGAGGAGCATTTACCCCCGACCAGCTCTACCGACTCCTTTCGGCATTCCTCCAGCCAGCAGACCAACGGCAGGCCCGTGACAGGTGAAAGTGTTTTCATCCGCCCGTTTCGGGGTGTGCTAATACCGTCATTAATGATCGCTACATTATTCATGGCCATCTTCTCCTCTATCTGAAGCGCTCATTCACATTTCTAATCGAACGTGCAGATTTCTTTACGGAAACCTCCGGGCATTCCTCGCCCCCGGAGGTTTGTGATGTATCGCCGGGATCAGCGCTCAATGGTGATGACGCCGGTGGAGCCATCAACGCGCAGCATCATGCCGGTCTTGATGATCTTCGTACCATGACCGGTTCCGACCACCGCCGGCAGGCCATATTCCCGGCAGACGATTGCGGCATGGCTCATGACACCGCCAACATCGGTAATTGCGGCCTTGATCTTTGCAAAAGCCGGCGCCCATGATGGTGACGTGGTAGGTGCGACCAGTATCTCGCCATCCTGCAACAGGCGGATATCGTCGGCAGTGCGGCAGACCCTTGCCCTACCCTCGACGACGCCTGGGCTGCCGGCGAAACCCTTCATGGTCGTGATGCTGTCCGGATCACAGTTATCCTGAACTTCGGCCCAATCGGAGATGGAAGAATTGGTCACGCCCCACAGCACGATCGTGAAAGGCTCCTGGATGACCTCCGGCGCGGTGCCGATGGCGGGCGGCGGGCTCCATTCCTGGAATTTCCGCATGACTCCCTTGCGCCAAGCAATCTCCTTCGGCCAGACCTTCGGTCCGCGCGGCTTGACTCCGGTTGCCCAGGCCGTGACCATGTCCCACAATGCCTGCTTGATCTCGTCGCGGCGCAGATACCATATATCTTCCACATCCTCGATCATGTCGTGTTCCTTCAGAATCGCCGACACTTCACGCATCTTTTTCCAGAATACGGTATGAAACCAGTGCTCGACGTAGAACAGGTGATTTTCCACATAGGGGAATACTGTCTTGGCTGTGTTCAGCAGATCGTCAAAGGTCTTGCGCTCCTCCTCCGTGTTGATCAGGCTGCGATACTCTTCAATGATGCGGTCGCGCTCGGCGCGGACCTGTTCCATCGGACGCTCGATATCGATGCCTTTTTTGAGATGGTCGATATAGGTCGCGATGCCCGACATGGGAATATTCAGATCATCATTCCAGCTTTTGTCGGCGTGTGACCAACCGGTGCCGGTGGAGACATGGAACCAGGGGTAACGGGCTTCTTCCAGGGCCGCCAGCCACTCCTGCCCCTTGGGCGTTGTTTTCAGCTCTGCCTGAATGCCGCTCCATTCCTTGTTGTAAGTCAGGGCGTGATCGACACCCAGCTCAATGGCCTTCTTCGCCAGCTTCTTCAACTCGTCATCGGAGCGGTACATGATAACGTCAATGCCTGCGATCATCTGTGTCACACGCTGCAACGGGGCGCTGGGAAACAGTTTCTGAACGAAATCCAGGAAAAAGACATAGGCGGCGTAGCCGAGATTCAGAAACTCAAAGTGATACTGCCAGCACTGGATGCCCATGTTGATCAGGTCGTCATAGGCCTTGATCAGATGAAATCCCTTGGACTCACCCAGCCCTTCGGTTACCACACTGATGTCTTCCAGATCAGGCAACCTCGAAATCGGCAAATCCTCGATCTGCTTGATGAGCGCCTTCATCTTCACTTCCCATTTGGCCTCAAGCTCATTCCAGTTTTTGTAATAATAACCGGCACGCTCCATGAAGTTCGGCACACGGCTGCCGATCTCCGCCGGATCCATAACCGGTACCGGCGAGATAAAGACGTAACCGTTTATGATGCGGTGATCGACACCACGCACTGGCGGAACCTGGAAAATTCGGTTGTTGAACTGGGACAGCCCCAGATACCAGGCTTCATCCCAAATCGTGTCAAACGGGTAGATCGCTTCGGGGTAATGTAAACCATCGTAGAACCAGAAAGCCTTTTCCTCGTACTCCTTGCGCTCCGGGTCGTCGGTGACGAACTGGTACTGGTACGGATACATTCTTTCCCAACCTTCTGTTCCCGGAATGGTTTTGAAATCGTGCGGATTTGGAAATTTCATTTCATCTCCCCCTACAGGTTCGTGGCGGCGGCGTAGCCGCAGCTATACTGTGCCTTGCCATGCTCGTGTCCCATACACGCACAACTCCGCACAAACAATGTTTGTCTGCAATACAAATATGTAAAAGCCTGCTTTGCATATCACGATCAATCACCTCAACTAGAGCACGGTCCATGCCAAACAACGTTACATTATTTCACAC
Source organism: uncultured Geobacter sp. (assembly GCA_964458105.1). GTDB lineage: Bacteria > Desulfobacterota > Desulfuromonadia > Geobacterales > Pseudopelobacteraceae > JACRCG01. The sequence goes on from CAYWJJ010000060.1 coordinate 21,310, forward strand.
CGAGACCCGAACAACCCCGGCAGTTGCATCAAAGCCCCCGCCTGATAAGGCTTATTGGCAAGAAACGCATCAACGACTCATCGCCCACAAACAGCAATCGACCTCAACTGGGTACGACGCACCCAAATCGACAGTTGACAATTTTGTAACTAATCAGCCGGATGCTCCGGCGATTGTAACAATTTTGTCGAACCACCCAGCGAACATCAAAAACCAGGAGTCGGTCACAAAAATAGCGCACTTGTTTTATAAAATGGTTTTGCGATATGGAGGGATAAAGCCAAGGAGGATTACAGACCGCAACAGCTCATCGAAACTATGCTTACAAGACTTGACACCTTAAAATGGCGCTATTATTTTTCTTGCTTGCATAGTAGCAATAGCGGCTGTAATATAACTGCGGTTTATCGGTTTCGTGCATATCTGATGTTGCCGCAACGACTTCAGAGCTATCGAGCATGTGGGTGAACATCTCCCGCATATTTGTATGCGTCATAATAAACAGGGTGATCATGGCAAAACCTCAAAGAATCGAAACCAGCGCCTGCGACACAACCAACAGCGATCTGCGGGCGCGGCTGCTGTTCTGTGCCGATACCGGCCAGATCTGGCTGCATGAACACCGCATGCTGCTCGTCCATTCCGAAGCGCAGGCAACATTACGCTGGGAGTTGATCGACACGCTCGGCATGGACCGGGCACGGGGCTTTCTGACTAGAATGGGCTACGAAGCCGGCATGCGGGATTTTGAGCTTGCCCGCACACGCTCCAAAAACGGCAGTGATCTGGACGTCTTCATGACGGGTCCGCATCTCCACATGCTGGAAGGGGGCGCTAAGGTCACTCCGATCAAGGTTCAGTTTGACCGCATCGCCGGCACGTTTTATGGAGAATTCCTGTGGGAAAATTCATGGGAAGGCCAGTGGCACCGCCACCGCTACGGGGTTTGCAGCGAACCGATGTGCTGGAGCCAGATCGGCTATGCCTGCGGCTATACTTCGGCCTTCATGGGCCGCCAGATTCTGTACAAGGAGGTCGAATGCGTCGGCATGGGGGAAAAAAGCTGCCGCATTATCGGCAAGCCGGTCGAGGAATGGGAAGACGCGGCCGACTACACCCGTTTCCTGAACCGTGAGTCGATTGCCGAGCAGCTGATCAACCTGCAAACCGAGGTCGTACAGCTGCGCTCAGCCATCAACGAGAAGGAAAAACTGCCTTCTGACATTGTAGGTAATTCTCCGGCCTTCCGTGCGGCCTATGAACTGCTCAAACAGGCGGCAAAAACCCAGATCACAGTGCTGCTGCTGGGAGAAACCGGCGTAGGCAAAGAGGTCTTCGCCCGTTCATTGCACGAAATGGGATCCCGCAGCAGCGAATCGTTTATAGCCATCAATTGCGCCGCCATTCCTCACGACCTGGTGGAAGCCGAACTGTTCGGCGTCGAAAAAGGCGCCTATACCGGCGCACTCACCTCACGTCCCGGACGCTTCGAGCGGGCCAACGGCGGCACGCTGTTCCTTGACGAGATCGGCGACCTGCCCCTTTCCGCACAAGCCAAGTTGTTGCGTGTGCTTCAGGAAGGCGAGATCGAGCGGCTAGGCGACCATAAAACCCGCAAGGTCAATGTACGCCTGGTTGCAGCAACCAACATCAATCTGCAGCTGCTGGTCAAGGAAGGCAAATTTCGCTCTGACCTGTATTACCGGCTCAACGCCTACCAGATCGGCATCCCGCCGCTCAGGGAGCGCAAGGAAGACATCCCGTCGCTTGCCAAAAACTTCCTGGAGAAATTTTCGGCGATCCACGGCAAGAAACTGCGCGGATTCACCGACAAATCCAAGCGGACACTGCTCGCCAATTCATGGCAAGGCAACATCCGCGAGCTCCAGAATGTGATCGAACGCGGCGTTATTCTCGCCCCCAGCGGCACCCGTATCGAAGTAAACCAGATGTTTTCATCATTCTCCGATGATCTTCCCCAGGAATTCAGCCTCGACATCAACGGCGGACTCGGCATAAACGGCAGCCTGGGCGCCAGTCGCTGGGAAACCGGGAAGGAATTGTGCGAGGCGGTTTTTAACGGCGTCATGACACTGGAACAGGTGGAGGGTATGCTGGTGGAAACAGCAGTGGACAAAGCCCGCGGCAACCTGTCCGCAGCGGCCAGACTGCTCGGCATGACCAGACGGCAGCTATCCTATCGCCTCAGCCGTCTGCACGAAAATGATTCCCTGCAATCAGTTGAAGGCAACGAGCCACGTTGCGATTCGTCGGTTTATCTTCCGGCAAATCAGTTGGCCACGGGTTCCGTGGAACCCTTAAGGGCTGTAAGCAAATAACCCGGTCGATATTGCGTTCAGATTCAGGTCGGATCTGAATCGCTATAATCAGGAATCGGATAAAAACGGAATGATATGAAGGCGGCGCCTCCGGTGCTGCCTTTTTCTTTGGCTCGACACGGAATAATGAATCGCCTTTGACATTTGGTATACGCTGAATTATATTGCGCATTAATGAACTCACACCTATACAACTTGAGCTTTAAGCAAGACTTTCAGCCGGCAGAAGTTCATGGCTATAAATATCCGGCATGTTGGCCAGACCCCTTTTAACATCCATGATGGGATGTTAATCAGCATGATATTAAATGTCATTTCAGCAAGTTACACCAATAATCATTATGTATGCGGATAGGCTTTTAAATTTGGCGAGATGTTGGCCGGGTCTCATCAGTTACGAGTTGGATAGTGTCAAAAGTTCTATGAAAGACAGGGATGTTGAAAAGGAAAACGCCCGTA
>CAYWJJ010000061.1:0-23971 GCA_964458105.1 uncultured Geobacter sp.
AAAAGATATCCTTGCCAAGCGCGGTTGTCAGCACAAGCAGGCCGGTGCCCAGAATCGCCGCACCGGAAAGCACGACCATGATGATGCCTACGACATGGGGCAGGTTGGGGTGGATGTTCGCCAGTCCACGGTTTGGGATCCACCAGATCAGGAAAATGACCGCCACCACGATCAGGCAGGTCAAGCCCATCAGACTTACAAACAGCCGTTTGCGCGGCGGCGAGACATTCTTGTCGGTACTGGTCATGATGCGGCATCTCCGGCAGTTGCGCCGCCCAGCAGCGCGCCTTCGGCAATCGGAAACCCTGCCAGAAAGCTGCCGGTTTCAAGACGCTTTTTGCCGGCCAGCTGCAGTTCCTGAATAAACAGGCTGCCTGACAGGCAGGCCACTTCCAGCTGGCCTTTCGATGACTTCAGCACCGCTCCGGGTGACCCGCTCCCGCTGCCGACCCGCGTGCGGTAGATCTTAAGCACCTGTTCACCGAGAAAGGTATAGGCTCCCGGCCAGACCGACATGCCTCGCACCTGATCATGTATGGCCCGGGCATCTTTTCGCCAGTTGATAAGGCCGTCTTCTTTCTTGAGCATTGAGGCGTAGCAGGTGTTGTCATTGCTCTGCTGCTGAGGAGTGATATCCCCGCTTTTAAGACGGTTTAGTGTTTCCGCAAGCAGTTCTGCACCCAGGGCGGCCATGCGGTCGTGCAGCGAAACGATATCTTCGTTTTCATCAATCGGTGTTCTCTGCTGCAGCAGCATCGGTCCTGTGTCAAGGCCGGGATCCATCAGCATGGTCGTGGCCCCGGTTTCAGCTTCGCCGTTGATGATGCACCAGTTTAGCGGAGCGGCTCCCCGATAGCGGGGAAGAAGTGACGCATGGACGTTGATGCAGCCGTGCGGAGGGATGTCCAACAGCGCCTTGGGAAGAATTTGGCCGAATGCGACCACCACGATGACATCCGGTTCAAGTTTCCGAACCAGTTCAACGAAGTCCGTTTCGCGAACCTTGGGTGGCTGGTATACCGGGATGCCATGCTTGACGGCCAGTTCCTTTACCGGCGGCGGCATCAGTTGTTGTCCGCGCCCTTTGGGACGGTCGGGTTGCGTTACAACAGCTAGCAGGTTTTCATTCAAGTCGATTAGTTTTTGAAGGGTAGGACAGGCAAAGTCCGGGGTTCCCATGAATATTATTCGCCAGCCGGTCATCGAGTCTCCTCGGCAGCCTTGCGGGCTTTGCGCTGAAACAGTTCGCGCTTGAGGGGTGAGAGGTGATCGACAAAAAGGATGCCGTCCAGATGGTCGATTTCATGCTGGAACGCGATCGCCAACAGATCGTCCGCCCGCCAGGTGCACTCAACACCTTCCTGGTCAAGAGCCTTGACAACAACGCGGGCGTGACGGCGAACATTGGCGGCATACTTGGGCACCGAGAGGCAGCCCTCTTCTTCATACGCCTCGCCTTCCGCGTGGATGATGACCGGATTGATGGCGACAATCAGCTGGGGCGGCTCGTCCGAGGCTGAAATATCAATGACGATAATGCGTTGGTGAACGCCTATCTGCGGGGCGGCCAGGCCTATGCCCGGGGCGTTGTACATCGTTTCAGCCATGTCTTTGACCAGTTCGCGGACGGTGTCATTAATGACAGTGACCGGAACAGATTTCTTCTTGAGTTCCGGGCTGGGATAAGTGAGGATGGTGCGTATCATATGCATCCTTTGTTGATGTAATAAAAGTGCGATGATACTATTTCATTACAATAAAATCAATTTTCATCTTTGTAGTGCCAGCGAGGGGGTGTGTATGACAGATCAGGTGAATGAAGTCAGCGGGTCAAAGGCAGCTACTCCTGGAGGCACTTACAGCGGGGGCAGTTTTGCGGATGAGCATAAAAAGAAAAAAAACAGGGCACCGGAGCACGATCTGGTTGAAATATCTCAGAACGCCAGGGACCGCTCGTCAGGCAAAGCCCGGAAGAGCATTTTAGATTACCTGAAAGAAATGCTGGAATAATCAAGCTTTGTTTCAAAGCATGGATCAGCCGAAAAAACTCTTGTCTTTTTCATAGGCGGTGTTGAAAAAATCCAGCAACGCGTCCATTTTCTGTTGATCAATTCCAAGCAGTCTTGCGGGAATGGTCTCGTGGAGTTCAAGGCTGTCGTCCGGTTCGCGCATACCTACCCCAATTTTATGACAGAACAGGTTGGCAAGGCCGACTACGCATGCCAGACGTACTTGGTAGGGGTCGTCGTCTGCTGCAAAATCAAAGGTGTGATGCTTTAAGACCGCATACATCAGAATATCCGGAAAATTCCATTTTTTTATAACCAGTCCGCCGACCTCGGAGTGCGTGTAGGAATATACCTGATGCTCGGCTTCTGAAAACGATATTTGATCATTATAGCATTTTTGCATGGCGGCCTGAAACTGCTGGCTGTCCATGTTGTTCATGATTATTTTGCCGATATCATGGAAAAGTCCACCCAGAAAGGCTTCCTCCTCGTTTGCCGCATGAGTCTTGCTGGCTATTATGCGGGCAGCCAGGCCGGCACCGAAAGAGTGCTCCCAGAGCATTTTTTCGGTGAGTCCGTAAGGTTTGTAAACCTGTTTTACCGAGGCCGCAACAACCAGGCTTTTCAGTGTGCCAAACCCGAGAACCACGATGGCATGCGAAAGTGTCTGGATCTGCCGCTGGCAACCGTAAAAGGACGAGTTTGAGATTTTTAGCACTCGGGCCGCAACCGCCGGGTCGGAAGCCACAACTTTGGCCAGTTCCTCGGCAGATGCATTTTCACTTTCTATGAGCTGCATGACCTTGGTGGCGACTACCGGAATGGTCGGCAAATCGCTGGCGGTCATGATCATGATTTCAAGTTCCCTGTTCATAAAAACCCCTGCTAGGATTCGTTGTGCTGCTAATTGATTGTGTCACAACTGCTGTGACATTATCCCATTCTGAGGCAAATAATCAAGCATTTAGCCTATAATATTGAAATCCGGCATGTTCATGTGTATAATCCCGCCCACCACTACTTCTTGAAACTAAGGATATGCTAATTATGCGTATATTGCTATCATGCCTTTCGCTGATGTGCGCCGCTCTGTTTTTGACCGGATTCAGCTGGGGATTGGGGGCCGATCCATGTAAAGAGGCGTTGGATATGGTCGGCTCTCTGCAAGGTGTTCAGGATGATTCTCTGATGCGCCAGACGGAAGCAAACATCATTGCCATGTGTCCAGATGGAGCTGCGGCCCATTTTGTGAGTGCTGTGCAATTGGAGCGTGTCGGCAATGTCGATGGTGCTATTGGTGAATATCGAAAGGCTCTGCAGCAGGAGCCCTCTTTCGCCCGTGCCAGTGGCAACCTGGGGCTGCTGTATGCTCAGAAAGGTATGGATGACGAAGCTTCGGTCGAACTGGCCCGCGGTCTGACTTCGCTTCAGAATCCGATTTACCATAAGTCAATGGCGCGCATTTTTGCGGAGCGCAAGGTTTATCCCCTGGCGATATACCATTACAACGAAGCCGGCAAAGAACTGACCCGCGACCCTTCAATATTTGCCGGGCTGGCTGAAATATACAGCGCAACGGGTCAACCGGACAAGGCCCTGGAAGAGTATCGCCGGGCGGTGACAGCCAATCCCAATTATGAAAAAGCTTATATCGGCAGCGCCGCTATCAATATCCAGCGCAACAATCTCGATCAGGCGATTGAACAGCTGAAAAAAGCTGAAGTCGCCAACCCCCAGAACCGTGAAGTCCATTTGATGCTGGCCGGTATCTACGAAAAAAAGGGGGATGCCAAGCTGGCCGACTACCACTCTTTGTTGGGTGGTAAAAGCAGGGTCCCGCCGGTTGCTGCCGGAAAATTGCCGGCGCAACCCGCCGCAAGCGGTTCCGACAAGGAAATTGATCTTCTCAAAGCTGCGGTAAAAGAACGCCCAGGGGATGTCCTGTCCCATGAAAAGCTGGGGCACATCTACCGGGCTGCCGGAAAAGATGCCGAGGCGCTTGAGGCCTATCGCGAAGCAGCTCACCTCAACAGCACCAATAGTGACGTTTATCTGAATCTCGGAATTCTCTACGAAAAAAAGGCTCAACTTGATGAGGCTGTAGTGGCTTACAAAAGGGCCATCAAAGTCAACCCCGGCAACGCTGAAGCGCATTTGAGGCTGGGAGACATTCGCTATTCCAGAGGTGCTAACCAGGATGCGGTTGGCCATTATTCCGAATTTCTCAAGCTGCGCCCCGAAAGCCCCGACATCCATCTCAAATTAGCCCGCCTGTTTGCGAAAAGCAAGGAAACCGGCCTGGCAATCTCATCGTACAATTCAGTGCTTGCCTACAGTCCGAACGATGCCGATGCAAATCGCGAGATTGCCGCCATGTACAGGGCTAAAGGTGACAACGACAAGGCCATCAGCCATTACAAAAAGGTCTTGGCCCTGCATAAGGATGATTCCGAGACACGATCGGCGCTCGTGTCGATTTATGTGAAAAACAAACAGTACGACGAGCTTACTGTTCTTTTGAAAGAAGCTGTCGAATTGACTCCCGATGACCCCAATAATCATTACAAGCTGGGCTTGATCTATGATTTCAAGAAGGACTACGAAAGTGCCGTAGCCAGCTATAAAAAGGCGATAGAGATCAAGCCTGACCATGCCCGCTCCCTGAATGCCCTGGGGCGCCTCTACATGAAGGCCGGCAAACTGAACGAAGCCAAGGAAACCCTCGAAGCCGCTAAAAAAGCGGATCCTACGATGGAAGAAACTTCGGTGCTGCTTAGCAACATCCGTGATGAGTTCAATCCGGAACCGCGCAAGATCAGCAAAGGCAAAAAAGGTAAGATCAAAAAAGCCAAGAAGGGTTCCAAAAAAACAAAGGGCACAAAAACAACCAAGAAAAGTTCCAAGAGTACAAAAGCCTCGAAAAAGCAGTGACAGGCTGATGTATTATTGCGGACTGAAATAATCATTCAAATAATCAATCATGCCTGACATCCCGGATTTCCGCGACTGGATACACTATGACTTATCAGAGCGGTACTGACGTTTATTTCCCCTACGATATCCAGATATCCTCCCACTACTGGCGTTCCCTTGATCTGGGTACGCTTTCAGGGCGTATCAAAGAACACGGCATGCCGCGGATACTTTTTTTCCGTCAGCTGGCGTTCAAACTTAACAGCATTCGTCCCAAAAGCGCCGCTTCGGTGCATGCGGGGGAGCTGAACCTGTATGCGTCTCTCACGCATGCATTTCGGCATCTTATCGATTCGGTGGCTGTCGGCCCTGCTTTGTCACATGCTTTGAAACAGAGCAATATTGATCCGGCCGGTCGGGAAATGAGGGGCACCGCACGACGTTTTGTAGCGTTGTTTCCGCCGGCTGATGTTTTAAAGGGCGTGGCAGACGAATCTGACTGGCTTGAAAACCCCGACTTCCGGGAGCGGCGAACCAATCAGCTGCTGCGCGAGATGATTCTGCTCCGTTTGGCGGCTGTCAATCCGGCAATCGAAAGCTTCCGTGAACTTGTTGACGATCGCCCGCTGTCAACCTCTCCCCACTACGCAAACATTGTAAACGCCCTGAATCAGTCTTTGAAAGTAGGACCGGTTCTGGCGGGCCGCCAGCTCACACTGATTGAAGCGCTTATGGCGGCTATCAATTCATCACCAGACTCTTTGGCTGGACAGGTTGGTTACATCCGGAGTCATTGGCACTCCATACTTCCTCCCGAGATTATCCATGAGGTTGAGGTTGCTCTTGATATTCTGCATGAAGAACAGCGGGAACGTGGAATGGGGGGCGGTGACCCCGGGCCGCCGCCTGTGCTGGAGTTCGGGCGCAGTGCCGGCTCTGCGGAAGGACATGCCGGGCATGCGGGGGGGGGCTCGGTCTTTGCCGGCATTGATTATCCCGAATATGAACAGTTTTCTCCGGATGCCGACTGGATGTCCAATGTTGTTCTGATGGCCAAGATGGTTTATGTCTGGCTTGATCAGTTGAGCCGCGTGCATGGGTACCCGATCACCCGCCTTGATCAGGTGCCGGACGCAGAGCTTGATCGCCTGGCAGGATGGGGATTCACCGGACTCTGGCTGATCGGTTTGTGGGAGCGTTCCGCGGCTTCGCAACGGATCAAACAGATTTGCGGCAACCCGGATGCAATCGCATCGGCCTATTCATTGTATGACTACGAAGTCGCTGCCGATCTGGGAGGCTGGGAAGCCTTGGCCAACCTGCGGGAGAGGGCCTTAAAGCGCGGTATCCGTCTGGCCAGCGACATGGTTCCAAACCATACCGGGATCTATTCCCGCTGGGTTATCCAGCACCCGGACTGGTTCGTTCAAACCGATTATCCTCCTTTTCCCACCTATCAGTTCAACGGCGAAGACCTATCCCAGGATGCAAATGTCTGTCTTCAGATCGAGGATGGTTACTGGAACAAGAGCGATGCCGCCGTGGTATTCCGGCATTACGATCGCCGTGATGGCCGTACCCGCTATATCTATCACGGCAATGACGGAACCAGCATACCTTGGAATGACACCGCTCAGCTCAACTACCTGATTTCGGAAGTGCGCGAATCGGTCATCCAGACCATTCTGCACGTTGCCCGCAATTTTCCGATCATCCGCTTCGATGCCGCCATGACCCTTGCCAAAAAGCATTACCAGCGTCTCTGGTTTCCGCTGCGCGGCCTGGGCGGCGGGATTCCGTCCCGTGCCGAGCACGGCATGAGCAAAGACGAGTTCAATGCCGTTTTCCCGGTCGAGTTCTGGCGGGAGGTCGTGGACCGCGTTGCTGTTGAGGCTCCCGGCACACTGCTGTTGGCGGAAGCATTCTGGATGATGGAAGGTTATTTTGTAAGGACGCTGGGCATGCACCGGGTCTACAACAGCGCCTTCATGAATATGCTCAAAACCGAGGAGAATGCCAAATATCGCCAGACGATCAAGAATGTACTGGAATTCAATCATGAGGTTCTCAAGCGATTTGTAAACTTCATGAACAACCCGGACGAGAAGACCGCCGTTGCGCAGTTCGGCTCCCAGGGCAAATACTTCGGCGCCTGCGTGCTGCTTGCGACCATGCCGGGGCTGCCGATGATCGGCCATGGACAGATCGAAGGGTTTCACGAGAAGTATGGCATGGAATATAAACGGGCTTATTGGGACGAGCAGGTTGACGAAGGGCTGGTTCGCGGCCACGAAATGTGGATATTTCCGCTTCTTCGCCACCGCTGGCTGTTTTCCGGTTCAGAAAATTTTGTTTTGTATGATTTCCACGCCGGAAACCGTGTTGATGAGAACGTTTTTGCCTATTCAAACCGGGTTAAAGATCAAAAAGTCCTCGTATTATACAACAACTGTCATGCGACGACCTCCGGCTGGATACGGGAGTCGGTTTTATTTGCCCGCGCAAAAGAAGGCGGCGATCAGCAGTTGGAAAGAACCACATTGGGCGAGGCGCTTAAAACGGGCTGTGAGAGCAATCTCTATATAATTTTCAAGGACCTGACTCAGGGGCTTGAATACCTGCGTTCAGCAAGGGAGTTGAGTGAAAAGGGGCTGTATGTTGAGCTGCGCGAATATCAGTTCCATGTATTTCTGGATTTCAGACAGGTGCAGGACGATGCGGAAGGCCCATGGAGTGCGCTCTACAAACACTTGAACGGTGCCGGGGCTGTATCGCTGGAGGACGAACGCAAGCAGCTTGAGTTTGCCAAACTGAACTTTTTATTCCGGAAACTTCTGAGACTGATCCCACTATCCGGCATACGGAGAATGCAGGGTCTTGATGAGGATGAACTGCCGCAAGCGATTGATGACTTTCTTTCAGCTCTTGCCAGCGAGTCCGCCAAATCTGAAACAGAAGTTTCACCACGAAAAGGGGTGGCCCGCAGCTCTCGTCGAACCAATCTCAAAAAAGGAAAGGAACTGGCAGCCTGTTTTGACAGGCTCCAGCAGATTCTGATCCAAAAACCAGTGGCAATGGATGCCCATCTGTTCCAGATCAGAGTTGCAAGCCGTTTTTCGGATCAAGCTGCTACCAGGTTGGTTCTGGCTTGGCTCGTGCTGCGTGATTTTCCGGTGGACCCGGTCCGGTACGGACTCGACTGGATGCTGCGACAGCTATTGATGAAAGACCATGATCGGGATATCCATTGCCGCAGCACCGAGTTGCTGGCGGCACTGCTGGAGTGGTGGCGGGCTGATAAAGCCGAGACGTCCAACCAGTTCAAATATCGAAATGTGCAGAACATGTTCATTCTTCCTGCTAGCCGTACTTATCTATTGATTCACGAGAGCGATGGTACTGAATGGTTCAATAAGGAAAGATTTGAGGAGCTATGTGAATGGATCGAGCTTCTCAGCCTGCTTGACGGGTTAAAGACCGTCAAATCTCCCAAGGTGGTCTGCTCGCGGATGGCATCAGCTGAATGTGTTATCGGTCAGGCTACCGAACTGGCGAAGAGTGTCGGATATAAAAGCAGACTTTTTGTTAAATTAATCCGTGGAACCAAATCCGTCCAACCCTCAACAGTAAGAAAAAACCCTGAGTAAACATTGGTTTTTATTAAGTATAGTTTGTTAATCCACTGAATACTGTTATAATTATCCTGCCGACCAGATTGATCGGGAGGATCGTCATGCCAGTAAATTTCATTGCAACAAACCACTTACAACAGCTGATGGAGCTATTGCGTCGGCAAGGCGAATTGTATGGCCCGCTTAAGGGAGATGACGGCGTGGCTCGCTTTGTGCCGATTCCGCCGGGCATTCTGCCCGATCTTACGACAGTCCGCACCCTGCTGCCACCCAAGAAATTTCTGCTGCATCCCCGTGAAACCATTCTGACCTATCAGGCCGGCTCAGGCTACCAGGAGCCACAGAGTGACACTCCCCGTCTAATCCTGATCGGGCTCCATCCCTGTGACTTGGCCGGGATCGACTATCTTGACCAACTTTTTCTCGGAAACGACCCTGATCCGCTCTACGCCGCCCGACGTGCCGCACTGACCCTGATCGGCACCTCCTGTGTCCCGGATGATCTCTGTTCATGCCATCTCCATCCTTCTTCGCCGGCAGCTTCCGGCGATCTGTTTCTGCAACGCATTGACAACGGTTTTGCAGTCAGCAGCGCCTCCCCGCACGGCATGGAACTGCTTGAGGTATTGGAAGAACTGATCGAAGAACGGGAACTGATTCTTCCCGAGGACACCCGGCGCTTTTTCGGACAGCAGCTTCCACCGCCACCACAATCAGAGCTGGACTGCACATTGCCCGGCTGGCAGGAACTTGCCGATCACTGTCTGGGTTGCGGGGCCTGCTCTGTTTGCTGTCCAACCTGCTCCTGCTTCGATGTGCTTGAGTTTGGCGGACTGGACGGCAGCTCCGCCGAACGTTTACGACTCTGGGACAACTGCCTGTTCAAAAGCCACGCCGAAGTGGCCGGCGGTCAGAGTTTCCAGAAGGACCGGGCGCAGCGTTTTCGCTATCGCTACCGGCACAAATACCGTGGTTTCGGGCAGCTGGAAGGGATTCCCAGCTGCGTCGCCTGTGGCCGCTGCCGGGCGGTCTGCCCGGCCGGCCTGGATCTGCGGCCCCTGGCGGCGAGACTGGAGGGCTGGACAACATGAGCACCAGCCTCCCCATAGCTGCAACCATTACAAGTACCCGCAGCCTGAATGCCGATACCACCTTTTACGAGCTGACCTGTCAGGCTCCGGCTGGCGATACCGGAGCAGTTTCATTCCTCCCCGGCCAGTTTCTGGAATTGTCACTGCCCGGAGTCGGCGAGATTCCGGTATCGTACTGCGGGCTCCCCACAAGCAATCAAGTAATCGAACTCTGCATCAGGCATGTGGGACATGTCACATCGCCGTTGCGCATGGCTGTGCCGGGAGATGTGCTGGGTCTGCGCGGTCCCTTCGGTCGCGGATTTCCAATCGCCAGCTATGAAAACCAGGATCTGCTGCTGATTGCGGGCGGCCTGGGGATGGCTCCACTGCGTTCGCTGATGTTGGCGTTGCTGCAACAGCGCCGACGTTGGGGAAAACTTACGCTTCTGTACGGCGCACGGGAAACGGGAGCGCTACTTTTTCTGGATCAACTGCTGGAACTTGGCCAGCGCAGCGACATCCGGATTCAACTGGCGGTTGACCGCCCGGAGCATTGCCTTGATGGGCCGCCCAACTGTCGGGTCGCACTGTTGCCGGCTCTGCTGGACCAGATAACGATTGTACCGGAGCGGACTTATGCCGCCTTGTGCGGTCCGCCGGTAGTCTACCCCCATCTGGTGGCCGGTCTGAAACAGCTCGGACTTGCCGACGACCGGATTCACCTTTCGCTGGAAAGACGCATGAAATGCGGAGTGGGGCGTTGCAGTCATTGTGCGGTTGGAAGCTGTCTCTGCTGCATCGACGGTCCGGTCTTCAGTTATGCCCGGCTGCAGGGGATTGAGGGAACCCTGGCATGAATAAACTGAGGTTGGCCATCGCGGGCTTGACCGCTTGCTCCGGATGTCAGCTTTCGCTACTGAACTGTGAAGCGGAACTGCCGCAACTACTGGAAAAGTTCGACTTCCACTTCTTTCCGATGGCCTGTTCACCAGCTGTTCTGGAGGGGGAGTATGATGCCGCACTGGTGGAGGGGTGTGTCTCGATGCCGCACGAACGAGAGCTGCTGCTGGCACTTCGCCGTCATAGTCACTATCTGATTGCTCTGGGCAGTTGTGCGGTCCGGGGCGGAGTGGCGGCCCTGAGAAATGATGAAAACCGTGAACTGCTGCGATGGCAGGTCTATGGCTCCAGTGAGACAGCCGCAGAAAGCTTCGCACCCCAACCGCTGCATACTCTGGTGACAGTCGATACTGCCATCAACGGCTGCCCGCCTGAAAAAGAAGAGTTGCTCAGACTGATGGGCGGACTGCTGCGCGGGGCGCTGCCGGCAACCATCAGCTACCCGGTCTGCACCGAATGCCGCATGAAAGAAAGGCTTTGCCTGCTGACGGAACGCTCCGCACTCTGTCTCGGTCCCTTGACTTTGGGCGGCTGCGGCGCCCGTTGCCCAAGCCTGGCAGTGCCTTGCGAGGGGTGCCGGGGACCGGTGCCGGAAGCCAACCTGGGCGAGGCGCTGGAGATTTATCTGCAAAAGGGCCATGGCGAGGAAATTGTGCGTGAACGCTTGAGACGTTTCTGTCCGGAGTGGAAACCATGAGCGGCGCGGGCAGGATCGATATTCTGACCAGGGTTGAGGGGCACGGCTATGTCGAGCTGGTCAGGGATGGGGCGCGGATCGTGGATGCCCGACTGCATCTGCATGAATCGCCACGCCTGTTCGAGGCGCTGTTGGTCGGCAGGCGCTACGATGAGGTGCCAGAGATCGCCTGCCGGATCTGCTCGATCTGCTCCACGGTTCACAAGGTGGCGGCCCTGAAGGCGGTAGAAAAGGCGCTGGGTGTTCCGGTGTCGCGCCAGACCGGATTGCTTCGACAACTGGCGGTGCTGGGGGGGCAGATCGAGAGCCATGCCCTGCACCTCTTCTGCCTGGCGCTGCCCGACTACATGGGGGCAGGTGGCTTTCCCGGCCTGGCAGCTGTGGCTCCGCAGCAACTGCAGTATGGGTTGAAAATCAAAGCCCTCGGCAACCTGATCCAGGAGACGGTCGGCGGGCGGGCGATCCACCCCTTCAACCTGACCGTGGGTGGCTTGGGAACGGTGCCGGAGCCGGAGCAGTTGCAGTGTCTGGCTGATGGGCTGGAGGGAATTCGTGACGATCTGGCAGCCGCGATCCGGTTCGTTTCCGCCCTGCAGGAAACACTGCCGCCATTGCCGCCCCCCGCAGCCTGCGCCGTCAGCGGCGGTCCGCCGCTGTTCGGGGAGCTCCTGCTGACTGCCAGCGGAGAAACTGTTCCGGCTGACTTAGCTGCAGAATGGATGAACGAGCAGATCGAATCGCACTCCCATGCCAAGGTCAGCCGCTTTGACGGCCAAACAGTCTACATGGTGGGGCCGCTGGCGCGACTGAATCTGGCAATGCCGGCTGAATATGGAGAACAGCTGAGCGGTGCCCCTATCAGCGCATCATTGCTGGCTCGCGCGGTCGAGCTGCATCAGGCCGCGGAACTGGCCCGGTCGCTGATCACCCAACTGCTGGCCGAAGGCCTTCGCAAGGAAAAGCCGGTCGCGGCTATTCCCTCATCCGGCCAAGGAACCGCCTTGATCGAGGCGCCGCGCGGGGTCCTGCTGCACAGCTACCGTTTCGATGTGCGAGGAATATGCACGGGCGCCAACATCATCACCCCCACCGCCATCAACCAGGCAGCGATCGCGGGCTCCCTGAAGGAGCTGGTCGCCGCGCTGGATGGCGCCGGCTATGATCAGGTCAAAACCGCCTGCGAGCGTCTGGTGCGCTGCTTCGATCCCTGTATTTCCTGCGCTGTGCACTGAGCTTGGAAATGATGCGAATGTCGGACAGGATCATCAAGGTTCTCTCAAAAAAACGGACAAGAGAACTGGATCAGGCACCTGCAAATATCTGCAAGTGCCTGTCTCATTTCCGGTTTCAGATGTCCTGACATGCTAAATATTCACTTCATTACAATACCGGTCTACCAATCTTCCTGCTTTTTAAGAAGCCGGTTGAAATAGATTTCCGGTTTGGTAAGCTTATCGATCTCCTCGTTACTGTAGCCAAGTTCCCTGAAATTCAGAATTCCGTTGGGAGCGTGGCAATTTGCACAGGAAAGTGCGTTCTTCTTGGGAGCAACCTGGTGATTGCTGCCAAAATAGATGGTCTGCCATCCCGGAACCGGTTCATAGTCTGTGATGCCAAGGATTTTGGCAGCGGAAGCCACCCCGGCCAATGTATCTCCCGTGGCGGATGGCGGCGCAAAATCCATCGAGAGCAGTTTACCCGTTTTCTTGTTGTAATAGGCCTTGCCCTGGAAAACTTTGAAAGGATATATCTTGCTCTTTCCGTCTGTTCTGCTGCCTTTCGGCCCGATGAATTCGGGACGGTTGGCGACGGTCAGGTTGTACCAGGCATACACCGGGCTTGTTTCATTGATTTCTTTTTTCAACGTTGAAGGTTCATAAAATCCGTTATCAAGTTTTGACCATTTGGTAAAATCCTTGGCAAAGGCCCCACCGGTTTTTGGGATATGACAGGTCTGGCAGGCGATCTTGGAAGAATGCTGGTCGATCTCGGCGTCCTTGTGAGGTTTTTCGGTGTGGCACTGGCCGACGCAGGATATCCTGATCCCGTCGTGAGCCCAGTTGTTGGGGTCAAAGCCGGTTGGGATCTTATGGTTTTTCGTAATATGGCAGTCTACGCAAACCATTTTATTTGCCGCATGCACATCCGCGTTCGCAGTCATGGCAAAACCACGCTTGACCAGAACTCCGCCGCCGGCTGCTTCATGACAGGTCATGCAGGTCTTGTTTGATGGCTTGCCCAGGTTGGCTGCAGCTTCAACACTTCTGTCCTGTCCGATGATGACGATGCCGTCTGCTCTCTTGATCGGTTTTCTTTTGCTGAAATCGTATTTGACAGAGTGACAGAGCAGGCAGTCGACCGCAGCTTCGGCGGCCGGCCCGGTACTGCCCACATCGCTGGCATGATCACCGGGGTGGCAGCTGTTGCAACCTGAAAATTTGGTTTTCCCTTTTTCGTTGGGAGGTATCTCCTTCAGGTTGTTGACGATGTCATTGCCATTGCACATCGTGTAGTTCCGGTTCTTCATGCCGACTTCTTCATTCGGTTTGACATCATCCACATGGTCGACTTTGGAAGCATGGGTCCAATGCACGGTTCCGATAAACTCCTTCGCCTTGCCGGGGTGGCATACCTCACATGTCTTGGGTCCTTGATATCCATTTTTTAGAATATATTCCTTGCCGGGATGTTCGGCAGCGAAGCTTCCATGAATACCAACCAGCCCGCCCATCAAAGCCAGCACTATGATTTTCCTGTTCATCAGACAGTCTCCTTTTTATTTTTTCCGAATCAGCAGCAAGGACGTTAATGCCATTGTTTTATATGAATCATTGAATGTATTTCTTTAAAAAAACGTGCCTTGCGACAGGCACGTCTTGCATTTATTAAATTGAACTATCATATCTGCTTTTGTGCACCAGTCTCAGCAGCCGGCGGTTTTTTTGAACATTTTGCTGGAGTTCTTGCCGTTCTGCTTTTCGTACTTGCAACGGATCTCGTCCCCTTCGACAATGCGTTTGTCATTGAATTTATCGAGAGTCAAATCATCGGTGATTATTACCGTGACATCTTCACTGCTCTTGGTGTCTTTAAGTACAACCGTGGCCGTTTTCTTGTCGGCTGACATCGCCACCGAGGAAATTGTACCTACAATTTTTCCTTCATCCGCCTGGGCTGATTGCGAAAATATTGCAAGTGAAACCAGCATAAGGGCCACTACGAGTACAACAGAAGCATATTTTTTCATGATCGGTCTCCTTTTCCTTTACGGGTGGGCCCGGCAGTAGGCCGGGCCCATTTTATCGACTAAAACTTTACCTCAAATGTAGCGTACACATCATGTGCTTCTTTAACCGGTGCCATTAATAGGAAATCGGTTGGCTTGATATCGGAAATTTTCTTGGCAGCACCGACCCAGCTGTTGCTGCCGGTGTATTCAAAGTCGTAATACTGGTAACCGATCTTGAAGAAGGCTTTGCTGAAATAGGAAGAGACCGGTTTCAGGTCGAGCTCCTGTATGATGTAAGGCTCATAGACATTGCCGCGTGTGCCGATCTTGCTGGTCCACATGTCATCGGCTGCAAAAGCCATGGTAATCCAGTCCTTCGAGCCATGGTTGAACTCGAAACCGATCTTTGTTTTAGAAGGCAGATCATAGCGGACACCAGCGGACACGGCCCAGCCGGTCTTGTCTTTGGGAGCTTCCGGATTGAAAAATTCTCCTGTCAGAAGGCCCTGGAAACCGGCCTGGCCCGACACGTTATTATTGGGATGTGTCATGCTCAGGGCAACATCGGTGAAGAAATTAAGTGAGCCTGGGCCCGCATTCTTGAGTGTGCTCAAGACGCCGGCACCGACCCAGTCAATTTCGCCAAGGTTGGTAGCAGGAGCGGTGTTGCCAAAGGCGGTGTTGTTCATGACAGGGAAATCCAGAAGATCGAAAGCATGGTTCCACTGCAGCCAGACCCGCAGCGGATCGGTGTCGATGGGGTTGACGATGATGCCCAGCATGTCCATATCTTTGATGCTGTTTGTGGCATTCTTTATGCCGCTGTCAAAACCGCGTCCGTAGCATATTTTGGCATAGGCACCGGGCAGCGCATCAATGTCGGGGGCATAACCGATGGTCATGCCGTCATAGGCATAATTGACCATCAATGAAGGAACTCCTCCGTTGCCGGGGCGCTCGGTATTGAGCCGCAAATTGCTGGGGGCGCCGTCTGTTGACGGGCGGCGGCCAACGGAGAACCAGAGCGGTTGATCGAAGATATTGCTCCATGTCGCATAGGCACGATCGACGTTCAGGTAGCTGTCGGAGGGGATGTGGCCGAGGGTCCCATCGAATACGCCCACGCGGTCTGCAAAGTAATTGCCGGTAACCTGGGAGTCGTCCTGGGAGCCGAAGCTCTTGTACATACCCAGCTTGGCGTGGACGGTTATGTTCTGAGTTGCCTTTGCGGTCAGATCGAGACCGAACTTGTTGGTGTAGAGGGTTTCGTTTTTGGGCCTGAAGGCGTCAACAGCTCCATAGGGGGCAAGGGCACCCATGGCTCCGACGAGCGGGTTGGTGGCTGGATTAAGAAATGCCTTAGCGCCTGCGTATGTATTTGTTCTCTTCATCGTGTTGCCAAAATTCATGAATGCAGCCAAGGCTGGCCCAGCCGGCATACCCAATGATCCGACGCCCATTCCGAGTGAAAAGGCCTCCGATTGGAGAAGTCCTCCAACATTGGTAAACATCCGATTGGGATCTGTATATGCCGCAGTTCTTCCATGCAGGCTATCCACCCTGAAACGATAATCGCCGCCAATGGTCAGCCATCTGCCGATTGACTTGTCTTCTACTTTCTTGACCTGGGCTTTCAGGTCGGCGATTTCTTTTGCCTCGGGCTTGCTTCCCTGCTTTTTCTGCTCCTCTGCCGATTTTGCGGCCTTCTCCTCATTTACCTTGACTTGAATTCTCAGTTGCTCAATCTCGCCGGATAACTGCTCTATCCTCTTTAAAAGGCCTTCATCGGCTGCTTGTACAACACCCGGAAGTGCCATGCCGGCCACAAGGGCCAAAACAGCAAGTTTCGAAACGTTCTTCATTGAATCCTCCTTTGATGTGGTAAGTCTTTTTCCAAGGCGCTATCCCTGTTTAAACATCCGTTCAGACTGCTGTTCCGCTGGTGGTCTCATTTCTCTCCCCTCCCCGGGATGGCTTTGATCTGTTGAGCTATATTTAATATGTAATATACATATACACAGATGCTTGCGGCGCTGATCGGCCGTATATCTATGTTCCCCGACCGGTTGTGCGCTACACCTTAAACCAGGCCACCGTGGTTTTCAGATCACCGGCAATCCTGGAAAGACTCCCGGCCGACTCCTTGATGTCGTTGAAACAGGAGGACACTTCTAGCGTTACGGCTTTAATCGCGACCATATTCCGGTCTATTTCATCGCTTGCGGCGCTTTGGTCATCGGCGGCGATTGACATTTCCCGAACCATGCCGGCGACTTTGTCTACAAACAACGCGATCTCATCGATTGAAGATAACGTCTGCTCGACATTGCCGACAACCTTTTGAAGGGAAGCCTGTTCAGCGGCAAATGAACTTTTGGAGTGCGAAATACTCCCCTGCATCTTTATGACCATCTTGCCGATCTCATCGGTAGCTGTATTGGTGCGCTCCGCAAGGCTGCGGACATTGTCGGCAACCACGGCAAAACCACGACCCATGTCACCAGCCCTGGCAGCCTCGATAGAGGCATTGAGGGCAAGAAGATTGGTCTGATCGGCAATGTCCCGGATAAACGATACTACCTCGCCGATCTGCTCGGAATCTTCAACCAGGGAGGTCACCCGGCCGGACGATTCATTGGCTACCTTGCTGAAAAAATTCATCTCTTCAACGGTTTTGTGCATTGCGTTATGCCCCATGCGGACAAGCTCTTTCATTTGCCCGGCAGCATCGGCCGTTTCCGCACTGTTTTTAGCCATTTGCATCGTTGTCTGCGACATCTCGGCAATTGCTGTTACAGCCTGATCTATCTGCACGCTCTGGCGGTGCGCCCCGGATTCAAGCGACTGAGCAGTGCCTGACAGTTGATAGGAACTGGCGGCGAGGTTGTCGGTTGCACCGTGGATCTTCTGCAGAATCTCCCGCAAATTCCGCATCATTTCGCCCACCGAGGATTGAACCTGGCCCACTTCGTCTTTACTGGAGCTGGTCATGAAATCAGTAAGATCACCATTGGCAATTTGCTTGGTAGTTGACAGAAGTTGTGCCAATGGCCGGGAAATGGAATGGTAAATCCAGAATCCGAACAGGAAACCAGCAATAATGGACAGCAGGCTGATTATTCCAATGAAACTCATACTGAATCTGACAATTCGGTTTACTGTAGCAATGGATTGCTCCTGCTCACTCTGGGCGGTGGAGACAGTTTTTTTGCTCTGTTCCATCTGGGCGACAACGATGTCACGCAGTTTGACCGAGACTTGAGTCGCCTGCGCCCGCATGCCCAGCGTTCGATTGAGTTTGGAAATGACGCCATCACCGGAAAAAAGTAATCCTTTGATCGTATTGAGAGAAGCAATTGCGCCGGACAGATCGTCCATCTCTTTTTTTGCCCCGATTTTCTTCAGTGATTCATGAAGATTTTTGCCAAGAACGCCGATTCTGGCGTAAGCGCTGTTTATTTCAGCAGCAATTGCGTCTAGTTCGGCAGAGGTCGTTACAACAAATAGACGCGTTACCAGCTCATTGATGCCAATACCCTGTGCCACCAGTTCCGAGTTGCCTGCCATGGATCCCACCGCCAGGCGGGCTTGAGTCTGAAAAGCTCCCTGTTTGGTAGTTATATCGTTGTACCTGTCGTCCTCCTTGTCGCCTTCATCGGTCGCCGATTCAATCAGCTCATCCAGTGCAGCGATTATCTCAGCTGTTTTGGATGAACTCCCATCCCTGATTTTGCCCAGTTCACTGACGCGGAAGGTTAAAGTTTTTACTTCAGATGCAAGTTTCGGATTGCCGCGAACAAAGGAGTTCTGACCTATTTTTGCGAGCAGGATGCTGGCGGCATCGGCTTTGCCTGCTTTTTGACCGGTTTCATATACAGCAAGTTTCAGTTCCTTAAGATTTGTTTTCATCATCTCAAGACTGCGCACCCTGTTCAGAATCTTGTCTTTGTCTTCGGCCGATTTTGCGTAAGAGTTTGAGCGTCCCTCCTGCAGGGCTTTGATCTGCCTGTCCAGATTCCTGAGACGGGTCGTTGTTTCGTTCTGCCGTTCGTGGATCTGTTTGGCTGCATTGGCGGCCTCTTCTTCGGCAAGCAAACGATTGCCGGTAACCGTGACAAGTTCAGTGAAAATCTTCTCAAGATCTTCATGGGTGGAACTTTTGTGACCCGACATGGCCTCCAGTGCCTGTTGGGTATTCTTGACCACACTCAGGCCCTGTTCCGCCTCCGATTTGGAAGAGTTGAAGTTCTGCTTGGAACTGGCAACGCCGATTTTTATGAAATCAGAAGTGGTGGCCTGGATTGCCCTTTGAAATTCCACGGTGCGTAATTGAAAAGGGGTACTCTTTTCGGTCAGGTAGAAAAGTTTCTTTTTGATGAAACCCATCCCCATGAAACTGGTGACAAAAAGAATTCCGATTACGCTGGTAATCAAGACAACATTCAATATCAACTTCGCTCTGATAGTCATCTATATTTGTTTCTCCAATATATATGAATTCATAATAGCAAACAGTGTGCCATCAATATGGATATCGATATATATAGTGCAAGCATTTAAAGCGGCGGAAACATGGCTTTGCGGTTGGATTAACAACTCAAAAACATGATTTTAAAATTAGACGGGCAAATAAACCGGAGGGTTAGGAAGTGAGAAGTGGAAGGATGAACAAGTGAGACAATAATAAATAAAAGCGCATTAGAACGGTGCTGTAAATGCTGTAATTATCTGTATGGCTACGCTCCAATTATTTATGGCAATACAAATGCACTGCCAAAAAGACCGGATACGCCTTATGACCATATTGCGTCAGTCGTTTGGCTTGATCTGCGGAGTAATTTAGAAGGGCACACTGTTATATGCAACACATCAATATTAGCGATTAACACTTGTAACAGGTTGAATTTAATGGCTGCTGGGATAATCAGTATATTCTGACGGCCGTAAGTAAGGCTAATACAGCTCACCTGAAACGATCGAACAGAAACTCCAGTCCGTTGACCTTGATCTCGTAGACTGTTCGCAGCATATCCCCCAACTTGCCGGGTGGAAAGCCCTCCTGGGCAAACCAGACCACGTAGCGCTCCGGCAGATCTACCAAGCGGGTCCCCTTGTACTTGCCGAAAGGCATGCGGGTGGCGGCCAGTTCCAACAGCTTCTCGTGATCGAAAGGATTCTCCGGATCGCCCGCATCGGCAGCCGGATTGTATTCGGCGGTTTTAGAACGCATCAGAGCAGCTTCCGCAGGTACTGGCCGGTGTATGACTTCGCAACCTTGGCCACCTGCTCCGGCGTGCCGGTCGCGATGATCTCGCCCCCCCGGTCGCCCCCCTCCGGCCCCAGGTCTATGATCCAGTCGGCGGTCTTGATCACGTCCAGGTTATGCTCGATGATCACGATCGTGTTGCCGGAATCCACCAGCCGCTGGATCACCTCCAGCAGCTTGGCAATATCGTGGAAATGCAGGCCGGTGGTCGGCTCATCCAGGATGTAGATCGTGCGGCCGGTGGCGCGCTTGGAGAGCTCCTTGGCCAGCTTGACCCGCTGGGCCTCGCCGCCCGAGAGGGTCGTGGCCGACTGCCCCAGTTTGATGTAACCGAGCCCGACCTCCTCCAGGGTGGCAAGCTTGTTCCTGATCTTCGGGATGGCCCCCATGAATTCCAGCGCCTGGGTGACGGTCATGTCCAGCACCTCGGCGATCGATTTGCCCTTGTAATGCACCTCCAGCGTCTCGCGGTTGTAGCGGGCCCCCTTGCAGACCTCGCATTCGACATAGACGTCCGGCAGGAAGTGCATCTCGATCTTGATGATGCCGTCGCCGGAGCAGGCCTCGCAGCGCCCCCCCTTGACGTTGAAGGAGTAGCGCCCCGGCTTGTAGCCGCGCAGTTTGGATTCGGGCAGATTTGAGAACAGGTCGCGGATGTCGCCGAAGACGGCGGTGTAGGTGGCCGGGTTGGAGCGCGGGGTGCGGCCGATCGGGGACTGGTCGATGTTGATGACCTTGTCCAGATGTTCCAGTCCCAGCACATCCTTGACCGCGCCGGCCTTCTCGCGGCTGCGGTAGAGGCGCTGTCCCAGCACCTTGTGCAGCGTATCGATCACCAGGGTCGACTTGCCGGAACCGGAAACGCCGGTCACGCAGGTCATGACCCCCAGCGGAATATCGACGCTGACGCATTTCAGGTTGTTTTCGCAGGCCTCGACCACCCGCATGAATTTCTCGGCTCTGCGGCGCTTGTTCGGCACCGGGATGCTCAGTTCACCCGACAGGTACTTGCCGGTCAGTGAGGCGGGATTGCGCATGACCTCGGCCGGCGTCCCCTGGGCTACCACCTCGCCGCCGTGCACGCCGGCCCCCGGTCCCATGTCGATCAGGTGATCGGCCTCCATAATGGTCTCTTCGTCATGCTCGACCACCAGTACGGTATTGCCCAGATCTCGCAGCCGCTTGAGGGTTTCCAGCAGGCGGGCGTTGTCGCGCTGGTGCAGCCCGATCGAGGGTTCGTCCAGAATATAGAGCACCCCCACCAGGGACGAGCCGATCTGGGTCGCCAAGCGGATTCGCTGCCCTTCGCCGCCGGAAAGGGTGCCGGATGTGCGGTCCAGCGACAGGTAGTCCAACCCGACGTTGACCAGGAAGGAGAGCCGTTCGCGGACCTCCTTCAGGATCCGGCGGGCGATCTCCTGCTCCTTGTCGGTCAGCGTCAGATCCTCGAAGAACCCCAGACAGTCACGGATCGAAAGGGAAGTTACTTCGCGAATCGTACGGCCTGCCACCAGCACATGCAGCGCTTCCGGGCGCAGGCGCGCCCCTTGGCAGGTCGGGCAGGGCATCACGTTCATGTACTTTTCCAGCTCCTCCCGGGACGAGTCGGATTCGGTCTCGCGCCAGCGTCGCTGCAGATTGTTGAGCACCCCCTCGAACTCCTTCTGGTAGGTATGGCGGCGATCGCCGTCCTCTTCCCACCAGAATTCGATCTTTTCTCCCTTGGAGCCGTTCAGGATCACATCCTGCACCTGCGGCGGAAGATCCTTGAACGGTGTCCGGATATCAAACTTGTAGGCCTTGGCCAGGGCATCCAGAATCAAATGGAACCAGCCCGAAAGCCGCTTTTCCCAGGGGGCGATCGCCCCTTCCCGCAGCGAGAGTTCATGGTTGGGTATCACCAGTTCGGCATCAAAATACATGCGGGTACCCAGGCCGGTGCAGTCCGGACAGGCGCCGTGGGGATTGTTGAACGAGAACAGCCGTGGCGTGATCTCCTGGTAGGAGATGCCGCAATCGACGCAGGCCAGCTTTTCGGAGAAGATCAGGGTATGGGGTGGCTCACCCTCACCCCGGCCCTCTCCCAGAGGGAGAGGGGTAATGTTTTCCCTCTCCCCTTGGGAGAGGGTGGCCGCAGGCCGGGTGAGGGATATTTTCACCACCCCTTCGGCATGGTGCAGCGCGGTTTCCAGTGAATCGGCCAGACGGCGCTGGATGCCCTCCTTGACGACAATCCGGTCCACTACGATATCGATGTCATGCTTCTTTTTCTTGTCCAGCTCGATCTCGTCAGCAAGTTCCCGCAGCGTGCCATCGACCACGACCCGGGTGAAGCCCTCCTTGCGCAGCTGATTGAGTTCCTTCTTATACTCGCCCTTGCGGCCGCGGATCATCGGCGAAAGCAGGGTCAGCTTTGTCCCGGCCGGCAGGGTCAGTATATGGTCCACCATCTGGGAAACGGTCTGGGAGGTGATTTCCTTGTTGCAGGAGGTGCAGTGAGGACGCCCGACCCGGGCAAACAGCAGGCGCAGGTAGTCGTAGATCTCGGTCACGGTGCCGACCGTGGAACGGGGATTCTTGCTGGTAGTCTTCTGTTCGATCGAAATGGCCGGGGAGAGCCCCTCGATCGACTCCACATCCGGCTTTTCCATCTGCTCCAGGAACTGCCGGGCGTAGGCCGAAAGCGACTCCACATAACGGCGCTGCCCCTCGGCGTAGATCGTGTCAAACGCCAGGGTGGACTTGCCGGAGCCGGAAATGCCGGTGATGACGACCAGCCGGTCGCGGGGGATTTCGACGTCGATGCACTTGAGGTTGTGCTCGCAGGCGCCTTTGACGATGATACTGGTGTGGGCCATGGTATTCCTTCTGTCGTGAGTTGGCTTTCAAATATATCACAGATCGGCTTTGGTATGAAGCGACTTTGCAGCATGCCCGGTACGGCATCTTGATTGAAAAGGGCCACCTGTTTTGGGATTGACTTGCGCCCGGTCGAATATGTCAACCATTATTACCGGTTGCCTCACCAGCACAGGGTATAAAACTTGTGAAGCGATTCCCTGTCCGGCGTTGGTACAGGGGGGACGGCATTTTACCTTGCCGTGCCGGAAACCTTCCTGTTATAACTCCGGCATGGACAAGAAAACGCAGAATGTTAGCCTGACAAAAATTTTTCTGACCTTTGCCAAGATTGGCCTGAC
The DNA here is from genome assembly GCA_964458105.1 of uncultured Geobacter sp. Classification (GTDB taxonomy): domain Bacteria; phylum Desulfobacterota; class Desulfuromonadia; order Geobacterales; family Pseudopelobacteraceae; genus JACRCG01. Next base: position 22,920 of record CAYWJJ010000061.1, read on the forward strand.
CGGTTTCGGCGGCGGCATGGCGATTGTCGCGCTGGTGGAGCGGATCTGCGTCAAAGAGAAAAACTGGATCACCTCCGAGGCGTTTTTGCACGGCCTGGCTTTCGGCCAGATTCTGGGTCCCTTTTCTCTTAACGTCTGCACCTTTACCGGCCACCATTTGCGGGGTGTGCGGGGCGGAATTGTCGCCGCAGTCGGCTTTATCCTGCCATCCTTTCTGCTGGTGTCGCTGCTGTCCTGGTTTTATTTCACCTACAGCGAATTGCCACAGCTGCAGGCCGCACTGAAAGGAACCAACCCAGTCGTCATCGGCCTGATCGTGGTAGTGGCAATCGACATGGGGCGCAAACAGATCAAGGGGGTTAACAGCATTCTGATGGCGCTGGCCGCCTTTGTTGCCACGGTTTTCCTCAAGCTGAACGCCGCCTGGGTGCTGCTGGCAGCTGCGCTCTGGTCGCTGGGCGCAAGCATCTGGCGGCGGAGACTCAGCTGATGGTGCCGCTGTTGACTCTAGCATGGATCTATTTCCGGATCGGCCTGATCTTTGTCGGCGGTGGCTATGTACTGATTCCGCTGCTGAACCACATCATGGTCGATCAGTACCACTGGCTGACCCTGCGGGAGTTTCTGGATGGATTGGCACTGTCCCAGCTGACCCCCGGACCGCTGGCGATGCTGGCCACTTTTACCGGATTCCGGGCCGGTGGTTTCCTGGGTGGGCTGGTAGCCACAATCTTCATCTTTCTCCCCTGCGTTGTGCTGATGCTGGTCGTCGGACGCAATTACAACCGCCTGAAAAACATCGATATCATCAAAAGCACCCTGGATGGGTTGCTGCCGGCAATCGTCGGGCTGGTGGCGGCCGCGGCCTGGAACCTGGGTGGCTCCTCGCTGTCCGGCGCCAAGGAATTTGCCATCCTGGCGATCGGTTTCGCACTGTTCAAATGGACCAGGGTCAGCCCGATGGTGGTTATTATCGGGGCTGGATTGGTGGGGTTATTAATTTCTTTTAGGTAAACCCCCACCTCTGGTGGGGGACCCCAAATGTTTGACAG
>CAYWJJ010000062.1:0-23919 GCA_964458105.1 uncultured Geobacter sp.
AAAATCAGCAAAGTAATATATATGTAACATGTTGCGGGATTACATTTGATATGAACGCCTTCTTCGCCTCGGTTGAACAGCAATCCAACCCTGCCCTGCGAGGAAAACCGATTGCCGTCACCGGCAGCGACACGCGCACCGTCATCCTGACCGCTTCCTATGAGGCCCGGGCCTTCGGGGTCAAGACCGGACTCACAGTCTGGCAAGCCCGGCAGAAATGTCCCGGCCTGATACTGGTGACAGCCAACAACCGCCTTTACACCCACGTCTCGTCACAGATCATGAAGATCCTGCTGGACCACACTCCGCAGGTGGAAGTTTTCTCCATCGACGAAGCCTTCATGGATATCAGCGGTTCGATCAGAATGTTCGGCAGCGTCGAGCGCATCTGCTACCTGATCAAGTCGAGGATCAGGGCGCGCTTCGGCATAACCTGTTCCATCGGCATCGCCCCCAACAAACTGCTGGCAAAACTGGCCAGCGAAATGAAAAAACCGGACGGGTTGACCATCATTCGCCAGGAAGACATATCCGGGGTTCTCGAACAGATGCCCATAGGCAAGTTGTGCGGCATCGGCAGAAAGCTGGTCGCCAGGCTGGCGCTGTACAACATCAGAACCTGCGGCGAACTGGGACGTTATCCGGTCGAGCGTTTGAAGAAGCGCTTCGGGATCGTCGGTGAAAAGCTGCACCACATGGGACTGGGCATCGACGACAGCCCGGTAATCCCGGCTGAAGATGCCGAGGAGGTCAAAAGTGTCGGTCACTCCATGACACTGAAGGTGGACATCCGAGAGCGCAGCGATATTCTGAAGTTTTTGCTGCAGCTCTCCGAAATGGTCGGACGGCGGGCCAGGCGCTACGGGGTATGGGGCAGGACAGTCCATCTCACAATCCGCTATGCCGACTTCGCCACCTTCGGCAAACAGGAGAGCCAGCCCCATCACATCAACCTGAGCGACGAGATATACCGGGCCGCCGTAAAGATCCTGGACAGTCTGGATCTGCAGCAGCCGGTCCGGCTGCTTGGCATCAAACTTACAAACCTGCAGCACCAGACCAGCCAGCTGCCGCTGTTCTCCGAAGAGCAGACCAGGCTCAAACTTACCGAAGCCATGGATCGGGTCAACAACCGCCACGGCGACTTCACGGTCATGTTCGGCAGTCTGCTGGACCAGGAAGAAAAAGGAAGCCATGTAATATCCCCCGCCTGGCGGCCGGAAGGGATCAGGAACGTGGCAGTCTCATGACCGGACGCCTTCAATGAAAATCTCCGCATTGCCTTCAGATCTGCTTAAACTCCTTCCAACAACTGTATAGCCATTTTGTACATGACAGGCTCAGCATTAATATTCCACAATCTATAACAATATCAACCACTAATGACGGCTCCAGCTTGCAGCAGCAGGCTATGGACTGTATATGATTCCCATACTTCATGCTCCGGAAACCTGGCCGGCCCCAGGGATGCAGCCTCCCTCACTCAGGCATGAACCTAATTATATCAAGACGTTGTGCGCCACAAACATTTATTAGATTTTTTTGGCATAGTCGATGCTGTATTAAACAGCAGGAGATCAAAAAAACAATCGATGCAGGAAGGGAGATAGTCATGAGAGCCATATCAGCAATGTTAACCGCACTTATGATCACAGCCAGCCAGGCGCTGGCAGCCGGCGGAACACCCGAGGGTGAAGGCATCGGTATTCTGGCAGCATGTTTCATAGGATTTGGGGTAATGATCGTTCTGTTCCAGTTCATACCCGGAATCATGCTGATGGTGGGGATGCTGAAGGGCATCTTCTCACTGGGCCGCAAAGATGCCAATGAAACACCGGTCGGCGAATAGCATTCAGGCAATCGCTTGACCTGCTTGCAGGAAAGGTAGGAGGTGTTCATCATGCAAGAAAATCTACTGATATTAGACGAAGACAGGGAATGCCGCAAACAGATGGCACAGATGTTTACCAAGGCGGGTTACCATGTAAAGGCCACCAACTCCGTGACAAGCGCCATGTATGACGTCCTCAGAAAAACCGTTCAGGTGGTGCTGCTGGGCGGCAATTTCGATGATCTGTCGGCGGTCGACCTGGTGCCTGTCCTCAAAATGTGCAACAACAAACTGCGCATCATACTTGTTGCAGCCGAATCGTCACTGCCGCTGATCCGCAAATTGAGACAGGAGGGAATTTTTTATCACGCACTCAAGCCGCGTACCTCCGAAGATCGTGCCGAAATCAGACAGGCTGTGGCGTGCGCCTTCAGGAACATGGATCATATGCAGCCTGCCTGTAAGTGAAATCATAAATATCGGTATACCCGGACTTGGAATCAAAAATTACGACCGGCCGCTCTTAACAGGGCGCGCCGTTTTTTTTGCCGGTAGCAGAAAGCTGTAACGGGCAGATGGGGCAGACTCGATTTGCCATACATATTGACGCCCTGACTCAAAACAGATATATCAGAAAACATTCATCCACTCACAATAATACAAAGACTGCTCTGACATGACCCAAATAGAGCCATCAGAAGGATCAAGCCCAACATGAAACCAGCTACCTGCCGTTTTCTGCCATTTGCACTGTTCATGGCCTTCATAGGAGTTGACGAGCTGATCCGCACGCTCGTTTCGCATGGTTTCCTCAAACTGCAACCGACAGACCTCTATTACCTGTACCCGGTAAAGACCTTGGCGGTGGGCGGCCTTCTATACGGTCTCAGGAAAAAATATACAGAACTGGACTTTAAAGAACTGTTAACTATTCCGACAACCCTGATCGTATCCTGTGCAGGACTGCTGGTGTTCGTCCTCTGGATCAAGATGGAATGGACAATCGGCTCGTCCGCGACACCCCAGGGCTTCAATCCGACGCTGCTGCCGGAAGGGGCGATCCGGTACATAATGATATTCTTCAGGATCGCCGGCGCCGTGCTGGTTGTGCCGCTGATGGAAGAGCTTTTCTGGCGTTCTTTCCTGATTCGCTACATCACGGACATAAACTTTGAAAAGGTACCGATCGGAACCTTCACCTGGGCCTCTTTCCTTCTGACAGTTGTACTGTTCGGAGCGGAACACAACTTCATCTACGCCGGCATGATGGCCGGCGCAGCCTACAACCTGATCCTCTACAAAACCCGCAGTCTGGCCCAGTGCGTGCTGGCTCACGCCGTCACGAATCTGGCGCTGGCAATTTATGTCGTTTCTACCGGAAAGTGGCAATTTTGGTGACAAGTTGAATAAAAACAAAACTCTCCCCAGCATCTTTCGATTTTTTTTACACTCTGTTCAGTTTTCATAGTTTTTCAATTTCAAGCTGTAATGAACTGATTTCCAGTCCTTCCGTATAACATGGGGTCAGATGTCCATTTCACAATTAATGTTGAAATACTTTACACCTCACATCCCGAGCCAACACGTGCCACAAAAGACCACGCCATTACAGCATGTTACAAGTTGGCATTACATTTGCTTATATACACCAACATAAACGGAATCTTAATTGCGGAAAACGCAAAAACAAAAAAGAAAGAGGAGGAATGACTAATGAAAAAGAAATTAACGGCATTATTGGTAGGGGCTGCCTTGATGTTGGCTGCAGGAAGCGCATGGGCTACTCCGATGCTCAGATTGTTTGATGGTACTACAATGGTAACTATAGCCGATGGAGGGGCCGGTGATGTTAATAGTAGTATTGGTGCCGTTACGTATGTAGGACCAATTGGAAATTGGACATTAAATGTTGCAACTGGTTTAACCAAACCATTTCAAGGGACAACATTAAACCCTTATATGGATCTAAACTCAATTAACTCCACAAATGCATCAGGAGGAATACTGCAAATAGTGTTCAGTGAAACTGGTTTTATCGGCAATTCCGCTGTTAGTGGGTTTACAACTGATGTTGGTGGCACAACTCAGGGTAATTTTGTATTAAATTCTTATTACGACGTGAGTAACACTATTTTCGGGACTGCTAGTCCTCTCGCCAATCTTGGTCCTTTTTCTCCTGTTGCTTTTTCCGGATCTGAGACTGACTCTGCTGCAATTGCAGCTGGTGATAATTACTCTCTGACACTCGAGGCAATTATTTTCCACAGAGGCGCTGGCACTACTAGTTTTGACGCTTCGTTAACCCCCGTCCCCGAGCCTGGGACAATGGTTCTGCTGGGCGCCGGCCTGCTTGGTCTGGCTGTTTACGGCAAGCGCCGCATGAACAAAGAAGCCTGATAGTTTTTAGGCAGACATGATACAAACAAGAAAAGGCGTTGCGAAAGCAGCGCCTTTTCTTGTTTGTTGAAAATCAGAGCGAAAGCTCAAATCCCCTCTGTCGTGATTGGGCGAACACTTGGGTTCGCCCCTACGGAACCAAATCCGACGCCTTTTCCGTCGAAGTCAACGGTGTCAGGTTATGTTTTTTCAGCAGGTCATACAATGTAGGACGGCTGACACCCAGCTCCTCGGCCGCTTTGACAATATTGCCGTTGTGGCGGTCGATCGCAATTGAAATCAGATCCCGCTCAACCTTCTCCCTGGCTTCACGCAGAGTCACAAGGGGTTGCTCTGTATCCGGATCAGGTCCAGCTGGCACTTCCACTTCGCACCCTAGGTCGGCCGGCTCTATAACGGCAGCATCACTCATGATAATCGCCCGTTGTATCCGGTTCTGCAACTCACGCACATTGCCCGGCCACTCATAGCTTCTCAGATAATTCACTGCGGCAGCGCTGAAGCGGCGCACCTTCTTCTTGTATTCATCATTGAATTTCCTCAGGAAATAATTGGCCAGAAGCAGTATATCATCGCCCCTTTCCCGGAGCGGCGGCAGGGCAATTGTAATAACGCTGATCCGGTAATAAAGGTCCTCCCGGAAACGCGCCTCGCTGATCGCCTTAACAATATCCACGTTGGTGGCACAAACGGTGCGAGTATTGATGGCGATGTCTTCCCTGCCGCCTACCCGCTGAATAACACCTTCCTGCAAAAAACGAAGCAGCTTGACCTGCAAATTAAAAGGGAGCTCGCCGATTTCGTCCAGGAAAAGCGTGCCTTTGTGGGCATACTGCAATTTTCCCTGCACGGTGGCATGCGCGCCGGTAAATGAGCCTTTTTCGTGTCCGAACAGTTCCGACTCCAGCAGGTTTTCAGGTATGGCGCCGCAGTTGATCGGAATGAATGGCCCTTTCCTGCGGATTCCCGCTTCATGAATCGCCTGGGCAACCAGCTCTTTTCCAGTACCGCTTTCTCCTGTAATAAATATCGACACATCGGAGGAGGCAACTTTCTTGATGGTGGAGAAGACCGTCTGCATCGCAGGACACTGGCCGATGATGCCACTGGAGTTGGCAGATTGGAGACCGATCACGTTTTGTAGCGAACGATTCTGCTCTTCTATGTTGGCCAGATGGAAAGCACGGGTAATGATCACCTTCAGTTCGCTTAGGACCGGCGGCTTCGGATAAAAGTCATAGGCTCCCATCTGCATGGCTTTCAGCGCATTTTCGCGTTCGCTGTTGCCGGTCAGCATGATGATCTTGACGTACGGATTGATCTCCAGCATTTCTGCCAGGGCACGGAAGCCCTCAACGGAAGTATGCTCATGGGGAGGAAGCCCCAGATCCAGCAGCACCACGCCCGGCAGGAATTTTCTGTACAGATTGAGGGCGTCATTGACGTCGCCAGCCAGCAGCACCGCATACTCTTCCCCAAGCCCCCACTTCAATTGCTGGCGAATATCCGTATTATCATCAACTATCAGAAGTTTTTCCATATTCTTCTCCTTGTGCGGATTCGCATAATCGGGCTTCCCCGCTCCTATCCCGATTGCTGAACCATACGGTGAAAACTGTGCCCCTGCCCGCAACACTGGCCACTTCGATTCGGCCGTTATGGGCTTCAACAATCTTGCGGCACTGATACAATCCGATGCCGAGCCCATGACTCTTGGAAGTCCGGAACGGTTTGAACAATTCATTACGGATATAGCTGGAGGTCATGCCGCACCCCCAGTCCGTGACCCTGATATAGGGGGCGGAGCTGAAACCGACTTCGATGACGATCGGCTCACTTGAATCAGACGCTTCAATACTGTTCATAAGCAGGTTCATGACAACATTTTGGATCTGTTCCTCTTCAACACGCACCATGACGGCTGATCCGGATACAATGATTTTGGCGCCTGATACCGAAGCGGCCGAATTTTCGACCAACACCAGCAGATTGACCAGTTGCGGATTACAAAGTTCTTTTTCTCCCAGATTTTTCAGCCTGGCGATAAGTTTCTGCATCCTGCCAACGGTATTGCCCAGTGAATCCAGCATATCCTGTTGAAATTCAGGGTTTTGAATATGCCTGGCGGCATTTTCAACAATAAGCGAAAGGTTGGTAACCTGATTTTTAAGATCATGGGCCACAAATGTCGCAACATTTCCGATCGCCTCTATTTCGCGGTTCTGGGAAATCTGTTCCGAGAGTTTCTGATGGAGAATGGCCAGTGAAGCTTGCCTGGCAATGGTTTTCATCAAATCGTAATCTTCATAGATATAGGTTTCATCATTCTTGATGATGTGCCCCAAGGCGATAAATCCTTCCAAGTGTGCACCGTCAAAGAGGGGAACTATGAATGATATCTCGTTATTGCTGAAGAAAAGCCTGTTTTCAGGCATTATTTCAGGGTTTTCATCTTTGATGCAGACCACCCAGTCATTCTTTTCCATGAAGTTTACCAGAGAGTTTTCCTTGGCAATCGCTCCACTGATTGATTCCATGCGAAAGTTGGCAGTCACGCTGTATTCACCGCAACTATCTTCGTACAGAAACAGGGCTGCTCCATCGATTCCGAATATATCGCAATAAGCCGCAAGAATCCGCTCCAACAGCTCATCCGAAGTTCGTGACGTGGAAAGTTGTTTGGTAAAACTCAGCCACTGGGTGCGATAGTCGTGCTTGTGCTGATAAAAGTTTTTGTGCAGAGCAACTTTTACTTCCCGCCGGACGCGCCCGGACAGCATCAATATCAGCAGAGCGATGCCAAGCAGAAAGACAAACGATACGGTTACCGTGCGGGGAAAGGAAACTCCGAAATGCTGCATCCCTTCACCAAGAAAGCCGATCAGCAGCAGATATAAACCAACAGCGACAAGAACAACCGATTTGAAAGCCGCCTGTCGGGAAACCTGAATCCGAACATTGCCGCGTCTCCGCAACATGGAATAGAACATCATGCCGGTTGCCACCAGATACATAAACGAGCGGACAGGGAGATAGTTCATGTTGAGCGTGCGATAAAGCAATGCCTGGCTGAAGTAAAAGATCAGAACGGAAAGTATGGTCCCGAGACCGATAATGTCGAACTTTATCTTGAACTGGGCGCTGGGCGATGCATTGGCAAAGGTTTTCTCGAAATTCACCAGGCAGAACACAAGCCACGCCATGATGCCAAGATAATAAAAATATCCGATATTATTTAGAAAGAGAAGACGCTCAGACGGGAAATCTGGGGCATAAAAGAATGAGTCAAGAGGCTTGATAAACGGCAGCAGTACCGTCAAGAACGCCAGGGCAACAACCAGCTGAAGGAGACGTCCAATTTTCCATGGTCCGGCTTGGCGTGAGTATGTCAGGCTGCTGACAAGCCACAGTGGCGGGAGCAGCGATTCAGTAATCAGCGCGCAATTTTTCCAGAAAAAGGCGTCTGATGCCGCCGCTAGAGACATTAAATCAAAGAACTCCAGCAAAGCTGTCACTGCCAGCGCCGCACAGAAAAACAGGCCGGAGCGGGAGCGGTCCCGGTAGAGAGACAGCCCGGTCAACACCAGCAAGGCGATTACGGCTGCTATGGAAATGGCAATATTGTTCATATTCACTTTCAGGTTAATGCGTTAATGCGTTAATGCGTTAATGCTTTGATGCGTTGATGCGTTGATGCGGAGAAGCGGAGAAGCGGTGAGGTGGTTAAATAGGACTTTCATCGCTTCCCCTCTTTCAACGTTTGTAACGCTTTCAACGCTTCAACCCTTTCACCCTTACAGCCTCCAGACCCTTATTCCGGCGTTTTTCATCTGTTGTTGGTCGTAGATTCCTTTCACATCCACCAGCACCGGGTTTTCAGCCATCAAGAGCACCATTTCTGCCGCGCTCCAACCCCGGAACAGCTCATGCGACACCGCCGCCACAACGGCCGCGGCCGGTTTGAGTTCTGCTGCCGGGCAAAGAGTAATTCCGTACTCATGAACCGCCTCGGCGGAATCGGCGCAAGGATCGCAGACCTGGACTTCCACCCCGTAATCCTCCAACTCGCTGATGATATCGATCACCTTGGAGTTGCGCAGATCAGGGCAGTCTTCCTTGAAGGTCAGCCCCAAAACAGTGACCCGGCTTCCAAGAATATTGTGGCCGGAATGGATCATCTCCTTGACGGTGCGCTGGGCGATAAATTTGCCCATGCCGTCATTGATACGGCGACCAGCCAGAATCACCTGGGGAATATAGCCTGTTTTTTCAGCCTTGTGGGTCAGGTAGTACGGGTCAACACCGATGCAGTGCCCCCCCACCAGGCCCGGCTTGAATTTGAGGAAGTTCCACTTGGTACCTGCCGCCTCCAGAACCTCGTTGGTATCGATCCCCAGCCGATCAAAGATCAGAGCCAACTCATTCATCAGGGCGATATTCAGATCGCGTTGCGTATTTTCTATGACCTTGGCGGCCTCGGCCACTTTGATCGATGCAGCGCGATGTACTCCGGCCGTAACCACCGATTTATAGACCCTGGCAACAGTCTCAAGAGTTTCGGCATCCTGGCCGGAAACCACCTTTTTGATTTTGGTAAAGGTATGCTCCTTGTCACCGGGATTGATGCGCTCGGGACTGTAGCCAACCGTAAAATCGATCCCGCAACGCAGGCCAGACACACGTTCCAGGACCGGCACGCATTCATCCTCAGTTACACCCGGATAGACAGTTGACTCATAGACTACTATATCGCCCCTTTTCAGCGCCTTGCCGACCGTCTCCGAAGCCTTGTAAATCAAGGTCAGGTCCGGCTGATGAGCTTCGTCCACCGGAGTCGGCACCGCGACAATGTGAAAATCCGCCAATGCAAGTTCCGAGGTTTTTTCGGTAAACAGTATGTCAGCGATACGCAAATCATCGCTGGTCACCTCGCCTGTCCGGTCATGCCCCGCCTTGAGCTCACTGATCCGGAGCGGATTAATATCAAAACCGACTGTCCTGCGCACCTTGCCGAAAGCCACCGCAACCGGCAGTCCCACATAGCCGAGTCCGATGATAGATATGATTCTGTCCCTGTTCATTTCAACTCCTTTATTTTATGCGTTAAAGCTGTAAAGCGGGAATGCGGGAATGCGGGAAGCGATAGGCGATAAGCGAATAAAGAAGGTTTTTCTTCAACGCTTCCCCGCTTTCAACGCTTCCCCGCCTCAAGTTCTTCCTTCCTATTCTTTCTCTGCTTAATAAAATTCAGTAGCTTTCTTCTTAACGCTTCAATAGATTCGAGAATCTGATGTTCATCTATGTATTTAAGTCGTATTGCGATTATGCTCTGGGTTTCAAGTTCTGATAAAGAACCGAGGGCAATATACAAAAACTGGATAAATTCTTTCTCACCCTGTCGGGCAGCGCCTTCTGCAATATTGGATGGGACTGAAACCGAGGCTCGTCTCATTTGGGAACACAAACCATATAACTCGGAAGCAGGAAATAAAGCAGTTAGTTTGTATACCATTTCAACAAGTTGAATGCCGTCTTGCCATATATGCAAATCTTTATGCGTTCCCATATTTAATTCACCAAATGCGTTGAAAGAGTTGATGCGTTAATGCGTTTGAAGCGTTTATGCGGTAATGCGTCAGAGGATATTGCGCTTTACCGCTTTACCCGCTTACCCGCTTCACCTCTAACTCGGCAGAAACCCTCGTATTGTCGGAAGCGTGTCTCTCACAAACCGCTCTCCAAGTTCTATGGCAGCCTGTTGATCTGTTTCGAAAGGTACCGAGATGCGAATGAAAGCGGTATCACGACGGCGGTAAAACACAGAATTGGTTATCTCTGCCAACTTAAGAGAATATTCGTCATTAAGGGTCTTGTTGCGAGCCTGGAACCAGTAAACGAACGCCTCACGTGAAGCCCCTTTCTGATATACGGAATGCACCAGATTGATTTTTTCCCCGGCCAGAACCAATTCTGATTTTCTTGTCGAAACTTCAAACCAGCCGCTGCCTGGCAGGCAATGTTTGGGAGAATGAATTGCTCCACTGCCTTTCCCACCACCATGATAACCGATATAAAGACTGACCAGCTTTCCTTCCGCATCCACATATTGGCGTGAGATAGTATCGGTCGCTTTCAGCACATTCTGGACACTTTCCGACATGGAGTATTCTCCAACCATGCGCCAGTCGGAAATAGTCACCGGAAATTGATCGAATGACTTTTTAATCGGCACCTGCAAATCCTGGTGAAGATTGATATAAAGTCCGACTGCAGCAAACATGATCAGGATGGTGAAAAAAGAGGAAGCGGGGATGCGGGAAAGTGTAAATGTAATATCACTTCCGCTTTTAACCGCTTCAACGCTTCCCCGTTTCTCCGTTTCCAATGCTTCCAACGCTTCTCCGCTTCGCTCCCCCCTGGCCAAAAGAGTGCCACAAGAAACCAACATGATCATTGCCAACCCGAAAACCGCCATTCCGGCAAATTCATGAAAAAAACCCTGGGCAGCCTTTTCTCCCCAGTACTGGGCCAGGAAACCGGTTACAATAACCCGCATGGCATTGGTAAAAACCGCAATCGGAACCGCGGAACAGATCAGTATCAATCTCTTCCAGGGAGCAACACGTATAAAAAACGCATAGGCCACCGCCAACGCAAGCAACGAAACCAGTGAGCGGATACCGCTGCAGGCATCCGCCACCTCCAGAGTTGTGGCTGGAAACATGATGATATTGCCTTCGCGCATAACCACCACGCCGACCGCCTTAAGTGCCAGCACGGAGACCTTGGTAACAAACAGCTTAAGTGGAAATGCCAACGCATCGTAAATTATATAGGGTACCGGAACCATGAAGAAAAGATAAGCAAGCGGCAAGGTTACAATACGAAAAGCAGTGACACCGAAAAAAGAGAGGAACAGTCCAGCCAGCAGAATGATCAAAGATGAACGCATCGTGAAATATTCTGTACCAAGCCAACCGACCAACAACTGCATAAGAGCGAATAAGATTAATAGCAGACCGGCTTTCCAGGGATTTAGCGGGGTGTCTTTAAGTTCCGGCCAACGGGTGTGGACAAAATAGCCTGCAATCAGAGGCACCAGAAAACCGTGTGAATAGTTTTCGTCATTGTACCAATCCATTACCATGTCAGGCACAATCTTGGAGTATAGAGCGGTCATGAGCAGCAGCAGACCAATAAAATACCAACGATAAGCCTTCAGTGAATCGGCAAAAGTCATGCTCCACCCCTTCCAATACTGAAAATGCTGTAATCTAACAAGCAATCACAAAATATACAAGCAGCTTCGATAGTGCAGAGCAGAGGATTATGTCCATGTTGGCAAAATTGAAAGATCTGAACGGTATGAAAGGTCAATCGAGGAGCTGTTTACCTGGGAACAGAGGTTGAGTCGCCGAATAAGCAGCCAGAAGCTGACGTTAATAATAAAACTGACCGATAAAGTACAGCGGGATATTCGTAAAAACTGAATTACATATCAGTTAAATTCGGTGAAACCTATATTTTTACCAAGCCAACGATTTATCGGCGGTTAACTGCTTTATTAAGAATTATTGGATGAGTACCCCGTTACCATCTTTGGCTACGAAGTTCGTCACCGTAAAATCTGTTGCCTGAGCAGAGTTGGGCACGTTGGTAAAATTGACACTCAAGACATCTCCGGAGCCAATAGCGAGATTTCCTAACGATACAGCAGATACAATGAGAGCACTTCCTGGGCCGGCGTTAGGAACAACAAAATTAGGACCATTTACACCTTGATTTACACCTATAGCAGTCGCTGAATTGAATGTAGCTCCCGTCGGAAAATTGATCGTCAATTGAAATCCATAGATTATTGATGGTGAAGGTGCACCGTTGATACTAACTGTGCTAACCGCATTGCTACCTGTAATTTGTGTGTTTATTGAGGCAGTGGTTCTTGGAGTCGGAGTCGGAGTTGGTGTCGGGGATTGTGCAGGAGATGTGCCACCACCTCCTCCGCCGCAGCCACCAAGCATCAAGCAGGAAAGAATAATCAAAATAATTGTTTTAACTGCTTTCATGTCGCCACCTCGTAGCATGTTTATGGAAATAATAAAGGCGACCGAGTGCGGAGTCGCCTTTATTATGAACGGGATTTTACGATAATATATTTATGTTTACAAGACAATCTTTCCTGTCACTTTCCCAAGGATCACAATAACATCACCGATATCAATTTTTCCATCCGGTTGAGAACTTCCATTGATGTAAGGAGCCGCATCCAGCCTAGCAATTTGATCGCTGGTTGGCTGAACCCTTCCTACAACAATTTGCAATGCCGTCAAAGCGTCATTGATATTTAAAGTATTCACTGCAGCAACAGGCAGTGTGATAGTAACAGCTGCGGAGCGACTGGCGGAGACATTTCCTGCTGCATCCTTGGCCCAGGCGTAGGCGGTTTTGCTGCCCGCCGCCGAGAAAATAAAGGAGGTCGGAGCGGAAGCGGTCCAACCGGCTGTGCTGGCAGCAGGTGCGGTAGCGCTTTCAGTGATCAGGTAGCCGGTTACACCGACGGCATCGGTGGCGGTGAGGCTTGAAATCGGGATAGAAAGCGCGGTTGCTGTTGCCGGCATGCTGAAGGCACTTACCACTGGGGCCGTTGTATCGATTGATATTGTTACGGTAACGAAAACAACGCGGGCGGAAGAAACGTTTCCTGCAGCATCCTTGGCCCAGGCAACAGCAACTTTGCCACCGGCAGCAGAGAAGGTGAAGGAGGTCGGGGCAGAAGTGGTCCAGCCGGCTGTGTTAGCAGCAGGGGCGATGAGACTTTCTGTGATCATGTAACCGGTCACGCCAACGGCATCACTGGCCGTGAAAGAGGAGACAGCTACTGTCAAGGAAGATGCCGTTGACGGCATGATGAAGGTGCTTATCACAGGTGCAGTAACATCACTAGAAATTGTGATTGCAACAACTGCCGAGCGACTTAAAGAAACGTTACCTGCGGCATCTTTAGCCCAGGCGTAGGCGGTTTTGGAGCCTGCGGCCGAGAAAGTGAATGAGGTCGGAGCGGAAGCGGTCCAACCGGCTGCACTGGCTACAGGGGCAGTGGCGCTCTCGCTGATCAGATAACCGGTCACGCCAACTGCATCGGTAGCTGTGATACTTGAAACCGGTACGGAAAGGGCGATTGCCGTAGCCGGCATAGTGAAGGAGCCAATCACCGGCGCCGTCACATCAGGCAGCGAGATGCTAACAACGGCCGAGCGGCTTGCAGATATGTTACCCGCGGCATCTTTGGCCCAGGCGTAAGCGGTTTTGGAGCCTGCGGCCGAAAACGTGAATGAGGTCGGAGCGGAAGCGGTCCAGCCGGCTGCGCTGGCGGCGGGGGCGGTGGCGCTTTCGCTGACCAGATAGCCGGTCACGGCCGCATTATCGGTCGCTGTGAAAGCTGTGACAGCCACGGTTGTGGAACTTGCTGTTGCAGGTATCGTGAAAAGCGTAACGGTCGGTGCGGTGGAGTCATTGAACACTGTTACCGAAGTATTGGAGGATTGTCCAATGTTGCCGGCATTGTCATAGGCCTTGGCTGTCAAAATGTAGCTGCCGTTGGCGAGCGTTTTTGTATTCCAACTATACGTATAGGGTGCCACATTACCGGCGAACAACAGTGTGCCGTTGCTGTAGAACTCGACCTTGCTTACCCCGACGCTGTCACTTGCGCTGGCTGTGATTGCAACCGTACCGCCCACTGTCGAGCTGTTGCCGGGTGCCGTTATAGATACCGTGGGAGCGATGGTGTCGTTGACTATTGAAACGACAACATTGCTTGACTGGCTGACATTTCCGGCAGCGTTGAATGCCTTTGTCATCAGGGTATAGGTTCCTGAGGCAAGTGCCGACGTATTCCATGAATAGACGTAGGGAGTGACCGTGTCCGTAGCCTGCAGGACGCCGTTCACATAGAACTCAACTTTTGAAACGCCAAGATTGTCACTGGCGCTGGCGGTAACCGAAACGGTTCCGCTTACGGTTGCATTATTTGCCGGAGCGGTAATAGCAGTCGTCAGGGAAGTTAAACCGGAGATGGTAACGATGTTGGAATAGGAGCTTTCAACGCCGGATGTGTCATAGGCTGTGATGGCAAAGTAATATGTCTTATTGGGATCGAGGCCGCTGATTGTTGCATTTGCCTGATTATGCACATCAATTGGTGAAGCCCCCTCGACAGCCCCGGTACCATTAAAAGGCATGGCGGATGTGTCTGCCTTATAGTAAACCTTATACCCGGCCAGAGTCGTTTCGGTGTTGGGATCCCATGAAAGTGCCACGGTTTCGGCAAAACATGTAGCTTGGCCAGCCAGTAAAAGAATCCACGCAAGCATCATGACCAGAAAAAAACTGGACTTAACATTCTGACATTTACCAGTTTCTTTTGTAATACAGGTATTCATTATGTCTCTCCCGTTTTTCAGCAAACAAAAAGCCGTGCTGTGTTTTATTCACAACCCGGCTTCTGATATATTCTGAAAAAAAGCCGGGACCGTTATACCTTGATTGGCACTTCGGCGACCCGGCTGTCTCTGAGAGACCCTGTAGGCTTTCCGTCCCATTCTCGCGAATGGTTTAGTATTATCGTCTACCGTTCTTTATGTACTTCCCTTATCGCAAAGAACGGCTTTAATGAGTGTGACTGGCATCACCATAAATGACAAACAAAAACATATAGTGATTTCAGGCCACCCGATTGTCACGCAAACGAACAAAAAGACCGGGCCCGACATGCCTCTGCTGGCATTACGGTGACCCGGCCGTCTTATATAAACCCTTTAATTTAAATACTATGTTGAATTAAGTCGCCGGTTTGCTGACCAATTTGGAAAGTACGACAATCACATCTCCAATATCGATTATGCCGTCCGGAACGGACGCACCATTGATTAACGGGGCGATATCTCCCCGTTGCAACTCATCATGTGTAGGCTGTGCATTTCCTGCGGCAATCTGCAGCGTCAGCAGTGCATCTGACAAATCAACAAGGCCGTCACCGTTTAGGTCGCCTAAAATCGTGCTCTGCTGTGTAGTGCCGGCGCTTATCGACACGGTTACCAGGTTGGACGAGCTAACATTGCCAGCTGCATCATACGCTCTGGCTGACAAGATGTGGCTACCACCAGCAGCAGCATTGGCATTCCAGTAATAAATATACGGAATGGTGTTGATCGCGGCACTCAAAGCTCCGTCAACATAAAATTCTACCTTTGCAACACCGATATTATCCGATGCCGTGGCAGAAACGGCAACCGTTCCACTTAAAGCGGCATTGCTTACAGGCATTTTGATTGCAACAACTGGGGCGACATTATCCTTGACCACCGTAACGGAAAGATTTCCGGAGAGCCCCACGTTTCCGGCCGCATCATAGGCCTTGGCAGACAATGTATAGCTGCCCACGGAAAGCGGTGCTGTATCCCAGGCAAACAGATAGGGAGCAGATGAGTCAGAAGCCGTCAACACACCATTGACGTATAACTCGACCTTGACTACACCCGCATTATCGGATGCATTGGCAGTGACCGAAACCGTACCGCTCACACTGCTGTTGTTGGCGGGAGACGTAATGGAAACAGAAGGGGGTGCCGATTCTGATATGGTGACAATGTTCGAATAGGCACTTTCAACGCCCGAGGTATCATAGGCGGTGATGGCAAAATAATAGGTGTGTGCAGGGTTTAAACCTGAAACAGTAGCGCTGTTCTGATTACGCACATCAATCGGTGAAGCACCCTCTGTTGCGCCTGCACCGTTGAATGGCAGTGTGGCCGAATCGGCCTTGTAATAAACTTTATAACCGGCAAGACTCGGCTCTGTGTTGGCATCCCACTTTAAAGAAACGGTTCCAGCAAAGCACGGAAAACAAAGTAATACGAGATTGATGATAGCAGCAGTCACAAAAGTGCCGAGACTGATTTTAAAGTTGATGCCCATAATGACTATTCCTCCAAAATGACAAAAAAATGGGTCGTCGATACCTGCATGGTATTTCGGCGACCCGGCTGTCTCAGGGAGATCCAATAGGCTTTCCGTCCCATTCTCGCGAATGGTTTAGTATTATCGTTTACCGCAAAATTCCAATTTAGCTACGCGAAATACTTGGTATTGTCAAGATATTTTCATCGAAAATCTTAAATATTAACCGGGATTATCGGAGGGTAGGGTTTATAAAGAACATGGTACTAAACGTCCCTGAATACCATCAATGGAATAGCCCAACCGACAACCGCCAGAATAACCGTGGTAATATCCGGATACCTGCCGGCGTTAAATGACTGGGCATATTCGAGAAAAAAAACTCCCACAGCTAGAAAAACCCCAGCTGACAATGAATGGATTTTTCGACCTGAAGAGGCATATACAACCGCAAAGAACCCTAATGCTGCAAAGGGCCAAAGCCCATCAACAATATTGCCGATGCCCGACACATTCTCAGTCATCTGGCTATTAAACGGAATCCAGTTAAAGTCATGAAGTTCAACAGTCAGCATGTCCGGTCGAAGTTCGTCCACTATGAATGCAGTAGCAACAGAGCAGATCCCCGCAAATATGGCTCCACCTCTTGGCAAACTTTTAAATCCAACTGTCAATAATATCCCCGACACCAATCCAACCAGCGCTTCCATGGAAAGCTGGCGTCCGACAATCGTTATTTTCCCCAGCAGCATCGCTCCGCAGTAAAGGCCCAACCAGACCGGAGCTTTGGCTCTAAACTTCAAAATCAGAAGCAGGACAGCTCCCAACGAACCGATATTAAGGGCATACGTAACCGCTCGGTATCCGTTGAATCGGGACAGGTCATGCAACGTAAGCCAGATGGGCTTGAGTCCGTTTTTCAATCCCCCGAAATCGAGAGAAGGGACAAACGGAGCCAGCTGAGCGGCACCCCACAATGCAATTACAACAAGGCCGATCTCTGAAACTCGACCGTAATTAAACCCCTTTTCCCTTAATCCGCCGAGCCACTCGCCAAGGCTTGATTCCTTCCCCAACCAGCAGAATGACATTGCACCTGCAAAAGTACTCAGTATGTTCAACAGCAGGTCAGCTGGGGATGATGTTCTGGCCGGCAGATAAAGCTGAAGGTATTCCATGGAGAGGCTGAACAAAGAACCAATTACAACGGTCAACAAGATTTTGCCGAATTTGCCGAACCGGTCTGAACACACGGAACTGATAAGAAACCCGAGAGGGATGTAGGCGAGAATATTGGTCAGCAGGTCACTGCGCGAAATATGATTTCCTAACGCATGCTGCCAGACCTCCAACAGGCTTTGCGATGGAGATCTCCAATCGGCAAGAGGGAACAGGCTGCCGTAAACAATGAACAGGATGTAAAAG
Organism: uncultured Geobacter sp.; assembly: GCA_964458105.1. GTDB lineage: Bacteria > Desulfobacterota > Desulfuromonadia > Geobacterales > Pseudopelobacteraceae > JACRCG01. The sequence continues at coordinate 17,612 of CAYWJJ010000062.1, forward strand.
AATAGAAAAAGGTGATTTGAACGAATCTTCATCATGGGTATGCAATCACGTAATAAACCAGCAACTTAATGTATTCAATCCAGATAGGATGATGCATTTCGTAGCTGTTCATGAATTCTGTCGCCGCAAACGGCACCACCTGCACACCCTCCGGTAGAGACCTCCGGAAAGCCAACATGGTACGTCTCATATGGGGAGCTGAACTTACCACCACCAGGGTCTTCACATCATTAGACAGATTCTTCGCAACCGCCCTGGCCTCCTTCAATGTCCCAAATAAATCATCCGCTTTAGGGACCAAGGTGATCCTGTCGACAGGAATGCCACGCCAGGCGAGATAATCAACTGCCCATTCAGTTCTTGTCCAGGAACGGTTGGATTTGAAACTGAACTGGCCGCGATTGTCGTCCCTCATCAGCAGGATTTTACCGACACGCCCCATCTGCACCAGATCAGCTGCAGCATCCAGTCTTTCCCATAGAGCCCCACCGCCGGCTAGAACGTAACATGCATTGCCGCGAGCATCCTTCTCGTGGACAACGAGCGGGGCGGCCAGGATATTTCTCAGGATCGGAAAGGAAGGAAGAATGACAAAGGGAATCCAGAGGCATGCAACTATTGCAATCCATTTGCAATATTTTTTGATTATTGTTTTCAATTCGAAGGGCCTGATATGAATTAAATGCTTATCTAAAGATTACCAGCAAAGGCCCTCTGTTCGGCCACTTAGTGCGTCACGATTCGGCAGGCCAACCAGATCAATCACATAATGCCTATCGGAAACGTGTTCCTCCAGTGCCGCAAAGATCTCCTTCGAGGCCAAGCCGACCACAAGGACATCGCATTCTGCAGCCACTTCAGCCATAGAAGCCCTCATCATTTCACCGATATGCGGCAAACGCTTATCGATGAAGCTCCTGTTTGCACCAAGCAGTCGTGACAAGTGAACATCAGGATCGTATATGTGAAGCTGAACCCCCTTGCCAATCAACTGCTCGGCCAGGAAAACCAAAGGGGACTCTCGCAGATCATCAGTCCCGGTCTTGAAAGAAAGCCCGACGAAACCGACCTTGCGGGATTCTGTGGCAAGAACCTTTTGGATCGCATGTTCGATATGGATTTTATTGGAAAGCAGAACCCCGTTGAGCATTGGCAGCTCTATATCGTGCTGCTTTCCGATATTGAGAGTGGCGCGAAGATCTTTAGGCAGACAGGATCCGCCAAACGCATAACCCGGCTTCAAATATGCCTTTGAGATGTTGAGCTGCGTATCGCGACAGACCAGATCCATGACCTGGAATGCGTCAACACCCAATGTTTCACATATCCTGGCAGTTTCGTTGGCGAAGGTAATCTTCAGCGCATGGAAATTATTGCAGCAGTACTTAAGCATTTCCGCAGCCCGGACACTGGTTCGGATAAATTCACACTCCAGGTGCCCGAAAAGGGAACGAAGTTTTTCTTCGGGGATATCATGATTGCAACCGACGATAGTGAATGGCGGCTTATCGTAGTCTCGAATTGAGCTCCCCTCTCGCAGGAACTCCGGTTGGAAGGAACAGAAGAAATCAACGCCCTCTTTCTTTCCGGACGCCTCCTCAATTATCGGGCGAATGACATCCTCAACCGTTCCAGGAACAAGTGTCGAGCGGAAAACGAAGGTATGCTTTGAAGACTTATCTTGCATCGCCCCACCCAGCTGCCTCACCAGGCGCAGCATTGCACTCAGATCCTGGCTGCCGTTGGGGGCAGACGGAGTACCAACGCAAATCATTGATATCTCTGAACCGGACAGAGCCTCCGCAACATCCTGGGTTACGGTAACCAGACCGGATGAAACAACCCGTTGCATAAGATCAATCATCCCCTCCTCAACCACCGGAGTTTTGCCGGAACTGATCATATCAAGCTTGTTCTGGTCTACATCGACCCCTATGACCTGATGGCCATCCCTGGCAAGACAGGCCAGAGACACCGATCCAACATAACCCAGTCCAAAGATGCTGATTTTCATTACATTTCCTCACAATCTATTTATTGATGAGCATGTTCTACTTTCCCTTGCCATCGCCATCCCCCTCTCCCTGATGGAGAGGACGTTTTTCAGGGATTTTCCCTCTTTGAAAGGTTAAGAGCGGGATTGGTCTCTGTTTGCCAGCACTCGCTCCACAATAGCATCAAGACGCCTCATCGAGGCATTCCAGTCGTGATTAATCAGCATCCGTTCCCTGCCTGCCACGGCGAAACGGGCCCTCTCGGCCGGATCCTGCATCAGCCTCAAACAGGCCTTGGCATAATCCTGCGGTCCATCACCGACCAGAAAATGAATTTCATCCTCGGCATCTACACCGCCTGCAGCGACTCGGCTTGTCACCACCGGAACCCCCATGGCCATTGCCTCAAGTATCTTGTTCTGAGTGCCACGTGCAATATTCAGCGGAGCCACCATTACCGCTGAACGGAGAACATATGGGCGAACATCCTTAACAGAGCCGGTAACGGTGACTCCCGGCAATTTAGCCAGCTTTAATACAGCCGGGCTGGGATCGGCACCGACAATTAAAAGTTTGCTGCCGGGACGCTGAGCCTGGATAAGTGGCAGGGTATTTCGGCAAAAGTCGAACATGCATTCCTGATTCGGATAATAATCCATGCGGCCGATAAAAGAGATGGTGTCCGGATCGTAACCTTCATTATCCGGTTTAAAAAATTCGGCATCCACCCCGTTGGGAAACCAGCCGGTATCAACAGCCGTACCATAGTCTCGCAGCGTCTCCCATTCGGCGCGGGTGGTTGCAGTGCAAACATCAAATTTGCGGGCCAGCCGCTTTTCAGCAGCCTCCAGTTTGGACCCTTCAAGCCAATAGCCGAGAGATAACGGAAACGGCTTGTGATGCGAGTACTCCAGCCATTTTTGTGAATCCATATCACCAAAATCGAGTATTTTGGGGACTTCTTTCACATCCTCGACATACTGGGCGACGGAAGAGCAGTGGACAAAGATCAGATCAAACTTTTGGGCGGTAATCAATCTATCAATGCGGCGTTTCAAATCAGGCGAATAGAAAAACCCCATGGAGGATGGCGTAAGCAGCGGCAAGCGTGCGGCCATACGGAAAGACTGGACAGTATTTCTAACAGGTACCATAACAAATCTCTTGCAGTAAGCAGCTATCCCCATCCCCTCCTTGGCCTCAACGGAAGATCGGGAAAGGGCGCATACCGTTACTTCATGTCCCTGGGAAGTAAAGTGGCGGATCATGTTAAAAGGCCTGATTTTCCCGCCACGCTTGGGAGGGAAAGGAAATCGGTGACATATATAAAGAATTTTCATGCGTACAACCTTTGAATCCGGCTCTGTTGAATCGTGTAAATCCAGCGGCAAAGAATTTTCAGCAGTTTTTTCCAATCTTCCTGAAAAATTACTCGCCACTTCGGACAACGTCAGATTAAGCCCTGACAAGTTTTCATTCCAATCATATCTTTGCTCAACCGCCTTACGGGCATTTCTTGAAACTTCCCCCCTCCAGACGCTGTTATTAATCAATTTCACAACCTGTTGAGCAAAATTATACGGATCGTCCTCGACTATAATTTCTACTCCGGCAGTAGCTGATACACCTTTGGAGCCCAGCGAATTAGTTACAACCGGAACTCCCATTGCCATTGCTTCCAGAATCTTATTCTGAACCCCTCTGGCGATACGCATCGGCGCTACAAAAACCGCAGACTGCTGGACATACTGCTGAATCTGATCCACATACCCGGTAATTATAACATCTGAATCCGCTTTACCAAGTTCAATCAGCTCTTTGACAGGATTACTGCCAACGACATAGAACATGACATCCGGCAAAGCTTTTTTGATAAAAGGGAATATTTCCCGATAAAAATACAGAACTGTCTCAACATTGGCGAAATAATCCATAACCCCGGTAAATACAATTCTCCGCCGATCATAAGGCTGCAGCCCCGGCTGGAACATCTCCAGATCGACACCATTCAGCAATGGAACAACTGTCTGATTGGGAGTCACCAGATGATAAAAATCATCCACCTCTTTTTCCGACACCAAAAATCCCCGCTGGAACTTATCGCACAACAGGGTCTCATAGCGCCTCAACCTGCGGTCTTCAATGCGGTAAATCTGACGGAGCGGGAATTTTGCATGCAAGGCATACTGGGCCCACTTTTCCGAGTCCACATCCACATAATCAATCACTTTTGGCAGGCTTGAAACATCCTCGACATACTGGGCCATTGAAGAACAATAGACAAAGACCATGTCGAACGTATCATTTTTCAGTTTATCCGCTACTATCCTCTTCAAAGCAGCCGAGTAGAAGTAGGCCTGAGTAAGCGGCCTTCCTGTAAAAAGCGCTTTCAGCGCATTAATACGGGAGGAAAAAGTGGATAACGGGACAATATCTACGGATTTGCAGTACGGGCTCAGGGCATATTCATGTTTAAGGTCGGAGTGGTTATCAGCAAGACAAACCAGGGTTATCTCGTGAAATTGCGACAGGAACTTTATCTGGTTGAAAGAGCGTAGTTTATCGCCCTTATTCGGAGGATATGGGACTCGTTGGCTGAGGTAAAGAATGCGCATGATCAGGAAGCCGCAACCTGTTCATAGAATGATTCGATAGCGTTCATACGCGCAGTGAATGAGAACCTGGAGCAGGCCGATTGGCGTCCCCGTTCCCGCAATTGCCCTGCCCTCTCCTCGTCATTAAGAACCGAAAGAACGATCTGCGCGATCCCTTCCACATCTCCGACCTTGCAGAGGATCCCGTCAACGCCATCCTCGATAATCTCAGGCACACCGCCCACGGCGGTATGCACAACCGGAACTTCCATAGCCAGCGCCTCAAGCACGGTATTGGGTGTGCCCTCCGTAAGCGAGGTGGATAGAAACAGGTCCAGACCGGCATAGATATTCAGGGCATCCTTTCGGAAACCGACCAGAAAGACGTTCTTTGACAATCCCAGCTCGAGAATGATCTTTTCAACATCCTGACGAACAGCTCCATCACCAACCAGAACAAAATATGTATCCGGGCGAGCCATTATGACCTTCTGAGCGACCTGCAGAGTTGTATCAATGCCCTTTTCAGTACTCAAACGCCCGACTACTCCGACCAGTTTGCCGGTATCCGGAACCTGCAATTCCGACCTGAATGATGAAGCAACCTTGTCACGGCGCCATAGATCGACATCAATCGCGTTATAAACAAGATCGATCTTATTAGCATCAATACCGCTGTCAACCATGATCTGTTTCGTTGCCTTTGAAACTGCAATGATCCTGTCATATCTCTTCAAGGAAAACAGGTTTAGCCATGTGTAAAGCTTCAGTTTCGCACCGGATATTATCCAACCATGAGCAGTAAAGACCAGTTTCATGCGGGGATTTATCAAACCAAGCAAAAAGCCTACGACGCATGTTTTATAATCTCTGGCATGAAAGATATCTATCTTATAGTCCCGGATCAGCCGGTTGATCTGGCGCAGGTTGTCAAAGTCGAACTTGCCATGTTCCAGCACCTCATGAACCGTCAACCCCTTGTCTCTGGCCCATTTGGCAATCTGGAAATCGTTATCGTGAGCTCCACGCATATACATGATAATGACATTGAACTTTTCCGGATTGGCACGTTCGGCAACAAGAAGAACCGTCTTGTCCGGCCCGCCACCCGTAGTATAAGTGCTGCGGCATTGCATCACGTTTATTTTACGGCCATTAGCCATTACCAGTCACCATTGCGGCTTTCTTGAGTCGTAACGATTCGGACACTTAAAATACTTTTATTTAACAGGGATAAATGGGATGCTGGACAACAAAATGTCTGTTAGCCTAGGGATTATTACCACTACTCGAGTCTTTAGTCAAAAATCTTAATCTCGTAAAATCTGAGAAATCCTGAAGCTAAAAACTTTGATTAGCCTCGGGATTACTACGATTACTCGGGATTAGTAAGTCAAAGGCCTTGATCCTGGGAAATCCAGGGAAATCCTGAAGCAAAAAACTTTTTCAGCCTCGGGATTAGTGCGATTATTCTGGATTAGTAAGTCAAAGGCTTTAATCCTGAGTAATCCAGGGCAATCCTGAAGCTAAACCTTTTTCCTGCCTCAAGATTACTGCGATTAGTCTGGATTAGTAAGTCAAAGGCTTTAATCCTGGGAAATCCAGGGTAATCCTGAAGCAAAAACCTTTTTCAGCCTCGGGATTACTACGATTACTCTGGATTAGTATAGTGGACCCTTTGGTCAAGACAATAATCCATTGAGTTTAAGATGGTAGTCTC
>CAYWJJ010000063.1:0-23914 GCA_964458105.1 uncultured Geobacter sp.
ACGGGCGTTTTCCTTTTCAACATCCCTGTCTTTCATAGAACTTTTGACACTATCAGTTTCATCTGCGACCAACGTGGGAGAGCGCAGCGGCGGGCACGGCCTTTCGCGACCGGTCGTCTGACGCGCTTAGTTGGCCTATTCTGCCCCGGTTTCAGGTGAGTATGTGTTTTCATATCCTTCAGCATTGATTCCTCCGCACACGCAAACTCACCCATTAATCGAAAATCCGGTTTAGATTTCGCCTGTTCCACGGAGCTGTAAACCGGTATTTTTCCCGGAAATATACGCACTCTTTGAATAGCTGTAAATTAAATTAATCAAAAAGAAGCGGCGCTCCAACATTCAGGTCAACACAGTAAAACATCCGCTGGAAGCAGGAACGATCTGCAATCATGTTCCAGTGAGCAGGCAAAAAAACAGCCCTGGCCGAATGCATTGAGCTGCATAAGCCGGGGCTGTCAGTCACGATCACGTCGTTCTGACTTAATATCTTATAAACAGAATAACCTGCTAATGCGCGATGGACTGCCGGAATTTGTTGATCTCACGCACCAGGTCGGTGCGGTCAAAGTAGATTTCGTTGCGCTTGATCTTGCCCTTCTCGTCGAACTGCATGAAGCAGAGTGCTGTGCACTCGACCACTACCTTTTCACCAATCGGAATCCGGGCATGCAACCGGTTCGCGAATCCACCCTCTGCAAACGGCATTGGCTCCAGCTGTGTCCAGACCCATGCAGGGTTATGAGCCAGTACCCGGCAGAAATAGGCCGTCAACTGCTCCTTGCCCTTGATTCCGAGCGGACGGCCCGGATCCAGAAAAAAAGCATCGTCCGCGTAAAAGGCCAGCAATTCCTCCGGTCGGTTGCCCGTCCAGGCCGGCAGCCAGCGGCTGGTAAACTCTCTCGCTTCTTCTTTAGTCATCATGGTTGAGTGCTCCTTGCTGGTATGATGGCGTTTCCGGGGACGCTATGGGTAACGTCCCCTTGGATTATCTTTTAGCGGAACCTGCAGCGAAAGACTGCATTTGACTATATCCGGGCTTTTGTTTTCAGCACTATACACAGCACCTGACCGCATTCCAACAAATTTTACCGGAACAATAGTTTTTCGGTAAATAATGGTATGACCACCGTGGTCGCCGGCAATTGCGGTACACCGGCCACCGGCACCGCAGTAAATAGCCGAGCAATAGAGCTGCATAAAGCAAAAGCCCCGACCAGATAGATGGTACGGGGCTTTGCTTATCAGTTGCGCTTTAAACCGGCTTACATCCTCGGCTCCGCCATCGGGAATGGCGTTGCATTCGGGCGATCCATTTCTTCAATATATTTCAGGATGAAACGCTGGGCAACTTCAACTGCTCTGCCGATTTCCCATTTCGTCAGATCCCGCTCTTCCACCAGATTGCTGATTCCTCTGATTTCCAGACAGTCCAGGCCGTAGCGCAGGCAGACCTGGGCAACCGCCGCTCCTTCCATGTTTTCGGCGATTACATTCCAGTGTCGTGACAATTCTTCGCCGCGCTGGCGGGTGCCGCTGCAGGTGGAGACGGTGGCAAAGCGCCCGCGCATCAGGAAAACTCCGAAATAATCGGCCAGCTGCATGGCTTTTTCAGAGGCGTGCTTGGAGAGCGGTATCGTGTTGAAACAGGTCCGCCCGCCCAGGTTGAGGGTGGGGAGCGACATGTAACGCAGATCTTGCCACCCCTCTTCCAGGATCACACCTTCATCTGCCAGCACCTCGTCACTGGCGACCACCAGATCTCCGATCGACAGTCCGCTGCCGATATAGGCACCGGCGCAACCGGTATTAATTACCAGCTTAGGACGATTGCGTTCTATCATGGCGGCCGCTGCCGCAGCGGCATTGATCTTGCCGACGCCGCAGGCGCAGATTGTTATGCGAAGGTTTCCGAGAGTGCCTTCCAAGTATTCAAAGCCGCCGGTTTTTAATCTGACCGGCTGTGCCAGTGCGTTTTCAAGCAGATGCGTCTCCAGTGGCATTGCCGCGATGATCAGAATTGATTTCATAAGGATCCCGTAGTCATAGTTTCGGAGCCGGTCAGCCATTTATCAATTACTTCCTCCAGTTGCCGCACCAGCACCGGCTTGGTCAGAAAATCGTTCATACCGGACGTCAAGCATCTCTGGCGGACTTCTTCCAAGGCGTTGGCGGTCAGCGCGATCACCGGTATATTGTGGTTCAGTACGCCGGATTGCAGGTCGCGAATCATGGTGGTGGCCTCATAGCCGCTCATCTCCGGCATCTGGCAGTCCATCAGCACCAAATCATATGGTGATGATTTCAGCGCCGATACCGCCAGTAAACCATTGGCTACGGCATCCACCCGGTATCCCAACGAGGTAATCATCATCTTTATCACCCGCCTGTTGGTGTTATGGTCTTCCGCCAGCAGAATGCGGCCCTTGCTGACAATATCATTTGATACCGTTTCCGTTTTATTCTCCACCGCCTCTTCAATCAGCCGCTTTTCAGGAACGGCCTGCTTTGACAGTTCCAGATCGAAGCTGAAGGTTGAACCGGCCCCTTCGACACTTTCAACCGAAATGCTGGTGCCCATCAATTTAGCCAACTGGCGGCAGATCGACAGGCCCAGACCTGTCCCGCCGTATTTGCGGGAAGTGGAGCCGTCAACCTGGGTAAAGGGGGCAAAGATAGCCTGCAAACGGTCCGACGGGATGCCGATGCCGGTGTCCCTGACCGAAATATTCAATGTCGCACTTTGATCGGTTTGCGACAGCAATCGCACGTTGACGTTGACACTGCCGCTCCCGGTGAACTTGATCGCATTTGAAGCAAGATTAATGACGATCTGGCTCAGCCGCGTGCTGTCGCCATGCAGATAGGCCGGTACATCAGGGTCAATGCAGCAATCAAAAATCAAACCTTTTTCGGCTGCCTGCAACTTTAGCAGAGCCAGTGCGTCGTTGATCAGATAGATCAGATTGAAATCATGCGGATGCAATTCCAGTTTTCCGGCTTCGATTCTGGCGAAGGTCAGCAGATCATTGATCAGTTCCAGCAACAGCTCCGAACTGGTCCGGATGATGCCGACATATTCGCGCTGGGATGCATCAAGCCTGGTTTTCTGAAGCAGTTCGGTCACTCCGACGACACCGCTGAGCGGCGTGCGGAGTTCGTGGCTCATGTTGGTCAGAAAAATGCTCTTGGTTTTGTTGGCGGCTTCGGCCACTTCCTTGGCCTGGCGCATTTCCTGCTCGGCCTGCTTGTGGATCGTGATATCCTGACAAAATACAAGCAAGCGTTCCCTGCCAAGCTTTACAACCTGCAGAGAGCCCCACATGGCGGAGTTGTCCTTGCGCCTGAGTGTAACTTCCAGGGAGCTTTCCTCGTCGTTATCTGCGGATTCCAAATGATTTATCAGGGCAGCGTGCCACTCGGGATCGGTAAATTCCAGAACTTTTTTTCCGGTAATCGCGGGAGCCTCGTAGCCGAGCATTCGGGTCAGCGCACGATTGACTTCCAGGCAGCGGCCGCTCAGGTCCATAACGATCACACCCAGCGGCGCGTGTTCTATGCATGAACGTAAAACTGCCTCGTTATTCCTGGGTCCTTCGTCACCCTGATGATTCGGTTGTTCAAGCATAACAATCACGCCTTCCCGCTTCAGAGCCGCTGCCAGGGTTGCGGTTCTGGAATGATCCGCTGAAAGCATGGTTGAGCGTTTCATAAATAAATTCAGGTCTTCCCGTGTGTCGATATCGTGCCATATCGGCAGCAGCGCAGTCGTAGCACTGACTTCCCGTGCGGCCTCCAGGCTCTGCCGGAGTACGAGCGGTGTGCTCCACTCGATCTTTGTAAAAAGCCGGGGAATCATGCGTCTCAAACCGAGCAGGTAATAGCCGCCATCGGCGCTGGGGCCAAAAACTGCATCGGCCTTCTCTGCTGCCAACAGATCAAATGCCTGTTGAATATAAGCAACCGGCAGGTCGGGGATATCGCTGCCGATGATGCAGCAATGCTTGAAACCATTGTCGAACATCTCCGTCAAAGCAGCCCGCATGCGCTGTCCCAGATCGCCGTCGGCCTGCCGGCGGGAGCTGCATCCGTAGCAATCTGCAAGCAGCGGCAGGTCGGCATCTTGACAGTCCCAGAACACCAGCGTCTCTACGTCCGTCAATTTCCGGCTGATATCCAGCACATCCCGCAGCATGGCCTCGTACAGCTCGGCAGCCGCCCTGTCGCCAATTGCGGCTGCCAGGCGGGTCTTGACCTTGCCGGGTCGCGGCTCACGGGCAAATATTATCAGTCCTTTTCCGGTCAACGGCGATCCAGTTCCACCGCCGCATAGGCTGAATGATTGTGAATCGACTCGAAGTTTTCCGTCTCGACTGAAAACCAGGTGATGTTGTCCAGGGCCGCCAGGCGGGAATATGCTTCGCGTACCATGTCCTCTACAAAACGGGGGTTTTCGTAGGCCTGTTCGGTAACGTATTTTTCATCCTCGCGCTTGAGCAGCGAATAGAGCGGACTTGAGCCGCACTGCTCGATCAGTTCCACCAGATCCTCGATCCAGATGAAGTCCCGGTATCGCACCCGCACCGTCATGATGCTGCGCTGGTTATGGGCGCCGAAGCGCGAAAGCTCTTTGCTGCAGGGGCAGAGCGAGGTCAGCGGCACCCTGATGCCGAGCACGAAATCGAGAGAATCGGTCATGGAGGCGCTGAATTCGCAGTTGTACTCCATCAGGCTTTTGGCGCCCGAAACCGGGGCGGTCTTGTCAATAAAATATGGGAACTGGATCTCCAGATGGGCGCTGGCCGAGCCGAGTTTGGACTTCATCTCTTCCAGAATAGTTTCCAGCTTGTCCAGCGCAATCTGCTCGCGGTATTTGTTGAGGATCTCCACAAAGCGGCTCATGTGGGTGCCCTTGAAGTGGTGCGGCAGATCGACGTACATGTTGACCTTCGCCACGGTGTGCTGCAGGGTGCGGTTCTTGTCCATCACCACGATCGGGTAGGTGATGTCCTTGACCCCGACTTTCGAGATCGGTATCCGGCGGTGATCCGGACGTTTCTGCATGTCCGGCATGGCGGGCTTTGCTGATGCTGTACTTGCTCTTGGCATAAAGTAATTCCTGTAAAAGATATAATCAGAGCCGCTTCCAAATCAAAGCGCCCTCTTCGTCGGCTCGTCTTCGGCTCCTCAACATACTGATTGTATGCCTCCGTCGCCTCAATCCTCGCCGTCTTGATGGCATCTCTGATTTGAAACCGGAATCAATTGGTGATGGTAAAATTTTCAAATTCTCCGGTATAGATCCCATCCCGGATATCAAGACGGTCGACCCGGGCAGCGGTGGGACCGCTGCGGCACCACTCCACCAGTGCTTGTACGGCTGAACGGTTCCCTTCGAACAGCCCTTCGACCGTTCCATCCGGCAGGTTTCTGACCCAGCCGGTGACACCCAGCTCCAGGGCCCGGCGACGGGTGTAGTGACGGAAAGACACGCCCTGGACCAGGCCATGGACGATTACCCCATTTCTGATATTCATGCCTGCTCCTCCGCAAGCCCCAACACGTTGAAAATCTCGCTCCAGATGCCGTTGCGACCCTCCCTGGAGAGCGCCGAGAAGGGGAGCATCATGCTCTTGTCCCGTTTGATGGCGTCGGCGATCAGCGCTTTCTGCTTGGCCTGCTCGTTCTTCGACAGTTTATCGCATTTGGTCAGCACGATGATCGGCGGGATGTTGTACATTTCCAGCCAGCGCAACATCTGCAGGTCGCCATCGGAAGGTATGCGGCGGATGTCCAGAATCAGCACCACCGCCTTGAGACTTTCGCGCAGCGACAGGTAATTTTCGATCATCGGCCCCCACTGCTTGCGCAACTCCGGTGGTGCCTTGGCATAGCCGTAGCCGGGCAGATCGACCAGGGTCAGGATGCCGTTGATGTCGAAAAAATTGATCAGCTGCGTCCGCCCGGGGGTTGAGCTGGTGCGGACCAGCCCCTTGCGGGCGGCCAATACGTTGATCAGCGAGGACTTGCCGACATTTGAACGTCCCACGAAGGCCACCTCCGGCAGTCCGGGAGGTGGGTAATCCTTCGGCTTGGCCGCACTTTTTATGAATTCCGCCTGGTTGATATTCATGTACTTTATCTCCTTATCCGGCAGCATTATAGTATTCAGTCGTCCGCCGATACAAGCTTTAAGCGGGATTCGGCTGATACAATTCTGCTGTGCCGGAACTCCTGCGCTGCTACGCATCCATAATCCGTCAGTTGCGGCAGTACTGTTTTGTCCATTCCCTCAGCGTTCGCACTCGCTGGACCACCGGGGGGTGACTGTAATAAAAATTTGCGTAAAACGGGTGCGTGAAAAGGTTGGACAGGTTTTCCGCGGACATTTTGACCAGGGCCGAGGCCAGGTCCTGAGGGCGGCCGGTCAGGTCGGCAGCGAATCGGTCAGCCTCGCGCTCGTGACAACGGGAGCGCCAGGCCGAGAAGGGGGTCAGCGGAAACAGTGCCAGCGAGGCAATAAACCCCAGAACGATCATCCTGGCCGGCAATGAGATGTCAGCCGGCAGTCCCAGCAACTCCGGAAGCCCGTTCCAGTTCAGCAGCCTGAAACCCAGCCAGGAACCGGCCAGCGCCATGATTTCCGCCGCCAGCAGCCGTTTCCAGATGTGCCCCTTCTTCCAATGCCCGATTTCGTGGGCCAGCACCGCCACTATCTCGCCGTGGCTCATCTGCTTGATCAGTGTGTCGAACAGCACGATGCGCTTGACCTTGCCGATTCCGGTGAAATAGGCGTTTGAGTGTCTGCTGCGTTTCGATGCGTCCATCTGCAGAACCTTGCCGGCCTTGAGTCCCGCCTTCTCCATCATTGTGCGGATTTCATCCTCCAGCCCCTGTTCGCTGATCGGCTCGTATTTGTTGAAGAGCGGTTCTATCAGATAGGGGGAGATGAACATCATGAACAGGCTGAAAACCGCCATGAAGCCCCATACCCAAAGCCACCACTGCAGCGGGCTCCAGTTGATCAGCCAGAAAACGATCGCAATCAGAAAAGACAGCAGCATGGCGCCGATGGCCTGCGATTTCAGAAAATCAACAAGCCAGAGCCGGGGCGTGGTGGTGTTGAAGCCGTAGCGTGCCTCGATCCGGAAGGTGCCGTAGAGGTCGAAGGGAATGCCGAGAATGGTCTGGGCCCAGGTCAAAAGCAGGAAAAAGAGGATCGCCGCGATGATCGGTGATACGCTGAAACCGGCTATGAACCGGTCATATACAACCATCACTCCACCGAACAGGAACAGCACCAGCAGTGCATTGTCGAACAGAGAATTCCACAGTCCGAGGCGGCTGGAATCGAAGGTGTAGGCGGAGCTGCGGCGCAGCTTTTCTTCATTGATCTCGCCTTCGAACCCTTCCGGTACTTTTGAGCCATGCTGTTTCAGGTGCTGAAGGTTGATGTGTCGCAGCCAGTAGCTGAAGGCGGTTATCGCGGCGAACAGGCAGAACAGGGTGAGTTTCATTGATGCTGAGTCCTTTGGGAGAATAAAAAAGGCGAAGCAAGCCTCGCCCTTAATGAATGAGTATCGGCAGTATTTCAGATCAGTTTGATGACCTCTTTAACGCATTTGTCGATCCCCTCATACGCTTCGGAGATGCGGTTGGCCAGCATGTAGGCCGGAGTCGACACCAGTTTGTTCTTTGCATCCACCACAAATTCCGTCACCGGGCAGTCCTGATGTTTTGCGCCGGTTTTTACAATCTCGGAGGCGGTGCCGGCATCGTTGCCGATGGTCAGGGTCGGTCCGAAATCCTTGCCGAGTACCGCCGCGATCAGTGCCGGCGCGATGCAGATTGCGCCGATCGGTTTGCCGGCAACCGCAATCTCCTTCAGCAGGCGTGACACTTCCGGATGAACGGAGGCAGCCGCTCCTTTCATGGCAAAGTCGCACAGGTTCTTGGCCGCACCGAAGCCGCCCGGGAAGATGATCGCGTCAAGCTCGCCGGCAGATACTCCGGCGATGTCGCGAATGTTGCCGCGTGCGATGCGGGCCGACTCCACCAGCGCATTGCGCTTTTCTCCGCTCTCCTGCATGGCCAGATGGTCGGTTACCGGGAAGTCGGCATTTGGCGCCATGCAGATCGCCTCGGCACCTTGCCGGTCAATTGCCAGTAGAGTGAAAACCGCTTCGTGAATCTCGCTGCCGTCCCGTACGCCGCACCCTGACAGTACTACTCCGATCTTTTTCATGACTGTTCCTCCCGCTTGATGTGATTGTTTACGGTTTTTCTCCGTGAAAGCTATTACCGATCCTCAATAAGCGCCTGGCGGACCGCTTCTTCGTAGGTAGTCAGCCGCAACGGGATCAGGTCTCGTATCGAATTGTCCCGGCAGATCACCTCGTTGCCCAGACCCTCGATCAGCGGCATCGAGACGGAGGGGGGAACCGGGCTGAACAGCGCCACCCAGTATGATGAAAGTTTCGGCGTCAGCACCGGCACCGGAATGATAAACAGGTTTTTACCTTCCAGACGGGCGAAGCGTTCCATCATGTCGCGATAGGTCAGGATCTCCGGGCCGCCAATGTCAAAGGTTCGTCCGGCGGTGCGCTCGTCCGTCAGGCAGCCGGTCAGATAAGAGATGACGTCATCCACGGCAATCGGCTGGCATTTAGTCGAGACCCAGCGCGGAGTGATCATTAGCGGCAGTCGCTTGACCAGGCCCCGAACCAGTTCGAAGGAAGCGCCGCCGGCCCCGACAATCACGGCTGCCCGTAGAAAGGTCATGGCGAATTTGCCGGAGTGAAGAATGTCGGCCACCTCCAGGCGGCTTTTCAGGTGCTCCGAAAGTTTGTCGCCGGTCTCTCCCAACCCGCCCAGGTAAATCACGCGCCGCACCCCGGCCTTTTCGGCGGCGTGCACAAAATTTTCGGCGGCCTCACGGTCGCGGCGTTCAAAACCGGCTCGGCCACCGGCCATGGAGTGCACCAGGTAATAGACGGTGTCAACATCATCCAGTGCCGGGGCGAGGGTACCCGGCTCCAGCATGTCTCCGCAGACTTTTTCAGCGCCGTCGGGAATTTCCGCCGAAGGTTTGCGCAGCATGCAGCGTACGCGGCGTCCCCCGGCAAGCAGGGCTTTTGTAAGCCGTCTGCCGACAAAACCGGTTGCACCCGTCACCAGGATTATTTCTCTTCCGGTCTGCATGGCTGTGATTGTGCCACATCTCCGGCAGAAGGCAAGAGGCAAGATGGCCCGGGATGGATTTCAGTATGCGTATAAAGGAATCAGTGCCGCCAGAAACACCAGCGCGGAAGGCATCAACAGGCGGCGATAGACCCGGGCGATGTCGGCCTGGAAGTATTCGCAGGTCAACACGTAGCATAGATGAACCGGGGAGAGCATGACACCGGCAAATCCGGACCCGAACGCGAGAGCCACCAATCCCGGAGATGGGGCGGATACTCCCATCATCGGCATCAGCAGCGGGAACGTGATGCCGACGAAGCCTACCGTCAGGCCGGTCATGATGCCGGCGATGAACGGGATCAGAATCAGCAGCAGATATACCGGCATCCGTGATGCTGTAAAATAGGCCGATATGCCCGCCAGGGCGCCGGTTACGCTGAGCACCTCCTGGAAGATCATGATGCCGATCACCAGAAACAGGGCCTTGACGGAGATGCTTTCGCGCACATTTCTGACGATCATCCGGGGGGTGTAGCGGTGGAACAGGTACAGGGCGGCGACCGCGCCTCCCAGGGCCAGAGCCGATTTCACCCGGAAAAACACTACCAGCAGCAGCGACAGCATGATCGGGGAAACCATGGCTGAAAATGTCAGCAGTTCCCTTTTGCGATTGGTTGGCGCTGAGATGCTTTCTTGACGGTCAATCCCGCGAAAACAGAACGGCACTCCCCAGAGAGCCACCGAAAGGGCATAGGGCAGGTTGGCAAGAAACAGCACCCCGGTGGAAAGGCCGGTTATACCGGCAGTTAGAATTATTCCTGGGTATAGAGGCGAGATATACTCCCAGATATGGCGATACCAATAGTTGATCAGAGCCTTCTCTTCCGGCGTGACAGCGGTCTCGCCGCTCGCTTCGTTCAACATCGGCGCCGAAAATATTGCGCCGCCGGGAGAGGGGAGCATGCCGATCATGGCCGGCATGGCGGCCATCACGACCCGCCGGTCGGAGAGCGCTGCCGACAGTGAAGCAACCATGCGTTTCAGCATTCCGGTGGTGCGCAGGATGTTCTCCATCACCATGGTCAAAACCAGGGTCAGGGTCATTTCGAGGGAGGCTTTGGCGAAAACGGCGGAGCATGCAGCACGAAGAAAGTCGGCGGGAGGGGTCAGGTAGATGATCCCCAGTACCAGAGAGCCGATCGGCATAACGGCTGCCATGGAAACCTTGCGGCGGAGCAGGAAGATAATCAGAATAAGAACAGCGGATGTCTTCAGCAGGTCAGGCATGACATTCCAACTCCAAGTCAAGGGCTATCTAAGTTGGCTTCGATTTCATCCTTGATTTGAAGCTGGAATCAGGTTGCTCCTGCTTTTCTGTTGAGCGAACTGAAAACCATGTCAAGCACCGCTTTCTGGCGAGCTTCGAACTTGTTAAGAACCGCCAGGCAGGTTCCCATCGGACAGAGCGCATGCAGAAAATCGGCATCCCGTCCGGAAAGTATCACGATCCTGTTTTTATCCATGCCGGTCTCAACTGCGAACTTAAGCAGTTTAAGCCCGTCCATGGCCGGCATCTCAAGGTCGATCAGCATCAGATCGTAACCGCCGGTCTTTATGGACTGCAGAGCGGCCACCGGGTTGTTGCGAATATCCACCTGCAGTAGCGGGTAGTTTTCGAGTATGTAGTCGCCCAGGAACCTGGTAAAGGCCGGATCATCATCGATTAACAGAATTCTTCCCATAGGAGGGTTACTATAACTGATTCATCGTCGAGGTGGAATAGAAATTATTTGATCAGTCTGGTGGCGGTTCCGATTACGACGAACGGGACTTCGATCCCCATTTCGCGGGCGACTCTCATATTTATGACCAGATCGATACGGTGCGGGGAAAGGAGGGAAAGGTGTTCCGTCTTGGCGCCTTCAAGGACTCGGGCAGCCATTTCGGCAGCCAAGTGCCCCTGCTCGTTGGGATTAATTTCCAGAGAAACCAGTGAGCCTTTTTCCGCGGCATCCGGAACGGTGGAAACAACCGGCATATTTTTAGTCTTGCCCCTGGCGACTATTTTCTCAAGTTGACGGCTGACAGCTGCGCTCTCGGTCGCAATGATGACTTCAGCTTTGTCGAGCAGCCTGTTTACAGCCGCATCAAGTGATGCCGGGGATGTTACGCTCGCTTCAATTATCGTCAGGCCGAGCTGGGCGGAATATTTTTTGATATCATCCAGTTGACGCTGGGAGCCGGCTTCGCGGGGGGTGTAAAGTACCCCGATCCTGCGATAAGGCCGAATCCGCTGCAAGGTTTTGAGCAGGGTCACCATCGGCACGCGTGAACTGACCCCGCACATGCCTTTCAGTGGCTGCTCGGCGGCGAACACATCGACGGATACAACCGGAATCCCGTCGGCTTCCCGGAAAGCGGTCAATGCGGCCGGTGCGCCATAGGCCACGATAAGGTCGGGACGATAGGCGTTGAATTTGCGTACGGTGTTGAGCAGTGACAGTTGGTCCGGATTGGGGGTCTGCAGGATGATTTCGGTGCCGGGCGAAGCATAGCCGCGCGCCGCAATCGCTTTGACAAAGGCGCGGTGAGCTTCGCGGTAACGAGGTTGGTCGCTGCTCATCATGGCCGCGATAACCGTGGCGAATGACTGCAGCGGCGCCAGAACCGCCAGGATGATGCCCACCGCAAGGGCTATTGTTCTAACATTACGCATCAGGCAGCCTTTACCAGCGCCCCGTCAGGGCCAGCAGGGTTTCGTGGGCAGTGCCGTCCAGATCGGGCTGCCCGGCCTTCAGCATTCTGAAGCTATAGCCTAGAGAGCATCCCAGATGATTGTTGAGTCGCAAGTCTGCCCGGCTGGTCAGGCCGGTTGCCGTGGAAACGAGTTTTGCCTGGTCGCCGATTCCGGATGATGAAAGCGCAGCAATGGTGGAGTTGTCAGAGGCGGAGAAATGAACATCCGAGAAGGTCTGCTGCAGCGCCAGAGACAGATCTAGCATGCTGGTCAGGGCTACCACCGCATCCAGCGAATAAACATGCGCAGCCGAGCTATATGCGCTGGCGGTCCGGATCGGGGTGGTCATGGCAATGTTGTTGAAAACGGCAAAGCTGTTAAAAAAAATGTTGGCCTGATCTATCCTGGATTTTTGATAGGAGTAACCGGCATTGACAGTCACCCGTTCCATCGGGCTGAACCAGATGCTGCTGTTCACGGAACTGGACAGGCTTTCGCGGGGCAGGCTCGTCTGCTGATAACCGCTGTCGCCACTTTCAAAACGTCCCAGATAGCTTGCTGTAACACCCCAGAGAGCTTTGTTAGTATAGCTGATCAAGGCCTGCCCATTGTGGCGCTCCGCAAAAGACGAGGGATAGGCCGGGTTGTCGGTTGCGGCATAGCTGTAGGAGGTGTGCAGTTTCACGCCGTCAACCGGTTTCCAGATAAAGGTTGCTTTTCCGGTGTGGGTCTGGCGGCTGTCGTTTTTAGAAGCGCTAAAAGCTGTCTGATGGTCCGGCAGGCCGTCGCGTGACTCCAGTTCCGCACGGTATTCGAAACGGTAAACGGCTTTCAGCATTGGTCGATAGCTGGCGGACAGGATAATAGTGTCCTTTACCGACGAGCTTGCCGGCCTTACCTGCAGTGTGTTGGCCGCCGGTGTCAGCTGTAACAGCGGTGAATAGATTGTTTCAGGCGATTCCCGATCAATCTGCAGGCGGCGGTACTTGACATTCAGCGACAATTCCTTGAACGGGGTGTAGCTGATTTCGCCGACGGCGGTCTGCAGGGTATCGGCAGGGGCGCTGGAAGGGCGGGCGTCCCCGCGGTCCGTGGCGGTTTCGCGCTGGCTGATGGAATATAGCGCGCTGGTTGTCAGGCCTCCGCTCAGGTCGCTGAAAAGCTTGAATGTATGCGAAACGAGCCGGCTGTCATTGACCACATCGTGGGCCAGAGCGTCACGGGCGGCAAACTGGTACCTGTTGTCCGGAGCCTGGTTCGAAAAGTCACGGATGGTGAAGATGTACGCTGTATTGACCGGTCCGAGATGTGCGTCGAGTCCGATGGTCCCCTCGCGGGTTACGCTGTCGACCGGAATCGACCGTGTGGCCGCGCTGTTCGGCTTCCCATCGAAACCGTAATCGGAAAATCGGAGCTGGGCCGTTCCCTCGCGGTTAAGCTGCCAGTAATTGAGGTTTAAGTGAACCGGGTTGTTTCCGAGCTTGATGCGGTTCTCGGCCCGGCTGATAACGGTCCTGGTTCCGTAGCTGATTTCGCTGTCCAGCTCACGGCTGGTGACGAGAGCCGCCGAAGCAGGCGGAGTCCGCTCCAGATTATGCCAGAGCGCACTGCTTTCGATTTTCAAGCGGTACAGACCCGAATAATCCAGTAATAGTCCGGCAGTGTAGTCATCCGCATGCAGAAAGCGGGTCTCGGCCAGGAGTTTCAGGCCAGATCCGGTCGTGCCGGCCGAAAAACCGCCGCTGACGCCCGATTTGAGCTTCAGATAGGGAACGGCTGCCGCCGGATTGTCTACATGGGACACGAAGCGATATCCGGCATAAACAGCGGCATGATGAAGAGCTTCAATGTCGTTGGCCAGGACATCATCAACCATGCCGGATCCCTCCCGAGCCGGCGCTTCATCGCAAAAGGCGGGATGGGCAGCCGTCAATAAGGCTGCAACAAACAGGGGCAGCTTCAAGGAAAGCAGGTTTCGCGGGATGTCTTTGAAGACATGTCTCATCAATTATCTCCGCAGTGATCCGTAGCCGTTGGTGTCGGGAGTGTTGGAGCCGTGTATCGCAGAGTGGCAATCGGTGCAGCGATTGGCAAAAAGTCGTTTCTGGGCCGAGTCCAGCACCGAAGGATGTCCGGGATTGTGGCACTGGATACAGAGAAACGGCATGGCAGCCGACAGCAACCGCCGGTTGACCGAGCCGTGCGGATTGTGGCAGTTGATGCAATTCTCTGTCACGTCGCCATGCTCGTAGACAAACGGGCCGTTCTTGTCCATGTGGCAGCGGCTGCAGAGCTCACGGGTGCTGC
This sequence comes from uncultured Geobacter sp., assembly GCA_964458105.1. Classification (GTDB taxonomy): domain Bacteria; phylum Desulfobacterota; class Desulfuromonadia; order Geobacterales; family Pseudopelobacteraceae; genus JACRCG01. Next base: position 14,228 of record CAYWJJ010000063.1, read on the forward strand.
TTCCCTTGAGCATTCTGGTGTTTGTTGAGCCGTGGGCTTCATGGCAGTCAAAGCAGTCCATCTTGCGTTCCCGCATCGGGTGGTGGGATATCAGGCTGAATTTAGCCCGGACATCCGGGTGGCATGCGTAACAAAGCTCGGCCATTTTTTCGCGACTGACTTTTTGTTGGGGGCCCTCATGCAGTTTGTGGCAAGAAGAACAGCTCAACTCACTCAATGCATGCAAGCTGGTGTTCCAGTGCGAAAGGGATGGGGTGGATGCGACACTGTGGCATTTAAGGCAGATCAGGGACTGTGCCTGGGGGGGGAGGCGCTTCAGGTCAATAAGCTTGGTCGTGTCGCAGCGGTTGCCCTTCTCTCCCAGCAGCTTCACATTCTTTTCAATTTTCGCGATCGCCAGGCTGCCGGGACCGTGGCATGATTCGCAGTTCACCAGCGGCAGGCCGGTTTCGGGCTTAATTTGCTCGCCATGCACGCTCAATCTGGAAAATTCCCTGATCTTGTCATGGCTGTGGCATTTCGAGACGCAGTTATCGTCGCCGACGTAATCTGCGTCCAGGCGTCCGACTACCATCTTTTCGTACTCGGCCACCGGCAGCAGCGGGTAGGACTGCTTCATGGTGGAACAGGCGCTCAGCAGGGCGACAGCGGCAATAATGAGTGATAAAATGCGCATTGTGTTTCCTCTTGCATGCTACGGCCCGTTGATGCCCTTGGTCGTGGTGCGGATGAAGCTTTTTACAAACGGGTTATCGCTGGCCTTGATTTCCCGGGGTGTGCCGATCTCGACAATGCGGCCCTGATGCATCATGGCGATCCGGTCGGACAGGTACAGTGCAAAGTTAAGATCGTGGGTGACAATGATCGTGGTCGTGCTGGTGCTGCTGCGAAGTGAAACGATAGTTTCGGCCAGTTCATCGGTGGTGACCGGGTCCAGTTCGGCGGTGGGTTCGTCATATAGGACCAGATCGGGCTCCATGGCCAGCGACCGCGCAATGGCGACACGCTTCTTCATGCCGCCGGAAAGTTCTGCCGTTTTGAGACTCTCTTTTCCTTCCAATCCGACAATTGCCAGTTTTTCAGAAATAATTTCAAGTATTCTCGGTTCCGGATAAACCCGGTGTTCGCGCATCCAGAGGCCGATGTTCTCGCCGACCGTCAGTGAATTGAAGAGAGCCGAGGATTGGAACACCATGCTGCTGCGATAGCTGCGCGGAAGTTTTTCATATGGTTCGCCATTGATCAGAATCCGTCCGCTGTCCGCGGTTTCCAGGCCGATGATATGGCGTAACAGAATACTTTTGCCGGTGCCGGAAGGGCCGATAATCGAAAATGTTTCACCGGCCCTGACTTCCAGATCCACGTCCTTCAGGACATGGTTGTCGCCAAAATATTTATTCAGTTTTTCAATGCAGACAGTTACCCCGTTTGGTTGCATCTCATATCCCGTCATGCGTCTGCACTATTTGTGCCGTTTAATTTAAAACAGGTACCAGGAGCGATTGGTGAAGTATTCCCGATGACGGTAAACAAAGCCCGAAAGCAGGAGAATAGCGACCATTACCGATATGTTGCTGGTAATTATCCCCTGTGAATCGACCTTGTCGCCGACGATCTTTTCCAGATCGGAAGACGTGATATAAAGCAGGTTTGTCAGTGTATTGGCCAGTTCGAAAGCGTTATAGCCGAGCAGCAGATACCAGGTCAGATTCTGGCGTTTCATCAGGCCCAGAAAGAGGTACAGGCAGATCAGGCTGTCGACGAACACCAGGATCTCGGCTGCCCGGCCCTGATAGATCGTTCCGAAAAACGGGAACGGATGACCGAATGTTGACACGGTCAGCAGGAAGAAGAACAGATACAACCCGCCCAGCAGCACCATCCCCAGCGGCCGCCGCTGCTCATGTTCGTCGTTGTCTATTTCTACCATGAATTCCTCACGTTCAATTCCAAATCGAAGCGCCTTCTTCGTTGGCTCGTCTTCGGCTCCTCAACATACTGATTGTATGCCTCCGTCGCCTCAATCCTCGCCGCCTTGACGACATCTCCGATTTGAAACTGGAATAAGTTTTTTCCACTACTGCTTCTTCTTGCGCATATCGCTGATAGCCACACAGAAAAAGATCACTACCAGTACGCCGCCGCAGAAAATCCAGTCAGCCATGCTGAAACCAAACATGCTCAACTCCTTTTGAACGCTTGCGCTGCTTCAGTCATTAATCCGATTTCCTGATAGCAGGTTCCCAGCAGATAGTAAACCTGATTCATCGGAAACTGTTCGGCAAAAACAGGATCGGACAGGACGTCCTCTATTATGGCGGCCGCTTCGTCATTTCTCCCGGCATGTTGTTCCTCTACTGCCAGAGAGAGCGCGGTCAGATAATCCAGCGGCGGAACCAACGGAACTTTTCCGGCCAGGATGCCGGCAATCCTGGATTGTATCTTTGCCCGTTCGGATGAGTCGAATTGCGGCAATACTTCACTCCACGTCTCGGCTGCCTGTTGATAGCGGCCAAGCACATATAGCGCTTCCCCGTATTCGTATGCCGCATGGCGGTCACCAGGATTCAGTTCCAGAGAAATTTTGAGATATTTCTCAGCACAGTACCAGCTGGAGACGGCTTGATGCAGGGTTGAAATGCGTGTGCCCTTGTCTGTGTAGGTGCGTGCAATTTCCAGCGGCAGGCCTGGATTGGCCGGCTCGAAGAGCGCCATGATCTTCAGGAAATTGATCTTGCGGTCCAGGTAGGGGGTATCTACCTCCTTTGCATCCAGCATTATGATCTGGCCGCCCAGTTCGGAAACGATGTGCGGATAAGCCTCTTTCAGCAGATTGGCGTATTCGATTGCAAAGGCGCATTCCGGGTTGTGGCGCAAAGCCTGATAGATGCCGCGTCCAACCATGTCGTAGTCGGGTGAACCGCTCGTTTCAGCCGCCGGATAATCCTCATCAAGCAGCGGAATCGGAGGGCGATCAATCCATGCAATATTAACCAGTCCGTCCCGGCCGGTCAGAACATAGCCGGCTGCTGGAGTAAAGTAGCGGATGCCGTCAAGCGGCGTTGGTGTGGTCTGTTCGTTGCTGTTCATCAATTCTCCTGTCCTTTTTCCGGAAACATCTCTGTTTCTGCATTCACATGGCTAGGTGATAAAGCCATACCGCCCGATTATACCAGGGAAAATATTCTTTTTAATGCGGGCAATACTTTTTTCCACGGCTTCCAGCGCCAGGTTGCGCTCTTCCTCAGGGGCCCAATGCATGGCATCCAGCAGGACGCGATTGGGGTATCCCAGTGGCTCAATCTTGTTCATGAACAACTGTGGCAGGCGAGGGTTCAACTGCAGTCCGTTCATGACAGCCCAGGCGATGGTCCAGGCCCGGGCGGTGTTCATCAGATCGTAACCGCCGCCGCCAAGGGCTACCCAGGGGATCTTGAGCGCCTTGAGCTTGCGCATGATGTAGCTGTAGCTTTGGGTGGTTATCTCCAACCGGGTGAGCGGGTCGGTGCGGAAAGTGTCGGCGCCGATCTGCGTCACGATGATATCAGGATCGTAGGCCGCTATCAGCGGGTAGGCCACTTCATCGAAGGCCTTCATATAAAGGGCGTCATCGGTGTGGGCTATCAGCGGTACATTGACGGAATAGCCTTTGCCCCGTCCTTCCCCGATCTCATCCTCGAAACCGGTGCCGGGATAAAAGTAAATGCCGCTCTCATGCAGCGATATGGTCAGTACCTGGTCGGTGTCGTAGAAAGCTTCCTGCACACCGTCACCGTGGTGTGCATCGATATCCAGGTAAACCACCCGGCGTCCTCGTGCAACCAGCCAGTTGATCGCCAGAACGGCATCGTTGATGTACGAAAAACCGGAGGCCTTGGCGCGGTGGGCGTGATGCCAGCCGCCAGCCAGATTAAAGGCGGTCCCAAAGCCCTCTTCCTCCACCAGCCGCACGGCCTCGAAGGTTGCTCCGGCTCCCAGCGCCGCACAGTCATAAAGACCTTTGAATACAGGGCATTCCGCATCGCCGAGTCCGTATCTGAAATCGGCTCGCGGTTCGTCCGAGGCGCTGAATTCCCGAAGACGGTCGATGTAGGCCGGATCGTGGAATGTCAGCACCAGTTCGTCGCTGATCGGACTGCAATCCCGAATCTCCATGTTCGGCAGATCGAGCAGGCCATAGGCCTCAAACAGGTCATAAGCCAGCCGATTGCGCTGCAGTTTGAAGGGGTGGTCATCGCCGTAACTGAAATTGCCGAAAAGCGGCGAGTATATCAGGGCGGTGCGGCAGGAACGCAATTGATAAACCTCTCAAGGCAAAGTGATATCGGCGATAAAATAAACGACGAGATAATGCACTATTTCAAATGGCACGTCTAGGGCGAAGGTGCCGATTTTATATCTCTATCCTTTTATGATTGTGTCAGCCAAAACAGAACGGGGCCTGCGATAAGTTCACAGACCCCGTTCAGGAGAGTTGCAGGAAGTTGCTGGATGGAATTATTCCAATTCCATATCAAAGCCCTATCTTCGTTGGCTCGTCGTTCGACTGCTCAACGTACTGAAATGTACGCCTCGCAGTCTCACTCATCGCCGCCTTGATATCATCTTTGATCTGGAATCGGAATTACATTCTGAACTGTGCCACGATCCTTTTCAGCTCCTCTGCCATTTTTGCCAGCTGGCTGGCGGCTCCGGCGGTATCCTGCGAGCTGTGCGAGGCATTGCTGACGACGCCGGTGATCTCGTGCATGCTCTTGCTGATCTCGTTGGTGGTTGCGGTCTGCTGCTCGGCTGCGGTGGCGATCTGGTTGATCTGGCTGGTCACATCCCCCACCTGGCTGAGAATCTCCTCCAGCGCTTTGCCCGAACGGGCCGCATCCTGGGTTCCACGCTCAACCTCCTGAACGCCTTCTTCCATGGCGGCCACCGCAGATTTGGTTTCCTGCTGGATAGCCTTTATCATTTCACCGATTTCGCGGGTGGCCTTGGTGGTGCGCTCGGCCAGCGCGCGTACTTCATCGGCAACTACCGCAAAACCACGACCCTGTTCACCGGCGCGGGCGGCTTCGATGGCTGCGTTCAGTGCCAGCAGATTGGTCTGATCGGCGATGTCTTCAATCGTGCCGACAATATTTCCGATCTGCTCGGAGCGCGAACCGAGCGACTCGACCGTTTTGGCGCTCTGCTGGACTTTGACGGCGATGCGCTGGATACTCTGAACAGCACTGCTGACAACCTCCGAACCATTCATGGCGGTCTGGGTGGCCCGGTTTGAAATTTCAACCGTCCGAATGCAGTTCTGGGCTATTTCGGCCGATGTGGCTGCCATTTCTTCGCAGGAGATGGCCACCGAAGTGGACTGCGAAGCAGCCCTTTCCGTGCCGGCGGCGATGCTTGCCGAAGTCGTGTTGAGATGATCGGCTGACGAGGCCACTTCAATCGCATTCTGATTGATACGGACAACTATTTCTTTCAGATTGTCCAGGAAGTTGTTGAAGGAGTGTGCCAGAGAGCCGGTTTCATCGTCCCGTTCGATCTTCAGCCGCTTGGTCAGATCGCCGTCGCCGCTGGACATCTCTTCCAGGCTCTTGTCGACATAACCGAGGGTTTTCGTGATGCCGCGGCTGATCAGAAAGCATAGTGTCAGCATGAATGCGGCGAAGACGATATTCAGGCCTACCAGGGTCCATTTGACGGTATTCACGTCTTTTTTGACTTCATCAACGTAAATGCCGCTTCCCAGAACCCAACCCCACGGCTTGTAGAGTTTTACATACGAAAGTTTTGGATAGAGTTCGCTGGTTGAGCCGCCGCCTTCTTTCGGTTTGCTCCACTCATATATGACAAAGCCGTGGTCTGCTTTCTCGCATACTTCGTTAAAAGCCACAAAAAGATTCACGCCATTAAGTTTCCTGAACTTGCCGACTAGTCCTTCGCGAGCTCCGGTAGCCTTGCTGAATTTCGGATCATCGATTGTCTTGCCGTTCAAGGCTGGGAGAATCGGGTGCATGATCATTTTTGGGACCGGTTTCGTCATGTCGTTGATCCAGACATACTCTTTTTTTTCATAGCGCAGCTTTGAAATATCTTCGGCCGCTTCTTTTTGCCCCTGCTCCAGCGTCAGCTTGCCGGCCTTCACTTCGGCATCGTGTATTTCTATGATACCCATGGCCATTTCTACGACGTGGCGCGTGGCATCCTCTTTTTCTTTCATGATCCGGGCTTCGATCAGCGGTAGCAGGTATGTGAACAGACCTATCATCATAACCGCAACGCTGATGACCGAGATTGACATGATCTTGTACTGAATGCGCCAGTTTTTGAAACGTGTGATTTGCATTTACTTGCTCCTTTGGTGATTGATAGATGGTATTTATCCAAAAAGTTCACGCAGTTTGTCTGCGATTTTCATTGTCGGCAGTATAAAGTCGATTTTGCCGGTTTCCGCGGCCGCCTTGGGCATGCCGTAGATCACGCTGGTCTTCTGGTCCTGGGCAATGGTAATTCCGCCCAGCTGCTTGATATGCGAGATGCCGGCCGCCCCGTCGCATCCCATTCCGGTCAGGATGACTCCGGCTATCCCGACACCGGACGGCGCCACCATGGAATTCATCGCAACGTCGATGGAGGGGCGAACAGAATTGACCTTTTCGCCACCAGAGAGGTGAAACGAGCGGTTGCCCACGAGATGCAGGTGCACGCCGCCCGGCGCCAGATAGACCTGCCCGGCCTGGAGTGTTTGTCCTTCCAGTGCCAGCATGACCGGCATGGTGGATACGCGTGCCAGCGAGGAGACAAAGGCCTGGTCGACCACCGGGGTTATGTGCTGGACAATAATAACAGCCGCCTTCAGCAGCGGCAGACCGGGGAACAGTTCCTCCAGAATTTTGAGGCCGCCGGTGGATGCACCGATCATCACGATGTTGCAAGGCTGCATATCCGTCAGGCTCCTGCTTGCAGACGGTCCAGAAGCGTCAGATATCTTCGGACAGCGGTAATCAATTCCACTGGTTCAAACGGCTTGATGATGTAGTCGATCACGATCTCCTGGAGTCCTTGCATGCGCTCGTCCGGGACATCCATGGCGGTCAGCATCGCAATGATATTCCCCTTCATCAGCCCTTCTCTTTCGATCTCCCGGATTGTTTCCCAGCCATCTTTTCCGGGCATCATAACGTCCATCAGAATCACACCACGGAAACCCTCCCGCAGGAATCGCAGGCAGTCCTTCGAACCAAGGGCGGCCAGCGCTTCGATTCCTTCCGAAGCCAGCAGTTCGAGCATGGTTTCGCGGATGCACTGCTCGTCATCAACTACCATGACCCGTTGCAGATGTAGACCGTGGCCGTTCAATGGCACTGCTGCATTCAAATGGCACCTCCCGCTTCCAATGTAAAATTGATGCTTGTTCCGCACCCCACCCCCGGGCTTTCGGCCCACATCCGACCACCGTGAAGCTCGATTATCCGGCGGCAGATGGAAAGCCCCAGTCCGGAAGAACCAAGCTCGTGACGGGACGGATCGGCTTTGTAAAGTTCTTCAAAAATATGGGACAGCTCTTCCTCTGCAAGTCCGATGCCGTTGTCTGCCACGGTTACTGTAACCAGATTTTCCTGTATTTTGGCGTTTATGCTGATCCGGGAACTCGGCGGAGAATATTTCAGTGCATTGCAGATCAGTCTTTGCAGGACATTTTCAATCTGTTGAATATCCGCCCGGGCAACTATCTCCGGCGGGATCTGATTTTCAATTGTTATGCCCTTCAATGTCCTGGTATCAGTCATGTCTGCTATGCATGAATCCACGAGCGGTGACAACCGGACATTGAACCGAGCCGGTGGAAGCGCGGGAAATGACGACAATCGCGCCAGCTGTATCGTGCTTGTAATCAGCTCCTTGATGTGATCGACGCTGTCGACGCAGATATCGATCAAGCCCAGCTGCCGCTGATCCACCGCTTTTGAGCGAATCAACGGAAGAAGCGCAACCAGCGGTGTCAGCGGTGTCCTCAGGTCATGTCCCAAGCGTGTGATAAACAGGTCCTTCTGTTTGAGCAGTTTATCCCGGAACTTTTCCTGGCGCTGTTTTTCTGTTATATCCTGTATCGTGCCGACGATGGACAGCGGTTTCCCCGAGCCGTCACTCAGTACCTTGCCCCGGCTGAGGAAGAACCGGTTATTAATATCCTTGTCCAGGCGGTAACGTATTTCGTAGCTGCCGCCGGATTTAATGGCTTCCATGACGGTTTCGCGTGCGGACTCCCGGTCGGCAGGGTGGATAAAAATAAAGAACTCGTCCATGCTAGGCGCTTTTTTGAGCGGCTGCAAGCCGAACAGGCGATAATGGTTTTTGGACCAGTAGCCGGCCCCGGTGACGAGATCGCGTTCCCAGCTGCCGAGATTCGCCAGTTGCTGAGCTTCGTCCAGGTTATGGACGGCACGTTTCAGTGACAGTTGATACCAGATGATCTTGTCTGCAATAACTATGAGTACGATTATGACTGAAATGCAGACTGCCAGCTGCAGGTGGTGGTCTGTCCGGCTGTCGTGAAGGTATATGAAAAGTGCTGTAAACGTGCTTGTCAGGAAGGCCGCCAGTAGAAATAGCACGGTGATTCGTTTCGGTATCCTCATGGCGTCCTTTTATCGACTTGAGGTGCTTGGTGAGGCGGATACTACTTAATGAGAAAATATCCTATCAGAATCGTGAAAAAAATGCCGCATAAAAATGCGCATAATAAACTGTGGTTCTAATAAAATTGATGGTGCTGGAAACCATCAAACAAAAAAGCCCGGCAGATCGGTTCTTGCCCGGAAATTGTCAATGCCGGCATTCTTGATGTGAGTCAAGGCGCTTTCCGGTGATCATAGCTATACTCGTAGACAAATGAGGTTGGTATCAATTCCTCAAAAGGAGAATAACCATGCAAGCATCAATAACAGGCAACAAAACCATCGGCGAGATTGTGGCTGCCGATTTTCGCACCGCCAAGGTCTTTGAAAAGCACGGAATCGATTTCTGCTGTGGCGGCAAAACTGCTCTGGCGGCGATCTGTGAGGAAAAAGGATTAGATCCCGACGCGATAGCCTTGGGGCTTGAGGCGGTGAAAAATGAGCCGGTCGAACGGAGTCAGAATTATTCATCATGGGCATTGCCGTTTCTTGCCGACTATATCGTCAATACCCATCATGCCTATCTCAAGGAGAATGACGAGCAGATTGCCGCATATGCTAAAAAGATCGCCGATGTTCATGGCGCCCACCACCCTGAAGTGATCCGAATCGCCTCCATCTTTGAAAAGATCGCAACCGATATGGTTGCGCACCTGAAGGAAGAGGAACAGGCCTTCTTTCCGGCTATCAAGCGGCTCGACGCGGCCAGAATCGCCGGAAATACGCCGGATGCCGCCGATCGGGAGATTATCCGCCAGTCCCTCCTCACCCTCCATCGCGAACACGAAGAGATTGGCGATGCAATTCACGCAATCCGCCATCTATCGAAGGAGTACGCGATACCTGATGATGTCTGCAACACTTTCATGATTACGTACCAAAAGCTCAAGGAATTCGAGGATGATCTCCACAAACATGTCCATCTGGAAAATAACATTCTCTTTCCGAAGGCGGCAGATCTCTGATACCAAGTCGCAATCAAACGATTACGTCGTTGGCTTCGTCGGTGGCTCCT
>CAYWJJ010000064.1:0-23611 GCA_964458105.1 uncultured Geobacter sp.
CTGCCGGCCATCATCGTCTGCGGCGTCACCTTCGCCGTTTCACAGTGGGCCACCGCCAGCTACCTCGGCCCCTACCTGCCGGACATCACCGCCTCGCTGGCTTCGATGGTCGCCCTGGTGGCACTGCTGCAGGTCTGGCAGCCCAAGGAAAATTATGTATTCGACCATGAAACGCACACCGGCTCCAAGGAACAGCACCATTACACCGTTGCCGAAGTATTCCGTGCCTGGGCACCCTACCTGGCCCTGACCGTGATGGTTCTGCTGTGGGGCATCCCCTCCATCAAGGCCGAACTGGACAAGAGCAAGGTTGTTATCACCGTGCAGGGCCTGAACGACATGATCGTCAAGAAGGTCTCCAAGCCCGACGATGGTCTCAAGAAGATCGCCAAGGTCAACGAGGAGATCGACAAACAGCTGGCCGTCCTCTCCCCGGCTGATCCGAAGCAGGTCGAACTGGCTGCAAAACTGAAAGAACTTAAAGGGTTGGAAGAAGCCTTCCTGCCGGTTGAACAGGGTCTGGCCGGCAAGGGCGCGGTGCTGACCGATGAACGTCTCAAGGCCTGCGACCTGGTTTCCAAGAAGATGTCCGAAACCAAGCAACTGTGCGGAGAACTGGTCAAGATCAACGCCGGCATGAAGGAACAGTTCAAACCGCTCGAAAAAGCGGTGGCCGACCAGCTGCCGATCAAGCTGGCTGCCAAGTACAACTTCAACTTCATGTCCGCCGCCGGCACCGCCATCCTGATCGCAGCCTTCCTTTCAGCCATGATCTGCGGCGTCGGTTTCGGCGATGTCTTCAAAATCGCCGGCAAGACCCTCTATGACATGCGCTATCCGGCTGTCACAGTTGCATCCGTACTCGGCCTGGCATATGTCATGAATGCCTCCGGCATGACCAACTGCCTCGGCCTGGTCTTCACCAAGACCGGCCACTGGTTCCCGTTCATCGCCCCATTTTTGGGCTGGCTGGGCGTATTCCTGACCGGTTCCGACACCTCCAGCAACGTCCTCTTCGGCGGACTGCAGAAGGCCACCGCCGAGCAGCTAGGTCTCAACCCGATCCTGACCGGCGCAGCCAACACCAGCGGAGGCGTCATGGGCAAGATGATCTCCCCCCAGTCGCTGGCCGTAGCCACCGCAGCCTGCGGCATGGTCGGCGAAGAGGGAACCCTGTTCCGCTTCACGCTGAAGCACTCCATATTCCTGACGATCGTGGTCGGCGTGATAGTCTACGTGCAGGCCTACTTCCTACAGTGGATGATACCGTAAAGACAGGGTGTTAAAACAGGGTCAAGGGGCATGGGGCAAGGGTTTAAAAGCATCTGACTTCACTTGTCCCTGGCCCCTTGACCCTCAAAGGAGTTAACTATGGAATCATCATTTATAAAAGAGCTGCAAAACATCGTCGGAGAGCAATATACCCTGACCGATCGCGAATCGCTGGCGGTCTACGGCTACGATTCGACCCCGGAGATCGAAAGCCTGCCCGGTGCGGTGCTGCTGCCCGGCACGGCCGATCAGGTTGCCGGCATCATGCGCCTCTGCCACGGGGCCGGCGTGACGGTCACCCCGCGCGGTTCCGGCACCAACCTGTCGGGCGGTTCACTCTCCGCCGGCGGCGTTGTGGTTCAGACCAGCCGAATGAATCGCCTGCTGGAGATCGACGAAGAAAACCTGACCGCCACAATTGAGCCGGGGCTGATCACCAGCGCGCTGCACCGCGAGGTGGAATCACGCGGCCTGTTCTATCCGCCCGATCCGGGCAGCATGAACATTTCGACCATGGGCGGCAACGTGGCCGAGAACTCCGGCGGCCTGCGCGGCCTGAAATACGGCGTCACAGCCGATTATGTCATGGGGCTTGAAACGGTTCTGGCTGACGGAGAACTGCTTCGCACCGGCGGCAAGGTTGTCAAGGACGTGGCCGGATACAGCCTCAATCCGCTGCTGGTCTCGTCCGAGGGCACCCTGGGATTTTTCACCGGCATCACGGTCAAACTGATTCCCAAGCCGCAGGGCAAGATCACGATGCTGGCGCATTTTCCGGAGCTGCAGGATGCCGCCCTGGCTGTCTCGGCCATAATCGCCGCCAAAGTCATTCCGGCCACGCTGGAATTTCTGGACAAAGTCACCATCAAGTGTGTCGAGGATTATGCCCATGTCGGATTGCCGCTGGACGTGGATGCCGTGCTGCTGATCGAAGTGGACGGCCATCCGGTGGTAATTGCAGAGGAGGCAGCCGCTGTGGCGGAAATCTGCAGAAAGCACCGCAGTTCTTTCTTTCAGACCGCACAGAACGCCGCCGAAGCACTCAAGTTGACCGAGGCGCGCCGTACGGCACTCTCAGCCCTGGCCCGGCTCAAGCCGACCACGATCCTGGAGGACGCCACCGTACCTCGCAGCTGTATCGCGGCCATGTTGAAAATCATTCAGGGCTCGGCAAAAAAACACAGTGTCACCATCGGCACCTTCGGCCACGCCGGCGACGGCAACCTGCACCCGACCTGTCTGACCGACGAACGCGACAAGGATGAGATTGCCAGAGCCCACGCCGCCTTCGCGGAAATCTTCGACGCTGCCATTTCAATGGGAGGCACCATTACCGGCGAACATGGCGTGGGACTGGCCAAGAAGAAATATCTGCCCAAACTGGTTGGAGAATCGGGGATCAAGGTCATGCGCGGCATCAAACAAGCCTTCGATCCGAAGGGAATCCTGAATCCGGGTAAAATATTTTAGACTTTTGCCACAGAGGACACAGAGCTCACAGAGAACTTCAAAACCAGACTAATCATAAGTAAATTTATCGATTATGGTTTTATTTCTGGATTCTCAGGTTTTCCTCTGTGTTCTCTGTGCCCTCTGTGGCAAGAAGAGGTTTATATGGACTACGTCAAACTGATAAATTGCATGCGCTGCGGGATGTGCCTGCCGGCCTGCCCGACCTACAAGGAGACCTTCCTGGAAACCGCCTCTCCCCGCGGCCGGGTGGCCCTGATCCGCAAACTCCAGGAAGGCCAGCTGGACCAGTCGGAGCAACTGCTGGAATACCTTTCGCTCTGCCTGGACTGCCAGGCCTGCGCTTCGGCCTGTCCCTGCGGAGTCAATGCCGGCGAGCTGGTGGCGGAATTCACCTGCGAACGGAAAGCGGATACCGGCCTCGGCTATATGGAAGAGCTGATCCTGCGCAAACTGGTGCCGCACCCCGACCGCCTGGAAAGCTCCATGGTTCCGATGCGGATGTACCAGAAGATCGGCTTGCAGAAACTTGTCAGAAAACTCGGCATCCTGAAGATGTTTCCGAAACCGCTGGAGCGGATGGAAGGGCTTTTGCCGGCCCTGCCCGACCGGCCGCTGCGCCGGGAAATTCAGGAAATTACACCGGCAATCGGCCAGGAGCGCGGCACCGTCGGCTTCTTTCTGGGCTGCGTGATGAGCCTGATTTTCTCCGACGCCAGCCGCGCCACGATCAAACTGCTCTCTTCGCTGGGCTACAAGGTCGTTACCCCCCGAAACCAGGTCTGCTGCGGCGCGCCCAACATGCTGGGGGGCGACATGGCCGGCTTGAAAGAGGCGGCCCATACCAATATTGATATTTTCTCCGGCTACGATGTGGATTTCATTGTCACCGACTGCGGCGGCTGCGGCGCCGAACTGAAGAAGTATAAACATCATCTGGATGGTTACGAAACAGCCGAAATCTTCAGTGCCAAGGTGCGGGACATATCGCAGGTTCTGGCAATGCATGCCGAAGAACTACGCGCCAAACTGAAGCCGCTGCCGCTGAAAGTCACCTATCACGATCCCTGCCACATCGCCCACTGCCAGGGAATCCGCAAAGAACCGCGCGAACTGCTCAGGCTGGTGCCCGGCCTGGAGTATCAGGAACTGGAAGCGGCCGATGCCTGTTGCGGCAGCGCCGGCACCTATAACATTGAACGGCCGGAAATGTCGGACCGCATCCTGAAACGGAAGCTGGACACCATCCGGTCCAGCGGAGCGGAAGTGCTGGTGACCGGCAATCCCGGCTGCCTGCTGCAGCTCAAGAAAGGTTTGGCCGATAACCTGCCGCAGGTCAGAATCATGCACCTGACGGAGGTGCTGGCGCAGAGCATGGACGCGTGATACCAATTTGGCATGACAGTTGGTTGCAAACTTGAAGCAGATATAGTAGATAGAAGGGGTGCTCTTTTGGGACACCCCTTTTTGATTGGACTCGCATGAATTTTCAACCGATAAAACCCAAGAAAGTTTCCAGCCAGATTGCAGACCAGATCCGTTCCTCAATTCTGGCGGGCGAATTTTCACCCGGTGACAAACTGCCGCCGGAGCGCGAACTGGCTGAAATGTTCGGCGTATCGCGCCCTTCGGTGCGTGAGGCACTGAATGTACTGGCATCTGCCGGACTGGTAATGTCCTACCAGGGAGGCGGCACGGTTGTCATGTCGCTGGTGGAGACCACCGCTGCCAACCCGCTCAGTGAGTTGATTCGTGTCCAGCAGGATCGTGCGCTGGATGTGATCGAGGTGCGCAAGTGCATGGAGTCCTGGACCGCCTACTATGCGGCTCAACGGGCGCTGCCCGAGGATCTGAGGCGAATGGAGGAGATTGTAGCCGGCATGGAGCGCAACCTTAGCGAACTGCTGCCGTCCGAGGATCTGGACGCCAATCTGCATATCGTCATCGCCCGCGCCACCCACAATATCGTCTGGCTGCACCTGATGCAGAGCCTGTTCGACGCGATGAAGGAGTTCCAGCAGGGGGTCTGGCGCGCGGTCTATCTTACCAGCGAGGATCACCACCTGCTGTACCGGCATCACCTCAGCATCTTTGAAGCAATCCGGAACAAGGATGCGGAAGCGGCCCGCAAAGCGATGATGGAACACCTGACCTTTGCCGAAAAACGCAGTAAGGCCTATGTCTCAAAGAACATTTCCTGAATCCGAGCAGTTTTTCTCAAGGAGTATTTAGATGCAGATCGTTTCCACGACAATTCCCGATGTCCTGATCATTGAACCGAAGGTTTTCGGGGATGAGCGCGGCTTCTTCTTTGAAAGTTTCAACGAGCGTTCCTGGCAGGCTCTGACCGGCCTGGATCTGAAATTTGTCCAGCATAACCACTCGCGCTCGGCGGGCGGAGTTCTGCGCGGGCTGCATTACCAGATTCAGAATCCGCAGGGCAAGCTGGTACGGGTTGTGGCCGGCGAGGTATTCGACGTTGCCGTGGATATCAGAAAGAGCTCTCCCACCTTCGGCAAATGGTTCGGAGCACTTCTTTCAGCTGAAAACAAGCGCCAGATGTGGGTTCCGGCAGGTTTTGCACACGGTTTCTGCGTTACTTCGGAGGTTGCCGAATTTCTTTATCTGACCACCGATTACTGGGCGCCCGAACATGAGCGCTGCATCGCCTGGAACGATCCAGACCTGAATATCACCTGGCCGATTTCATCCTCCCCGAATGTCTCAGCCAAGGACCGCGAGGGCTCTTCATTCAAGGACGCCGACCTGTTTCCATGATCCGCTCCAACGCCCGCTGGCTTTTTCTGCTCTGCTGCTGCCAGCTTTTCATCATGCTGGTCTTCATCAATTATTCCGCCATCCTGCCGATCCTCCGCCAGGAATGGGGCATGAACAACACCCGGGCCGGCATGATCTTCTCGGTCTACCAACTGGGCTACATCGCTTCCGGCGTTCTCTTGAGCGCCCTCACCGACCGCATCAATACCAAACATATCTTCATCACGGCCGCCTTCTGTTCAGCCGGCGGCAACCTTCTGTTTGCTCTATATGCAGATGACTTCGCCAGCGGCATGTTTTTCCGGGCATTGACCGGAATCGGCATGGGCGGAACCTATATGCCCGGCCTGAAGCTTGTGGCGGAGCGCTTCGATCCGGTCCGGCGCGGCAAAGCTATCGGCATTTATGTGGGTTCACTGGTTCTGGGAGGGTCCCTGTCGCTGGCCGTAACCGGCTGGCTGACCGGATTGTACGGCTGGCGAACGGCCTTCATCTGCTGCTCGGCCGGAGTGGCACTGGGCGCCCTGCTCTCCTTTCCGCTCTTCAGCGGGTATCGTCCTTCACCAAGGACAAGCAGTGAAGTCGGGTATTCCGGTGAAGTCCTCGGAAACCGCCCGGCCCTGCTGATGATTCTGGGGTATGCCGCCCACATGTGGGAAATGTACGGCATGCGCAGCTGGCTGGCGCCGTTCTTTTCGGCGGCCTTGATCGGGTGGGGAGTGGAAAAGGCCGCCGCAACCGGATTTGCTTCGACCATAGCAGCCGCATTGATCGGAATAGGCGCTTTTTCAACGGCCATCACCGGCACGCTTTCGGACCGTTTCGGCCGAACCGCCACGATCACACTGGTGATGTTCTCCAGCGCCGCACTTTCGTTCACCTTTGGCTGGATGATCAATACCAATCTCTGGCTGACGTTATTGGTCGGGACCGCCTACGGATATCTGATAGTGGCCGAATCGCCGGTTTTTTCGACCGGGCTGACCGAGCTTGTCGCTCCCGGCTACCTGGGCGCTGCCATGGGGCTGCAATCGCTGATCGGATATTCAATGGGCATGATTTCGCCAACCGTGTTCGGATGGGCCCTGGACACTTTCCGTGGTTGGCAGCCGTTTCCCGGAGTCAACGGCGAATGGGGCATAGCTTTTGCCACCGTCGGAATCGGGGGGCTGGCAGGGCCAATATTCATGTGGATGCTGAGAAGAACGCCGGAGAGTATGAAAATGGCCGAGGGCAATCGCTGAAAACCATATCAAATCAATTAATTAGCTTGATTTTTTAATGTATTTCGTTAGTATTGATATATTCTGACTTCGCAGGAGGGATATATGGCAAAGGTTCTGATGCCGCTGGCCGATGGCTTTGAAGAAATCGAAGCGCTTGCGGTCGTTGACGTCCTGAGACGAGCCGAGATCGAAGTTGTCCTGGCCGGCCTGCATGACGGACCGGTCAAGAGCGCGCGTAATGTCAGAATCATCCCCGATGCAGTTATAGATGCGGTCAACGCCTCATCATTCGACATGATCATTCTGCCCGGCGGCCAGCCCGGCACGGATAACCTCAACGCAGATCCCCGCATCCATGAACTCCTGAAGGAATTCGAATCGAAAGATAAACTGATCGGCGCCATCTGTGCAGCGCCAAGCATACTGGCTTCCGCCGGCCTGCTTGACGGCAGGCGCGCAACGTCCTATCCCACTTACAGCAACAGACTGATTGGCGCCAGTTACGAAGACAGGCCGGTCATCTGTGACGGCAACATCATCACCAGCCAGGGGGCCGGCACCGCAATCAGCTTCGGGCTTGAGATCGTGACCCGGCTGGCGGGAAAAAACAAGTCCGGTGAAGTTGCCGCTGCCATGCTTGTTCAGGAACCGGGCCGCGATATCTGGAACCATCAGCTGTTCAACAGCACAATCCAGGCCCTGGTGGGCGCATTGGAGATGAAAGATACATTCACCCAGGGGCATGCCAAGCGTGTAGCGGAGTTTTCTCTTTGCATCGGTGCAAAACTGAACCTGCCTAAAGAAGAAATGCGCGATCTATACCTGGGCGCCGTACTGCACGATATCGGTAAAATCGGAACCGACGAAGAGGTACTCAACAAACCGGAAAGCCTCAACCGTCATGAGGAAACGCTTGTCCGTGAACACCCGATCAAAGGGACACTGTTCATAGTCGGCATTGAAAATCTGAGCCAGATCGTGCCGACCATTCTCCATCATCATGAACGCTGGGATGGAACCGGCTACCCGGAACGCCTCAAGGGGCAGCTGATACCGCTGCATGCACGGATTGTCTGCGTAGCCGACGCGTTTGAAGCGATGATCTCGAACCGTTCATTTCGCGACGGCATGGAAAAAGAAAACGCCATTCGCGAACTTATCAAACAAAAAGGCACTCATTTCGACCCGTTTATCGTGGATGTCTTCATTGAATGCCTGAATGATTCGCCGTTTGAGATGAAGGATTTCAGTTATTATTTTTAGGGTGGATTATCCGGCGGACCAGCAAGGAAACTGCGAAAAGCGCCAGGTTCACCATTACGATAGTGGCGCTGGCCGGAAGATTGGTCATGATCGAAATAAATATGCCGATTATCACGGAACTGCAGCCCTGAACAGCCGCAAGGACTATGCATACCTTGAAGCCGCGGGCCAGTTGCAGGGCCGAGGCTGCAGGCACGATCAGCATCGAAGAAATCAGCATGATTCCGACAAGTTTCATCGCAAGAACGACTGAAAGGGCGGTCAGCAGCACCAGAACCGAATTGATGAACGATGTGCGGACGCCGGAAACTTTCGCAAGCTCTTCACTGAATGCAATCGCGAACAGTTCGTGGTAGTACAGCGTCAAAAGCAGTATGACACCCACACATAACACCGCCGCGATGATCACCTCTTCAGAACTGATGGAAAGTATGTTGCCGAACAGATAGCTCAGCAGGTCAACATTGTACCCCCCACCCACGCTCGCCAGAATAATACCGGCGGATATCCCTAGAGCGGATACAATTCCAATTGCAGCGTCGCCGCTCAAACGCCCCTTTTCGGTCAGCTTGAGGATGCCAAGCGATGCCAGCAGAACAACCGGCATCGACACCAGCAGCGACATGGCCGAATAGAATTTAAGCGCCAGGGCTATGGCGGTGCTGCCGAAGGTTACGTGTGCCAGGCCGTCACCGATCAGCGACATCCGGCGCAACACCAGAAAAACACCCAGCACAGAGCAGAGCAGCGCGATCAGTGTGCCGGCCAGCAGGGCCCGCTGAATAAAACCGTATGACAGAATTTCTAACAGGTTCATGATTTTCATACCAAGATGCAATCAAAATGAGTACAAGGCGGCAAGGAGAGTGGCGACCGAGGCGTACTATAAGTACGTTGAGGAGCCACCGACGAAGGTAACGTCGTAATCGTTTGATTGCGACTTGGTATCAGTGCCTGTGGCACATCAAGTGCTGAGAATGTTCACCAAACATGGACGACATTTCCGGCGAATGGCAGAACTCTTCGAAGCTTCCGTAAAAAAGTATCTTTTTGTCCAGATAAAGCATCTTGGAAGCGTGTTGCCCGATGGCGCCACTGTCATGTGTCACCAGCATAACGGTCACGCCCCGGCGACGGTTGATGTCGTCAATCATCGTATAAAACCGTTCGCGGGTTTCCGGATCAAGGGCGGCGGTCGGTTCATCCAGCACAAGCAATTCGGGGTCATTGACAATCGCCCGGGCCAGCAGCACACGCTGAAGCTGCCCGCCGGACAGCTCACCTATCAGTTTAAGCCTTAGATCGTATATGCCCAGTTCTTCAAGCGTTTCATCTATTTTTTGCCGGTCTTTATTATTCAGCCTCTTTGGGAAGCGCTTCAGTGACAGCAGCCCCAGACCGACCGTTTCATGAACCGTTGCCGGGAAGACCGGGTTGACCAGATGCAGGCTTTGCGGCAGATAACCGACCCGCCGCCAGTCGCGAAAACCGGCCAGCGGACTCCCGAACAGGGCCGCGCCACCATCGCAGACATCGACCAGTCCCAGCAGGGCCTTGACCAGCGTGCTCTTGCCGGAGCCGTTAGGCCCGACAATACCCACATAATCGCCGCGCAGCACCTGGAAGCTGATATCCTCCAGCACCCTGCCCTCTCGATAGCAGCATGACAACAGCTGGGTACTGACTATTTCGTCACGCATCGAAGACCTTTCTGCAAGCGCTCCAGGTTGCGGTCCATCAGATCAAAAAACGATGTCCCCCGCGCCAGTTCGTCACGCGAAAGATTATGTGCCCCATGCAGCATCAGCACGTCGACTCCCGCTTCTTTCGCCAGTGTTTCGGTCAGGCGCGGAGAAAGCAGCTCTTCCGCAAACAGATGCTGAGCACCTGATGCGCGGATCTCGCCGATCAGCTTGACCATCCGGGAAGCCGACGGTTCCGAATCGGAAGAAACGCCGCTCAAGGAATGGTAGTCCAGATTGTATCGGCCGGCCAGATAGCCAAAGGTGTAATGGCCGCCATGCAGCAGTTTTCTGGTGGCACACTCTGCCAGAGCATTGCGATAACGTTCGTCAAGGCTTGCCAGCCTGCTTTTCAATACCTCAGCATTACGGCGGTACTGGTCGGCATTAACCGCATCCGCCGCAACAAATCCATCCAGGATCGTATCAACCATGATGGCCGCATTGGCAAAATCAAGCCAGATATGGGGATCCAGACCTTTGTGGTCCTGCTCACTATTTGCTCCGGCTTTGTGATGATCATCATCTGCTGATGCAACATTCTTGTAACGAACCCGCGCTCCGGCGTTGACAACCTTGAGGCGTTTGCTGTCCACACCCTTGATGACGGTTTCCGCCCATGGCTCCATATGGGGATTGGTATAGACAAACAGCCCGGCCCGGCCGATTCTGATCATATCTTCCGGTTTGGGCTCAAAGGTATGAGGTTCCACGCCCGGCGGCAGCAGCATCGTCACCTGGGCCTTGTCACCGGCGATGCTGCGGGCAAAATCATACAGCGGAAACAGTGTCGTGACCACCTGCAGGCCTGCTGCAGACTTCTGTTCGGCTTTTCGGCAGCCGGAAACTAACAGTATGCAAAAGCAAAGGACCAGCATTATGTAATAACTATTTTTAATCCTCAAGTTTCGTACCTCTATAAATTGCCTTGAATCTCAGTCAGTCATGTTTTGTCCTTCATAGCGCCACTTGAAACTGACGGCCTTGCAACCCGGCATGACCCGACGGAACAGCTTAAGCCCTTCCTCGGTGATGGCCGTGCCGCTGCAGGTCAGCCATTTCAGCCCTGCAATCAGAGCCAGATTCACCAACCCCTGATCACCAATATTCGTGTGATAGATCGAGATGCGTTGCAGTTCTTTCAGGGGGCGCAGCAGGGCCAGCCCCTGATCGCTGATATGGGCATCTGAAATATACAGTTCCTGCAGCCCGGTCAGATGTGCGAGATTAGGCAGAACAGCGTCATCAACATTGTAGAGAAACAGCGACTGCAGGTCGTTTGCCTGAAGTTCGGCCAGGAAACCGAGATCGGTTCCATTGCCCCCCTTGAGATCCAGTCGCAGTGATTTGTCCATAAAAACTTCCCTGGCGCCGCGGGCATTTCCCAACTGCTGCCAGTCGCGATAATCAAGCGACGCTTTTTTACGGACATAGAGTGTACCGCAAGATTTATCTGCCGGAAAGCGAACGATGCGGGTTTCAAAAACCATATCCGACGGTCCGGAATTGACACCCCCCTCCCCTCTCAGCATCATCAGGCGCCTGCGGACCCGGGCTATGTCCATGTCCGCCTTGGCGGCCATTTCAGCCAGCAGGTCGATGCCATCGGCCAGCGATTCATCCACCCGCAGCTTGAAAATATAGATATCGGTCTGCTTCAACTCTTCGGTCTGACGGATCATGGCATGGATATTCTGCTCCACCAACGCAATCTGTCTGATCACCCGCACCAGTTCCATTGCAATATCAAGCTCTGAGCTGTAAACCGGGGTCTGCTCCCATTCGCTTAAAAGATCAGACAACACCTGACGATTACCGGTCTGATAGGCTTCATTGGCCATGGCCATCAATTCCTGCCTTCGTCGCCGATCGGCTTCATCGGATGCCAGATCGGGATGAACAGCCTTGGCCACGCCGCGATACAGGGATTTCAGGCTGAGTTCAGCGGTGTCCTGGGGAAAGTCTTCATCATCAAGCAGATCGGTTGTATGATGGAAATGTGAAAACGGCGGTTCCTGCCTCAATGGCTCTGCTGAACTTTTTACAGCTCCGTCGCCAAGCAGTCCCTGCAACTGCCATTCAAGATTTTCCAGAGCTTCGATGCGCGTGCCGAGAATATCTTCGTAGACCTGCTCAAACATCCTGATTTCGGACTTCAGCAAATTGTAGGCATGTTCGTGCCGCTGCAGTTCAGACTTGAACTGCGCAAGTTTATTATACTTGTGATCCAGCTCGATCTCTTCGGGAGTCTTAAGCCGATTTCTGAAGGGAGTCATAAGATCCTGCCGAACTGGTTCAGATCGCGGACTTCGCGGGCAAGCGGCAGCGTGATGCGCCTTTTCTCGCTCATGGAGTAGCGGTAGAGCTGGTTGAAGCTTTCAATCAGTGCCCCGACTTCACGGCTGGTTGTGGCCAGGATGAAATCAACCACATCATCGGGCACGCGGATCTGTCGGTCGTCGGACACCTTTTTGATGATCATCGCCCGCGAATGATCATCCGAAGTATCGAGTCGCGCAACCAATCCCCACAAAAGCCGGGAGGTCAGATGGTCATCCAGATTGGTCAATTCGCGCGGCGGGTGCTGGCCTGCCATGGCAATGGTGCGGCCGGAGGTGTGGAATTCGTTGAACAACTGCCACAAGATCCCACGCAACCCGGAATCATCCGGCATCGCCTGCAGGTCATCCACCACCAGCCCCCGGGCGCCGCTGAACGTAGCCATGATCGTTTCCGGATCAGTCTGTTCGCGCAGCGAAATATAGGGAATATTGTCGGCTGCTATCGATTTCAGCAGGTGGGTTTTGCCGGAACCGGAGGGTCCGTGCAGATACAGCAATTTTTCCGGATCGGCCGGATCGGCTATCCGCAGGGCAAAACGGAGGGCGGCCGCATTGCCTTCACAGGAGACAAAACTGTCGAAGCTGAAAGACGGAATCAGGGGGAAATCGAAGAATTGCTGCATGATCAGAACAGACTCGCCTGAGATGTTTCCGGGGCGATACGGTTAAAATGCAGGTAGGCCGCCCGCGTGGCAACCCGGCCGCGCGGCGTGCGGTTGATAAAACCGTGCTGGATCAGAAACGGCTCGTAGACATCCTCGATCGTGTCGCTTTCCTCGCTGATGGCAGCTGCAATAGTGTCCAGTCCGACCGGACCTCCGCCGAATTTGTCGATGATCGTCAACAGGATCATGCGATCCATCTGGTCGAATCCCATCTCGTCGATTTCAAGCAGCTTGAGCGTTTCCTGGACAACATGGCAGGTGATAACGCCGTCAGCCCTGACCTGCGCATAATCACGCACCCGGCGCAGCAGGCGGTTGGCTATGCGGGGGGTTCCGCGACTGCGGCGGGCAAGTTCCGAAGCCCCCTGGGGATCGATCTCCATGCCGAGAATGCGGGATGACCGGCAGATAATTGTGGCCAGTTCGTCATAGGTGTAGAACTCCAGCCGGGAGATAACCCCGAAGCGGTCGCGCAGCGGCGAGGAGAGCAGGCCGGCGCGGGTGGTGGCCCCCACCAGCGTAAATCGGGGCAGATCCAGCTTGATCGAACGGGCGCTGGGGCCCTGTCCGATAATTATATCCAGCTGATAATCTTCCATGGCCGGATAAAGTATCTCCTCCACCACATGCGAAAGGCGGTGAATTTCGTCGATGAACAGCACGTCATGCGGTTCCAGGTTGGTCAGTATCGCCGCCAGGTCGCCGGGACGCTCGATGACCGGTCCTGACGTGGATTTGATATTGACCCCCATCTCGCAGGCCACGATATTGGCCAGCGTGGTTTTGCCAAGGCCGGGCGGCCCGTAGAGAAGCACGTGATCCAGCGCTTCCTCCCTCCCCTTGGCGGCATCGATGAACAGGCGCAGATTCCCCTTGATCTTCTCCTGGCCGATGTAGTCATCCAGCGCGCGCGGACGCAGAGTGTTGTCATACTGATAATCGTCATCACGTTTTTCAGGGGTTATGGTACGGGATTGCATCGCTGCTCCGGTGGTGAGTTGCTGGGCTTTCGTACGATCGCAGACTATGCCCCAAATTGATCAGATTGTCAAAGTCTTGTGGCGGGAGCGGCCTGCCGTTGGCAACAGGAATAGTCGAGTTTCAGATAGAATGTTTATTTGATGGTAACTGGAGTCGTAAAGCAACAAGTCCCGCTCTACAACTGGAAATGGAGCGGGACTTGCGGCAGCAGCCAAACGGGTTCAATCAGAATATCATTTTACAACAACGAACTCATCACGACGGTTTTTCGCCCAAGCGGATTCATCGCTTCCTTGAACGGCAGGTTTTTCTTTTCCGTAGCTGATAATGGCAAGGCGCTCCGGCTTGACACCCAGGGTGACCAGGTATTGTTGAGCAGCTTTGGCGCGGCGCTCGCCAAGAGCAAGATTGTACTCTGCCGAACCCCGCTCGTCACAGTTACCTTCGATACGAATTTTAACAGCAGGTTCTTTTGCTAATAAAGCCGCATTTTTTGACAATGTGTCACGTGCGGATTCAGATATGTTGGCGGAATCGAAGTTGAAGTAAATTTTGTTGAGGGCCGACTGCAGTTGATCAACCGATGACGTACTCACTGTTTTTTGGGCAGGGGCCGGCTGTTTGGCAACTTGTGTGGCAGGCAACGCATTTGCCTGCCTGGAGTCGGTTGCATCGGATTTTTGTGTATCAATCCGCTTTGCAGCCGGCGCCGGTGCAATCCCTTCATCTTTCCTGACAACTTCCTGCTTTGCACAGCCGGCGGTCATGAATACGGCAATAATAAATACGAAAACTGCATGAAACGGTACACGTTCCAACATGAGGGACACTCCTTTAAGTATGTTATTTTAGATAATAAACAGGCGCACTGCTGCGTCTGCTTCAGAGTCAGGTGAACTTCCGGGTATAAAACCGGTTTAAATTATGCGAGTGAGGATGATGCCGGGGGCGCTCGTGGAGGTAATGGACTCAGTGACAACAATTGTATCGGTGAATGGTGAAGGTGTACTTCAAGGAAAAACTCTTCTGTGTCGGGGATAACGTGGGAAGGCGGATTTGCGATGAATGGGGCTATATCGATCTTTACTATGGACTTGTGGACCGTCTCGACCGGCATTTTGTTCAGAACTGCCCGCCGCATTGGTTTGGGCTTTTGCGGACAGGACAAATCGGGAACCTTCATCCCCCAAAATGCCAAAAACAACGGGATCATCAGGATTACGAAATGTATCCATCGATTATGTCTTGCAAACATACCCATGGCGGCAACCTAACAGACTCTTTGATTCATTGCAAGTTGGTTGAATCGACATTCCTTGGTTGATATGGTTGAGACCTTTCCAATCAAGCTTGCAGTTGCCGGCCATGTGCCGGCTCAGAATACAGGCGTCCGTTTTTCGTCTCCATGAATTTTTCCAGAGCGATCCCCTCCTGTTTGATGAATCCTTTGTCGGGCAGGACCCCATTTTTCACCAACTCGATGACCGCGCAAACGGAAGTCGCGGTCATCCAGGAAATGGCCCGCCAGCGGCGTCCGGTGATTGTCTTCGGATAGTGGGCCTCGACAAACTCCTCGCGTGCAAGCCTTCCCTGCTGCCAGCCTTCAACTGAGACATGAACATAAACTACGTCATCGCTGACCGGCGGCTTGGCGTTGACCAGAATCTCGCCGGCTTTCTTCCGGTCGTCCCGCATCAGCAGTTCATGGAAGAAAAAATTCATCAATTTGGCGTGTCCGGGGTAGCGGATCGATTTGTAGTCCAGGTTCTCCACGATACCGGCATAGGTCTCGCACATTGTTCCCAGCCCGCCCGAGGTAGTAAAGGCTTCCAGCTGAATGCCGTCGATCACGAGTTTTTCCAGCCATTCCAATGGGGATACCCACTTGTGGACACCATTTTCGATTACCTCGCAGTCATTTAGATACTCATTAACGACCCCTTCGGGAGACCAGTTGAAGGCGTATGAAAGCAGACCGGTGGGGTGACGTGGCAGTGCTCCGACGCGGAGCCTGATGCTCCTGACTTTTTCAAATTTTCTGGCCAGCGAGGCCCCGACAATGGCAATGAATCCGGGGGCCAGTCCGCACTGGGGCACCATGACCGCAGTTGAAGACCGGCTCATTTCGATGATCGATCTGGTGGTTGGAACATCTTCGGTGAGATCAAAATAATGCACGCCTAGCCCGCTGGCAACGGTGGCGACGCCAAGATTGAAAGAGTACGGAAGACATGAAACGACCGCGTCGAAAGCTTTCATGGTTTTGATCAGCTCATCGATGCTGCCCACATCCAGGGGTATAACCGGAAAGGGAGTTTCTTCACGAAAATGAACGTCGGCACCCGTGACCGTGAACCCGGTTTCGTGGAGCAAGGACGCCACCAGCAAGCCAACTTTTCCAAGTCCCAGAACCAGGATCGAGTGAATTTTTTTTCGCATTGCCCCCTCCATTTCATGGACATATTTCATGACACTTACGTATCAGATTTCGAACCTGATTCCCTGGGCCAGGGGCAGCGTCGTGCCGTAATTGATGGTGTTGGTTTGACGGCGCATATAGGATTTCCATGCATCCGAGCCGGACTCGCGCCCGCCGCCGGTTTCTTTTTCTCCACCGAAAGCGCCGCCGATTTCCGCCCCGGACGTGCCGATGTTGACGTTGGCAATCCCGCAGTCCGAACCGGCTGCCGACAAAAACTGCTCTGCCTCAAGCAGGTTACGGGTGAACACCGCCGATGACAGACCCTGCGCGACGTTGTTGTGCAATTCAATGGCCTCGGCCATATCACCCCGATACCTGATCAGGAACAGAATCGGAGCGAAGTTTTCCTGCTGAACGATATTGTAATTATTTTCGACCTCGACGATGGCGGGAACGACATAACAACCGGATTCATATCCCTTTCCCTCAAGCACCTGACCGCCATGGATAATCGTGCCGCCTTCCTTGCGGGCCTGAGCCAGCGCTTTTTGAAATGCTCCGACGGCCTCTTTATCGATCAGCGGGCCGACATGGTTGCTTTCATCCAGCGGGTTGCCTATTTTCAGCCCCGAATAGGCCTTGACGATGCTTTCCTTGACCTTGGCATAAATCGATTCATGAATGATCAGGCGCCGGGTCGTGGTGCAGCGCTGTCCGGCCGTTCCCACCGCACCGAAGACGATGGCGGGTAATGCCGTTTTCAGGTCGGCGTTGGCGGTCAGGATGATCGCGTTGTTGCCGCCGAGTTCAAGAATCGCCTTGCCGAATCTTTTGGCGATGAGCTGGGCTCCATGGCGACCAACTTCCGTCGAACCGGTAATGGATATCAGGGGAATCCGCTTGTCATTGAGCATTTTCTCGCCGACCGATGAACCACGCCCGACGATAAGGCTGAACAAACCCTCGGGAAGACTGTTCTCCAGGATGACACCCGCCAGAATATTCTGCACGGCAATGGCGCTCAAGGGGACCTTTGACGATGGTTTCCAGAGGTTGGTGTCGCCGCATACCGCTGCGATCATGGCGTTCCAGGACCAAACCGCAACCGGGAAATTAAAGGCGGTAATCGTGCCCACGATACCCAACGGGTGATATTGGTCATACATGCGGTGCTGCTCCCGTTCGGAGACCATGGTGGATCCGTAAAGCTGACGGGACTGGCCGACCGCGAAATCACAGATGTCGATCATTTCCTGGACCTCGCCCTTTCCTTCCTGCAGGGATTTGCCCATCTCATAGGACACCAGTGAGCCGAGATCCTCTTTGTGCTTACGCAACTGCAATCCGATCTGGCGGACCACCTCGCCCCGCTTGGGGGCCGGCACCATTCTCCACTTCCTGAAGGCCTCCGCGGATTTGGTCACAACCCTTTCATAATCCTCTTCCGAGGCGAGATAAACGGCGGCGATTCTCTTGCCATCAACGGGAGAAACGATATCAAGCTCCCCCTCATCCGTTGTCGTGTTCCATTCAAGACCTGTCGAAGCGCCATAATTCTTTTCTTTTATCCCGAGCTTTTTCAAGAAATCCATTGCCATCTCCTTTGCCTCCTCAACCGAAACCATCGTTCATAATCATTGTGCCATACCAAGGTGCAATCAAAATGAGTACAAGGCGGCGAGGAGAGTGGCGACCGAGGCGTACAATAAGTACGTTGAGGAGCCACCGACGAAGCCAACGATGTAATCGTTTGATTGCGACTTGGTATCATACCATGGTCTTCTATCGGGATTCGATCAACCTGACAGAGACCACATCCCCGATGGATAGTTCCTGCAACAGCGCCCTGGTCAGGAAATCTTCGACCTCTTTCAGTGCGGCGGGATCGAATGGCACATTCTCCAGCTTGCCCCCCGCCATCATGCCGTGCCCTCCGGCCGTTCCTCTTCCCGCCACCAGCCTTTTGATTATCTCTCCCGCATTGAGGATATGACTGGTCGTGCGTATCGAGAGTATCATATCGACGTTGTAATGCCCCATGCTCAGCACGGTCTCAATTCCCTCCAGCCGGATCAGGTAGTCGGCCATTTCCGACACCGCTTCGGGGAAACATATCTCCTGCAGATTCACAACCAGCAGCTTGCCGTAAATCTTGGCGTTTTCCACTCCGCTGTGAATTGTCCGAAAGTGCTCCACCGGCAGTTTTGGATGGGTAATTTCATACAGAAGCCGTTTGTTAGCCACCGGGAACAGTCGCAGATAGGCATCCCGATCGGGCCGGGTCGCCTCCCGGCCCAGGTCCTGGGTCTCGGATTTGATCGCGTAGAACAGGGCCGTAGCCAGTTTGGTACCGATAGTGATGTTTTGCGCGAGCAGATATTCGTAAAGAATCGTGGCGGTAACGCCGTAATCATCGCGAATATCCACCCAGCGGCATTTTTTGCTCGCATCGCGCATGGGGTGATGATCAATGACGATATCCACCCGGCAATCCTGAGCAAGGGAGTTGTTGCCGGTGCCGGGCTGGGTGTCGAGCATGCAGACCGCACTGACTTCATCCAGATCGACCATTTCGAGTGGAGTCAGCGTAATCTCCAGTTCCTTGGCCATGGCGATGTTTTCACTGCGTCCGATCATGCCGGAAAAGGTAATGACCGCATTCCTGCTCAGTTTCATGGCCAGCAGGTGACGCAGCGCCATGGCCGAAGCCAGGCAGTCGGGATCCGGATTGTCATGGATGATGATGATTGTCTTTCCTTTGCCACGCAGCCATTCCAGCATTTCATCGGAATGGGCCTTTGAGCGCCGCAGGCTTTCCGGGACGCAGCTATCAGAAGTCATGGCGGTTCCCCTTCGAACGTTTTGTCACAGAGAATTACGAGACTATCATACCAAACCTGGGACAAAGCGCCATGATCCATATTGCCGAGTGGCAGTAAAGCCTGTTGATTGTGGGTACGGCGGGGATTGAGGCGCCGAGGCGTACAGATCAGTACGTTGCGGTGCCGAAGACAAATCAACGATGATAGCGCTTTGATCTGGAATTGGAATTACTTCACGGAGCAACCCGTAGCTCCTTGCGTCAGATGGCGTAAAACCAGGACCCAAATAATTCTCCGGATTAAGATTTTAATTGCCATTTTGGCCTGTTTGTAGGAATTTGGGTAAAACCCACTAAACAGCCATAACACGGAATCAACGACACCCGAATCATTTCTTCAAAAACGAATTGCCGAGACTACTTCTATATCGAGGAGGTAAAATGGAACCGAAGACAGGTGCCATCGCCCAAAAGGAATTCGATCAGGCACTCCTTGAACTTGATCAGAACAATGTCTTGACTGCACTCGCCTGTCTGGAAAGGGCGCTCAGTATCTGGGACGATCCATACTGGTACTCACGCCTCGGATTCTGCATTGCCAAACAGCGCGGCCAGCTCACACGGGCATTTGAACTGTGCCAAACTTCGATTGAACACGATCCTGACAATCCTGTCCACTACCTTTATCTCGGCAAAGTTTATCTTGTTGCAGGAAAATCGCCTGAAGCTCTTCAAGCCTTCAGGCAAGGCATGATGCTTGGGGGAAATCCGGAACTAGAGCGGATGCTCGATGTCATCGGGACCAGGAAACCACCGGTTATAGCTTCTCTTTCACGTGACAACCTGTTGAACAAATATCTGGGAATAATTTTCAGTCGTCTGGGATTGAGATAGGGCCGTTGCCGACACCTAAGGTTTCGTCAGCGGCGCATATTCGATCGGCACCCAGCTGTAACTCTCCTTGCCGTCCCAGCGGACATGGCCGAGGCCGGGAAATGGCAGATGCATGCCGGCCACCAGTGATTTACTGATCGCCATGGTTTTAAAGATGTTCTTGCGGGTGGCGATGGCCTGCTTCTGGTCCACGTCAAACTCGATCGAAACTCCCGGGCGGGCAAACTGCACCGCATGGGCATGCACCACGTCGCCCCAGATCAGCAGCCTCTGCCCGTCGGACTCCACGGCAAAGGCGGTATGCCCCGGCGTATGGCCATTGGCCTTGACCGCCTTGATACCGGGCACCAGAACGCTCCCCTCCGTGAAAGTCTGCCACTGCTCTCCCTTCAGGTAAGGTGCCGCCGCGTCGCGGGCCATCTTGAAGAAGGGCTGCATTTTCTCCGGCGAACTTTCGGCGATCTTCTGGGACAGCCAGAAGTCATTGTCCTCCTTGGACACCAGTATCCGGGCCTTGGGAAAGACCGGCTTGCCGTCGGCGTCCGCCACCCCGCCGACATGGTCGGGGTGCAGGTGGGTAATGATAACCGTATCCACCTGGGAAGGCTCATAACCTGCCGACTTCATGTTCTGCAGGATGAAACCGAGGGTGGGCCCGAACAGCTTGGCGGCACCGGCATCGACCAGCACCAGGTTCTTGCCGGTGTTGACCAGATAGGCGTTGACCGCAGTCTGCATCTTGGGGTTGCCGACGAACATGCGGGCCAGCAGCTTGTTAAGCTCAGTCGGGGTGGTGTTGTGCAAGAGCTTGGTGTCCAGTTCAATAGCGCCGTCGTACAGCGCGGTGATCTCGAACTGGCCCAGTTGGTAGCGGTAGTAGCCGGGCACCTGGGTCTGGACCTTTGGGGCTTCGGCAAAGGCTAACTGCGCAAGCCCCGTCAGGGTGATGGCAGTGATGGTCAGGATCAGTCGAAAGATTTTAAACATGGGTATTCCTCCTTTTGCATGACTATAGGGTGGATCAACGTGATGTAGCACAAACAAGGTTCAAAAAACGGACGTTTTTAGCCAAGGGCAGAGAAACGTCCATAACCGAGCAGAATGTTTGACAGCAGCGGCGAGAGAGGGTCGCCTTGTCTTGTCTTGGCCCGGCCGTGCCGATAGTTGGGATGCCACTGATAAAATATTACTTGCAAAAACAAAGATCAAACGTATATATTTTAAATATATATTTTTTGGAGGCAGATCATGAAAACTGCAAAATTATTTCAAAATGGTCAAAGCCAAGCAGTCAGGTTGCCCAAAGAGTTTCGTTTTGATGACAGTGAAGTGTTCATAAAAAAAACTGGCAATGTTGTACATTTAATTCCCCGTAGTGATTCGTGGAATTCCTTGTTTGGTAGTCTTAAAAAATTTTCCCGCGATTTCATGGGTGATCGCGTTCAGCCAGAATTGGACAAGCGGGAGAGTTTCTGATGAAGCTGATGCTTGACACAAATATCTGTATTTACATTATCAAGCAACAGCCAGTCTCCGTGCTAAAACGTTTTCTTGAATATCAGGTGGGCGATATAGGCATTTCTTCTATTACGTTGTCAGAATTGCGATATGGAGTTGCCAAGAGCACTCATCAAGAGAAAAACACCAAGGCCCTTGATGAGTTTATTACACCTTTAGAAGTTGTTTCTTTTGATGAAGAGGCAGCTCATGTTTACGGTGATATTCGAGCAGCTCTTGAAAAGGCAGGCACGCTAATTGGTTCCATGGATATGCTGATCGCTGCTCATGCCGTTTCATTAGGTATCCCTCTGGTTACCAACAACACTCGAGAATTTGTACGTATCCCCACACTTACTATAATAGATTGGATCGCTTAGTTTTTCTACCAATCGGGTACGAAGCAGGATCTCCCGCGTCGACTGGAGCTGACGTTAGTTAGTTATTTATCTCTTTTGCTTCCTAATCCGTACTGTCTGAATTATTAAGCATTTTTTTATGTCCTATGACGTTTGACTTTTCTTTGCCGACTGCCAAAGGGGTTTTAACTGATCCAGCATTGCTTGTTTGGCTATGTCTCCATTAAAGGCATCGAGGCAGACAATCCTGTTTAAGTCGTCATGAAGATAGCCTATGCTATGCTTTTCAGCAGGAAACGGTGCATCCCCTGACAGGGTGCATTTGATAACAGGAATAGAAACCCTATTTGCCATTCCTCCATGACCACTTCGTACCTCATAACACATATCAGAGACAATATTCCAAGGCAGGAAAACACCTTCTTTGGGAATAATGTTACGTAATGTATTACAAAAAATCATTACTCCACGTCTGTCTGCCCTATACATAAGTGGCGGATTTAATAGCCGCCTCAAAAAGGCAATGAAACCCCAGATCATCATAGGTATCATTATCCAAAGCATGAACCGTGCAAACATAGGTGTATCATCGTTTATGCGATTGAGCCCCAAGATGCACATAAAAAACACAACAGCACAAACAGTTGTTGCGAATAACGCCAGTTTTCGTGAAAAATAAATTTGGAGCATGCGGCTTAATCTTCCTCTCCTGAATTGTCACTTTGTTGGATGGAATCAAATTATTTGGACATTTTTTATCCAACGGGGGTGAGCGCAGCGGCGGAGAGAAGCGGAGGACGTCTACCACCGTTTGTTAGCCTTCCAACATAGAAACTATTCTACTATTTAGGTATGCAAAATCGTCAGGGAATCGTTGTCCTATATTCATAGATAATAGTCGTAAGCAGTCAGATTGATCGAGGCCGACATGCTTGGATATTTCAAAAAATTCATCATGTTTTCCTGCTTGAAGGCCATATTCCAGAATATCTGAAAATGAATCGGGGTCAGACCCCATAAGACACGAAAGAGTGTCTATGCTTTCTGAGGACTTTTGAATAATCCATGCTTCTGGCCATGTATCGCCAGGAAGGTAGTCAATATGAGAGTGAAACCATTCATCAAAATCAGTGCCACTCTTCTCTGCCATCTTCTTTGCATGGTTCAAATTATCAGTTGCCTTAGCTTTTTGGTCCCCATCAAAAATTGCCAAAGTAGGGTTGTCTTCGCCTCTGACATATAATGCTGCTATTTGCCTAGCCAATGATGTCGCGGAGCCAATAACTTTTATATTTACGCGTGAACGAAGTGCAGCGGGTAATGAAAACAGGATTAATGATTTAGCAACATCGTCCTCCGTATAGATAGTCACTTCGTTTGAAGGTGTTGCACTTAATTTAGAAAAGGCAAATTCCGATGAGATTGAATTTGTTAGTTTTGTTTTACCGTTTACAGACTCAACAAAAAATCTTGCATCATTTGGAAAACAATCAAAGATCTCTTTAGAGTGAGTGGTGCATATAACCTGTGTATGCATCTCAAGACAAACTTCCTTCAGTTTTTCAATAAACTTCCTCTGTGCTTCCGCGTGCAAACCAAGCTCAATTTCGTCGATAACAAGTAAGGCCCCATCACCGCATGAGTAAATTGTGGAGAAAATTTCAAACAAGGCATTTTCACCAGCTCCCATGTTAAATCCTGAATATACTGTGCCGCCGACGGCTACTATTGGAAGACGATATTTTGATGCAGTAAGATACCTAAAGCTATCGTAGTTTTTTCCAAGAATTGCTCCTACTATATCTTTAACCTTTATTTCCCATCTGTCGAGCGCCATGGTAATTTTCCAGTTTGGACGGTGTTGCCGCCAAGTTAATTT
>CAYWJJ010000065.1:0-22882 GCA_964458105.1 uncultured Geobacter sp.
CGTAACTTAGTTAAATACCATCTTTACGACTTTATAACTGCGGAAGATGGGCTAGCCGAACTAGCCGAAATTATTCGTCAAGGGCTTTCTGGTGAAGCGTTTGCGTTTTTACAGGTTGAAGCCTTTGTACGGCTTGGCACTGGGCAGGAAGTATTTCCTTCACAGGAACTTATGCTCGACAGCAGCAACGATAACAAACACAAAAAAAGTAAGACCCTTTATCAAGTGAGTGGGGTTGCAGCCATGCATTCTCAAAAGATCGGCAACGCCCTGCGCACCATCGATACCTGGTATCCGGAAGCAGCCGAGCTTGGTCCCATTGCCGTTGAGCCGTACGGTTCCGTGACCAGCCGTGGTAAAGCCTATCGGACAGATAAAATAGATTTTTATACACTTTTGGATGGATGGGTTGTTAAAGGGAAGATACCCCCTGTTGAACAGCAACACTACGTTATGGCTACATTGCTGCGTGGTGGAGTATTTGGGGAAAAATCGGAATAGGGGGCTACTATGGAACATTACATCGAAATCAAAGTGTTGCCCGACACAGAGTTTTCACCCAGCCTGTTGATGAATGCGCTGTTTGCCAAGCTCCACCGCGCCTTAGTGGAAGCCGGGCAAGGAGAAGTTGGTGTCAGCTTTCCGCAAGCGCAAAAGACCTTGGGGGACACTGTCCGCCTGCATGGCAGCCAGGGCGCTCTTCAACGGCTCATGGGGATTAGCTGGCTGAAAGGCTTGACGGATTATACCAGCGTCACTGCAATAATAGCAGTGCCGGACAACTGCCGGTATCGAATTGTAAAGCGTGTTCAGGCAAAAAGCAGTGTCGAGCGTATGTATCGTCGTTCTGTCAGGAAGGGTTGGCTGAGCATGGAGGAAGCCGAGGCAAGAATAAACACCGGAAAGGAACAACTGCTCAAGCTGCCATTTGTACAGCTCAAAAGCCACTCGTCCGGGCAATCCTTTCGTCTTTTTATTCAGCAAGGCAAATTATTGGACTTGCCAGTAATAGGTGAGTTTTCTGCCTATGCGTTAAGTGATGTGGCTACTATCCCCTGGTTTTAACCCTCTTTTTCATGTGATTTGTAACCTGCTTAATTATAACGATATTTTTTGATACTCAGATAAAAGGGTGATGTTACATAAATTGTTCATTCATCCTCAAATATCAGTGAGTTAGGCTGATTGTGGAAACGTTCACTGCCGCACAGGCAGCTCAGAAATCTGCACTTGGTGTTGTATCGCTCGAAATATTGTTCACTGCCGCACAGGCAGCTCAGAAACGTGGCGATCAGGAAATGACCATTGACGGCACGTTCACTGCCGCACAGGCAGCTCAGAAAATCATAGCGCGAAAGCAGGGAAAGACGAGTGGTGTTCACTGCCGCACAGGCAGCTCAGAAAATCATAGCGCGAAAGCAGGGAAAGACGAGTGGTGTTCACTGCCGCACAGGCAGCTCAGAAATGGCGTGCGCGAGCGCTGGCTGCGGCGGATGCGTTCACTGCCGCACAGGCAGCTCAGAAAGGTGGGGATCACCCTGCGGTAATCCGGGTATTGTTCACTGCCGCACAGGCAGCTCAGAAAATAGAACCCAGCACCGCTACTGCGGGCGATACGTTCACTGCCGCACAGGCAGCTCAGAAAAACGGCATGAATGACGATCATGTGTTGTTGTCGTTCACTGCCGCACAGGCAGCTCAGAAATCCGGATCCTCGCGGAAAAATATGGAGTAGACGTTCACTGCCGCACAGGCAGCTCAGAAAATGACAGCCGTCCAGGAATACGCCCGGCAGTAGTTCACTGCCGCACAGGCAGCTCAGAAAACATCGCCAGCGAGATAGAAGAGTGGTTCAATGTTCACTGCCGCACAGGCAGCTCAGAAACTGGGGACCAGGGCACGAATCATGGGGCGTTGAGTTCACTGCCGCACAGGCAGCTCAGAAATGTGTTCAGCCGGTCCCGCAGCGAGTTCAGTTGTTCACTGCCGCACAGGCAGCTCAGAAACAAAAGACGGCGGTTCAGCCAGAGGCCGTTGTGTTCACTGCCGCACAGGCAGCTCAGAAAGCCAGGATCAACAGCGGATCTGCCCCATACGCGTTCACTGCCGCACAGGCAGCTCAGAAACTTGTAAAGTGAAGGAAGTTTGCAACCTGGAAGTTCACTGCCGCACAGGCAGCTCAGAAATGATCCAGCGGAGTGCATGACCTGTGCAGCCAGTTCACTGCCGCACAGGCAGCTCAGAAATGAAAAAAGCGGAAACCGCGCTGAATCAATTCGTTCACTGCCGCACAGGCAGCTCAGAAAACCATCAGCGAGAGATTGCAGCGCACCAGATAGTTCACTGCCGCACAGGCAGCTCAGAAATGACAGTGATTCGCTCCGACCGTCCAGAAATTGTTCACTGCCGCACAGGCAGCTCAGAAATTCTTGGCGTTTTCAACCGTTGGCGCTACCTGGTTCACTGCCGCACAGGCAGCTCAGAAAACATCCAGAGATGGCAACTTTCGGCAGGGTTCGTTCACTGCCGCACAGGCAGCTCAGAAAATTCGGTGCCGCGAAGCGGCGCGATTGCCGCCGTTCACTGCCGCACAGGCAGCTCAGAAAAAGAAAATCTATGTCAACGTTGATCCGAATACGGTTCACTGCCGCACAGGCAGCTCAGAAATATTACTGCAAAGAGGGCTGGTACGAAACCAAGTTCACTGCCGCACAGGCAGCTCAGAAATCAAGGTGGACTTCGATGGTGTTGTCGGCTTTGTTCACTGCCGCACAGGCAGCTCAGAAATGCAAGAAAATTCGTTTTGATAGCATCGTTAAGTTCACTGCCGCACAGGCAGCTCAGAAATGGACAAAGCGGAACGGGTAACGCGGCTGTGGGTTCACTGCCGCACAGGCAGCTCAGAAAATGTAATGCCGTCCTGAGTGAAAGGCTTTGCAAGTTCACTGCCGCACAGGCAGCTCAGAAAAATATGCAACGGAAGCGGCAGCAGCATTTCATGTTCACTGCCGCACAGGCAGCTCAGAAAAACGGTTCAAGCATCACCGGCCATAGGCCGAGGTTCACTGCCGCACAGGCAGCTCAGAAATTCGCCTTCAGCGGCGGGCCTTATCGCCCGCTGTTCACTGCCGCACAGGCAGCTCAGAAATGATGAACCGCCAGCCGGTCACCGCCGGTGTCGTTCACTGCCGCACAGGCAGCTCAGAAAGTATTTGCGCAGCACATCGGATGAGCCCCGATCGTTCACTGCCGCACAGGCAGCTCAGAAAAACATCCGGGACCGGGCACCGGTGCACGTTGAGTTCACTGCCGCACAGGCAGCTCAGAAAGGATGGGCAGGCCGAACATGGTTCCACAGAGCGTTCACTGCCGCACAGGCAGCTCAGAAACTAAACTCGCATACCGGCTATTGTCGGCGTGGGTAAGATGGTGTCAAAGGGGGGCGGACTTTTTGAAGATTGTTCGGGAAAGAGTTGAGTAAAATTATCGGTAAACCTCTCTGCGGTGAGCAACGCGTATGACGGTAATAGTGATGATTGCAGTGACCAAGTCAATGTGCATGACAACCCGATAATCACCGACGCGCAACCGCCACAGGTCGTCATAACCTTGCATCTTGCGCAGATCACCAACAGGATACGCCTCGCGCAAACGATCCAGAGAAGCGATTATACGCACTCTGGCGCTTTTATCCAGCTTGGCTAGTTGCTTCCCGACCTGGTCGGTAAAGAGAAGCTGTATCATTTGCCAAGAGTCCGTTTGATCTCATCGAAGCTGATAACCTTGCCTTCTGCGATTTCGCTTCGGGCAGCTTTGATACTGCTGTCTTCCAGCGGACTGACGGCCTCATCGTCAAGCGGGCATTCGGCAAGATAACGCCGGAACTCATCATCGGTCATCTGTACTGAAAATGGAATGCCCTTGGAGAGACGAACACGGTTTAGAAACATGTTGATCGCTTCGGTTGTGGAGATGCCAAGAGCATTGAATATCCGCTCAACATCCGTTTTGAGGGATTCATCGACTCGCATGTTTATGGTTGCATTTTTTGCCATAATAACCTCCAGTGATGTTTAACTGTAAAACAATTGCGTTACATTAACAACATTATTGTTCTTGCAGGATTCCTGAAATTTCGTGAGGTCGCCATGCAACTCGTCATACACTTACGTCCATACTCCTCGTCATACGAAGCTGTATTTTCCAGCTCCGCTGTGCTAGTATCTGTCCCATTATGATTTTCTGCTAAGGAGAAGCACATGAAATATACCCTTTTGGCCTTGATGGCCCTGGTTTTTACGGTCAGCGGCTGTGCCATGTTCACCGCCTGGAAAAGCATTCCGCCGCCGGGGGGCTGCGACCAGTGCCACACGCTGCCGATCAGCGCCAACTGGCAGATAACCTACAAGGTGGCCGATGTTGCCGATGAACGCACTCGCCTCAACTTCCAGACTCCCGAATACAATCAGCCGGACCTGGGTGGAAAAGTGTCGCCTCTGGAGACCAAGAAGGTCGAGGAAAAGGCCTGTTTTGATTGCCACAAGGCCCCTACCCCGGCTCACAAGGAACGCAAGGGACGCTTTCACCACTAAAACCGGTACAGGTCAGATTTCTTTTCCCGCCGTGCAGGCATCAGCCGCACGGCGGTTTTATTAGCAGTTTGGAAGTATGTGACGGAGGAAGTAGTGACAATAGCGCAGGAAAGATGGGCAGTCGGGCCTGAAACCGTCAGGATGCTGGAGCTTGGGCATCCCTGGGTCGTGGCGGACGCATATACGAAAAAATGGCCGGCCGGCAAAGCCGGGCAGACCGTCGAATTATGTGACGGTCAGGGGCGCTTTCTGGCGACGGCCCTGCTTGATCCGCAGGAGCGGATTGCGGCGCGTGTGCTGTCGCGGGAGCGGATCCGGCTTGAGAAAGCGTGGCTTGTCAAGCGCCTGCAGGCCGCCATCGGGTTGCGCCGGAAGCATGCCGACCTGACCGAAAGCGATGCCTACCGGCTGGTCAACGCCGAGGGGGACGGCCTGCCGGGCCTGACGGTGGACCGCTATGCCGGCTATCTGATGATCCAGTTATACAGTGCGGCCTGGCGGCCGCACTTGAAGTTGATCACGCAGATTCTGCAGGAACTGCTGACCCCGCTCGGAATCTACGAGAAGCAGCGCCCCCA
The DNA here is from genome assembly GCA_964458105.1 of uncultured Geobacter sp. Taxonomy (GTDB): domain Bacteria; phylum Desulfobacterota; class Desulfuromonadia; order Geobacterales; family Pseudopelobacteraceae; genus JACRCG01. The sequence continues at coordinate 5,171 of CAYWJJ010000065.1, forward strand.
GAAGACCCGCGAGCTGGAGGCGGCCGGTGACAGCAAGAACTACGGCCGTCTGCTGGCCGGCAGCGCGGCTCCGCAGCGGTTGGAGGTGCGCGAGAACGGCCTGACTTTCCTGGTGAGTCTGGAGCAGGGGCTGAACACCGGCCTGTTCCTGGACCAGCGCAGAAACAGAGATGATCTTATGAGGCGCGTGGATGGGAAACGGGTACTGAACCTGTTCGCCTACACCGGCGCTTTCTCGGTGGCGGCGGCGGCCGCCGGCGCTTCGTTGGTAACCAGTGTGGATGCCTCGCCCGGCTATACCGAGTGGGCCCGGGCCAATTTCGGCGTCAACCGGCTCAACCACAAGAAGCACGAGTTCATCGTCGGTGATTGTCTGGCGGTGCTGGGCGATTTGCTGAAAGCTGACAAGCGCTATGATCTGATCCTGATGGACCCCCCTTCCTTTTCCACGACCGCCAAGAGCCGCTTCACGACCCGCGGCGGCACCTCCGATCTGGTGGCTAGCGCTCTGCCGCTGCTGAACGATGGCGGACTTTTGATCACTTCCTCCAACCACCAGAAGGTCGATCTGGCTGACTATCTGAAGGAGCTGCGCCGGGGAGCGCTGCAGGCCGGGAGTGATCTGCGGGTAATCTCGCTTTTCGGGCAGCCGGAGGATTTCCCCTACCCGGTTACCTTCCCCGAGGGGCGTTATCTTAAGTATGCGGTCTGCATGAAGTCGTGAGGTCAAAATGGCAATTCAAATCAACGATGCGGACATCAAAATAGAATTCTACCGTGCCTCCGGGCCGGGCGGGCAGCATCGCAACACGACCGATTCGGCGGTGCGGATCCGCCACCTGCCGACCGGCATCGTGGCTCAGGCGTCCGAGTTCCGCTCGCAATTCCAGAACCGCGAGGTCGCCATGCAACGGCTGCAGCTTGCGCTGGAGAAGCGCGAGCGCAAGGTCAAGAAACGCGTCGCGACCCGTGTGCCGAAGCGGGCCAAAGAACAGCGCCTCAGCGGTAAACGGATCGTATCCGAGAAAAAACGCCTGCGCACGACCCTGGAATAGTCCCTGCTTACCAACGGAAACGAATTAGTTTGACTCACCCCAGATAACACTGTAATTTAGCAAGGTTTATATCTGGAGTATTTCAATGGTACGCGCATATCTTTATCTGGCACTGTTCATTCCGCTGACATTTTTGTTTTCGGTCAGCGCCTTCATCTCGACGCTGTTTGACTCAAGCGGCAGGGCCTACGCCTGGCATGCACGACTCTGGGCGCATCTGGCTCTGGCGCTGAACCTGGTCAAGGTTACGGTGTCCGGCACGGAGCATCTGCCGGACGGTCCAGCCATATTCATGAGCAATCACCAAAGCAACTTCGATATTCTGACGCTATTGTCGTCCATGCCGCGTCAGCTCCACTGGATCGCCAAAAAAGAGCTGTTCGAAATCCCTGTTTTCGGTCCATCGATGCGTCGCGGAGGCTATATACCGCTGGACCGGGGTGACGGGCGCAAGGCGCTGCAGAGCATGGATGAGGCGGCTGCCACGATCCGGCAGGGAAAGAGCGTGATCATGTTCCCCGAGGGAACCCGTTCGACGGACCGGAAACTGCTCCCGTTCAAACGGGGCGGATTCATTCTGGCACGAAAAGCCGGTGTTCCGGTGATCCCGGTTACGATCAACGGCAGCGGCAAGGTCAACCCCCCCAACCAGATCCGCCTGTACAGCGGAGATATCCGGATGGTGCTGCATCCGGCGGTGATCGTGCCGGCCGGTCTGCGGCGCAACGAGGCCGAAGCCTGGATGATGGAACATGTTCGGATTGCGATCGAATCTGCCCTGGAGCATTGAATGAGTATCGGATATCAGTACATACTTTTGATTATTGCCGGAATGGCCGGGATAATCTGGGGGCTGCCGGCAGCCCACCGTCTGAAGAGCCCCTATGACATCGGCGCCGCCCTTGCGGTTCTGGCGGGTGTAATCGTCACCGCCATGGGAATCCTGCTGACATTTATCCCCCACTTTTTCAGGTGACCTGATGAACGAACAGACAAAAAGCATACTGTTGAATGGAACGGTCATCGCAGCCATCTGCCTGCTGGTGTTCATGGCCGGAACCTGGTGGCGCATGGACAGCCAATTCAAGCTTGGGGAAGAGGCGCTTCGCAGGGGTGACTTTCCGGGAGCGGTGGCTGGATTCGAGTCGGCCATCCATATGTATATCCCTTTTCATCCCACGATAGAAAAAGCGGCGGAGCAACTCTGGCGGATCGGTGAGGTCAACGAGGCTCTGGGGGACGTCAACCGGGCCCTGATCGCCTATCGCTCGCTGCGAAGCTCGTTTTATGCCGATCATTGGCTGGTGACGCCCGGTGAAGAATGGATCGCGCGCTGCGACAAAAAGATTGCGGCCCTGGTGCCGCTGCAGCGGGAAAGGTAGATCATGGAAAACCCTGAATCAAACTCGGCACTGCAGATCGTGGCCCTGGGCGGGCTCGGCGAAATCGGCATGAACATGATGGCCTACCAGCATGGCGACGACATCATCATTGTCGATTGCGGCCTGATGTTTCCCAGCCCGGACATGCTCGGCATCGACTACGTTATTCCCGATATTTCCTGGCTGCGCGAACGCAGCGAAAGTATCCGCGCCATCTGCCTGACCCATGGTCACGAGGACCACATCGGTGCCCTGCCCTTCGTGCTTCAGGAGCTGAACGTGCCGGTCTACGGCACGGCCCTGACGCTGGGGTTCGTCAATGAAAAGCTGAAGGAATACAAACTGGACAGCATGGTCGAGCTGGTTACGGTCAAGCCGCGCGATACGGTTCAGCTGGGCTGTTTCCGGGTTGAATTTCTGCGGGTGGCCCATTCGGTTGTTGACGGCTGCGCGCTGGCCATCACTTCTCCGGAGGGGGTCGTGATCCATACCGGCGACTTCAAGATCGACCATACCCCGGTCGATGGCCAACTGACCGATCTGGCCAGCCTGTCGCGCTACGGCGAGGCCGGAGTGCTGGCACTTTTGTCCGATTCCACCAACGTGGAGCGCGAAGGATACACCCTGTCCGAAAAATACGTCGGTGAAGCATTCGCCGAAATATTTCCCAGATGCAGCGGCCGCATAATCGTGGCCGCCTTCTCCAGCAGCATCCACCGTGTGCAGCAGGTGGCCGACGTTGCTGCCCGGTGCGGCCGCAAGATCCTGCTGAACGGACGTTCGATGATCAAGAACGTGCAGATCTCCCGGGATCTGGGCTACCTGACGATTGCCGACGATCTGCTGATGGATTTGAGGGAACTTCCGCACCTGCCGCCGGAGCAGGTCTGCATCATCTCCACCGGCAGCCAGGGTGAGCCGATGAGCGCCCTGACCCGCATCGCGATGGACGACCACAAGCAGATCAAGCTGGAAAAGGGCGATACGGTCATTCTCTCATCGCGCGTCATTCCCGGCAACGAGCGCACCATTTCCGAGCTGATCAACCACCTGTACCGTCGCGGCGCCGAAGTATTCCACGAGAAGGTGTCCGAAGTGCATGTCTCCGGCCACGCCAGCCAGGAAGAGCTCAAGCTGATGCTGAACACCGTGCAGCCGCGCTTCTTCATACCGATTCATGGTGAATACCGCCATCTGATCAAGCATATCCAGCTGGCCCGCAAGGTCGGCATTCCCGAGGAACGCTGCATCCTGGCCACCAACGGCGAAGTTGTCTCGTTTTATGCCGATACGGCGGCGATTGTGGAGAAGGTCGAATCGGGACGGGTCTTCGTGGACGGCAAAGGGGTCGGCGATGTGGGCAGAGTGGTACTGAAAGACCGCAAACACCTGTCCGAAGACGGCATGATCGTCGTGATCATCGGCATGAACCACACTACCGGCGACGTCATCTACGGCCCGGATATCGTTTCGCGCGGTTTTGTTTTCGAGGACGAAAGCCAGGAGTACCTGGAAGATGCCCGTAAAGCCGTAATATTTGCGCTGAATGAATTGAATATCGAGATGCGCTGTGACGGGGAAGAGGTCAAGACCGCCGTACATCAGTCACTACGGCGTTTCTGCAAGAAAACCATTGAGCGCCGCCCGGTGATTCTGCCGGTGATCATGGAGATGTAGCGGTATGATTCCTTAAAACGAAACAGTGACCAGCGAGCGGGGGTTTTACCGCAAACTACCAAAATAAAAGCGGGACAGGCAAAAATGCCGGTCCCGCTTTTGTATTCAGCTATATGGATATAGGTTTACGAAATCACAATCCTGGCAAACCTGCGCTTGCCATTCTGTACAATGTATTCGCCAGGAGTTTTTAATTTGAGGTTGACGTCACTTACTTTTTCGCCATTCAACTTTACCCCGCCTTGGTCAATGGATCTACGTGCGTCGCTATTTGACTTGCACACTCCAGATGCTGCCATGGACAAAACCAGTGAAACATCCTCTGATGCAGAATAGCTTACCTGCGGCATCTCGTCCGGAATCTCGTTCTCCTTGAAGCGCTTGACGAAATTCTCCTCGGCGATCTCACCGGCACCGGCTCCGTGGAAACGGGAAACAATCTCGCGCCCCAGCGCCTTCTTGGTCGCCATCGGATGCAGCGACTTGTCCTTCAGCCCGCTTTTGAGCTTGTCCAGCTCGGACAGCGGCATGTCGGACAGCAGTTCGTAGTAGCGGATCATCAGATCGTCGGAAATCGACATGATCTTGCCGAAGATATCGTCGCCCGGTTCATTGACGCCGATATAGTTGCCCAGCGACTTGGACATTTTGTTGACGCCATCCAGGCCTTCCAGCAGCGGCATGGTCAGAACGCACTGCGGCTGCTGCCCCCATTCACGCTGCAGTTCGCGCCCCATCAGCAGGTTGAATTTCTGATCGGTACCCCCCAGCTCTACATCAGCTTTCATGGCGACAGAATCATACCCCTGCACAAGTGGATAGAGGAACTCATGGATCGCAATCGGCTGCTGGCTGGTAAAGCGCTTGTGAAAGTCGTCCCGTTCCAGCATGCGGGCCATCGTGCACTTTGAGGCCAGGGCTATCATGCCACCCGCCCCCAATTCGTTCAGCCAGGTAGAGTTAAAGACGACCTTGGTCTTCTCCGGATCGAGGATCTTGAAGACCTGTTCCTTGTAGGTCTCGGCATTTCGCAGCACATCCTCACGGGTCAGCACCTTGCGGGTTTCGGATTTGCCGCTCGGGTCGCCGATCATGCCGGTAAAGTCGCCGATCAAAAAGTTGACATCGTGACCCAGTTGCTGGAACTGGCGCAGCTTCTGAATCAGGACGGTATGCCCCAGATGCAGATCTGGCGCGGTCGGATCGAAGCCGGCCTTGATTTTGAGCGGAACGCCGCTTTTGAGGGACTTCTCCAGCTTCTCTTCCAGTTCCTTTTCAACCAGGACCTCAACGGCGCCGCGCTTGATGACGGCCATCTGTTCGGCTACGGACATGATCACTCCTTAAATCTTTACGTTTTAAAAGCATTACCAAGGAGGACACTGAGGTTTAAGGAGGAAGGATATAAATCCTTAAAATTGGAAACTATATGTTCCAGTTTTAAGCCCTCGATTTACCTCTGTGCCCCCTGTGGTAATGCTTCGTTGCCTCGTTTAACAGGCTATATTTATTCTTTCGATAGTAAGCGCCTTGCCGGTCTGCTCATCCACGCCGATCACTACACCGTTCAGGCGGATGTCTTTCTTGGCCACCTCGAACTTGGATGGCAGCTGGGTCAGAAACCTGCTGATGGTTTCTTCCTTGCCCATGCCGATCACCGAATCAAATGCTCCGGTCATGCCGGCGTCGGTCAAAAAGGCCGTTCCTTGCGTCAGGATACGCTCGTCGGCGGTCTGGACATGGGTATGGGTGCCGATCAACGCGCTGATCCTCCCATCCAGATACCATCCCAGGGCCGATTTCTCGGAAGTCGCCTCTGCATGAAAGTCGACGAAAATAATCGATGTTTCCTGCTTCAACCGCTCGATCTCGCGATCGGCGACCTTGAAGGGGCACTCCAGGGTCTTCATGTAAACCCGCCCCTCCAGATTCAGCACGCCGACCTTGACCCCGCCCGGCGTGGTCAGCACTGCGCTGCCGTTGCCAAGGGCTCCGGCGGGGTAGTTGGCCGGGCGCAGGATGCGCGGGTCCGCCAGTATCAGCGGAACCTGTTCCTTCTTGTCCCAGATGTGGTTGCCGCCCGTCAGCAGGTGAACACCCTGTTTGAACAGTTCCCTGGCGGTCTCCTCGGTCAGGCCGAAGCCGCCGGCGGCGTTTTCACCATTGGCAATCACAATATCCACATTGTGCCGGTCCACCAGGCGGTGCAGCTCGCGCGAGAGCGCCTGGCGGCCCGGCTTGCCGATGATGTCGCCGATGAATAGAATTTTAACGGGCATATTCGACCGAGCGGGTTTCGCGTATCACATTCACCTTGATCTGTCCCGGATAGGTCATCTCGGCTTCGATCTTCTTGGCGATGTCGCGCGCCATGACAACCGACTGATCGTCGGAAACCTGATCGCTGGAAACCATGACACGGATCTCGCGCCCGGCCTGGATCGCAAAAGACGACTGAACTCCGTTGAAGGATGTTGCGATCCGCTCCAGATCACCCAGGCGCTTGACGTAGGTTTCCATCATCTCGCGCCGCGCGCCGGGGCGTGCTCCTGAAAGCGCATCGGCGGCCTGGACCAGGATCGCCAGTACCGAATTCGGCTTCTCGTCTTCATGGTGAGCCATGATAGCATGCACAATTTTGGGGGTTTCGCCGTATTTGCGGGCCAGTTCGGCGCCGATCACAGCATGCGAACCTTCCACCTCGTGGTCAACCGCCTTGCCCAGATCGTGCAGCAGTCCGGCGCGTTTGGCCTGTTTGACGTTGATACCCAGTTCGGCGGCCATGATGCCGCACAAAAAGGCGACTTCCAGCGAGTGCAGGTAGACGTTCTGGGTGTAGGAAGTGCGGTATTTCAGGCGCCCGATCAGCTTGAGCACCTCGGGGTGGATGCCGTGGACTCCCAGGTCGAAGGCGGCCTGCTCGCCGGCTTCCTTGATCGAGAGTTCAACCTCTTCGGTCGACTTGGCGACAACTTCCTCGATGCGGCCGGGATGAATACGTCCGTCGGCCAAAAGCTTTTCCAGCGACAGCCGGGCGATTTCCCGGCGAACCGGGTTGAAGCCGGACAGGATCACCGCTTCGGGAGTGTCGTCGATGATCAGATCGATGCCGGTGGCGGCTTCCAGAGCACGGATGTTGCGTCCTTCGCGGCCGATGATGCGCCCTTTCATTTCGTCGGACGGCAGTGGAACCACCGACACGGTTCGCTCGGCCACATATTCGCCGGCGTAGCGCTGTATCGCCAGCGCCATGATTTCCTTGGCCTTCTTGTCGGCGGTCTCGCGGGCTTCTTCCTCAATGGTCCGGATCAGCTTGGCCACGTCATGCTTGGCTTCGTCCTCCATCGCATTCATCAGTTCTTTTTTTGCTTCAGCGGCCGACATGCCGGAAATCTGCTCAAGCTTTGCATTCTGGACATCAGCCGCTTTTTTCAATTCCTCGTCGCGTGCGTTAAGCCCTTGTTCTTTCTGGGAAAGGGTCTGTTCCTTCTTGAGGAAATCCATCTCCTTCTGGTCGATCAGAGTCATCTTCTTATCGAGATTCTCTTCCTTCTGGGTCAACCGTTTTTCAAGGATCTGCAGGTCTTTGTTTTTCTCTCGGGTCGTACGCTCATGCTCTTCCTTGGACTGGATAGCCTCATCCTTGGCCTTGAGCTCGGCTTCCTTCGTAATGGTCTCGGCTTCACGGCGTGCGTCTTCGATAACCTTATTGGCCAGTTCTTCAGCCTGCTTGACGATCATGCCGGAATCTTTTTTGTTCAGCTTGCTCCCGGCGAAATACGCTCCAGCGGCTACGGCCAGTGTAACTACAACGGCAATGATTACTTCCATATCTATAACCTCCTCTATATTAATCCGAACTGCTAACGCAGCCTCGGTTACTTCCATTTATGTGAATGATCCTCCTGTCACTAACGATGATCTCCATCGGAATGTCATGCTGCTCGCCCGGTATGGGGGTGTCGAGCAGCTGAAAGTCGTGGCAGAGGCCGACCAGGTGAGCCTTCAGGTCGGGATGCTGCAGAAAACGGTCGTAAAAACCCTTGCCGTAACCGATTCTGTGGCCGGACTGATCGAAGGCCACGCCCGGTACAACGATAAGGTCGGCTTCATCGGCCTGGTGGTCGGTGCCGACTGCGCATGGCTCCAGGATGCCGAAAGTTCCCTGTTGCAGGGAATGCAACCCCTCGACCAGACGGAACACCATGTGTTCGCCGCAGACCGCCGGATACAGGACCCGCTTGCCGGCTTCGAAGGCGTGAGCCAGGATTTCCGCGGTATCGGTTTCGTTGTGGGCAGGGGCATACAGCGCAATGCATTCGGAACGTTGATATTCCTCCAGCGAAAGCAGATTCTGCTGTGCCGAGTGACTGGACGCCTGCCACGCATCATGGCCAAGTGCCCGTCGCCGCGCCAAAAGTTGCGAACGGAGTGAACGCTTGGGCATGGTTTTCTCACTGCATAAGAGTAGATTGGTCCCGGAGATATGCCGGGAAGGTCGACCAGGGAGGATGAAATGGATAAAAAAGGCTCGCGAGTGACGTTCGGGGAAATGATGGTTCTGCTATGTTACTCTACTCGGAGCGATTTCTTCCTTTCGATGAGGATATATTCTGCCGGTTTCTGATATCAGCAATCAGTAGCGATTTGCGTGTTCGCTGCTGACGGGTCAGATTTGTGGATCTGCTGCTGAGAATATATGATCAAGTCTCCCTGAGAGACCATGTAATTCCAATTCCAAATCAGGGTGCTGCTTTGGTTTGCCTGTCTTCGGCGCCTTGATTTGAAATGGTATAAATCAGGCTGTTTCCAGTTTGTTTATGATATCGCGCATCCTGCTGTCGACCGATGCGTTCAGCTCATCGTTCCTGCGCAATTCCAGCAGCTCTTCCGCGGTATTCAGCAGGGCCAGCGTCAGTACCAGTTGGGCATCTCCGCTGCTCAAGGCACTGCCGATTTTCTGAAGTCTGTCATTGACGAATGCTTCAACCGCCTGGACTCTGGCTTCCGAAGCCGAGCTTCTGACGGAAATTTCACGGCCAAGCACAGTCACCGCATGGGTTGTTTTCATACGATGAACGCCGACACGTGCTAGATACCGTCCAGTTTGCCGAGCAGAGCGTCAACCCGGGACTTGATCCCTTCCCTGTCGGATGAAAGGCGCTGCAGTTCTTCATTCAAGAGGGCGTTTTCCTCTTTCAGGGCGGTATATTTTTCGACGATCTCGCTGATCTTCTTTTCGAGTACTTCTATCAGTTCCTGGTTCATGGTTTCAATTTCCTTTCGAGGGGCAGAACTATACGCCGGAGGCGGCGCGAAGTCAAGCCCCAATTGATTGATTTCGTGAGGTTCCCCGCCTGTTCGCCCCTTTTTTGGGCACGATTTGTCAGGCCTGGAAGAGAGCATCCGTAAACTCCTGAGGATCGAAGTCGCGCAGGTCGTCGATCGACTCTCCGACCCCGATGTAACGGACCGGCAGGGCAAACTCGTGGCTGACCGCCACGATGATTCCTCCTTTGGCGGTTCCGTCCAGCTTGGTCAGGGCCAGGCCGGTCACTCCGGCGGCCTCCTTGAAGAGCCGCGCCTGTGAGACGGCATTCTGTCCGGTGGCGGCATCCACCACCAGCAGCGTTTCATGCGGGGCTCCGGCGATCTCGCGATTGATCACGCGCCGGATCTTTTTCATCTCCTCCATCAGATTGACCTTGGTGTGAAGACGTCCGGCGGTATCAATGATCAGAATATCGACACCGCGGGCAAGCGCGGCTTTGCAGGCGTCGAAAACGACCGCTGAAGGGTCGGCCCCCTCTTTGTGGCGAATTACGTCCACTCCGGAGCGCTCGCCCCAGGCCACCAGCTGTTCGGAGGCCGCCGCACGGAAGGTGTCGGCGGCCGCCAGCAGAACCTTTTTGCCGTCGGCGGTAAAACGCGAGGTCAGCTTGCCGATCGTGGTCGTCTTGCCGACTCCGTTCACCCCGATCACCAGCAGCACAAAAAGTTTCTGGCTGCCGATATCCAGCGGGTGGTGATGAAGATTCAAGCGGGACAGAATCTCCTGCTTGAGCGCCTCGCGCAGAGCTTCGCCGTCCTTCAGCTCGTTGCGCCCCAAGCGCTGCTCCAGGGTGCGGATCAACTCTACGGTGGTTTTGACGCCGATATCGGAGGTGATCAGGATCTCTTCCAACTCCTCCAGCGTGTCCGCATCGATCTCCTTCTTGCCGAGCACCAAGGCGTCGATGCGCCCCACAAGGCCGTCCTTGGTCTTCTTCAGACCCGATTTCAACCGCTCGAAAAAGCTCGGTTTTTCAGTGACAGCCGCTGTGGCGGTGGTAACGGGCGCTGTCGTTTCGGGCTGATCCGGGACCGCTGCCGCGGCTGCAGACGCTGGAGGTACTGCATCGGATTCGGTCGTGTCGGCGCCGGTGATTTTATCCATCAGGCCGCGAAAGAAGCCTTTTTTCTCCTGCTGTTCCATCAGATCTCCTTTATGAGTTCGGCGATGGCACGGCGGAAATGGTGCAGCGCCAGAGCGGCCGGACAGCTGCGTCCGACACTCATCACCAGTGAATAATCTTTATTGATGCAGCCGATGATCAGGTGTCGTTCGCTGGCGGTTACCACCACATCCTCAATCGCGCCGATATTTTCGATGCTCTGCATCTGGTTCAGATGCGACAGGATAATGCCCTTGTGTGCCGCGATGAAGCGCATGTCATAGGGATCGCAGTGGCAATGCTCCATGACAGCCTCTCCCTCCCAGTCCACCAGGATGGCGCCGACCGCATGCGGAACCTGATCCACCAGTTCTTTCAGTATGACTTCAAACGACATGCAACCTCCAGTGGAGTTGAGTGTAAACGGTAAAGCGGCAACGGTGCAAGTATTTGCTTGCCGCTGATTGCCATATTCAATGCAACCTGACCGAAACCATCCTGGAAGCGCCCGGTTCTTCCATCGTGATTCCGTAGAGCGTGTCGGCCACCTGCATCGTGGCCTTGTTATGGGTGATGATGATGAACTGCGAAATGGCGCTCATCTCCCGCACCATGTCGTTGAACCGGCCGATATTGGCGTCGTCCAGCGGCGCATCGACCTCGTCCAGCAGGCAGAAGGGGGTCGGCTTGATCAGGAAGATCGAGAAAATCAGTGCCACTGCGGTCAACGCTTTTTCGCCCCCGGAGAGCAGGGTCACGTTCTGCAGTTTCTTGCCGGGGGGCTGAACGATGATGTCGATGCCGGTTTCCAGCAGGTCCTCTTCGTTGGTCAGGCGCAGTTCGGCCCGTCCGCCGCAGAACAAGCGCGGGAAGACCTCCTGGAATTTGGCGTTGACCAGATTGTAAGTCTCCAGAAAACGCTGGCGGGTCGTGCGGTTGATGCGCTGGATGGCCTGTTGCAGACCGCGCAGCGACTCTTCCAGATCATCCTTCTGACCGTTGAGGAAGCTGAAGCGCTCCTCCATTCCGGCACATTCCTCAATTGCCATCAGATTGACCTCGCCCATTTCGTCCAGCAAGCGCTGCAGCTCAACCAGACGGGCGCGGCGGACTGCTTCATCGAACTCGACCGCTTCCAGCCGTGCCAGCGCTTCGGCCATATCGATCCGGCTCTTCTCCTGCAGCGTCCGCTCCAGATTTTCGGCCTGCATATTCAGGGTCGAGAAGCGCAGGTTCAGATCGGACTGGGCCTGGCGCACGGCATCGCTCTCCTCGCGGACTTTCTTGAGCTTGGCCTCGTTATCGCTCAAGCCGGCTCCGGCTGCTTCAAAGGCTCCCCGTGCCACGGCCAGGCGCTCTTCGGCTCTTATCTGCTGCCGCAGAAGTTCCTCCAGCCGCTCCGTGGCGGATGCTATTGCGGTCTGAAGCTGGATCTTGGCGGATGCTCCGGACTCGATCTCCTGGCGGTCGCCGGCCATGCGCCTGGTCAGTTCCTCGGTCTGGCGCTCCAGATCGGCCAGCCCTCTCAGGTGGGCCTCCTGCTGCTCCTTGAGCGTAGCGGTCTGAACCCGGATGGCGGTAACCTTTTCGCGGGTGGCGGCCAAAACAGCCCGCTGCAGGTCCAACTCCCCCTTCAGGCGGGCCGTTTCCTGTTCCAGATCCCTGGAGGCGTTGCCGGTCTGTCCGATCTGCTCCTGGGCGAGTTTCAACTCGGCCTCCAGCGCCTGGTTCTCCTCATCGAGATTGGCGGCCTCCATGCCCTGCAGCTCCAGACGCTCTTCGATGCGGGATGCTTCGTCGCCGGCCTGCTGACGGTCCTTGCGCAGCCCGGTCAGCTTCAACTCGCACTGATGCAGATGCGCACCGCCGCTTTTCAGCGCTTCGGCCACTTTCTGGCTGAGTTGGCGCAGCTCCTCGCGCTGCTTGCCGAGGGAAGCGCTTTCCTGCTCCAGTCCGGCCACGCGCTGCTCAAGCTCCCGGATTTCACGTTTCTTGTGGATCATCCCCTTGCTGGCCTGATCGCCCGAGCCGCCGTTGACGATCCCGCCGCCCGTGACCATGTCGCCGTCGCGCGTGACGAAGGTCAGGTCGGGATGGCTGCGGGCCAGCCGGATCGCCCCGCCGATGTCGTCAACCAGCATGACGGTGGCCAGCATGCGCCGGATCAGTCCGGCAAACTTACCGCTGCTCTGAACCTGCTCTCCCAGCGGCACACTGCCGGGCACGTTTGCCACGGGCGGCAGATCGGATTCAAGCGGCAGCGCAATGCCGGCCCGGCCGCCGTTGTTCCCTTTCAGAAACTGCAGCGCCTGCAGCGCACCATTGTCATCTTCACAGAGGATGCACTGCAGCCGGTCCGCCAGGGCGGCCTCGACCGCCGCTTCCAGTTCGGGCGGAGCCTGGATGGCGTCGGCCAGCACGCCGCTGAAGCTCGAACGCTGTGTGGCATCCTTCATCAAAGAGCGCACCCCCTGGCCGAAACCGGCAAACTGTGCTTCCAGTTCACGCAGCGAATGCAGCCGTGACGAAGAGCGATTCAGCTCATCCCGTCGGGACTGCCAGCTTTTTTCGACCTCCGGCAGCCTTTTTTTAAGGTCCTCCTCCTGGCCGCGCAGAGCGGAGAGTTCCGCCTGCAGCGTTTCCAGCTCCAGCTGCCCGGCGGCGACGTCTCTTTCCAGGGCCGCGCCCCGCTGGCGAAGCTGTTCCCGCCGTTCGGCCAGCTGTGCCCCCTCGCGTCTCTGGCGCTCGATCCGTTCACGCAGACCGGATAGCCGCTTCTGGGCGTTTTCCAGGCGACTCTTGAACTGGGCCGCTTCCGCCAGTGCCGTAAACAGTTCCTTGCGGCGGGTTTCCAGGGCTCGGTTCAATTCCTCTTCACTCTGCTGTTGGGCAGCCAGTTCCGCCTCGGCCTGCTCAAGCCCGGCCTGCGTGCCGGCCGCATCCTGGCTGCCGGTATCGCGCCGCAACTCCAGCATGGCCCTTTGATCGGCGCACTCCTTCAGGCGTTTTTCCAGCTCGCCGGTTTCGGCCTCCAGCCGCGCCAGTCGACCATCCAGGCCAGCCAGTTCCTTGCGTTGAAACTCCAGGCCGTTCTCGGTCGTGCCGAATTCGCTCCTGACCCGGAAGATTTCCTCCTGGGCCACCGCCAGATGTTTTTCCGCCTCCAGCAGCGCGACCCGGGCCTCTTCGGCCTGGGACTCACCCAGGGATGAGGCGGCGAAAGCCTCGCGGATGCGCTCGTTGAGAGATGCCATTTCACGTTCCACGCCACCGCGCGCGGTCTGCGTCTCAAGGTATTCCCGTGCGGTGAAGAGCAGCTCGATTTCCCGCAGCTCATCGCGATACTCACGGAATTTCTCGGCCTTTTTGGCCTGACGCTGCAGCGACGCCAGCTGGCGGCGGATCTCCCCCAGCACGTCGGCCAGGCGGGCCAGGTTCTGGCGGGTTCCTTCGATCTTCTTCAGGGCCAACTGTTTGCGGGATTTGAACTTGGTGACTCCGGCCGCTTCCTCGATCAGAAAACGGCGCTCTTCCGGGCGCGAATGCAGGATCATGCCGATCTTGCCCTGTTCGATGATCGAATAGGCGCGGGTGCCGACGCCGGTATCCATGAACAGTTCGGTGATGTCCATCAGGCGGCAGGGGATCTTGTTGATCAGGTAGTCGCTATCGCCGTTGCGGTACAACCGGCGGGTGAGCTGGATCTCGGCATAATCCAGATATTTGGCCGGCGCGCGGCCGTCCTCGGTGGAAAAAACCAGCGACACTTCGGCCATCCCCAGCGGTTTGCGGTTATCGCTGCCGACAAAGATCACGTCTTCCATCGCCTTGCCGCGCAGATTCTTGGCGGACTGCTCCCCCATGCACCAGCGGATGGCATCCACAATATTGGACTTGCCGCAGCCGTTGGGACCGACCACGCCGGTTACAGGCTGCTGGAAGTCCAGGACTACCTTGTCGGCAAAGGATTTGAAGCCGGATATTTCGAGGCGTTTGATTTTCAACGTGTTACCATGTGTGCTAACCTATTGTATTGTTGTAATAGTGCTTGTACCATGTATGCTCTTTTGTTATCCTGTTTTCGCCACTATTGAGACACTTGGTTGGACACTACAGGGGGCACTATGCCACGAATGAAAATTACAAAAGCAAATATGCTTGAGATCGTAAAGCCTTCATCCGGTCAGGTAGATTACTTCGACACTGAACTTAAAGGTTTTTGTGTCAGGGCAACCAAAGAGGCTTTGACGTTCTTTGTACGTTCCACCCTTCGCGGTACTACCAAGAAACCATTTATTCCAATTGGTACTTATGGCACCTTCACCCCTGAACAGGCCCGAGGCAAGGCAAAGGATTACTTGCGCCGGCTGGATCTGGGAGAGAACCCGCACCCAAAGGCACAACCGAAACAAGAAACAATAACCATTCAAGACCTGTATCGTCAATACATTTCAGGCAAAAAGACCCCATTGGCTGAAAGCACAATCTATCAATATGATTCATGGATTAACAACCACTTTAAGGACTGGTTGACACTACCAGCAGACACTATCACCGGCAGCATGGTACTCGACCGGCTGTCAGTGATGGAAAAGGCCAACGGCATGACTCAAGCAGCAAGCTCTATAAAACTGTTGCGCGGCTTGTATCGACTGGGGATTGCCCTCCATCCTGGCGTGATCGTTCACAATCCCGTTGAAGCTGTCAGAGAAGTGCGCGGCCGGGAGTGGGCACCGCGCAAGCGCCGGATGACATACATTGCACCTCAAGACCTTCCTGCATGGTTTAAGGCCGTGAACAATTACGACAACCCCAAAGGCCGGGATTACATGTTGCTGCTGCTCTATACCGGATTGCGGCGCAACGAGGCGGCAAGGCTAAAATGGTCACACATTGATTTTAAGGGAAAGGCCTTTACATTCATTCCGGAGAATAAGCGCGGAGAGAGGCCGGAAGATGATCGCGTAACTATGCCACTGTCAATCCAGGCATACCGGCTGCTGTTGCAACGGAAGGCGCAAGGCTGGGAAAATGAGTACATATTCCCCGGCAAGCATCCATCACCGTATTTATCGAATCCAGACAACTACAAGCGCGATATCATCCAGGCCAGCGGCGTGCAGTTCTGTTTCCACGACCTCCGAAGAACGTTCATAACAATAGCGGAGAGCCTGGACATACCGCACTATGCCTTGAAAGCTCTCTTGAATCACAGCATGGGGAATGACGTTACAGGCGGGTATATCTGCATGAGTACGGAAAGGTTACGGGAGCCGATGCAGATGATTGCTGACAGGATAGCCGCACTGGTGACCGCTCCCCAGGCAGAGGACCGGCAACAGGAGGCGGCTTGATTGCCCGCATGATCTGTTGACAATATACTATTTGAGGGTATAAGGTGATGCATGGCATGGATAGTAAAAATACACCGAAAGGCTGAAAAGCAGGTTGCAAGCCTTTCTCGAAAAGTAGCGGATAAACTACAATTCCTAATCGAGGACATAAAAGCAAACGGCCCTGTCCGGGGTACGTGGCCGAATTATGGCAAACTGGAAGGCTCAAACCGTCATCACTGCCACCTGAAAAAAGGGCACCCGACTTATGTTGCAGTCTGGACGGAAGATAAAGAAATCATAACAGTGGAGATCGTCTATGTTGGCACGCACGAAAACGCACCATACTAATAAAATGGTTCCCCTTACTTTGATGGTGCATCCCATCAATGTTGAGCGCATCAAGAAATATGTCGCGGAAATAGAACCGCTTGAAAGCGAAGAGGGAAGCATTACTTCCGAAGAGTTTTTCAGCAAATATTTCCCTGGCGAGGGAAAACCGGCTGTCGCCTTGCGTGGGGCCCGTTACAGAGAGAATCTTACTCAGCAGCAACTATCTGAGTTGACCGGCATTCCGCAGCGGCATATTTCCGAGATGGAGAACAATAAACGTGGTATCGGAAAAGATAATGCCGTAAAGCTGGCAAAAGCCCTTAACACTGACTACAGGCTGTTTTTGTAGCATAGAGTCAAGATCCGCAGCACCAGGAACGGAAAGGTCACCCCGCAAAGAGTGGCCTTTTATATTAGATTATTTGCCACGCATACCCGAACAACACGCCGAACAGCATACGATAGATGAAGAAAGAAATAAGAATAAAACCTTATGCGCATCTCCTACGTCGAAGCGCCCCCCACTGGTGACCATCAAACTTTTCTCGCTTGGTGGTCATACTCCTTTGAACGAGCCCAGGGCAAACCCTACCTGATCACCGGCAAGGACTTCAAACCGGTCAAAGAACTTCTTGCAGCCTACGGATTGAAACCGCTTGTCATAACGTCCTGTTGGTTCCTGACCTGTCAAGACGACTGGCTTGCCAGCAAGCGAGACATCACCATGCTCAAATCACAAATAAACCGACTCCCAGGCCCCAAAGATGAGAGGCACACCGCCCAAGCTTATCGCGCCGCCGGGATCATACCGCCCGAAGGGATGATGTTTGAAGAGTGGCATTTTTGGCAGCAAGACAAACCACAAAGGGAGGCATTATGAGCGATTATCAAAAGATGTACCGCCGCGAGCTTAGAAAACGAGTTGTATTGGAAGCGCGTTTTCAGAGAATTCGAAGAACTTTGGCGGCCGGTTTGCCGGAAAAATTAACTCTGCTGGCCATTTGCCTGATTACAGGCAGGCAACACCCACAGAACACGCCTGCTTTATGAACTCAACTGACAGCCGCCATATTCCGCCACAAGCAATTGACGCAGAAATGTCAGTACTTGGTGCTGTTTTTGTCGATAGCCACGCCATCACCGCAGCTCTTGAGACAATCACGGTTGGCGATTTTTACCGCGAAGCACACCGCAAGATATTCCGGTCAATGCTAGAACTTCACGAAACAAAAAGCCCGATTGACTTTGTTACCACGTCAGAGACTTTGCGTAATCGTGGAGAACTGGAAGAAATCGGCGGCGCAGCCTATCTGCTGACCTTGGTTGATTTTGTCCCGACCTCGAAGCCCGGCGCACGCTGGACGCTTTAAGCAACGAAGCCGATGCTATTTGTGGCGTAAATTCCTTTAGGCAATCCCCCGGCTCTGCCGGGGGACCCCAAATGTTTGACAGTTCCTGAAATATGTTGAAGCCTCCCTAACGTGAACCGCTCAAAGTA
>CAYWJJ010000066.1:0-22656 GCA_964458105.1 uncultured Geobacter sp.
ACTGAAATTAAAACTGAAAAACAGGAATACACGTCAAAATTATTGACACAACGATGAAACTAAAAAGGAGGTCAATATGAGAAAGATCCAGAAGCAAGCAAAGAATACGATTTGCCTTTGGTACGATGGCGACGCCGAGGACGCGGCGCGATTTTATGCCAAGACCTTTCCCGATTCATCTGTTGGCGCGGTACACCTCGCGCCGGGAGACTTTCCGTCCGGGAAGAAAGGGGATGTGTTGACGGTCGAGTTTACAGTGATGGGAATTCCCTGCCTCGGGCTCAATGGCGGACCCGAGGTCAAGCACAACTGGGCATTCTCGTTCCAGGTCGCAACCGATGACCAGGCCGAAACGGATCGTTACTGGGAAGCAATCGTCGGCAACGGTGGCGAAGAGAATGCGTGCGGCTGGTGCAAGGACAAATGGGGCTTGTACTGGCAGATTACGCCGATCGCTCTGACCAAAGCGGTAACCGATCCCGACCCCGCCGCCGCCAAACGTGCTTTCGATGCGATGCTGGAAATGAAAAAGATCGACATCGCCGCAATCGAGGCGGCGCGCCGCGGTTGAAGTTTCAAGATTCTAAGCGTGCATCTCGGAAGCACAGGGGAACATCAAAGCGGAAATCCACAGTTGTTGATCATGGTGCGCTACGGCACGGCCGCGACATAATCTGAAATGCAACTGTTTAATAACTATTGAATCAGAAATGGTATAAGTTGAATATATTGAAATTGTAGAGATTATTTTCTTTTTCGGCCACAATAAATCAATAGACCTATTATAGCAAATACGCTATATTGACACCATGACTTGGACAATCACCTACTACGACAACTCAGTTCAGGAAGAAATCCTTGCCATGCCCGCTGGCTTTCTTGGCCGCTATCTCCGATATTCCGACAGGATGGAGATATATGGTCCAGACTTAGGCATGCCGCATACACGCGCTATGGGAGACGGACTTTTTGAATTGCGGCTAAAATCCGCAGAGGGGATTGCACGAGTTTTCTACTGTACAATCGTTGGCAGAAAAATTGTGATGTTGCACCAATTTATCAAGAAAACAGACAAGACCCCGCCGAGAGAACTTGAAACAGCTAAGCGGAAAATGAAGGAGTTCAAAAATGCTAACTCACAAAGAACTTAAAATTAAAGCCCTTGAGCGCGCAGACGTAAAAGCCGAATATGATCGACTGGACGAAGAATTCCAATTTCTAGACGAATTTCTCAAAGCTCGCACCGCCGCAGGCATCACGCAAGCAGAAGTTGCAGAGCGCATCGGCACTACCCAGTCTGCTGTTGCCCGTCTTGAATCAGGTCGAGGGAAACATTCTCCGTCAATTGCGACATTAGAAAAATACGCACATGCTCTCGGCTGCCGTTTGGAGTTGAGGTTGGTCAATGAAGCTGTCTCAAGGAAAGTAGAAGGTAAAACAACGCGCTCAACCGGACGTTCCAAAAAGCTGCGTGCCGCCTAGAGTTTCGCCTGCAACCCGAAAGCAGCCCCAAGAAAAAAAACCGGAATCTCCAACCATCGGCACGCTATCCCCCCTATAGCCCCCCCAAGCCGTCCGGTCAGTCTCACTCCCTGTTATACTCACAAAAAAAGGGGCTGCATGATCTGCAACCCCCTTTCTGATAACCAACTGAAGCTATGTTTAACTAATGACCCGACCCAATCGGCACCGGGGCACAGACACTTTCTCTGTCGTGGGCCTTGGCACCGCATTTGGCACAGCTGAACTCGGCCTCGCTGGTCAGTTTGTCGATCAGCCGGGAGTCGGTCACAGCGCATACTTTAGCATGTTCTCCTCTCATGGCTTACACCCCCTTTTTCTTGAACATCCACCTACTTCGTAGCTATTATATTATACGTTTCGAGTACAAATGAACAGCAGTTACGTACGAGCGTCAGGCATACTGAACAGCGCCGCGGATCGTGGTACAGGGATACTTTCAAGCGCAATACAGGCGATCTCGCTGATCAGTTGACTGCCCGGCACTTAATCGACAGACAAACAACCTTGAGAGATCCAAATCTGTATCGCCTACATTCATAGCAGCATGATCCTGGTGGCAGGGACTCTGTTTGAAACCGGCACCACCGGAAGTCCCGCCTCAAGATAGCCATCAAAACCTTTGACCAGTTTATGAACATCGTTCCAGCCATGTTCCAGCAAATACTGAACGGTCCGGGCACTGGTTTCCTCTCCCGGGCAGTCCGAAAAAACTACGATCGGCCGGTCATGGGGGATTTCGTCCAGATGATCTTCCAAAGTATCATTTTCAATGCGCAACGCACCCCGCGCCTTAAAGAGAGCCCAGTCGTGCTTGTGATGGTGGCGCAGCTCAATAAACATCAACGGATCTCCATGATGCATATGCTCCTTCACCGCTTTGGCGGTGACATCGATTCCTTCCAGCATGTTACTCATCTCCTCTCAACTAAACTTGCCAACCGAGGCATCGCGCCTCTTCCAGCATGTTTATTATAACATATCTCCCTCTCCGGTGGGCCTGCAGAGCTGTCGCCCACTTCAGATCCGCTTCTTGATAGGAGCCTCGAAGGGGATCGGAGCGCATTCCCCCCAGTATTCGTCAGAAGCGGACACATCCCTCTGCGACAGCACCTTCATCAATTCACGCAGGAAAGCCGGCAGGTCCGCAGGGTGCCGGGAGGTAATCAGTCGACCGTCCACGACCACCTCGCTGTCCTCGTAAATTGCTCCGGCCTCCCGTAGTTCACCGGCAACCGAGCGGTAGCAGGTCGCCCGGCGCTTGTGCAGCAGACCGGCCGACACCAGTGTCTGCGGACCGTGGCAGATGGCACCCACCGCCTTGTTGGCGTCGAAAAAATGGCGTGCAATTGAAATCGCCGCCGGATTCTTGCGAACCGACGCCGGTGCCTTGCCGCCCGGCAGGATCAGCACGGCATACTCGCCAGGATCGACATTGGTGAAATCTTTTACGGCATGAACCTCATAGCCGTGTATTCCGCGGAGAACACCTGACTTCTCCGCTGCGATCTCAACCGTATAGCCGGCCTCCAGCAGTCGATAATAGGGAACCAGAAGTTCAGAGTCCTCAAAATCATTTGCACTCAAAATCAGTGCTTTCATAACGCGTCTCCTTCCCCTCCACATTTCCACAACTTACGCTCTTGGCGACCAATAAATTCACTATGAATCATCATTGTAATTATAGCATTTCGACCAATATTCGAGACAGCAAACATCGCCATCGGTTTGCACTTTGGTGCATTGACAACACATGCCTTCTCATGTGGCAACCGGACTGTTCACATACCCGTCATTGAAGGCCGGAGGGATCAATCCTTGCCGCTTTTATCCATAAACATCTTGATCAGGTCGATGGGGAGCGGGAAGATGATTGTAGAGTTCTTTTCAGAGGCAATCTCCGCCAGAGTCTGCAGATAGCGGAGCTGTAGGGCGGTCGGCTCCACAGCCAGCACCGCTGCCGCCTGGGCCAGTTTTTCCGATGCCTGCAGCTCGCCTTCGGCGTGGATCACTTTGGCGCGCCGCTCACGCTCCGCCTCGGCCTGTTTGGCGATAGCCCGCTGCATCTCCTGGGGCAGGTCGATGTTCTTGACCTCGACATTGGCAACCTTCACGCCCCACGGACCGGTATGACGATCGAGTATTTCCTGCAGCTCCTTATTGATCTTCTCCCGGTTGGAGAGAAGCTCGTCCAGGTCAACTTGACCCAGCACGCTCCGCAAGGTTGTCTGGGACAGTTGGCTGGTGGCATAGAGGTAATCTTCCACCTCTATTATCGCCTTCTGCGGTTCCATGACCCGAAAGTAGATCACCGCCGACACCTTGACCGTAACGTTGTCGTGGGTGATCACATCCTGAGGTGGTACCTCGAAGGCCACTGTCCGCAGCGTTACCCGGATCAGGCGATCGACGCCGGGGATGATCAGGAACAGCCCCGGTCCCCGCACGCCGACCAGCCGCCCCAGCCGCAACAGAACGCCCCGCTCGTACTCCGGCAGAATTCGCACGGCACTGCTGAGGAACATGATGATCAGAGCTAAAAGAAACAGGTATGGTATATAGTTGATTATGTCAAACATGATGAACCTCCTTCATTTGACCTGCCGTGAAGCCCCAGGCGCCTCACTCCTCAGCAGCTTTCTTGACCTTGAGCCGCATTCCGTCCACCTCCAGCACCTTGACACGGCAGCCGGCATCGATCGGCTCATCACTCCGGGCGTCCCAATATTCTCCGCGTACGAATACCTTTCCTTCTGGCGCCACACTCGTTTCTGCCAGCCCTTCCAGGCCGACCAGCCCTTCCTGTCCGGTTGTCGGACGACGGCGATGGACAGTCAGCGCCTTGGCGATGACGACGCTGAAGAATGCGCTTGTGCTCAGAACTGTCACCAGGATCACACCCCAGGAAACTCGCAGATAAGGAGCCGGGGATTCGAACAGCATCAGCGATCCAAGCACCATGGCAATCATTCCTGCTACCGTCAACATGCCATGGGATATGATCTTGATCTCTGCTATAAAAAGTATCAACCCCAGCAGTATCAGCAGGAACCCGGCGTAGTTGACCGGCAGGGCCTGGAAGGCGAAAAAGGCCAGGATCAGGGAAATTCCCCCGATCGCACCGGGCAGGATTACACCCGGGTTGGAGAGTTCGAAATAAAGCCCCAGCATCCCCAGTACCATCAGGACATAGGCCACGTTGGGATTGCTGATGGCGTTCAAAATGTTCTCGATGGTACCCATCCCGCTCGCGACCAGGTTGGCGTCCTTCAGTCGCAGGACGTATTCGCGGCCATTGCGGCTGACGCTGCGACCCTCCAGCTGCTGCATCAGGTCGCTACGGTCCCGGGCGATCAGGTCGATCAAATGGCCTTCCAGCGCTTTTTCCGCACTCAGGGAGATGCTGTCGCGCACCATCCTGCGCGCCAGTGTCTCGTCGCGGCCCCTTTGGTGGGCAATCCCCTCTACATAGGCTTCGGCGTCGTTGATCACCTTGGCCTCCATGGTTTTGTCGCTCTTTTCCCCCAAAGAAACCGGGTGGGCCGCGCCGATATTGGTGCCTGGCGCCATGGCGGCCACATCGGCTGCCAGGGTTATAATCGCCCCGGCCGAGGCAGCGCGGGCACCGGACGGCGCCACATAGACCACAACCGGTACCGGGCTGGCCATGACATCCTTGACGATCTCACGCATGGCCGTATCCAGCCCTCCCGGGGTGTCCATTTCGATCAGCACCAGGCGATCCCCAGCCTGCGCCGCCTGCTGCAGGTTGCGGTGCATGTATCGGGCGGTCACCGGCGTAACCGGGTCATGGATGCCGACCAGCCGGATCCTCTCCTGTGCGGCATTCACCGCAGTGGCATACACAAACAGCCCAACGATCATAAACATGCCGATACGCATTAAAGCCACCCCTTCCCGCTTGTACAATTATACCCCTGATCCCCAAACGGTCCAATCTCTCCTGAACTTGGTATTACTCCTTTCCGATCCGGCATGAACCGTCGGAACACCCTTTGTCCCGTTTCGGCAGGTAACCGCGGATGGCGGCAAACATGCGGTAACAAAGCCTGGCTGTCGGGTTGAGCAGCGGCAGCATGATCAGCTTGCCACACAAACCAAGCAGGGTAGAGGTTGGGAAAGCCTGCCAGATGGCCCAAAATGCCTCCACTCCGCGGAAGACCCTTCCGCACTGGTCGATGGCATGCATCTGGTACTCGAATTCCGCCAGGGTAATTCCGAAAGGAGCCGGATCGAATCCGGGGGCGCTGATGTCCAGCAGGATCAAGCGACCATCGCGATCCTTCCGGCCGTAACGCTCTACCTCACTGGCGCAGACCGAACAGGAACCGTCATAGAAGAGCCGGAGCGGAAAAACAGGACTAACTGTCATGCAGGCACCACCTTTCTGTCTTAGGAGGCATGCAACAATAAAATGAACATCTTGCATCTCATCTTCCGGCCATCTTCGGCCGTAGCTCAATCACAAAATCCTCGACGTAGCTCTGCTACGTCTGCGGTTATGTTCAATCGCTGCATCCAAATCTGACCTAAATCTGAGCGCAATTTTGTTCAACTTACTGCTGCATGCCTCCTTAGGTAATTATACCCCAAACAGCAACCGGCTTGCATGGTGTAATCAGGACGTTAACCGGTTCTGCAAATCGTGCTATGATGGAGGTGCGGACAGAGGTGCAGGTTCGCGGTTTCAATGAAAAACTCAAAACGGGGGTGATCCGGATGGCACGCTTTTACGATTCACTGAACGACTCCGACTTGAGTCGGGTGGAAGACCTATTGAAAAATGGAGGGATCGGATATTCGCTACGGATATTGGGTGATGGAGCTCCACTGAGAGAAGTCCTGGTGGCCGAGGAGGATCTGGCTGCAGCGGAGCGTATTCTATGCAACCCGCTCCCTGTGGATGAATAGACGGGGAAAGTTGTCTCACGGTTCGGGGAGGATTGATCATGATCAGCACCGAAATCAAGCGTTTCGTAGAAGAGCGGGGAATGGCCGTAGTCGCCTCCGCCGGTAATGGCGGGTATCCACACCTGGCTCTCGGCAACAGCATGAAAATTCTGGATGGTAAATATCTGTTGTTCGATAACTGGTTCTGTCAGACTACGCTTCAAAATGTTGAACAGAACCATCGGGTTGCCGTCGCAGTCATGGCACCGGACTCGGCTGCCGGCTACCAGTTCATCGGTGACGTGGTGCATGGATACGATCTAGCGCTGTTGGATGGGTATGTTCCCGGTACGCTGCCGGCA
The DNA here is from genome assembly GCA_964458105.1 of uncultured Geobacter sp. Taxonomy (GTDB): domain Bacteria; phylum Desulfobacterota; class Desulfuromonadia; order Geobacterales; family Pseudopelobacteraceae; genus JACRCG01. The sequence continues at coordinate 6,795 of CAYWJJ010000066.1, forward strand.
GGTGACCTGCAGGCCTTGACCCGCCTGGTTGTGAGGGTGGAAGCGGTGCTGGCCTTCTGCAGCGGGATACACAGTGACCACCCGGTGGATTTTTAATAAACTCCAGCATCTTGCCGAACTTGGTTCAACAGCCGGCAGGATGGAATACGGTTTCCATAAGCCGCAGAAAGTTTGATTCTGCCGGAATTCTCCCTGTGCTATAATAAAACGAAGAGGAGGTGTTTATCATGTTGGATACAAAATTGACTTCCGAAACCGACAGGGAACGGGACGACTTCTGCGACATCCGGATCTGGAGTGGGGAGTGTGAGCACACGACATACCTGGACAGCAGCGATAAGTATCTCTGCGATGTCTGCGAATCGATTCCGAAACTGGATCATGGGGTGCAGCGGGCGGCTATGCCGTATGTCAGCGGTGATTACGACAGGTTGAGTTAAGATGCGTTACACATCGCTCCTGACTGCCTTTCATGAATAGATTATTACGAGCGGCTATCCGGTTCCCATCCGTAGTTTCCGGAAGGGAACCGGATATGCAATATAGTAATTCCGAAACAATTCAATCGATCTGTTCCACCAGATAGTTCTGTACTCCCATCTGCGCAATCTGATCCATTTGGGCCTCGATCAGGTCTATGTGATCCTCTTCTTCCAAAAGGATTGATACAAGCAGATCACGGGTCCCATTGTCGCCAACTTCCGTGGCCAGACGGATGCTTTCGTTGTAATTACGAATCGCAGAGGCTTCGGCGGCATGATCGTTGATGTGCATTTTCTGGACTTCGCCGCCGATATGGACTTTGTTTAGTTCACTGACTATCGGTATCCCCTCCAGGAAAAGGATACGGGCAATCAGCTTTTCGGCATGCTTCATTTCCTGGATGGATCGCTTGAAAATCATTTCGTGAAGTTTTTTGTAGTGCCAGTTTTCGCACATTTCAGCATGGACAAAGTATTGGTTGATAGCCGTCAACTCCTCTGCCAGGCGTGCATTAAGTTGACTAATAACCTGATCATTGCCTTTCATGGTTCCCCCCTTTGTAGATATGCTCCGCAACAGTTTCGTCTATTTCCAGTTGATGCAGGATACTGGACAGATATCTATGGCTTCATTCTGGATATCCTCTTCCGATGCACCTTCAGGGTCGTAGCACTCGGCCTTGTCATTACCGGCAAACCGGAACACGCTCGGTAAGTTATCGATACATAATCCGCAACTGATGCACAAATCCTGATCCACATATGGTTCCCGTGCCATCTGAGTTCTCCTTTATTCTCGATTAGTTATTTACAATTCTTTCAGGTTGCTGAATTCTCCCCAGGCCAGAAAATTCTGCGGAGCCAGCGCAAAGTCATAGAGGTTGTCCATGATGTTGTAATGCTTCTTTTCCTCATCGGTCATTCTCGAGAAAAGCAACTTCAATTCCGGATCGGTTTCCTTGGTTGCCAGATCCTCATAGAAGCGGATACTGTCAGCTTCGATTTTTCTAGCATGCTGATAACCGTCCAGAGCTTTTTTCAGACCGCCCGCGAGATTCTTATCTTTCTTCAACTCTTCAAACAGGTTTTTTGCCTCATCCAGGATCGTAGTATCAGCCATTTTCCAAGGGGTACTTGTCTTTATTGCCTTGATGGTGTCGTAATGTTTCTGTTCGTCCGCCGCCAGCCTGGCAAAAATGGTTTTCAATCCGGTATCCGTGGTTTCATCAGACAGCTTTTCATAATATGCCTTGCCGTCAAGCTCCATTTTCATGGCAAAATCAAAGATATTCATTGCGGTTACCTCCCTTGGTGTATAATTTGACGGATTAAATGATGAAAGCCGGAACTGTCAACATCACACGCGCATCAAGATGCTTATCTGACGAAGTCTGGTGACCTCATTTGCAAAGATAGCACATTGGTTGTTTTAAGTTAATACATTATCATTTTGCAGAATAAAATCAAGCCTGCTTGAAGCGGCATCCATGCAATCGAATGGAATATAACCTGGAGATTTGGTAATTCTTGGATTATATTGCAGTTTCTGCTCGGCATCGGGCACCACGTTCCAGATGGAGGACGAGTGTCGTTTTAAAAATGGTACTGGAGGATTTATGACGGGTGAGGAAATCAGGAAAAAAGTCGTCAAAATTGTTGTAATGCTGATTTTGGCCGTAGTTGTTCTGTCTGCCGGTTATGTCACGATCGTGCTCAACTGGAGCTATTCCAAAGGTGAGCGGATCGGCTACATCCAAAAGTTTTCGGAAAAAGGATGGCTTTGCAAAACCTGGGAAGGGGAACTGCAGATGCTGCCGGTTCCGGGGGCATTGCCGGAAAAATTTCTTTTTTCGGTACGTGACAAGGCGGCGATCGACAAGATCAATTCATCCATGGGTAAAAAGGTTTCGATCTTCTACGAGCAGCACATCGGCATTCCCACCAGTTGCCTCGGCGAATCGCAATATTTTGCAGTTGACGCCAGGACGCTGGAATAAAAGGAGGGACGCCGGTCTCCTTGACGTGCCTTTCATTTGGAAGCTCCTGATGTGAAGCGGTCGGAACTCTGTCCCGTCTGACCGCCACATAATTGCAGAAAGAATAATTTTAACCGTGAAATTAATTTAAACTTAAAATCGCTTGTTATTTTTGTGTATACATAATAGAATGCTAATCACTTCCCGGTTAAATAACCTGTTCGTCATGTCTTCATATTGATCACAATTTATTTCAGGAGACTCAACATGGCTATCGCGGTAATGTTTGATGACAACAAAGTTGATTATGCACCAAAAACGTATTTCGACCTTTTGCTTGAAACAGGCTGTATTATTGCCTTCAAGCGCTCCGATGACGAATGGGTCGATATTAACACCGGGCCGGTACGTAAAAACGGGACACAAAAAAAATATCAAGGTCCTGAGCGAAGAGAACAGATTCGCTTGTTCGGTAATAAAATTGCAAATAGTTGATCCGGGCGCAGTGCCGGGCTTTCAAAATTAGGCAATCAGAAACATAAGGCGGCTAAACGGCCGCCTTTGCTGTTCATAATAGCGCTTAAATATCAGAATGTTAGCCCTCTCAAGATTTTTCAGTTTCACCCTCAGTTATTAGCAGTTTGATTAGCACATGTCAGACCATTTCACAAGCAAATCAAAGTTGAAATGGTGTAATGTTTAACTCAGTTCGAACAATCTCGGGGATCCCCATATAATTTGGCAGTGTTAACAATATTTTTTCCCAACCCATTGTTATTAAGGCTTGTTGACATTACACACTTATTACCGATATGGGTCCTTACGCAGCTTCTCGCAATCTCATTTTCTGATTCCCATTCAAATCTTTTGCAGCAGTATTCCAGGATCTTTGTCCGGCAAAGGTCGCCTTTTCGTGATTTCGCTCGGCGCTGTAATGGTCTGCATACTGGACAAGCCCAACCAGCGAGCTTCGTGACTTCGTCGGACCTTTATGCAGTGAGCTCCAGATGTGTCTCATGTCAGAGAGGTAGAACAGATGCATTACTTAAATTCTTGAATTGCACCCTTTAAAGACTTCAGGAAGTATTTCATGAGGGTGGCGGGGCTGTCCTGTTACCTACTGATACTTCAGGGAGTATCGGATTGAAATAATCCCGTTATCTTTCCATGACAACAAATACCTTCGGCAATCCAATTTAATATGCAAATTTGCGTCGTGATTAATTAATGCAATAGTTGGTAACTATTATGCATAAAAATCTTGCTGTTCATCTTGTACAGCATCAAGTAAATATTAAAAACCTAATGTTAATACAATAAATTCATTATTGTATTAACATTAGGGCTAGGCGGGTTTTGCATGATAAGACAGTTATCAACAATATATGCTGCTCTGTTTGCCATACTGTTTTTCTCGACGGGAGCCGTCGCAGCAATACAATGCTATCAATGCCACGGCACATCCGGACCGGCAGATTACCGTCCTCTGGATGCTACCTACCGCAATATTTCTACTGGTGGTTTTCCGGGAAACCACCGAACTCACATTGGAATCGGAGCCACACCAGCTAACTGCAACCCCTGTCACGGCAACGGCGTTGATGTCAGCACCTATCTCTCGCGCCACAGAAACGGCCGCATCGAAATGGTCGCTAACATCAACAACTCACCTAAAGCGGGGGGAGCAGTCTACAGTAAAGGTGTTTTCTTCAACCAGACATCGGTTCCAATTACCGGTACCTGTTCCAATGTAAACTGTCACTTCGAGTCAACCACTCCCACATGGGGAAGCACGGCATTTGCTTCGCCAAACGACTGCAACAAATGCCACGGCTTGCCGCCAAATGGCGGAGTTACAGGAGCTGCTGGCAGCCATGCCAAGCATGATACTTATTATTCCGGCATAACAAATTGCCAAAAGTGCCACTCCAACAACACAACTTTTGCCCATGCCACCAGTGCTGGAAAACGCTCCCTGAATGTAAGTTTTGCCGCAGCACCCAATAACGGTAGCGGTGCCTATTCCGGCGCGCTGAACGATTACCTGCCCAGCCAAAACAACACCTTTGGTAAATGCACTGCAACCTACTGCCATAGCACCGGTAGCCGGGGGTTCGCGCCTTACACAAGCAACGGTACCGCCACCTGGGGAGGAACACTTACCTGCAAAGGTTGCCACAAGGCGGATTATGCTTCCGGCGATCCAATAGCCACCGGCAGCCACAAGGCCCATATCAACGGGCAGGGATTGGCCTTCACACTGATCAAGTGCGTCACCTGCCATGCTGCAACCGCCACCGCCGGCATGACTATCGCCAACACTGCCAACCATGTCAATGCCCAGGTAACCATCGCCTTTGACAACACATCCTCCGCAAAAAGCGGCTCCTATAACGGCAACCCTGCCACCCCGGCTTCGCCGTCGGTGAAAGCTCCCGGCTCCGCCTACAGTTCATGCTCGCTTGTGTACTGTCATTCGACCGGCCAGCACAGTGACGGCACCCCGCTTGTCAGCACGGACTACCAGACCCCGACATGGAACACCCCGGCTTCCGGCCAATGCGGGACATGCCATGGCATACAGTTCAAGCACGATGCTAATGGTTTTGCTATCGGCACACCAACTCCTTTGACAACAGGAAGTCACTCTAAACATCTCACGTTCAAATACGGAATTACTGGCTCTGAAATATGTGCTGCATGCCACTCGTACCAGACCACTGGCTGGAGTCCAACGTTCTGCAGTTCAACGGTTTGCCATAGCAGCATGCCGCAAAAACACGCCAATTATGAAATCAACGTCGGCATCCCCGATTATTTCGGTGCTTCAGCCGCCTACAACGCCGCCAGCCTGACTCCCGGAACCGGCTACAGCACCTGCTCAAACGTCTACTGTCACTCCGACGGCAAGGCAACCCCGACGACTTACGCCACACCCACCTGGGGCAACGTCGCCAGTGGCGCCTGCGGCACCTGCCATGGCGTCACCGCAGCCAATACGCCGGCCTCCATACCGCATGCAAAACATGTTGGCAGCGCCAACCCCTATCTGTTTGCCTGCGCCGAATGCCACAGCGGCAAGGTGAAGGTGACCGCCAGTTCAGTGTTTGCGCCAACATCAACCAACACCACCACCCACGTCAACAAATCGCGGGACGTTGCCTTTGATTCCACCAACCCCTTCGGCACCTACTCCTCGGCCGTCACCACTTGCCGCAACCTTTACTGCCACTCCACCGGCAACCTCAATATAACCGCCAGCAAGCTGCCGGCGGCTTATAACGGCAATGTGTACGCCCGCCAGGGTTGGACTGGGAGCGTATCCTGCAACTCCTGCCACGGCCGTTCCACCCCCGGCAGCGGAGCAACCTACGGCATGCCGGATTACACCAACGGCGGCAGCTTCGGCTCAATCTCGGCCAATAGCCATGCCAAGCATGTTTCCAGCAGCGGCATTCGCTGTGTGGAATGCCATGAGAAGACCACCAAGAGCAACACCAGCATCCGGTCGACCACACCTTCCTACCATACCAACGGCGGGCGTAACGTCTACTTCAACCTGTCAGGCGCCAATAAGAACGGCAGCTACAATGGCACTGTCGGCCAGAAGAAATGCTCCAGCACCTACTGCCACGGCACCAACCCCTCGGTTTCCTGGGGCGCCAGCACAGTCTGCAATTCATGTCACGGCGCCACTTTTACCAGTTTCTCAAGTGCATCCAAGAAAGGCGCCCATGCCCAGCACATCGAGACCGATACCAACACCCCCACCAGCTACACCGGATCCGGCCTGGGCAACCTGAGTGCTGACGGCACTAAATACCAGTTCGGCTGCGCCTCGTGCCACAATCCTGCACAGGCGGGTCATGCCAATGCCGTGGCCAATAGCGGCGGCGGCGCGGCCGAAGTCTACTTCGGCTACACCTCGGCGGTGATGAAGGGAACCTACGCGCCAGGAACACTCCAGGCCGGAACTGACAACGGTTTCAAATGGACCAATGGAGCCGGCTGCAACGCCACCTACTGCCACAGCAACGGCATCGGTTCCAACGGCAGCTACAATGTCAACTGGGCCACACCTAACGGTACACTCGGATGCACAGGATGCCATGGCGGCAACGCGGCCAGCGGATCGGTAATTGCCACAGGCAAGCACCGCAACCATGTCGACCCCTCGCTCAATACCTCCCTTGGCCTTGGGAACGGCTTCGGCTGCGTCCAGTGCCATGCGAAGACCGTCAGCAATGACACGAGCATCGGCAATAAGGTAAACCACATCAACAAGTTCAAGGACTATTCCGGGGCGCTGGCCTACGGACCGTCCCACTACAGCACCAGTGCCAAGCAGTGCTCGAACATCTACTGCCACAGCAACGGAAACCCAGGTGCCCTGGTTTTTGTTGCCATGACCTCCAGCAAGCTCTGGACTGGTAGCGCCACCCTGGGATGCAACGGCTGCCACGGCCGGAGCAACCCCGCCACCGGCGCACCTGACTATCCCAACGGCGGGGTCGGCAGCACCACCGCCAACAACCATGCCACACATGTCACCAAATTGAACATCACCGACTCCACCGGCTGCTCCGCCTGTCACCGCAGGACCGTCGACGCCGGCACAGCCAACAAGATGCGCAACTATTCGACCCTGCACCTCACGGGGGGGCCGAATGTGGTCTTCAATACCGCGCGGGCCGGCGCCAGTGCTTCGTTTGCCTCCGGCACCTGCACCAGTGTCACCTGCCACTCCAACGGTCGCGGCACCTACCAGTCACCGCAGTGGGGACAGACCGACAACTGCGGCTTCTGCCATCCCATCGCCAGCTTGGGCGGCGCCCATGCAAAACACCTCGACCTGACCCAGACGCCGATATTCTACAGCTTTACCGCCAACCGCTCATCCGGCGACGATGTGACCGGCAAGTACAACTTTGGTTGTTCCAACTGCCATCCGCTTGCCAACGGTAGCCACACCAACGGTACCATCGTCATTGACTTCCGGCCTGCAGTTGCCGGTGTCAGCACACTACGCTCCAAAAACAGCACCACCGTCACCGCTTCAGGAGCGGTCGGCACCGTAAATAGCGGCACCTCCGGCACCTCCGGCACGAGCGTCGTCTGTGCAAATATCTACTGCCACTCGAATGGCTACGCCTTGAACATGGTTTATGCTACTACACCTAACTGGTACGGTGGAAGCTTCACCGACCGCTGCGCCAGCTGCCATGGTAACTCGCCCAACAGTACCATTACCGGTTCTCCCGCCCACTACAACACCAACTTTGTTGGAACTGGTGTCAGTAATGGCCATGTGGTTGGTATCCATTCAGACGATGTCTATACTGGGGCAAGTGGACTCGCGACAGTCGGCACCGGCGCGACGAACAGCCACGGAAACAGTGCTTACTCTACAACCATCAACTGCAATCTTTGCCACAATCTGACGGTCACCAGCGCCAGGAACGATTCCAATGGGGTCTGCAAGACCTGCCATGTCAGCGGCAACGCTGTCGGCGCCGCCTTCGGCAACAACGCCGCTATCGCCAACAAGGCTCTCCATGTGAGCGGACAGCCAAACGTCACCTTTGCGGCGGTCGTTGTAAAATCGAAAGCCGAGGTACGGGTCGACAGTGCCACCGTGCAACCATACAAAACCACCTGGAAACGGGTCGGAACCTACAAGGCTTCCGGCTCATATGATCAGGCAGTCAACGCACTCAATACGGCTTCGATGTGGAACCAGGCCACAAAGACCTGCTCCAATATCTCTTGTCACAACGGGCAGCCGGTCACATGGACTTCCACTGGCGGTGTTACCAGCTGCCAGAGTTGCCACCCGGCTTTGTAGTTGACGTTCAAAATTAAGAATGATAGTTACTTGCAACCGTTTAAAAGCAATACGAGGAGCCGACTGATGTCACGTGCAATCAAGGAAATGGTTCACAGCAAGGGCTGGTGGGGAAAGACAATTATTGTTGTCGCGCTGCTATTGAGCGCGGCCTTTGTTCTTGTCAGCCATGAGGAGAAACCATCTCTTGCCGCGACATCCGGTCCGAATCCGGTTTCGACCGGGACGACGTCAGGCTGGACGGGTGCGACGAACATCTACACGCAGAACAGCACCTATGCGACCTATGCCGGAAGTTCCAGCACGGCGTACCTCCTGGGAACGGGATATGGTTTCGCCATACCGACTGGATCGACGATCAACGGCATCACGGTTGATATATGGGGGTTCAACAGCAACGCTACTGCTGCGAACCGCATGATCAAGGTCTCGCTCACCAAGACCGGCAACTCCACGGTTGCGGGCACTACAAAGGCAGGAGTCACGCTTCCGACCGCGAACGGCCAAGTGACGCAGGGGGGCGCCGCCGACTTGTGGGGTACCACCTGGACGGCCGCCGATGTCAACAGTGCGAACTTCGGCGTTATCATCGCAGACAACGATACCACTATCGGTGGCACGCTCAGCATTGACTACGTGCTGGTCACCGTCACATACACCCCGCCGACGACACTCGGCAACGGCGCCACCGGAGCGAACGCCACGGTCTGTCCCGGCGATGCTCTGCAGAAGCTCGACGGATTCTCTCTCACGACCGCCACCGGCACCGACAGCATCACCGCCCTCACCGTCACGACCACCAACTTTGCCGCCATCGCCAGCATGTCGATCTGGGACGAAGCGGGGACGACCCAGTACTTCACCACCGTGAACAATCCGGGGACCAATACCTGGAGTTTCAGCGGCGGGACTCCGCTTCCCGTGGATACAACCATTAAGAATTACAAAGTCCTGGCGACGTACAAGGATCACACCACTGCCCCGGCCGGTTCGACCGCAACCACCGCCAATGTCACCGCCTTCACCCCTTCGACCGGTCTGGCCGCCGGTACGGATACGGCGGACACAACCCTCACCCTCGACAATGTCCCCGCCACTGCCGCCGTCTGGGGGACAAACACCGGCGGCACCGGGACAGTGACCCTCAACTGGACCCTCGGTGGTGCAGGTGACAGAGTGGTAATAGTCCGGTATGCAACGAACATTGATACAATTATGCCTGTTGATGGCACTGCCTATGCCGTGGGCTCTTCGTTCGGGACCGGCGGGACTGTCGCCTATGTCGGATCGGGAACCACCGCCACCGACACCGTGGCGGCCGGGACGTATTACTACCGCATATTCGAATACGAGGGGTGCTTCAACTATGCGGTCACCGCTCCATGGTCCGCATCCGTCACGGCCACCGCCCAGAATAAGACAGTGAGCGGTCCCGCATCCGCCATGTGGGCATCTCCCACCAGCATTTCGGTCATGGTCGGCTATGATTATGACGACAACAGCAACAACAGCATCACGATCGAGTACAGCAGCGTTTCCGCATCCACCGGTTTCGTCACGGCGGTGACTTCTTCGGCCCATCCGGTTGTCCCCTACCAGTACAGCATTTCCGGTCTCACCACCGGCAATACCTATTGGATCAGGGTAACCTGGAACGATGCCGACGGTGTGATTGGCACGAGTCCTTCGGTGCTCTCCTCGATTGTGCTTACCCAGTACAGTCCGCTCATGCACAACAGTGCCATCCTCGGTTCAACCAAGTGGTCGGGCGGATGGGGGATTACTGGCGGCAAATACGGAGCTTTTACCTGCAACACCTGCCATACAATGAAGTCAACAAACATCAAGCGGGTTAAAACCTCCATCACCGCACCGTTCGGCAACTGGAGTTCTTCGAATACTTCGAGCGTCTCCGTCAGTTTCAAAAATCTTACCAGCATGGGGCGTGACGACGACAACCACACTACTTCCAACAGGGCATGCGAGGTCTGTCACAACAGGAACAAATACCACAATTACAACACGACCAAGAACACTGGTGGAAAAGCCCACAACAACGGCATCGACTGCGTCGGCTGCCATTCCCACAACCAGGCGTTCAAGGGGGAGGAATCCAAGGGCGGTAAGCCATGTACCAACTGTCACAACAGTGGCAAGTTCTCCGCTGGAATGAAGGCACCGAGCAGCTACCACCACTATCTACAGAGTACAGATGCCATAACCTATGGGACTATGGCGCAGCCGGCACTGTTGGGAGGAGCCACCGACACGAACCGGAACTGCCTGATGTGCCACGTGGACCACGATCTCTTCCGACCAGACATCAACCTGAACGCCGGCAGCGGCAGGGGCAAGAACCTGCGCGCCGATATCTCGACGGCCCCCACTGCCGCCAATACAACCAGCTATACGAACACCGACTTCCTGCCCGATGCCACGAAGAACGGCGGCATCTGCATGTCCTGCCACCGGACCGCCCAGACGAACCTGGGGTACACCCAGGCTGACGGCTCGCTGCGCAAACCGGCTATCCCTTATCCGGATACCGTCCAGAAGCAGGTGTTCGTCTACATGAGTTCCGCCCACAACTATACGGTAAGTTCCACCTTCTCCGGCACCGGCACCAAAACGTTCGCCGCCAACTGCGTCAAGTGCCACAACGATACGTTGACCCCCAAGTCCGGTTACAATGCCCAGGGCAGTTCACGGATCAAATTCGGAAACCATACCACATCGATCCCCCAGATGCTGACCACCTTCGGCGCTCCGGTCACGTCGTCGCAAAAGGCTGATTTCTGCTTCATGTGCCACGGCAACGTGGCTCCGTTCAGTACGACGACCCCGAACATAAACGTTTACCTCTCCACGGCCCGTTTTGACTGGTACAGCACCTCCATGATGACCGCCAGGACCAAGAACATCGCCGCCGACTTCAACGACGCGACCATGACCCACAAGCACCAGGTACAGCTTGCCGCCTACGCCGACAAGCACCATGCCGGCGAGACCAGGGCCGAGCTCTCCGCCAACAAGCATGTCACCTGCGACGACTGCCACAATCACCACGGCGCGAAAAAAGGGCTCCATGTGCAGGCGGGGCCGCGCAATCTCTCCCCGGCCCTGATCGGAGCCATGGGGGTAACGCCCCCGACCTGGACTGCCTGGTCCACGGCCCGGGCCGCCGGGACGACGGTAACTTGGCCGGATGCCCTGGTGCCGGCCTCGGAGGAGTGGCAGATCTGCCTCAAGTGCCACAGCAGCTACAACACCAACCAGGCCGGCTGGGTAGGCACCAATTACGGCGGTGCCGACCTGGCGATCCAGCTCAATCCCACCTTCAAGTCGGGCCATGCCATCATCGGCAATTCAAGGGTGCCGGCGGATTCGCCGTCCAACTTCGCGGCCGGAACCCCCTGGAACAAGAACAGTATCATGACCTGCACCGACTGCCACGTGACCAACAACACCGGACCTAACGACCCCAAGGGGGGGCACGCCTCCAAGAACCCCTATATGCTCAGGGGGAATTACCAGCCGACCCTGACCGCGACGGTCGACATGGCCAACCACGGCCCGGCCGAGATGTGTGGGCTCTGTCATAACCCATTGTCGTACGGCCTTTCCGCCACCGACCCCACCGGCACCCAGGGCTCCAGCGGCTTCAGTATGGGGGGTACTAACGGTACTAACGCTCACCTGGAGCATGCCTTCCGGCAGAATATTCCGGGGTACAAGTGCTCCTGGTGCCATGCAGCCAATATCCATGGTTCGCCACGGCAAGCCATGATGGTCCTTGTAGGCGACCCGGCCCCCTACCTTGTGGGGACCGATCACGTGACCACCTTTACCCGCAAGGCGAACAAATCATATGTCAGCACCGATTGCCGGGGAGGGGTCGGAGCCTGTACTACAGGTTCACATCCATTCTGATTCAGCTGACAGTATGTGGTATTCAGAAATTCGCGGCACCGTCAGGAGGACTTGTTTGATGAACAGAATCGGCTTAATGGCAGCGATGGCATCATTCTGTCTTGTCGCAATGGCGTCAGGGGCATCCGCCGCCTGTACCTCCATCGACAAGCTTCCCTTCACGATCCAAAAGAGCGGGAGCTACTGCCTTGGGAAAGACCTTGCTCTGAAAGACGGAACGGTCGGGATCCTGGTGGAAGCGGATCAGGCGGTCATCGATCTGGTGGGGCACCGGCTTTCCGGTACCGGCTTGGATGCGAGCTACGGCATCCGCTCCGGCAAGGGAGTCACGGTCCGGAACGGAACCGTTGAAGGCTTTTATTTCGGCATCGCCGGCGGGGCGGGGTCGGTGATTGAAAACCTGCGGGTCGAGAAGAGCACCCGGACCGGGATATTGGTGAACGGCGACGGGAGCCTTGTCCGCAACAACACCGTGACGGATGCGCGCGCCTCGTTCGAGGCGTACGGAATCGTGGCCATGGGGGCAAGGAACCGCATTCTGGGGAACACGATTTCGGAAATGAAGGGGGCTCCCGGCGGGCGGGGGTTCGGTGTCCGGGTCTATACCGGCGGTGAAAACGTCATTGAAGGGAACCGGATCTCCAATGCCGTCCCCATCCCGAATACCTTCGGGATACTTGTCGCCGGCCCGGAATCGCGGAAAAACGCGGTCAACACAAACAGCGTAACGAACATGGAAAAAGGTGTGGTGTACGATCGTGGCAGCGATGGCACCAACCGTGGCAATCGCACATCAGGCGTCACCCACCGCTACTTCGGCGGCATTGACGGCGGCGGCAACGAGTAACACGACATGGCACACGAGAAGTACCGCAACCCGGAGAGGGCGACCACTCCGGGTTTTACTGTTGAAAGGATAGCCTTAGTTCAATGATCGCTAATGACCTCATGCAGCGTCTGGCTTCACGGCGGGTTTCCCTGACGCTTATCCTGCTGCTGCTCTGCATCAGCGTCGCCGGTGCTCTCGTGCCTCAGAAATCGACGCTAGAGCCACAGGAGTACGCGGCATGGGTCGCCGCCGGAGGCCTTCACGGTCTCTGGCTGAAGCTCGGCTTCACCCGCATCTTCTCCACTTGGTACTTCCTCACGGTCATGGCCCTCTTCTTCGTCAGCACCCTCGCTGCAACGATCCTGCGTGTACAGGCACTGCTGCGACGGGAAAAACCGGAGGTAAGTGCTGCTGCAATAACCCGTGAGCCGTTTTCGGCAATTGTTTCCGGAGTGCCGCTGGATACTCTGAAATTGCGGGTTTCCGGCTTTCGCTGGCGTGAGGAGAGCTGCGCCGAGGGCCGCTGCCTCACCGGTACACGCTTCGGGGGCGCAGGTTGGTCCGTGGTGCTGTTCCACGCATCGCTCATGCTGCTGATTCTGGGCGTTCTCGCGAGCCAGGCGACCTATTTCCGCGGCTACATGAAGCTGGGGGTGGGGCAGGACGAACGGCTTGATGAATCCGGTTTTTTTCAGCAGGAGACGGGGATGTTTGCGCCACCGCTGCCGCAAGGGCTCAAGGTCAAGCTGCTCGCCTTCGACAACCGCTACCGGGAGGCGGGCTATCTTCCCGACACGGCGGCGGACCTCCTGCTGGAAGGGGCCGCCGAAGGGTCGCTCAGGACGCGGCTGCTCCGTTCCGGGATGATCAGCTACGGCGGCATCGACCTCTACCTCTCCGTCCGCCGCGGCTTCGGTTTCATCCTCCGGACGGAACGCCGTGATGGAACACGTGTTGCCGGGTATGTCAATTTCCACTTCCCGGAAAAGGGGGAAATTCCTCAGGTGCAGGCTGAGGTTCCCGGCTCGGATGTTCAAATCGAAGTGGAATTCCTCTCCAAAAACCGCACGTATAAGGACATCCCCAGCATTGAGTCGCCTGCTATTCGTATGAGGTTCGTGCGAAATGGCGGCCTCGTGGCGGAGCGGCTCCTTCATCCAGGGGAGAGAACTGAAGTCGAGGGGATCAGCTACATCTTCGGTAAGATCAACTACTGGTGCGACATCGCCGCCACACGTGATCCCGCGGTCTGTCTGGTACACGCTGGTTTTGCCGCAGTTGCTCTGACCCTAGTTCTTTTTGCACTGTTTCCTGCTACGAAAATACAACTTCTGAAAATAAACGGGACGGACTCCGTTCATGTTGGTGTCCGGTGCGAACGATTCAGGGCGATCGCGGAGCTGGTTCTTGAACAGATTACATGGGAGGAAAAAAACTGATGGATGTCATATTATTCTGGATTGCGACGACACTCTACGCTTTTTCGGCGGTACTTTACCTGATCCACTTTATTTTCGATAAAAATTGGGGAGAGAGGTGGGCCGTGGCACTGGCGGCGGGCGGTATGTTGCCCCATATCATCGCCATCATAATGCGCTGGATTCAGGCAGGGCACGGCCCCTACATAACCCGCTACGAAGTTTTTTCATCTGATGCACTCGTCGCGGTTGCCGTGTTTCTGAGTGCCGCTTTTCTGTATCGTAAAATCAGGCCGGTGGGGGCTATAGTGATGAGCAGCGCCTTTCTGATGATGGGATATGGTGCATTATCGCTGGACACCAAGGCTGCGGCGCCGATCACCTTCAAGAGCTGGTGGCTGGTCATCCACATCCTGTTCGGCAAGGTCATCACCGGGGCAATGCTGGTTGCAGGGGCGCTGGCCATCTTCTACCTGCTGAAGAGCAAGCGGCCTGAGCGCTGGCCCCGTCTACCGGATGCAGTTTCCCTGGATGACCTGTCGTATCGTTTCTTTTCACTTGGCTTCTGTGCTCTCGGGCTAATGATCGTTGCCGGCTCAATCTGGGCGAACAACGCCTGGGGACGATATTGGGGTTGGGATCCGATCGAGACCTGGTCCCTCATCTCCTGGATTGCCTTCGGCGTCATCCTGCATTTGCGCCGTCTCCACGGCTGGCGTGGCAAGAGTATGGCATGGCTCACGGTTGCCGCCCTTTTTCTCTCAATATTCACCGCTTTTCTCATCACTATTGTAAGTCCGGGCATTCACAGCAGTTATATGGTGAAGTGACCCATCTCATTTGAAATTACGATACACCAAGTTTTTGCTTAGGAGGACATTTACATTAAAACAGTACTTGATCAGATGTGTGTGGATTTTACGCAGGATTATTCATTTGCTATAGTGGTTTTACTAGGCAGGTATCCACCGATAGAGAGTTCGAACTGATACGTTTAAATTCCTTGCCACTTCTTTTCTGGGAACACCATCAGCAATCATTTTTTTTGCTGACTCTAAATTGCTATCGGTCATCTTCCGCTCGCGACCGCCGGTCTGCCCTTGCTGACGGGCAGCTATCAAGCCCGCACGTGACCGTTCCGTGCTGAGTTCTCGTTCCATCTGTGCAAGGCTTGCTATGATATGAAAAAAGAGCCAACCAGAGGGTGTTGTAGTGTCTATACTGTCAGTTATGCTATTAAATTGAATCCCCCGATTTGACAACTCTCCAACAAGATCCATCAGCCCTTTAATATTACGCCCAAGACGGTCAAGCCTCCAAACAACTAATTCCAATTCTAAATCAAATATGCTATAATTCTCTCACTTTTCCAAGGGGGTGAG
>CAYWJJ010000067.1:0-22627 GCA_964458105.1 uncultured Geobacter sp.
GCGGAAAAGCGGAAAAGCGGAAAAGCGGAAAAGCGGAAAAGCGGAAAAGCGGAAAAGCGGAAAGACGAAGAGTGGAGCAGGAGAGGCTATGGATAACAACCAGATCGACCGGATAATTGACAAACACGAGTGCAAAGCCAGCTCACTCATCCAGATATTGCTTGATATCCAGAGTGAAAACCACTGGCTCCCCAAAGAAGCGCTCGACCGGGTCAGTGAGAAACTGCAAGTACCCATGAGCAAGATACAGCACATCACCACATTTTATAAATCCTTCAGCCTGGTCCCGCGCGGCCGGCACGAAGTACACATCTGCATGGGTACCGCCTGTCATGTGCGTGGCGCGCAACGCATCCTGGACATGGTCCAGGACCAGACCGGCATCAAGGCTGGGGAAACGGACGTTGAACTGAAATTCACGCTGGAGACCGTCAACTGCATCGGCTGCTGCGCACTGGGTCCGGTCATGGTGGTTGACGGCGAATATCACGGCAACATCGCACCGTCCCAAATAGAAAACGTACTGAAAAACTACGAGTAAGGGTAATACTATGCCACGGATAAACTCCTCTGCGGAACTGGAAACATTAAGGACTGATATCCTCTCGACAAGGGATCCGGATAAACCTTGCATTACGTTATGCTCAGGTTCCGCCTGTCAGGCGACTCACTGTAAAAAAGTTGCCGCCGCCCTTGAACATGAAATTGAAACGCGTGGCTTGAAGGATCAGGTTCACCTCAGAAAAACCGGTTGCCACGGCTTTTGCGAGAAAGGCCCCATTCTCGTCATGTACCCTGAAGGAATTTGCTATCTCCAGGTAAAAGCGGAAGATATTCCCGAAATCATCACCGAGACCCTGCTGGGGAAAAAGGTTGTGGAACGTCT
Organism: uncultured Geobacter sp.; assembly: GCA_964458105.1. Classification (GTDB taxonomy): domain Bacteria; phylum Desulfobacterota; class Desulfuromonadia; order Geobacterales; family Pseudopelobacteraceae; genus JACRCG01. The sequence continues at coordinate 887 of CAYWJJ010000067.1, forward strand.
GGTTTACGTTGATCCGACCACCGGCGAAAAAATAACCCACGAAGACGAAATCCCCTTCTACAAGAATCAGGAACGACTGGTACTGGGTCCCAATACCAAAATCGATCCCAAAAGCCTGGAAGACTACCTTGCCGTTGGCGGATACCAGGCATTGTCCAAAGTACTGCTGCAGATGACCCCGGAAGATGTCATCACCGAAGTGAAAGCAGCCAGCCTGAGAGGGCGGGGGGGCGGATGATTCCCGGCCGGCGTTAAATGGGAAGCGGCCCGCAACACTCCCGGCGACACGAAATATGTAATAGTCAACTGCGACGAGGGCGACCCCGGCGCCTACATGGACCGCTCGCTGATGGAAGGCAACCCCTTTTGCGTACTGGAAGGCCTGCTGATCGGCGCCTATGCCATCGGCGCCCATGAGGGCTACATCTACGTCCGCCAGGAATACCCGCTGGCGGTGGAGAACGTCACCTCCGCCATCAAAAAAGCAGAAGAATACGGCTTCCTCGGGGAAAACATCCTCGGCTCCGGCTTCGACTTTACAATCAAGGTGCATCAGGGGGCCGGCGCCTTTGTCTGCGGCGAAGAAACCGCCCTGATCAGATCGCTGGAAGGCAAAGTCGGCGAACCCAAAGCCAGACCGCCATACCCGGCTGTCAGAGGCCTCTGGGACAAACCGACCAACATCAACAACGTCGAAACCTGGGCCAATATTCCCCTGGTCATCAACAAAGGAGCCGCTGCATTCACCTCGATCGGCACCGAAGGAAGCAAAGGCACCAAGATCTTCTCGCTGGTCGGCAAGGTGAACAACACCGGCCTGGTGGAAGTCCCGATGGGCGTAACCCTGCGGGACATCGTCTACAAAGTGGGCGGCGGCATCCCGGGCGGCAAGAAATTCAAAGCGGTGCAGACCGGCGGCCCGGCCGGCGGCTGCATGCCCGAATCCCTGCTGGACATGCCGGTCGACTTCGACCAGCTCACCAAAGCCGGCTCGATGATGGGCTCCGGCGGCATGATCGTCCTGGATGAAGAAACCTGCATGGTGGACTTCGCCAGATACTTCCTGAACTTCCTGGCCGACGAATCGTGCGGCAAATGCGTCCCCTGCCGTGAAGGGGTCAAACAGATGCGCAAGATTCTGACCGACATAACCAAAGGGAAGGGTAAAAAAGGGGACATCGAACTATTGGAGGAACTCTCCGAAGTAGCCGGAAGCTCGGCGCTCTGCGCCCTGGGCAAAGGCGCCCCCAACCCGGTCTTAAGTACCTTGCGCCACTTCAGAGACGAATACGAAGCGCATATCAATGAATGCAAATGCCCGGCTTACACCTGCAAGGAACTGATCTCGTACTACATCGACCCGGAAAAATGCCAGGCCTGCATGAGCTGCGGCAGGAAATGCCCGGTTGAAGCGATCGAAGGGGGCAAAAACCTGATCCACGTAGTTATCCAGGATAAATGCACCAAATGCGGATCCTGCCTTGAAGCCTGTCCGGCCAAATTCGGAGCGGTGAAGAAAATCTCCGGCGAGCCGGTTCCACCTCCAATCCCCGAAGAAGCAAGGACTATCGTCAGAAAGAGCAAACAACCATGAGCGACCTACTAATACAGATTGATGGTAAGGAAGTCAAAGCACGGGCCGGCGCGACCATACTGGAGGCCGCCCAAAGCGTCGGAATAACCATCCCGACCCTCTGCCACCACGCGCAACTGGAACCATACGGCGGCTGCCGGATCTGTTCGGTTGAAATAGATTCCCGCGGCAGGACCAGCGTCGTGGCCGCCTGCCTCTTTCCGGTGGAAGCGGACCTGGTGGTGAGAACCAGAACCACCAAACTGGACCGGATCCGGAAATCGCTGCTGGAGATGATGCTGGCCCACGCCCCCGACTCGGAACAACTGACAGTCCTGGCCCAGGAGTATGGAGCCGACAAAAACCGCTTTGAAAAAGAGGCCTCATTCTGCATTCATTGCGGCCTGTGCGTAAGATACTGTGCCGAGGTCAAGAAGGCCAACGCCCTCGGATTTATCGACCGTGGAGCCAAAAAAGAGATAAACTTCGTCCCTGAGATAGCCGCCAAGGAATGCTGGGAGTGCAAGGAATGCTTCCCGTTGTGCCCCACCTCGGCCCTGCAGGCCTCTTTTGTGTTATGCAAGTCGCTGATGTTCCCGACAGAACACAAGGAATAGGGGTAGGGAAGCTACACTCGTTCCGGATGAAGGCATAATACTGGTCAAATGTGATACTCCAGACGCTACGCGGAAAGGATCTCCTCAATGAACAAGGAGCAGATTAGAGCCTTTGCCTTGAACCTCGGTGTTGATTACGTTGGCTTTGCCTCGGCTGAAAGTTACAAGAGCCCTCGCTCGCCGGAGTTGAGCTCGTTGATGCCGGAGGTCCGGTCGCTGGTCGTCCTGGCCTTCAGAGAACTATCCACATGTGAAAGTCAAAGCCCGCAGATTGCCATGGCTGGTCGCATGGACGTCATGGAATTTTCACGGTCCGTCAATTATCGTCTGGCGAGCTTTCTGGAACGTTCCGGCAACAAGGCAATGACTGTGTCGGCATCTTACCCGATGGAGATGAGCGCGGCTACCAAGGGCTCCATCGGTGAAGTATCGCTGCGGCATGCAGCCGTTGCCGCCGGGTTGGGAACATTCGGGCGCCACAATATCGTGATTCACCCGACACTGGGGACGCGGGTAATCTTCTCAGCCATTCTTACCAGCCTGGAACTCCCTTCAGACATTCCGCTGGCCGGAGACCTCTGTCTGCATTGCGATGCCTGCGTCAGTTCCTGTCCGGCCAATGCGTTGTCGGTCCCCGGTCAGACCAATGTCGGCCGCTGTCTTGGCAAAAGCCAACCCTACGGAATTGGCGGATCAATCAAGTTCTGGTCCAAGTATGAAACGGCTGATGGCGAAGAACGGCAAGCCATGCTGAAGGACCCGGAATACTGGAAACTATACCAGGCCGGGTTCATCGGTTTTCAGTACTTTTGCTTTAACTGCATGAAATCGTGCCCCGTGGCGCAAATAAAGGGGTGAACGTCGGTGCTGCCGACCGATACCATCGGTGAAAACAGAGGGGGAGAGGGTATGACAGACTGTTTCCGCTATTATCTGCGTGTTCGTTATTCCGAGTGTGATGCCCAGAAGGTGGTTTTCAATGCCAGGTATGCCGACTACGTCGATATAGCTACCGTTGAATTCTTTCGCAAGAGTTGCGCAGAATTCGGTTTTTTTGAGTATCATCTCGTGAAGCAAACGATAGAGTGGAACGCTCCCGCTCGCTTTGATCAGGTTCTTGAACTGTCTGTATCAGTGCAGCATGTCGGCACAACATCATTCACTATCGTAACTGAAATTCGAGTGGCGGGCAGCGAACAGCTCATATCAAGGGCTGAAACCGTCAATGTTTACATTGATGCAGAATCCATGAAAAAAACATCTATCCCCTCCGATCTTCGAACAGCCATGGAAAGAGGCGCCCCAGGTCTGGTCACTGACCATGCCGGATATTTCAGCACTATTACTTCTGCCTGAACTGACAACCCACATCAAATTCAGCATATATAAACACTCGTATCCAAACCGGCAAAGGCTGATAAATTTCCCTTGACTTTTAAATCGGTATTGAAGTACTTATTTACAAAATAAAATAGAACATCACATTTGCGAATTATTAAAAAGTTGGACAAATCAGGCTGAAACTAAATCTACAATCACACAAGGAGGAATTTCCATGGCTACAACAGACGAGATTATTGCAAGGACCGCCCCGTCGCACCTGATCGACCACAACCTGATTGACACAGAGGTAGAGAAGCTTTGTGACGGCATGCTTCGTTACGAGAAGCGCCCCGCACGACGTAAAGACGGCAGCGTAGCCGAGGGACTTTATAACGCCTGGATCATACTGAATAACCCGAAGCAGTTTAACTCCTACACGACTGATATGGTGAAGGCCACCATCCTGGCTTTTCGGCGCGCCTCCGTGGATCGTGAAGTAAACGCGGTGGTCTTTACCGCCGTTGGCGACAAAGCGTTCTGTACCGGCGGCAACACCAAGGAATACGCCGAGTATTATGCCGGCAACCCGCAGGAATACCGCCAGTACATGCGCCTGTTCAATGATATGGTGTCAGCCATCCTCGGTTGCGATAAGCCGGTTATCTGCCGGGTTAACGGTATGCGGATCGGCGGCGGACAGGAAATCGGCATGGCCTGCGATTTCACCATTGCCCAGGACCTGGCCAATTTTGGTCAGGCCGGTCCCAAACATGGATCAGCTGCCATCGGCGGCGCCACCGACTTCCTGCCGGTAATGATCGGCTGCGAACAGGCCATGGTTTCCGGCACCCTCTGTGAGCCGTTCTCGGCCCATAAAGCAGCCCGTCTCGGCATTATCTGCGATGTAGTACCGGCTCTCAAGGTAGGAGGCAAATTCGTTGCCAATCCGACTGTAGTCACCAACACCATGCTTGACGAATATGGCCGGATTGTACATGGCGAGTTCAAGACCGGCGCTGACTTCAAGGCCGGTCAGGCCCTGATCAAAGAGGGCGAGATCGATCTTAGCCTTCTGGATGAGAAAGTCGAGCAGCTCTGCGCAAAACTGATCGAGACCTTCCCCGAGTGCATGACCAAGAGTCTGGAAGAACTGCGCAAGCCCAAGCTGCATGCCTGGGACCTCAACAAGGAAAACTCCCGTGCCTGGCTGGCTCTGAATATGATGAACGAAGCCCGCACCGGCTTCCGCGCCTTCAACGAAGGAAACAAGGAAACCGGTCGCGAGATCGACTTTGTAAAACTGCGTCAAGGTCTGGCCAAAGGCACTCCATGGACCGAGGAGCTGGTAAATAGCCTGATGCCGGGTGCCTAAGGCTTAACCCAGCTAAACTGTTTTCGCGCAACCAGAAGCTGCTAACCTGCTTCTGGTTGCGCGAGTAACTGTGTAATTTATTGCAGGTTGAGAATGATTTCAGACCTCTTTTTTGATTATCTTCCAAGCTATTCACTATCGTAACAGCTCCACGACTGACCCCCCTCCGATTATTTTGTTTGCCACCAATTCACATTAGCTGCCGTTTGTGCCGCTATATAGTGCGAGATGGTGCAGTATCTCTTCCGGCAGTTGCTGATAGCCTTTCCCATGTAGTTGGTCTCCATCCGTAATCAGTTCATTTCATCATGATGTTTTCAGCTCGCTCCCTTGACTTGTAAGGGTATAAAAAAAGCTATAACTCAAATATTATTTATGTGCTGCTAACTTAAAAATAATACTGGGTTTTCTGCTTTGTGAATAAATGCCGCACTATTTGTTGATAACTGTCAGCATGGATATGTTTTTATCCGTTAATAAATATATCAGCGTTTTATTGTTGTTGTAACCGTTTGTTTGCGTTGGCATTAATGTTGCTCTTCAGGCGTATTGTTTACAATAATTCACTGAAGAGGTCAGAAGATGGTATACGCAGAAACAGGGTTTAATTTGGAGATTGACCTGACTCGGGGAAACATTGAAAAGGTAGCGACCGATCCGAATTTGACCAGGCAATATCTGGGGGGGCAGGGCACTGCCGCGAAGATTCTCTGGGACAGAGTTCCTCCTGAAACAGATCCCTTCTCTCCCGACAATCTACTGATATTCAGCACCGGCCTATTGCATGGCACACCCGTAATCGGTGCCAATCGTACATCTGTGGATACCTTTTCTCCCCAGACAGGCCGTTATTCTCATTCACTATTCGGCGGTTATTGGGGACCGGAACTGAAATATGCCGGCTACGACAGAATAATCATTCGAGGTAAGGCGCCTGACCTGGTCTATCTGTACGTAAATAATGACAAGGTTGAAATCCGTGATGCGTCCCATCTCAAGGGAATGGGTGCTTCGGAGGCGGCAGAACAGATTAAAAAGGAGTTGAAAGACCTGAATATCCAGGTGGCAGCAATCGGCTTGGCCGGTGAGAACAGGGTCTATATGGCTTCCATCGAACACGATAACTCCAGCGCCTCTCGCGGGGTTGGGGTAATCATGGGAGACAAAAGGTTAAAGGCGATAGCCGTTCGTGGGACAAAGGATGTCTATGTTGATAAACCTGCAGAACTCTTTGAGATCTGCAGCCGAATGAATAGGGAAATACATGCAAATCCCGATGCCGGGGATACCATGGCCCACGGTGAAGGTGACGAGTTTCATGTTGATAACTTTGCTTGGGGCAATGCGCGCGCGCGAAGAGTTAATTTCTGGAACAAAGAACGTGAAGAGAGTTGGCTGGCTACGGAAGAGGCGTTGCGGGTTCGTTGGATCGGTTGCTTCAATTGTCCGAAGGATTGTCATCAGGCTATCAACTATCCCGGCCGACGCCCATATTTCCAGAAATGCTACAGCAAGCTTACCTATGCAATGGCTGCCTACGAAGAGATCGATTTTGATTACAACATAATCGGCCTTACCCAGGAGTACGGACTGGACGCATATTCAACGCCGCAAGTTATGGCCTTTGCCGTTGAACTCTACGAAGCCGGTATTTTGACCAATGAGGAACTGCCTGACTTCCCGCCCGACGGTGCGGCGAGATTTTTCTATCTGCTTGAAAAAATCGTCCGGCGGGAAGGAATTGGCGACGTTCTGGCCAACGGCGTATATGCGGCCGCCCGTCAGATCGGCAATGGTGCGGAAGCATATGACCATAATACCATCAAGAAATTTGAACAGGTTCCCATCAAGCTGGGAATGATCAATTACCCCTATTTCCTGATGTATGCCACCGGTGAAAAAATGAATATCACCCAAATAGAAGGATCCTACCCTCAGGGACCGATTGCCGATAAGGAAGAGAGAGAAAAGTTTGTGAAGAATTGGGACGCTGCGCCTGAGCGGTTTAAAAAATGGTTTTCGGAATGGGAACCGCGTACGCATCCAACAATTGAAGCGTCCGTCAACATCTGTGATTGGAATGAAACGATGCATTACATTGATGACGCTATCGGGACCTGTGCCTTCTTGTCGTCATTCAGAGGGCAATTTGGCGGAAGACCCCCCTATCACATCTACAATCTGCCTGAATTTATCACACTGTCGAGCGGGATAGATCTGGATTCGGACGGGCTATGGGAAATTGCCAGAAGGAACAGAAATCTGGTCAGGGCCCTCAATATCAGAAGAGGTTTGAGAAGAAGCGACGAGAAGCCTCCCGAGGATCATTGGAAGAAAAGAGATCCGGAGATGGAAACCAAGATGCTGGACGCGTACTATGAATTCAAGGGATGGAACAATGACGGCATTCCTACCAAGGAGACGTTGGAAGCATTGGGCCTGGAATACGTTAGCGAAGACTTTGTAAAAAGGGGCATCTTGACGGAGCAATGACGGTGCTTTCAGGTTGCTTTAAATCACTGCCTTGGTGCCGGACAAACCCGGCACTGATTGGGCGAACACGACGGTTCGCCCCTACGTTTACATGTCTTGAATGCAAAGACGAATCAGAACATGTTTGCGAGAATCTCCCTCCCTTATATACCCCATTACCCATGCGCTACCCAACCTTCCGCCAACCATGCGGCCGGTTGGGTAGTGACTTTAAGTTATAAATCGATATTCCGGCTTCAAAACAATGTTAATCATAAAATCCTCTTTACAATAAGAGGAAAATATATATTCTAATATAAAGTAACTTTTTGTTTTTATTAGACAATATACATGTTTTACGCCTTGTTTGATTTTTGCGGCAAGAAGGTGAAAAATTATCCTATGAGTGTTCAGAACTATCCGGCAAACAAGCTGTTTGAAGACAAAGGGACTGTTCTGGTGGTAGATGATGCCACCCTGAATCTGGATTTTATCTCGGAAATTCTGACAAGGGACGGTTTCGAGGTTTTGCAGGCCAAAAGCGGCAGAGTGGCCTTGATTATGGCGCTGACCAGCTCGCCTGATTTGATTTTATTGGACATTATGATGCCGGAAATGGACGGTTACGAGGTTTGCCGTCGTTTGAAAGAAAACGAACGTACTCGCGACGTGCCGGTGATTTTCATCGGGACCATTGAGGATGGCGCTGAACGTGCCCAACCCTTTGAGGTGGGCGGGGTTGACTGCATATCCAAGCCATTCAGGTCGGAAGATCTGCTGGCCAGGGTGCGAACACATATCGCCCTGCGAAAAGTGCAGATCAGGCTTGAAAATCAGAAATCAAAGCTTGAGCAGGAAATAGCCGAGAGAAAAAAGGCGGAGTATGCCCTGCGCGAGAGCGATGAGAGGCTGCAATCGATTCTGGACAACTCTCCGGCCTGCATATACATAAAAGACACACAGGGCCGCTACCGTCTGATCAATCGAATGTTTGAAAAACTTTTTCACGTCGAAAGGGACAGCTTCATCGGGAAGACGGACTACGATATCGGTCCGTGGGAAATTGCTGATGCGTTCCACCGGAACGATACTGAGGTAATCAAGTTGGGCCACGCTATTCAGGTGGAAGAGGAAGCCTGTCACGACGATGGGCTGCATTCGTATCTATCCCTGAAATTTCCTCTTTTGTCCACGAAGGGCAAAATATACGCGGTCTGCGGTATTTCCAGCGATATCACCGCCCGCAAGCAGGCCGAGCTGTTACTGCAGCAGGCTAAAGAATCGGCGGAATCAGCCAATCGCTCCAAGAGTATTTTTCTTGCAAACATGTCTCACGAACTTCGCACGCCCCTCAATGTCATTCACGGTTTTTCCCAACTGATGCAGCGTGATTCATCCCTTTCAGATTCATCCAAGAAGCACCTCGAAGCCATCAACCGTAGCGGAGATCATTTGCTGGCTCTTATCAACGATGTGCTGGAGGTTTCCAAAATTGAAAATGGCTGTCTCAGCCTGACGCAGGGCGTTTTTGATCTGTATTCTCTGCTTGAAGATCTGGATGCTATGTTCAGAATGCGGGCCGAACAGAAGAGATTGTGTTTCAAAATTGAAAGACAAGCTGCATTGCCGCAATATCTGGTGGGAGATGAGGGTAAATTACGCCAGGTGCTGATCAACCTGATAGGAAACGCCATCAAATTCACCGACGTGGGAGACGTCACGCTACGGGTCGATGTGGACGACTATCATCCGTCAGTTGCTGAAAAGAGAGGACTGTGGGCACTTTCTTTTGAGGTGGAGGACAGCGGTATCGGCATCATGCCCCAGGAAATGGACAAGCTCTTCCTCTCTTTTGAGCAGACCATGAGCGGAAAAAGTAAAGGCGGCACCGGTCTCGGACTGACGATCAGCAGGGAGTACATGTGTTTGATGGGAGGCGATCTTACCGCCCGCAGTGTATTCGGCAAGGGGAGTGTATTCACCGTCTCCTGCAAATTTGAAGAAGGTCAACAGGAGTTAGTTGAGAGGACTGAGGAGGTCCGGCGGGTGTTGGGACTGGCTCCCGGCTGTGGGCCAAAAATCATACTTGTGGTGGATGATAAGGAAATAAATCGCAGATTTGTGGTGGAGCTGCTGTCTTTTGTGGGATTTAAAACGCTTGAAGCAGCAAACGGCAAGGAGGCTCTTGCGGTTTGCAAGAGTGGGAAGCCTGACCTGGTGCTGATGGATATGAGGCTGCCGGTGATGGATGGCTATGAGGCCACCAGGCGTTTGAAAGCAACGGCAAAAGGGAAAAAAATCCCGGTCATTGCGGTGAGTGCCAGCGCGTTTGTAGAAGAACGGAACGAAATTCTGGCAACCGGCGCCGATGAATTTATCAGCAAGCCATTCAGGGAGTGCGAACTTTTTGCCGGGATAAAGAAGCTGCTTGGGATCGAGTACCGTTATGCGGAAGACACATTGACAATATTGGGTCGCGAGGAATCCGCCACGTTGACCCCCAATGATCTGGGACATTTGCCCGGCGAGCTGCGGGAGGAGCTGCGGCAGGCTTTGATTATTCTGAATGTCAGCGCTATCCGGGACGCCATAGGCCGCATCCATGCTTTTGACAAATCTCTTGGGGAGATCATGGGACGCATGGAGAAACAGTACAAATTTGAAATATTGCTGGATCTGCTGAAATAATGATTTGCCGGTTCGCCGGCGAAACCTGAACAGGTGTCATGCCGGCTTTAACAGGATGTGATACGACCGTACGGTATCTCTTAGCATTGCAGGGAGCAGACGATGGAAAATACTCCAAAAAACAGTTTACCATGTCCTGAAGTACAGGACTTCGATGTCAAAGGGAATGTATTGGTGGTTGATGATACCCCTCAAAATCTGGATCTGTTGTCGGAGATCCTTACCAGTGACGGTTTTGATGTGCGGCCTGCCAAAAGCGGCGGTCTGGCGCTGTTGTCCGCGCGAACCATCCTGCCGGATTTGATTCTGCTGGACATTATGATGCCGGATATGGATGGCTACGAGGTCTGCCGACGATTGAAAAAAGACCTGCAGATGCGCGATGTGCCGGTGATTTTCATCAGTGCCATGGACGATAGTGTCGACAGGGTCAAGGCTTTTGAGGTCGGCGGAGTTGATTTTGTCTCGAAGCCATTCCATGCGGAAGAAGTTCTGGCCAGGGTCAGAACGCACCTGGCATTGCGGAGAGCCCACATCAAACTTGAAAATCAGAAAGCGCGGCTCGAACAGGAAATCGCCGAACGGGAAAAAAGCGAGAAGGAACTTTCCCGATACCAGGAACATTTGGCGGGTATTCTGGAAAAAAAAGTGAGGCATCCGGAGGTTTTCAAAGATATTGTTTCTCAAAGCGACAAGATGCAGTCCATATTCCAATATGTTGAGGCTCTGGCCTGCAGTTCCGAACCTGTTCTGATAACCGGGGAGAGCGGCGTGGGAAAAGAGCTGGTTGCCAAGGCTGTGCATGATGTAAGCCATTCTCGGGGAGCCTGGGTTCCTGTCAACGTAGCCGGTCTTGATGACAATGTTTTTTCCGACACCCTCTTTGGCCATGTCAAGGGAGCCTTTACCGGGGCAGACCGCGACCGAGCCGGAATGGTCGAGAAGGCGGCGGGAGGAACCTTGTTCCTCGATGAAATCGGCGATCTCAGTCCTTTGTCCCAGATAAAGCTCCTGCGGTTGCTTCAGGAAAAGGAATTTATGCCTTTGGGCAGTGACAAGGTGATATCGGTTACTGCCCGTATCGTTGTTGCGACCAACGTTGATCTGGAGCAGAAGCAAAAAAGCGGAGTGTTTCGAAAAGACCTCTATTTCAGGCTTTGTACCCACCATATTGAAATTCCACCACTTCGGGAGAGGACCGAAGATATACCGGTTTTACTCGACCACTTATTGGGAGAAGCAGCTCAACAGATGGGCAAAACCAAGCCGACTCCGCCACCGGAGCTGTCGCTGCTGCTGTCCAATTACCCGTTTCCAGGAAATATCCGTGAATTACGGGCCATGGTATTTAATGCCGTAAGTATGCATAACAGCAAGAAGCTTTCCATGGAATCCTTCAATAAGGCGATGGGGCATTTTATCAGGGAGTCCGTTGAACATGATGATTCATTCGACGATCATTTGCTGACCTTTCACGAACGGCTGCCGACCCTGAAAAAAGCGGCCGGCATGCTGGTCAGAGAGGCTATCAAGCGAACCAAAGGCAACCAGTCCATGGCCGCCAGATTGCTCGGTATTACCCAGCCGGCCCTGAGCAGCCGTTTGAAAAAAGCGTGATGAAGCCGGCTCACGGAAACGGTCCAACTTTTCTTATTGTTAGAAATTATATTATAGCCGTCTAGCCGGGGCTGCCGGCAAAATAGCCCTCCCTCCCATAAATTACATAATAACGCAACTGCCTGAAAGTGTTTGCAATGAATTACAGGTAGTTGTGCAACCGCTCCGGTTAAATCACTCCAATCACGACTCCGAGGTATGGGGTGATGGCGCTCTCAAGCAAGGGGCTATCTTCCTTTGTCGTGTCATCCAGCTTCCCTGCACGCAAACAACCCCAAATAAAGTTATATATTTTCCGGCTACAAATTTAATCCATTATTAAGATAAACCAGTGTTTTGAATGGTATTTCAATTATATCAAGTGATTGGCATCTTACTTGCTCAATGAATTAATAGAAAACGATATTTTAGATAACGGCCTTATGGCAAATTTGTCGGTGCCGGTTATCAACATGTCATTGGCAAAACAGTCTTTCCCCGTTGCAGGTATCACCAGGAGGTCAGAATGATAGACGACACCGTATCACTGCCGGTCATCAAAATTATGGGAACTGAAAAACAGCTTGCCGAAGACGTGATTGTCCGGGAAGTTCCGATCACGATTTATTTCAACAAAGAAGAGATCGTAACCATTCTCTGTTCACCGAATCAGATCAGGGAGTTGACGGTTGGATTCCTGGTTTCCGAGGGATTCATAACAAGCATGGATGATCTGTACACGATTGGTCACCATTGCGAGGAAAACATCATCCGGGTTGAAGGCAGGGCACGTCAGGGTCAGCAGGGGATTTTGAACAGGCGTGTCATGTCGTCGTGTTGCGGCAAGAGCCGGGCCTCTTTTAATTTTGAAAATGACGGCTCCCTGCTCAAAGTTCAGGAGTCCAAGGTTCGGATAACCCTGAATGAGGCCATTTATTATGCCAACTATCTTGAACAGAACTCAACCATCTTCAAGGAGACCGGCGGAACCCACAACGGCGGGGTAGGGTGCGCGGGCAGTGTCAGCTACACCAGTTATGATATCGGCCGCCATAATGTGCTCGACAAACTAATGGGGAGAGCCGTTTTGCAGAAACTGGACCTCTCCGGCCATGTGCTCTTTTTCAGCGGTAGGGTGTCGTCGGAAATTCTGATCAAGGTGGCAAAGATGAATATTCAGATTCTTGTTGCCCGTTCGGCTCCAACCGATCTGACGATCGCGCTGGCCGAAGACTTGAACATTACGGTAATCGGCTTTGCGCGAGGCAACAGGTTGAACATCTATACCTGCCCGGAAAGAATCAAACTGCCGCCTTTATTATGTCGTGATCAACGCATCGTGGCAGCCCATGAGCCGCTTGAGCGGATGCGGATGTGCGGCGGCTCATGAGCAGCGCTGTCGGCGCCTGCCATGCTCGCTCTGTTCGAGGCGGCATACCCATTCGACAGGGCTGCGCACAGGATGGCATCACGGCCAGATCATAAAAATAAACCGGGAAGACAGCATCTATACGACGAGAGGAGAACAAATTTTGAAACAGAGCGATATGGTGGCACAAAAAGATTACTGGGCAAAGAGCGCCTGTAAAATGTGTATTCACAGCTGCGCGATCGTTGCCCACGTCGTGGACGGCGTTGTGGTGAAGATCGAGGGGGACCCCGACAACCCCAGCAACCGGGGAAAGCTCTGTCCCAAGGGGCAAGCCGGTATCATGAGGCTCTATGACCCCCACCGGGTCAAGACGCCCCTGAAGCGGACCAATCCTGAAAAAGGCGCTGGTGTCGATCCCAAATGGGTTCCCATCTCCTGGGAGGAGGCGCTCGATACGGTTGCCGGGAAGTTGAAAAAAATCCGCGAGGATGATCCACGCAAGCTGCTCGTGTCGATCAACGATTTCCACAGGATCCATATCTGGGGTTGGGGCGCGGCTTTCGGAACTCCCCACTACTTCTCGACGGTCGGGCAATACTGCGGAGCGGCCTATCACCCGATTAACGGAACGCTGGATGGTTCTTTCGCATCGGTCAACGACTACGATCACTGCAAATACTGGATTCAGATCGGCGCCGGCGACGGTTTTTCCTCACATCTGCATGTGGCGGCCTCCATCAAGCGGATGGCCAGCGCCCGGGTGGACCGGGGGATGAAGTTGGTCGTGGTGGAACCGCGCATGTCTTCGGGGGCCGCCAAGGCCGATGAATGGCTGCCGGTCCGGCCGGGCACCGACCGGGCCTTCGTTCTGGGGATGGTGCATGTGCTGCTGCATGAACTGAACATCTATGATGCCGGTTTTATGCGCAAGCATACCAACGGCATCTATCTGGTGGCGCCCGACGGCAACCTTCTCAGGAATGCCGGGACACAAAAGCCGATGGTCTGGGATTCGGCCGGAGGCGATGCCAGAGAGTACGATGACGCCGGCATCAACCTTCAGGACGTGGCGCTGGAGGGGACGTACAAAATTGACGGTATCGAGTACCGGCCGTCTTTTCAGGTGATCAAGGACACCCTGAAGGACCATACCCCGGAGCGGATGGCGGAGATTTGCTCGATTCCGGCCGAGACCATCCGCCGGATCGCCAAAGAATTCGGTGAGGCGGCCTGCATCGGCAGCACCATCACTCTTAACGGCAAGGAATATCCCTACCGGCCGGCAGCGGTCAACTTTTATCGCGGAGCCATCGGCCATTTTGATGGCGGCCTCGACTCGCTGGCCATGAAACTGATCAACCTGATTATCGGTAACATCGATGTCCCCGGCGGGCATATCGGGGTCGGCCTTGATCACCGGCTGCTGGTCATCAACCCCGGAAAGGACGGGATGCTGCATCCTGAACCGCACCTGCTGCACCCTCCCTACGAGTTCAATGCAAAGCCATATAGCTATCAACTGATGGAATGGTATCCGATCGGGATCGATCCGGGGCATCTGACCGCGGATAATGTGCTGAATCCTGAAAAATGGGGCTTTGACTTTCAGCCGGAAGCGCTGATCATCGAACATTCGAATCCGATGTGGAACCTCTCTTCGACCAACAAGGTGGTCGATGTTTTCAAGAGGCTCAAGTTCATCGTAGCCATCGACATCGTTTTGAACGAATCGACCGACTGGGCCGACATCGTGCTGCCGGACCTGTCCTATCTGGAATCGGATCTGCTGGTCTGTATCGAGCCGCCGATGGTGACAGGCCATGTCTACCGTCGCCCGGTCATCAAACCGCTCTATGACGGGCGTGACGCTACCGATATCCTGACCGACCTGGCGGAGCGGATCGGTTTCCTGCCCAACTGGAACGGGCTACTGAACTTCACAACATTCCTGACACCGGAAAACCATCTGGATCCGAACATAAAATATACCAACCTGGAGATAACCGACCGCATGGCCAAGAGTCTGTACGGTCCCGACAAGGGCTTGGAGTGGTTCCAGGCCAACGGTCATACGACCCGTCTCCAGACTCCGGAAGAGATGTATTTGCCGTACGCTAGCAAAGGGCTGCGTATCCCGCTGTATTTCAATTTCATCAAGGAGACCGGCGATGATCTGGCGTGCAAGATGAAGGCGGGCGGGGTCAATTGGGATACATCATCCTATCTGCCGGTGCCGGTCTGGCGCGATCATCACCCGCTGCACAACATGCCGCCCGAGTACGATCTGTACGCCTTTGCCTTCAAGGAGTGCCAGACCAACTTCTCCGAAAGTACGAACATTCCCTGGATCGATGAGGCGATCAGCTGCATGCCGATCCATCTGGGGGTCATGATCAATTCCAAGACCGCCAGGAAGAAGGGCATCAAGACCGGAGATATCCTGAAGCTCGAGTCTCCCTTCGGCGAAGTGACCGGACGCGCCAGCGTCTGCGAGGAGGTTCACCCCGATTGCCTTGCCCTTTCCAACGGCATGAGCCGCTGGTCGCAGCATCCGGTTGGAAAACGCAAGGTTACCACCCATTTCAACCGACTTCTTCCGGCCGATGTCAAATGGACCGACGGCATGACAGGACATCTGGAAACCTCGACCAAGGTAAAAGTAAGCATAATTTCAGAATAGGAGGTGGTCTTTAATGCATTACGGAATGGTAATTGACCTTAAGCGTTGCGTGGGGTGCCAGGCTTGCACCATCGCTTGCAAGGCAGAGAACGGCACACCTCCCGGTGTCATGTACACCAAGGTTCTGGATCAGGTTTCAGGGGAATACCCCAACGTGAGAAAACAGTTCGTCCCGGTTCTCTGCAATCACTGTGTAAATGCCCCCTGTCACAGGGCCTGTCCGACCGGAGCCACCTACATACGGGAAGACGGGATTGTGCTGGTGGATCACGACAAGTGCATGGGTTGCCGGGCCTGCTACGTGGCCTGCCCCTACAACAACAGGATCTTCCTGAAAAACGGCAGGCTCAAGTCCGGCTATCACGGGCGGACAATGACCCCCTATGAGTCGGTAAAGTACAAGGAACATCAGGACGGCGTTGTGGAGAAGTGCAAATTCTGTTCGCACAGGGTGGACCAGGGTCTGAACCCGGCCTGCGTCCAAACCTGCCCGGCGGATGCGCGCATATTCGGAGACCTGGATGACCCGAACAGTACGGTAAGCCGTCTTATTCGCAGTCGGGGCGGCGTGCAGGCCCTTGCCGAAGACAGCACCGAACCGTCTGTTTATTATCTGAGTTAGGAGAATTTTCATGTCAAAAAGCATGCCTATTGTGGAAGGAAATACATACGTACTGGGGTTCAGGCAGCAGATCGAGTGGTCTGCATTGATTGCCAGCGCCTTCTTCTTCGGAAAGGTCGGCGCCGGCCTCTTCATGATGTCCGTGGCTACCCAGTCGCGTCTGGGAATGTTGATTGGCCTGCTGATAGTCGTTGGCGGCAAGGGAGGGGCCCATATGCTGTTTTTGGGCAAGCCCTGGCGCTTCTGGCGCGGCATGTCCCGGCCCGGGACTTCCTGGGTTTCCCGTGGCTTATGGGCCATGACGTTCATGGTCATATTTGGATGCTGGGCACTGCTGCTTCCGTCCGGCAGTTCTCTGTTCATGCCCATGGCGGTTGTTGCCGGTGTCTTCGCTTTTGTAGTGGCGATCTACGACGGCTTTCTGCTGACATCGTCCAACGCCATTCCGATCTGGAACACCGCCCTGATGCCGGTCATGTGCATGTTTTACTCGTTTCTGGGCGGCACGACCCTGACCCTTTTCCTGGCCCATTTCGGGTTCATCCAGTTGTCGATTGGCGAGCATCTGCTTTCCAACATCGAGATGGGGCTGCTGGCGGTCAACCTGCTGATCGTCATCATGTATCTGCTGACCAGTGTTACCGCCGGTGCCGCCGGCAAGACATCGTTCAACCTGCTGGTCAAAGGTCCCTATGCCGTACCTTTCTTCGCGCTGGCGATCGGTGTGGGCCTGGTATTTACGCTGCTGATGACCTTTTTTGCCGGTCCCATGGCAAGTCCCGGAACCGTCGCCCTGATTACCGTTGCCGACCTGGTGGGGCATTACTACATCTTCTTCCTGCTGCTGAAGGTGGGGGTGTTCAAGCCGGTGTTTGCCCAGCTTAAAATCTAATCTCAACAACAGTTGCAGTTTGATCCGGCAACTTACCTGATACGGTAGGTTGTCTTTAACGGGGCATGGGTGCCTCCTGCCCCGATTTTTTTAAAATATAACGTCAGTGCTGACAGGCAATGGGTTCTGAAAATTGACTGGACAGTTACTAAGGGGGATAGCGTGTTGCAGTTTATTATCCAGGGAAGAGGGGGGCAGGGAGCCCAGATGGCGGGCAACATCCTAGCGGATATGTATTTCCAGGAGGGGCGCCACGTCCTGGCCTATGCGACCTATGGTGGAGCTCGCAGAGGAACACCGGTCAGTTCGTCACTGAGGGTTGATGACAAGCCGATCAGGATGCGCTGCGACATTGAAAATCCCGACGCAATTGTCTGTTTCGATCCCAGTCTCCTGACCGGTGGCAATCTGCTCCGTGTTGCCACGGAAAAGACGCTGGTTCTGATCAATTCGTCCCGTCCATCAGCAGAATTCGCCCACCTTGGCAGTTTCAGGGTCGTTGCGGTCGATGCCACGACTGTTGCCAGGAACAATCAATTGGGAAGAATCGTGAATACCACCCTGGTGGGTGCGTTACTCGGGTTGATGAACTACTCAAATATAGATCTGCTGCGGAAGGTGGTCGGGGAAACCAGCCCGGTCAAGCCGGAAAACAATGTGGCGGCCTGTTTGGACGGCTATCGAATTGGCAACGAAGGGGGCTGTTAGATGGCAAATTCAATAAACCCGGTTCCGTCAATCTGGACCACGGGATACACGGATATATTGAACACCGGCACATGGCGCAACGCCGTTGCCGTACACCAGAAGAAACCTGCGCCTTGCTGCGGCGTCTGTCCGGTGGATGGCGATATACCCGTATGGGTCCAGCGGGCCCGCAACAATGATTATCAGGGGGCCTGGCAGGCCCTGGTTGAAAATAACCCGATTCCCGCCACAATCGGCAGGACCTGTCACCATCCCTGCGAAAAGAGCTGCAATCGCGGAGAGTATGACGGTGCCGTTTCGATCAATGCCCTCGAACAGTATATCGGGGACATGGCTCTACGCGAAGGGTGGGCTTTTGCAGCCCCTGCGGAAGATTTTGAAAAGAGCGTGGCGATCATCGGCGGCGGCCCGGCCGGACTGTCCTGCGCCTACCAGCTGCGGCGGAGGGGTTTCCGCGTCACGATCTATGATGCCAACCCTGAACTGGGCGGGGTATTGCGCTATGGGGTCCCTGAATTCCGCCTGCCCAAAAGAGTGCTGGCCGCCGAAATCAAAAAGATCGTTGAACTGGGGGTCGAGGTAGTGACGGGTCGCAAGCTGGTTGGGGCGGATCTGGATCAACTGGGGAAGAGATACGACGCGGTGTTCATTGCTTTCGGTGCGCATCGCCCAAAAAGACTGCCACGGTTTCCAAAAGGAAATGCCAGGATTATCGACGGGCTTGATTTTCTGCGAAGTGTGCGTTTTGGAAATCCTCCGGATATAGGGCGGAACGTGGTCGTTATCGGCGGGGGAAGTGTGGCCATGGATATCGCCGGGTCGGCCATCCGGCTGGGCCGTGCCGCCAGAATCCTCGCGCTGGAAGGCAGGCATGCAATGCCGGCACCGGAAGAAGAGATTCAGGACGTTCTTGATGAAGGCGCTCTGATCTGCGACGGCTCGATGGTGACCGCTCTTGATGATGGGGCGGAGGTGTTCACGCTGCATTGTGTCAAGGTTGAACTTGATCCTGCTGCTCCGGCCGGCGTGTTGCGCCCCGTTGAAATGGCGGGAACCGAATTTGCCGTACAGGCCGATACGATCATCCTAGCCGTTGGCCAGGATCCGGAACTGGCGGACTGGGAAAGCAGGCTCAGGGTCGACAAGTCGATGGTAGTTATCGACAGCGGCTACATGACCAGTTGCGAAGCAGTTTTTGCAGCCGGTGACGTGGCCAGTGCCGAACGCTTCGTTTCCACCGCCGTGGGTGACGGGAAAAGGGCGGCCAACAGCATCGCAACCTATCTCGGGCAGCGGGTTGAAGGCAAAAACGAATTATTCGACCTGATGCCGGAAGTGAAATTTTCGGAGATCAATACCTTCTACTTCCCACGCAAGGCCCGGCAGGAGAGAAGCAAGCTGGATGCCCTGGAAAGGATTGCGGACTTCAGGGAAATCAGACTGGGCTTATCGCCGGAACAGGTTCAGCAGCAGGCCGAGCGCTGCTTCAGCTGCGGCAATTGCATCGAGTGCGATAACTGCTTCATCTTTTGCCCGGATATGGCAATAGCAAAGGATTCCACCGTACCACTCCATTACAGCGTGCTTGATCAGTACTGTAAAGGCTGCGGCTGCTGTCTGGAAGAGTGCCCGCGCGGAGCGATGGGCGTCAAGGAGGAATCGAAATGAGAGATGCTGCTGAAAGACTGCTGCTTAACGGCAACCATGCCGTCTCCTACGCGGTAAAGTTGGCCAGGCCCAATGTGATCCCGGTCTATCCGATTACCCCCCAGACCCCGATCCTTGAAAGGATTACGGAATTTCAGGCAGATGGTGAAATGGACGCCGAGATCATGACCATGGAATCGGAACACTCCGCCATGGCCGCCGCGATCACCGCTTCGCTGACCGGAGTCCGGGTCTTCACCGCCACGGCTTCGCAGGGGCTGCTGTTGATGCACGAAATGCTGCACTATGCCGCCGGCGCCCGCGCCCCGATTGTCATGTTCAATGTCAACCGGACGCTCGGTTCCCCCTGGGGCTTCTGGCCGGACCAGACCGACAGCCTGGCCCAGCGCGATACCGGCTGGATCCAGTATTACTGTGAAAACGGACAGGAGTCGCACGACACGACCCTGCAGGCCTTCAGGGTGGCTGAACAGGTATTGCTGCCGGTGATGGTCATGCACGAGGCTTTTTATGTCTCCCACTCGATGGAGGCGATTGATATCGCCACCCAGGACCAGGTTGACCGGTATCTGCCCCCCTTCGACCCGCCCCATCGCCTTGACCCCCAGATCGGAGAGTCCTGGGGCAATACCGTCTCCCAGACCATGTTCAACAACCATCGCCGGGACATGGGCAATGCGATGGACGGCGCTCTTGATGTGGCCAGGCGGGCTGACCGGGAGTTAATGGAGCTGGTCGGGAGGGGCTATGGGGTTATCGAGCAGTATCGCTGCGATGGCGCCCGGTTTCTGATCGCCACCATGGGGAGTATGACCGGAACCGCGCGGGATGCGGTTGATGAACTGAGGAACGAAGGTCTCCAGGTCGGACTTCTCAAGGTTAAGCTATTCCGGCCGTTTCCGCTGGATGATGTCCGGGAAGCCGTCGGGGGGATCCCCAAAATAATGGTGCTGGACCGCAACTTTGCCCCCGGTACGGGCGGGTTTCTCTTTCAGGAGATCAAGTCCGCCCTGTACGGGATGGAGTCCGCCCCGGAAATTCACGGCTACCTGGCGGGAGTCGGGGGTACCAACATCTCTCCCGCCGATATCAAGAAGATGGTTGCATCTGCCATGGCTGAAAAGCCGTCGGTCAATTCTGTGTGGAAGGGGTGATGGTCAGATGAGTTATCAGATAGAAGAACAGAAGGTCTTCAGTTCAGGGCATAGCGCCTGTCCCGGATGCAGTGAAGCTCTGGCCATCCGCTTCATTCTCAATACCTTGGGGCCGGACACCATCGCGGTTGTCCCCCCCTCCTGTATCGCGATTATCTCCGGGCCACAACCGCTCAGCTCGATGAGAATCCCGGTCTACCAGACGACCCTGGAGGCCAGCGCCGCATCGGCGGCCGGGATCAAAAGGGCGTTGCTGTCGAAAGGGAACGACCATACCACTGTCGTGGCCATTGCCGGTGACGGCGGAACCTATGACATCGGATTCCAGTCACTTTCGTCCGCCGCGGAAAGGAACGAGGACATCATCTACATCTGCCTCGATAACGAGGGGTACATGAACACCGGCAGCCAGAAGAGTTCCGCGACACCCTCGCTGGCCTACACAACTTCGACTCCGGCCGGCAAGCTGACTCCGAAAAAAAATATCGCGGAGATCATGGCCGCCCACAATATCCCCTACATGGCTACGGCCACCACCGGCTATCCCGACGACCTGGCCCGCAAGGTCGCCAAGGCCCGCTCAATCAAGGGCGGTTTACGTTTTATCGTGGTATTGGCGCCCTGTCTGGACGGGTGGGGTATTCCGGACAAGTTCGGCCCCAAGACGTCGCGGTTAGCCGTTGAATCGGGTGTGTTTCCGCTCTACGAAGTGGAAAACGGAGAAACGTATACCCTTAACTACGGCCCCAAAGATGTTCCGGTATCTGAGTATACGGCAATTCAAAAGCGTTATCGCCACCTCTCTCCGGAGGACATCAATTATCTTCAGGAAGAGGTTGATAGGAACTGGAGGAGGCTGCAAACAAAAATGCAGCTTTGCGCGGCCACTTGAATTGAAAGTGTAGGGTTTCGAACTGGAAACTATGCGGTGCTTTGACAGAAATCCGAAGATAGTGTCAAAAGTTCTATGAAAGACAGGGATGTTGAAAAGGAAAACGCCCGTA
>CAYWJJ010000068.1:0-22407 GCA_964458105.1 uncultured Geobacter sp.
GACAGCCGGGGAGGTTTCCTCTATGTTACTGCACCTTGAACTCAAGGGGGCGGTTACGCCGTTGCCGGGCACACACTATGCTGTTGCCGGATAAATTATCAGTAAGGACTATTTTCATATGCCGCATAATCTAGTTATCGTCGAATCCCCCGCCAAGGGGAAAACCATAGAAAAATTCCTGGGGCCGGACTACACGGTGTTGGCCTCGTTCGGGCATGTGCGTGCCCTGCCCAGCAAGCAGGGGTCGGTGGATATCGAGAAAGGCTTCGAGCCCAAGTACCACATCCTGCCGGAGAGCAAGAAACATCTCGACGCAATCAGTAAAGCGCTCAAGGGTGCGGATAATCTGCTGCTGGCGACTGACCCCGACCGTGAAGGGGAAGCGATCTCCTGGCATCTGCTGGCCGCCCTGGGTTTGGATAAAAAGAATCCCGGAATCAATATTCAACGGGTTGTGTTCCACGAGATCACCAAGGACGCCATCATCCATGCCGTCCAGAACCCCCGTCCGATCGCGGCCGATCTGGTGGACGCCCAGCAGGCCCGCTCCATTCTGGATTACCTGGTCGGCTTCAACCTGTCACCTTTCTTGTGGAAAAAAATCCGTTATGGACTTTCGGCCGGGCGTGTCCAGTCGGTGGCGCTGCGACTGGTCTGTGAGCGTGAGAAAGAGATCCAGGCCTTCATTGAACAGGAATACTGGACCATCGCGGCACGTCTGGGAGTCGCTCCGGGACAGGAATTCAAGGCCGGCCTGGTGGAAGTGGGCGGCAAAAAGCTCGGTAAGTTCGATATTCCGGGCGAGGATGTTGCCGGTGGACTGACGGCCGCTCTTAAATCCGGTAATTACCGGGTGGACAAGATTACCAAAACGGAGAAGAAACGCAATCCGTCGCCACCCTTCACAACCTCCACGCTCCAGCAGGAAGCGTCACGTAAGCTGGGCTTTTCTGCCAAAAAAACGATGTCAACCGCCCAGAAGCTGTACGAGGGGATCGATATCGGCCAGGAGGGCACCGTCGGTCTGATAACCTATATGCGTACCGACAGCGTCAACCTTTCGACCCAGGCGCTTAAAGAAGCGCATGATGTCATTTCGGCCGCCTACGGCAAGGAATATGCGCTGGCCAAGCCGCGCATCTTCAAGACCAAGACCAAAAACGCCCAGGAAGCTCATGAGGCCGTCCGCCCGACCTATATCGCCAAGACCCCGACCGAACTGAAGAAATTCCTCACGCCGGACCTCCACAAGCTCTACGAACTGATCTGGAAACGGACCGTGGCCTGCCAGATGGCCGAGGCACTGCTGGACCAGACTTCGGTTGATATTGCCGCCGACCTCGCTACGCCACCAGCCGGTGGGCCTTTTGCCGGGGCTAAAGCAGCCAGGCTCAGGGCGGCGGGAACGGTCATCCGTTTTCCGGGATTCATGAAACTGTACATCGAAGGTCTGGATGATCAGGATGAGGAAAAGGAAGGCCTGCTGCCCGCCATGAGCGAAGGAGCTGCCCTGAAGCTTCACGAAATCCTGCCGGAACAGCACTTCACCCAGCCGCCGCCACGCTATACCGAGGCAACGCTGGTCAAAACTCTTGAGGAGTACGGCATCGGCCGCCCTTCGACCTATGCTTCGATCATGAATACACTGGTGGAACGCAAGTATACCCGCCTGGACAAGAAGCGCTTCTTCCCGGAAGATGTGGGCATGGTTGTCAGCGACCTGCTGACCGCACATTTTCAAAAATATGTTGATTATAATTTTACAGCCGGGTTGGAAGAGGAGCTGGATCAGGTATCGCGTGGCGAAAAAGAGTGGAAACCACTGCTGAAGGAGTTCTGGGAACCGTTCATCGCATTGTTGAAGCAGAAAGAGGGCGAAGTCAACAAATCAGACCTGACAACCGAGGCCACCGACGAGGCCTGTCCGGAGTGCGGCAAGCCGCTGGTGGTCAAGCTCGGCAAGCGGGGCAAGTTCATTGCATGTTCCGGCTTTCAGGAAGGATGCAAGTATACCCGTAACGTTGATCAGGAAGGCGGCGAGGTTGCAGAACCGGTCCTGTCCGAGGAAAAGTGCGAAAAATGTAGTCAACCAATGCTGATCAAGGACGGCCGCTTCGGTAAGTATCTGGCCTGCTCCGGTTACCCGGCCTGCAAGAACATTCAGCCGCTGGTAAAGCCCAAAAGCACCGGTGTGGTCTGTCCGGAGTGCAAGGAGGGTGAGCTGACCGAGAAAAAATCACGTTTCGGCAAGCTGTTCTACTCCTGTAACCGCTATCCTCAATGCAAATTTGCGCTTTGGGATCTGCCGGTTGAAAGCCCCTGTCCCAAGTGTGGTTTTCCGCTGCTGGTCAAAAAGATCTACAAGCGCAAAGGTGAATTTTTGAAATGCCCCAAAGAGGGTTGCGACTATACCAGCGAGTAACGGCGAAACCATCCCTCCTATATCCTCCTTGTCAGGGGGCTGAAAGTTGCTACCCCCTGATAAGGAAACCGCGATTAACGGTCAATATTCCGAAATAATACAAGGTCCCCATGAATCCAAATATCACCATCATCGGCGGCGGCCTGGCCGGCTGCGAGGCGGCCTGGCAGGCTGCCCAACGCGGCGTGGCAGTAGTCCTGCACGAAATGAAACCGGCGAAGTTTTCTCCTGCCCACCATCTGCCCGGTCTGGCTGAGCTGGTCTGCTCAAACTCCCTGCGCGGCGATTCACTTGATAATGCGGTCGGATTGCTGAAAGAAGAGCTGCGCCGTTGCGGAGCGCTGACCATGGAAGCGGCCGAGGCCACCCGTGTTCCGGCCGGAGGGGCGCTGGCCGTTGACCGACAGCTTTTTTCCGATTATGTCACGGAAAAAATCAAATCCCATCCCCTGATCAGGGTTGAACATGGCGAGGTGGACGGCGTCCCGGCTGAAGGTCATGTCGTCATCGCCTCCGGTCCGCTCACCAGCGATGCTCTGGCCGAATCACTGGGGACATTGACCGGCGACCGTTTATACTTCTACGATGCCATCGCCCCGATCGTTGCAGCCGATTCGCTGGACATGACAAAGGTTTTTGCCGCCTCGCGCTACGGGAAGGGCGACGGTGATGATTATCTCAACTGCCCGTTGAATGAAGATGAATACCTTGGTTTTGTCGACGAACTGGTTCGTGGTGAAAAAGTTCCTTCCAGGGATTTTGAGAAGGTTGTCCATTTTGAGGGGTGCATGCCGGTTGAGGAATTGGCCGGTCGTGGTGTTGAAACCCTCCGATTCGGGCCAATGAAGCCGGTCGGTCTGGTTGATCCGCACAGCGGAAGAGAACCGCATGCGGTTATCCAGCTGAGGGCCGAAAATCGGGACAAGACCATGTACAACCTGGTCGGTTTTCAGACCAAGCTGACCTATGGCGAGCAGCGCCGCATCTTCAGGTTGATCCCGGGGCTTGAAAATGTCGAATTCGTCCGTCTTGGTTCGATGCACCGCAACACCTTTATCAATTCCCCTGCCCTGCTGCAACCCAGCCAGCAGATGAAAAGCGAGCCGCGCATTATCTTTGCCGGGCAGATCACCGGCGTCGAGGGGTATGTGGAGTCGGCCGCCAGCGGCTTTCTGGCCGGCGTGACGGCCGCCGCCCTTGCACAGGGGCGGGAAAGTTTCGTTCCGCCGCCGGAGACCGCCCTGGGGGCTCTGATGATGCACATTACCAACGCCGATGCAAAGCATTTCCAGCCGATGAATGTCAACTATGGACTTTTTCCGGAGCTGCCGGGGCGGGTCAAGAAAAAGGAACGCCGCCAGAAACTTGCGGAACGGGCGCTGGCGTCTTTGGATGCCTGGAAAGAGACTTTGAAACACTGAGACACGAAGCAGTGTATAAAAAAATATCGATTCCCGACCGAAATGGTTTATAATTATAAGGTATTTGACTGCCATTAAAGTAGATTCTGAAACTCTCTGTGCCCCTGTGTTGAACAAGAAAGGTTTTACAATGTCAGACCAAACTCAAACTCAAGACCCTCTCAAGCGGGTTGAAGACCAACTTAAAAAATGCGTCAAGTGCGGCGCCTGTCGAACCAACTGCCCGGCTTTTGCAGCGTTCCAGCGCGAGCCGGCCGTGGCGCGCGGTAAAGTGGCTCTGGCGCAGCATATATTGAAAGATGATATCGAACTGGACGACCAGTCTTATCTGGCGATGTCCAAATGCCTGTTGTGTGGGAGCTGTGTTGAGAAGTGCCCCAACGATGTGCCGACCGACGAGATTGTCATCGCCGCCCGTGAGGCTCTGGCGCAGAAGCGCGGTCTGACCACTTTTCACAAGGCGGTCGGACAGGTCATAAAAAACCGCACCCGGATGAAGATGGGAGCCAAGATGGCCTCTGTGCTTGGCCCGCTGTTTTTTAAGAAGGTTCCAGAAACATCCGGTCTGCGACTTCGTTTTCCGATGCCTTTCGTCGGCAATCAGCGTTTTATCCCGGCCATTGCAAAGCAACCTTTCATCGATAGGCACCCCGAGGTGATCGCCGGTGAGCCGGGTAAGCCGCGGATCGTCTTCTTTGTCGGTTGTATGACCAATTTTGTATATACCGAAATCGGCGAGGCGGCCCTGGCGCTGTTTCGTCACCTGGGCTGTACGGTAATTATCCCCAAGGGTCAACAATGCTGCGGATTGCCGGGAATGTCCGGCGGCGATATCAGCACGGTCCGTGACCTGGCTGAAAAGAACCTGTCAGAGATGGAGCGCTACGAGGCGGATTATGTGATGAGTGCTTGTGCCACCTGTGGCGGCGCTTTGCATCGTCTGTACCCGCTGGTGGTCGGAAAACGGAACCCGGAGTTGCGCGAGCGCCTGGAAGCGCTGGCCAAAAAGACCGTGGATGCATCCCAGCTTCTTCAACAGTTGGGACTCAATCCGGCTGAAACCGGAGTCGGTGAACAGATCAGAATTACTTACCATGATCCTTGTCACCTCCGCACGCGGGGGATCACACGCCAACCGCGCGAATTGTTGAAGGCGACGCCGGGAGTGGAGCTGGTCGAGATGGATGGCGCCGATAAATGTTGCGGCCTGGGCGGCACTTTCAATGTCTACCATTATGACTCATCGATGACGATCAATGATGCCAAAAGCCTGTCGATTGTAGCCACGGATGCCCAAGCGGTTGCCACCGGTTGCCCGGGCTGCATGATGCAGCTTTCGGATGGTCTGAAGCGGCACGGTTCAGGCGTGGAAGTGCTTCATACACTGCAGTTGCTGGCTCGCAGAATGAAACGATGATCTATTTTACTTAAATTGAACTATTTTTACTGTCGCTGTTATTATTTCTTTGTGATAAATAATTTTTATTGACATTATAAGTCAAATTGTATACAAACCCCGCACGAAAACTGAGTTTTATTTTTGTGATCAGGGGGTTGGATGAGCGAATTTAATATCGGAGCGAAAATCAAGAAGCTCCGTCTTGCCAAAAAACTGACTCTCCAAGCCGTTGCGAGGGAGACTGGATTTTCGCCAGCGCTCATTTCACAGATCGAGAACAATAACGTTTCCCCTCCGATTGCCACTCTCTCCAGAATTGCCAAGTTTTTCGATGTAAAAATCGGCATTTTCTTCACTGAAGATGAAGAAGAATGCCGCTACGAAGTCGTGCGAGCTCACGAGCGCAAAGCGATCCCCAGGGTTATCTCCAAAGCCGGCACCAGCCAGGGCTATTCCTACGAATCCCTCTCATTTCACAAGCAAAACAAAAAAATGGAACCGTTTCTCCTCTCTGTTACCGAAAAGGCGCTTGAGGAGAACACTTACAGCCACGATGGCGAAGAGTTTCTGTTCATTATGAAAGGTACCGCCGAACTGATTCTGGATGAAAAGCGGATTATCCTTGAAGAAGGAGACTGCGTCTATTTTGATTCGGCGCTCAAGCACCGCTTGCTTTCACATGATGGTACCGAAGTCAAGGTACTGGCGGTTGTCACCCGCTAACATTCATGAGGCGCGGCGAACTGGCGTCTCTTTGGCTCTATTTTGTTTTGATCATGCGCAGTAGTGTCTCACTGTTGAAAACCAATCAATAAAACCAAAGGATGGCAACGATGTCAAAAACAGCACTCAAACCAGTTTTGAAAAACCCGTTTGATCCGCCCGAAACGGTAGAATTCACGATTCCGGGGGAAATCTCCAAGGCTACCGGTGGTTACGAAGAGGCCATGAAGGAAGGATACGAACTGATTCAAAGGCCGATCAAATCGGTTAAAATTGATCAGATCGAGAAGCAGCATTTCAAGAAACGCATGACCGTCTGGGAACGCCTGAAGGTTCTTTCGGACAAGGAGCCCAATGTCCTGTTTCAGAACTGGGGCAAAAACCTGGACGGCGCATCGTTGGTCACGGCTGTGCTTAATATCGGTGGACGTGACGTGGCTGTCTACGGTCACGATTTCACTGTCCGCGCAGGTTCGATCGATGCCACCAACGGCAGCAAGCTTGCCAAACTGTTCAATATGGCTGCCGACAAGGGCATTCCGGTAATCGGCATGAACGACAGTGCCGGGGCTTTCGTACCGGCAGGCGTCGGCGGCCTGGACGGCTATGCCGAGGCCTTTACCGCTCTCCGCCGCATCAGCGGTGTTGTTCCGTCGATCATGTGCATGTTCGGCTTCAATGCCGGTGGCGGCAGCTATCTTCCACGCCAGGGAAGTTTCGTCATTCAGCCTAACGACACCTTTTTCGGTCTGACCGGACCGGGGGTCGTCAAATCGGTTCTGGGCGAGGATATTACCCCTGAAGAACTGGGCGGACCCAAGGTGCATGGCCGTTCCGGCGTGGCGGACCTGACCGTGACCGACGAGGTTGCCGCATTGCGCACCGCGGTCCGGCTGCTTTCCTACATCCCGGACAACAACAGTGTTTCGGCTCCATTTCAGGAAACCAGCGATCCGCTCGATCGCAAAACCTGGGAGATCAATACCCTGCTCAAAAAAGCCTTCAACTCCCCGACCGGCTTCAATACCCCGTTCGACGTTTCGATCGTAATCCAGCAGATTTGTGACCATGGCGACTATTTTGAACTGCAACCGGAGCGCGCCAAAGAGGTTGTCACCGCTTTTGGCCGTTTGGGCGGGCAGGTGGTCGGTTTTGTCGCCAACAACTCGGCGGTTTCCTCCGGCCAGATCGACTGCGATTCGGCGGTCAAGATCGCCCGTTTCGTTCGCTTCTGTAATATCTACAACATTCCGATCATATTCATGGAAGACACCACCGGCTTTCTGCCCGGTCGTGAACAGGAATCACGCGGTATCGTCCAGGCCGGCCGCTCCATGCTGGATTCGATCGTCGATGTGCGCACGCCGCGCATCCTGCTGATCCTGCGCAATGCCTACGGCGGCGCCTATGCCTCCTACAACAACTACCCGACCGGAGCCGACCTGGTTCTGGCGCTGCCCACCACCCGTCTGGCGGTTATGGGACCGGCCGGTAAAGAGTTCGTCTACAAGGATGAGCTGCGCAAGGCCCGCGCAAGCGCGGCCGACCTGATTAAAAACGGTACCGAGGAGCGTATCAAGTGCGGCATGGAAGCCGGACCGGCCCGGAAAGACGCTGAAAAAGAGGCGGCTGACTGGCTGAAAGGGCAGGAGGTTGCCCTTAATCAGCGCTATGAAAAGGAATTGATGAACCCTAAAGAGGGTCTGTCGCTTGGCTCCATCTCCTCCATCGTCATGCCGACTGACTTGCGCAAGGTGCTTGGAGAAAATATCGCCTTCTTTATGCGTCACTACAAGCCGGGTCCGATGATGGGACCTCAGAGAGAGTTCCACTAAGACGGAAGATCATTTAATAACACAGAGCAGCAGAGCAACAGAGAACTATAAGAAACCGAAATGATTTGTTTTTTATCGGTTGCACTGGTGCACAGTGTTTCAAGAAACGATTTTACTAACTGGAGATAGAGACCAATGAACGACCTTTACATGAACAACCCGCTGATTCACCGTGACCGCCGCCTCGGGAAGTCCGATTCCGAGTGGGTGCGTTCCTTTTCCTGCGAAGACCTGAAGCCGCTGATCGTCTGCCGCGGACCGATCCGCAAGGAAGCCATGGATGTCTTCGAAGAGATGGGGATGAGCCACTACGGCATTCTGCTCTCCGAAAAAGATTCGATCGTCTATGCCAACGCGCTGGCTCCTGAACTGCGCCAGTTGACCGACTCAACCCGCGTCCATCGCGTGCCAGACTATACCGGCGCCAGCAAGGAAGAGCGTGTCGAGCGTATCGGCCAGATCATCCAGATTGCCAAGGACAACGGCTACGATTCGATCTTTGCCGGCTACGGCTTCATGGCGGAAGACGAAGAATTCGTTGCCGCGATCGAGAAATCCGGGCTCTCCTTTATCGGCCCCAACTCCCGCACCCAGGCCGATGCCGGCAAGAAGGACGAAGCCAAGCGTACCGCCCTGTCGGTGGGGGTCAGCGTTACTCCCGGTATCAACAATGTTACCGCCCGCACTCTAGTGAAAAAATACCCGACTCGCGAAAAGCTGCTGGCGTTGGCCAAGGCGGAAGCGGTGGCGGTCGATCCGGCCGTCCTCAAGGACACCAAACTCTCGCTGGAAGACCTGGCGGATGAGATCCTGTATGCCTCCTATGAAAAAGGGCTTGACCTGTACTCGATCGAGGAGCTCTGCGCCCAGGTTCAGGTCGAAGTCGAGAACATGTTCAAGGAATATCCGGCCAGTCGTATCCGGATCAAGGCGATCGGCGGCGGTGGCGGAAAAGGCCAGCGTATCCTCGGCGCCTCGCTCTTGACGCTGAAAAACGCTACTGACAAGCAGGTCAAGGAAGCGGCCGCCGAAACACCGACTCTGGTTCGCGAAGTTCTGAACGAGGTCAAGGCCAACGGTATCGGCGACAACAAAAACGTGCTGGTCGAGCTGAATATCGAGCAGACCCGCCACAACGAGATCCAGTTGCTGGGCAACGGCGAATGGTGCGTTTCGCTGGGCGGCCGCGACTGTTCCCTGCAGATGCATGAGCAGAAATTGCTGGAAATTTCCGTTACCCAGGAGAGTCTGGCGCTGGCGATCGATAAAGCGAAAAAAGCTGGGCGCAAAGCCGAAGTGAAGGCGCTGGAGAGCGATCTGAACGTCCTCAGACGCATGGAAGAAGACTCCACCAAATTCGGCGTGGCGGTCGGTCTTGACTCGGCTTCCACGTTCGAGTGCATCGTTGACCGCGACCGCTATTATTTCATGGAGGTTAACACCCGTATCCAGGTGGAGCACCGGGTTTCCGAGCTCTGCTATAGCCTGAAGTTTACCAACCCCAAGGATAAGAAGGATTCCTTCATCGTCGAATCACTGGTGGAAGCGATGGCGCTGCTGGCCCGCCACAAAAAGCGCCTGCCAAAGCCGGAACGAATCTCCCGTTTCGCTGCGGCCGCCGAGGCACGCCTCAATGCAACCGACTGCTCTCTGTCGCCGCACGCCGGCGGCATGATCCGCTACTGGTCGCAGCCGATCGAGGGAGAAATTCGTGATGACCAGGGTATCTGTCTGGTGAATCCCGACACCGGCATGTTCATGCGCTACAAGGTGGCTGGTGCCTACGACTCGAACATCGCCCTGCTGCTGACCAAAGGCGAAGACCGCCTTGCCAGCTACAGGCACCTTTCCAGCGTTCTCGGCAAAACCACGCTGCGCGGTACCGACCTGGCCACCAACCTGGAGTTCCACTACGGCCTGGTGAACTGGTTCCTGGGGCAGAACGTAATGGCCAAACCGACTACCCGTTTCGTGGTGCCTTACCTGACCCTGATCGGTCAGCTCAAGGACGAGGCCGCCAAAATCGATACGGTCTATGCCTTCATTCAGATGAAAAAGGCTTATGCCAAAAAGATAGCCGAACAATTCCCGGATGACCCGAAAGCTGTCAAGGACATGTCGGCCATTCTGGACCGCAAGGGGACACTTGTTACCAGGCCGATGGACCGATTGTTGGAAGATCCGCACCTGCTGTCCGGATGGCTTTCGATAAACCGCAACAATTTCAGTATCGAGAAGGGCAAGGTCGTATGGCATGACAACCCCTTTGTGACACTGGCCGATACCTATGAGTATCTGAATATGTCCTACGACCCTGCGGCACCTGCAGCAGATGTGATCTGGGGACACGACGACAAGCTGCTCCAGAAAGGCCTGCGTTTTTATACAACCCTTTCCGAGCGTTTCAAGCTGGGAATGCGCGAGTTCGATAAGCTGTCCCTGGTTTTGGCCAAGGATAAACCACAGGGTGGTTTCGATGCTGAAGAGTGGGCTCAGATTCAGTCTGCCCATGCCGGCTTCGAAGCCGGGCTCGAATTGCTGGGCCTCCTGTTCCTGGTTGCCGGCAACGTCAAGTTCTGGGATTTCAAGGTTGAGGAAGATCTGGAGGTTACCATTCCGGAATATCTGCACGACACCGAACTGCAGGTCCAGATGAAAAAGGTTCTTGTACCGCCCCCCTCCACAAAGGCCGACGAAGTGGTTGCAATCTGCGGAGGCATGTACTACGGTCAGGAAGCTCCCGGACTGCCGGCTTTTGTCCATGAAGGGATGCATTTCGAGAAAGGGCAGGCACTCTACATCATCGAGGTCATGAAGATGTTCAACACCGTTCGCGCCACGTTCTCCGGCACGATCGACAAGATCATCATGCAAGGGGCCGACGGCTCCATCGTTCAGAAGGGTCAACCGCTTTTCAAGGTTACCCCGGACGAGAAATTCGTGGACGTTGACCCGGAAGAGATCAACCGGGCCAAGCGGGAGAAGACCATCGCCTACCTTAAAGCCGTTATCTAATGGCTGGACAGAGTACGTGTTCAAAGTCTGCGGAACCATCGCTATGGCGACCGTTAATGAAAATGGCGGGCCGGCTGCTGCCATCGGAAGAAACCTAGATTCCGTAACAGTCGTGAGCTGAATCGGAACATCACACAGGAGGCTATCGTGAGAAAAGGGAAATTTATAGTTATAGAAGGAATTAGCGGTTCCGGACAATCGGTCAAGGCCGGGATCGTCGCTTTGCATAAGGCGCTGGGTGAGCTGAACCACGACGTTGTCGAATGTGCGAATCCTGACTCCGGGCGTGCTCAGGAGCTGGGCATGGATTCAATGCTCAGTTGGCCGTTCGGCAAGGATACCCGCTCGGACTTTTTTTTAGAAGGCGCTGTGCGGTCCGAGATTTTCAGAAACATAGTTCTCCCTGCTCTGGAGCAGGACAAGATCGTTCTCTGCAAGCAATCCAGTATCTCCTCGTTGGCAAACGCCTGGGTAAATGGCTGTACCCATCACTTTGACGTGTTGCGGCACCTCGAAAAGATTTCCCGCGGTTTTCTCTTCGATGAGGAGATTTATCCGGATTTGACCATTTTCTTGGATGTCCCGCCGGAAGAAGCCTGCGAGCGCATCGAGGATGTCCTGCAGATCCACCACGAAGGCGGCTTGGCTTACTACCAGCAGATGCGGGAGTTCTATCTCAAGGAACTTCCCCGCTGGCATGGGGTCCGGGTTGACGCTCCGGCCACCAGATCCCAGGAAGAGATCGATGCCGAGGTTGTGGCTCTTGTCAAGGCCATTCTCTAACCGGACGCCCAAACATTTGCGAAACGTTTTCCGTTATTTCCGGTTGAACCCTGACAATTCCCCCTCCCCCCGCCAGGGGGAGGGGATTTTTTCAGCTGTGAAACGTTGAATTAATTACGACCTTCAAGGAGAGTATCATGAGTATCTGCGACAAGAAAAAAGCCTGGCAGGAAACCATGGTTGCCAAGAATATAGCAAAATCGCCGGAACGGATGGAAACGTTCCTGACCACCTCCAACATCGAAATGGAGCGCTGCTTCACCCCCGGCTTTGATTACCCCGGCTACGAAGAACAGCTGGGCTTTCCCGGCCAGTATCCCTACACCCGCGGCGTCCAGCCCACCATGTACCGCGGCCGCTTCTGGACCATGCGCCAGTACGCCGGATTCGGCACCGCCAAGGAATCCAACGAACGCTACAAATACCTGCTGTCCGCCGGGCAGACCGGCCTCTCGGTCGCATTTGACCTCCCCACCCAGATGGGCTACGACTCGGACGCCGGCATGAGCATGGGCGAAGTCGGCAAAGTCGGCGTTGCCATCGACTCGCTGGCCGACATGGAAATCCTCTTCGACGGCATCCCGCTGGACAAGGTCTCCACCTCGATGACGATCAATTCCACCGCCGCCATCCTGCTCTGCATGTACATTGCCGTGGCCGAAAAACAGGGCGTTCCGGCCGACAAAATCTCCGGCACGATCCAAAACGACATCCTCAAGGAATACATGGCTCGCGGCACCTACATCTACCCGCCCAAGGAATCGATGCGGATCATCACCGACATCTTCGCCTACTGCAAAGACCACGTACCCAAATGGAACACGATCTCGATCTCCGGCTACCACATCCGTGAGGCCGGTTCCAGCGCCGTACAGGAAGTCGCCTTCACCCTGGCCGACGGAATCGCCTACGTTGAGGCCGCCATCAAGGCCGGCCTGGAAGTGGACGACTTCGCCCCGCGTCTGGCCTTCTTCTTTAACGCCCACAACAACCTCTTCGAAGAAGTCGCCAAATTCCGCGCCGCCCGCCGCATCTGGTCCAAAATCATGAAAGAGCGCTTCGGCGCCAAAGACCCCAAGTCCCAGATGCTGCGCTTCCACACCCAGACCGCCGGCTGTACCCTGACCGCCCAGCAGCCGGACAACAACATCATGCGCGTCACGATGCAGGCCCTGGCCGCCGTGCTGGGGGGCACCCAGTCACTGCACACCAACTCCCGCGACGAAGCGCTGGCACTGCCGACCGAAGACTCGGTCCGCATCGCCCTGCGCACCCAACAGGTCATCGCCTATGAATCGGGCGCAGCCGACTCCATCGACCCGCTGGCCGGATCGTTCCTGGTGGAATCCCTGACCGACCAGATCGAACAAGCCGCTCTGGATTACATCGGCAAAATTGACCAGTTGGGCGGAGCTGTCGAAGCCATCTCGCGCGGCTTCCAGCAGAAGGAGATCCAGGACTCGGCCTATGCCTACCAGAAATCCATCGAAAAGAACGAGCTGATTATCGTCGGAGTCAACAAATTTACCGTACAGGAACCACCACCGACCGGCCTGCTGAAAGTCAAGGAAGAGGTGGAAATCTCCCAGAAGAAATCCCTGGGCGAGATGAAGTCCGGGCGTGACGCCGCAAAGGTTCAGGAATCGCTGAAAGAACTGGAATCAGCGGCCAAAGGGACAGACAACCTGATGCCTTATATCCTTGCTGCTGTGAAGAGTTACGCGACTCTGGGCGAGATTGCCGATGTGTTCAGGGAAGTCTTCGGGAAACATACTGAGACGGTCGTGCTGTGAAATTGTGATCGCCTGCCACGGAGACACCGTGGCAGGCGATCAGGAAGGATTAATTATTATGCTGACAAAAATCAACCATATCGGCATAGCCGTGAATTCCCTGGAAGAATCCCTTCCTTTCTATCGCGATAACCTTGGCATGTCATTTGCTGGAATCGAAGTCGTCGCAGATCAGAAGGTCAGGGTGGCCATGCTTGGAGTCGGTGAATCAAAAATAGAACTCCTGGAGCCGACTGCCGATGACAGTCCGGTGGCCAAGTTTATCGAGAAAAACGGCACTGGTATCCACCACATAGCTTACGAGGTCGCGGATATTGATGCTGCCATTGCAAAGTTGACAGGGGAAGGGGTCAGGATGATCGACCAGAAGCCAAGATGTGGCGCGCACGACACACGTATTGCGTTTTTGCATCCCAAGTCTTCGGGAGGAGTGCTTACTGAGCTTTGCCAGTGCGGGCATTAATGTTTCCTCCGTGGCATCCGTTTGCAGATTACCTATAACTTACAGCCTGTTACGTGATTCAAGTGGTTTTTTTGCTTGACAAGCGTTTGATTTGTTGTATATTGCGCGAAATCAAATAGAACAGCATGGCTGAAACATACGATCCTACTAGTAGCTAACCGATTGATAATACTTGATACCAGCATTGCTGGCAGCAAAAAACCGGGAGCGAAACAAACTGTGAGCGTTTCAGAGATTATTATAATGGAAGTGTATTTATACCTTTGAGCCGCCGGTTTTTTTTCCGGCATGGTTCAGGGGTATTTGCGTATAAATTGATAATTGTTTTTGATTTAAATGGCGTTTGATGTGCGTACAATGGGCCAAATTTACTTGAAAGGTGGTGAGCATCGGCAAGGAAATTAATCTGACAGACACGTTGTTCGCAGTAGTATCACGCATCTTATAAAAATGGAGGAGGCACACATGAGTATCAAAAAAACAGTAGTAATCGCAGCAGCAGCAGGAGCACTTACAGCAGTAGCAATGCCGGCCATGGCGTTGGAGAACGAATTTCACGGCACTTTCGGCGCCAGGTTCCTCATGTCCAATTATGACAATGGCGGGGCTGCTACTCTGAACCCAACCGCTTACAGAGATGATAACAAGGCCAATAATTACTTCGAACAACGCGCTCGCCTGCAGTACACAGCCAAGGCCAACGACGATCTCAAGCTGGTAACCCAGTTCGAAATCGACAGCAAGTTTGGTGGCGACAAGACCGGCAAATACGGCGTCAGCAGCGATGCCGGCGTACTGGATGCCGACGGCATCAACTTTGAAACCAAGCATGTTTATCTGGATTTCAACCTGGGCAAGGCTGTCAATGTAAAAACCGGTATCCAGCCAATCAAGGATGCGTTCAAGGGTGTGTTCATTGACGCCGATGTGGCCGGTATCCTGGTAACAACCAAGCTGGCACCGCTGACACTCAGCACCGGTTATTACCGTACCGCCACTGAATCCAGCAACGGCATCACTCAGCCGGCTACAACTTCTTTCTTCACTGCTACCAGCCCGCTTGGCCATGACAACAACGACCTCTTCATGGTTGATGCCAAATTCGCAGCCAGCAAGGATGTAAGCGTTGGAGCTGCCTATTATCTGTCTGCCAATTACACTACTGCTACACCAACTACGGTTCACATGTTTGGTCTTAACGCCGACGCCAAGCTTGGCCCGGCAACTCTCAGCGGTTTCTTTGCCGCTGAGACCGGCAGGACTTTCAACGCTGGTGTAAAGAAAGCGGTTAGCGGCTATGCCGGAAACCTTGCTGCGAAAATGGCTATCGGCCCCGGTACGCTGAGAACAGCTGGTCTGTTCCTCTCTGGTGATGGCAACGCAGCAAACGGCAACAACACAGCATGGGCTAATGCCGGTCTGCAGACCTATGGCGAGAGCAACCTGTGGATCTTTGCCCGTACCGGCGCTGGTGGAACTACTACCGACCGTACTATTGTCGGTACTGGTGGTCCCGGTAACAAGGGTCAGTGGCTTTACACGTTGGGTTATGATGCTAAGATCACCCCTAAGCTGTATGCCAACGCCAACCTGGGCCTGTCCTGGGTGGCAAAAAATGCTGGTGCCCCTGTCGATGCAAAGACAGGCCGTGCAAACGCCAGCAACTTCCAGGGTACTGAGATCAATATCGAGACCGGCTACAAGGTGTATGACAACCTGACCGCCAAAGTTCAGGCTGCCTATGCCATCCTGGGTGGCTACTACAAAGGTGCAGCTTCCAACAGCATTGCAACAGCTGTCAAGGATCCCGAAAACCCCTACACCACACGCATCATGCTGAGCTACGTGTTCTAATCTGTATTGTTGATGTTGTTCCGAAGGGCGGGAGAGATCCCGCCCTTTTTTTATGGTCTTTTCTTTGACGATTGCCGAGAGCTGTGATACATTCCCGGTTCTGAATTCAGGGGGGTGACTAAATGCAAAAAGATCATCTTTTAATATTGTTGGAGTCGATTGAAAACAAGGTGCAGCTTACAATGGAGGCGGTTTCTGCGCTTGACAATAAGATTGACAAAGTTGAAGAGCGATTGACTGAGAAGATTGATATTGTCGATTGCAAGGTCATGGGCTTAAGTAAACGTCTGGATTCAGTTGAAGAACGTCTGTCCAGTGAGATGGCAGAAGTTCGTGCTGATCTTGCTGCTCATCGCAACAGTACAGAGCTGCATAAAGCTCCATCTAAACGCCCGCTGAAGAGAGCATGATTCCCTTGAATCCCAAATCAAAAATTATCTGCATTGCAAACCAGAAGGGTGGCGTCGGCAAAACCACCACCGCTGTCAATCTGGCCGCTTCATTGGCAGCTTCCGAGCGGCCGACACTGTTGATTGATATCGACCCGCAGGGCAACGCCACCAGCGGTGTCGGCATCGACAAAACCCAGTTGCGTCATACCGTCTACGATGTCCTGATTAACGGGGCCGATCCGCAGAGCCTGATTATTGATACCGGTCAGCCGTTTCTGCACATTCTGCCTTCCAATGCCGATCTGGCCGGCGCCGAGCTGGAGCTGATCACCGAAACCGGTCGTGAGCAGAAACTCAAGTCTGCTCTGGCGGCACTGGAAGATCATTACCGTTACATCATTATTGATTGCCCGCCGTCGCTGAATCTATTGACAATTAACGCGATGACGGCCGCCAATTCGGTGCTGATTCCCCTGCAATGCGAATTCTACGCCATGGAGGGTCTTTCCCAGATCCTGCAGACGATCCGGCTGATCCAAAAAGGCCTTAACCCCTTCATGACAATCGAAGGGATACTGTTAACCATGTTTGACGCCCGCGGCAACCTGGGAAAAGAGGTGGCGTCGGAAATCCGCACCCATTTCCCGGAGCAGGTCTTCGAATCGGTCATACCCCGCAATGTGCGGTTGGCGGAGGCTCCCAGCCATGGCAAGCCGATCATTTACTACGACATCAACTCGCGCGGTGCTGCAAGTTACATGCAGCTGGCTAGAGAAATAATAAAGAGGGAGGCGGCCAATGGCTAAAATAGGTGGCCTCGGTAAAGGAATGGCGGCGCTGTTGCAGGTGGCTGAAACGGTGGACGAGTCGAAAAACTATTTCGTCTGTCCGATCGAAAAAATCCGTCCCAACCGTAATCAGCCGCGCAAACATTTTGCGCCCGAAAAACTGGAGGAGTTGGCAGCTTCAATTCGTGAGAAGGGTATCATTCAGCCGCTGGTGGTAACCAGAAAGGACGACCACTACGAGATCATTGCCGGCGAGCGCCGCTGGCGCGCCTCGCAGAAGGCTGGACTGCACGAGATTCCGGTCGTAATTCGTGAGGCTACGCCGGATGCGATCATGGAGTTGGCGCTGATAGAGAATATCCAGCGCCAGGACCTGAATGCCATCGAAGAGGCTCAGGCCTACCGCTCTCTGGTGGAGCATTTCAGCATTTCTCAGGAAGATGTTGCCCGGCGTGTCGGCAAGAACCGGA
This sequence comes from uncultured Geobacter sp., assembly GCA_964458105.1. Classification (GTDB taxonomy): domain Bacteria; phylum Desulfobacterota; class Desulfuromonadia; order Geobacterales; family Pseudopelobacteraceae; genus JACRCG01. The sequence goes on from CAYWJJ010000068.1 coordinate 17,359, forward strand.
CAACCGTAACCAATTCGCTGCGCCTGCTCAAGCTGCCTGATGATATTCAGCGCGACATAGTCGAAGAGCGGCTTAGTATGGGGCATGCCAGGGCGTTGTTGTCACTGGATAGTGCCGAGTTGGTGGAAAGAGCCCGTCACGAAATCCTGCATCGCCAGTTGAGTGTTCGCGCTGCAGAAGAGCTTGTCAGAAAGCTGAAGGTAAATCCAAGCCCTAAGCCGGCCAAGCGTCTCCAGCAACCGGACCTGTTGATGACGTCTCTGGAAGAGCAGCTTCAGAAGAGATTCCAGTCGAAGGTTGCCATTCGCAAAGTGGGGCAAAAGGGTGGGCGTCTGGAGATTCATTTCAACGATTCCGATGAATTAACCCGCATTGTAGACCTGCTTGATATCTGATGATCCTGAAAAATAATCAAGTTGACGCAATTGTCTTGACAGCTCGGTAATTACTATGATAATTAGTCGCTGTTTACACCATTTCTGGGATACAGTATACATCTCAGTCACCTGTAAGGGGTAGGTCGTGATTGAATTAAATTTAGCATTTTTTGTCCAGCTGATTAACTTCGGCATCCTCGTCCTTATTCTCAATATCTTCCTTTACAAGCCTATCCGTAAGGTGCTGGCCGATCGTCGTGCCGTGATCGATTCTGCGCGTGATAAGGCGGCGTCGGTTGATGAGCAGGTGCAGGCCAAGATGGCCCAGTACGAAGCTCGTCTGCGCGAGGCAAAGGCAGAGGCCGGCGCACGACGCGCTGAAGCGCTGAAGCAGGCTCAGGTTGAGGAAGCTTCGGTGCTGGAGAAGGCGCGTAAGGAGGCTTCCGATTCATTGGCTTCGATTCGTACAAGGGTTGCCAAAGAGGCTGCTGATGCACGTGAGCTGCTGAAAAAACAGGCCGAAGCACTGTCCGGCGATATTTGTGAGAAAATTCTCGGGAGGAGCCTGTAGTCATGTTGATGGTATCCGATCGTAATAAAAAAATTGTATTTATGCTGGCATATGTTGCCCTGGTCGTTTTTGTGGCTGATGCCGGATTTGCTTCAGAGTCGGCTGGCGGAGCGCACCATGCCGACAGCGGCGCCCAGATGAAGGACCTTGGCTGGAGGGTGCTCAATTTTGCCGTGTTGATCGGTATTCTGGTCTTTGCGCTCAAGAAAGCCGATGTAAAGGGATCGCTGGCTGCACGCCAAGCTGAAATTGAAAAAAGCCTGAAAGATGCTGAGGCGGCTCGCGATGCGGCCGAGGCAAAGCTGCGCGAATACAGCGGCAAACTTGATCAGGCCTCAAAAGAGATTGATGAACTTCATGCGGCAATCATTCGTGAGGGTGAGCATGAGAAGGCCCGCATCGTCGCCGAAGCCAGGCTGGCTGCTGAAAAAATAGTTGCGCAGTCAGCGCTGTCGGCGGAGCAGGAAACCCTTAAGGCGCGCAATGAACTGCGTGTTGAAGCGGCCCGGTTGGCGGTGGAAATTGCAACCGGAAAGTTAAGCGGTTCCATTCAGAAGAACGACCACGACAGATTTGTCGGTGAATATCTTGACAAGGTGGTACAGATCCAGTGATCAATAATACGATTGCGAGACGATACGCCAAGGCGATGGTTCAGCTTGGTTCCGAGGGTGGTCTTGTGGACAGCTTTCGTGAAGAGCTGGCTGCAGTAGATCGCTTGTTTGCCGGCAATGCCGAGCTTCGTGCCGCCTTTGGCGACCCGGCTCTTACGCATGAGCAGAAGAAGTTGATTATGAAAGAGTTGGTTGCCAAGTTGGCCTGCTCCGAATTGGTCGGTAATTTTCTGCTTCTTTTGGTGGATAAGAATCGTACGGCTTTTCTTGGCCAGATTGTTCAGGCCTATGAAAAGCTTGCTGACGAATTTTCCGGCGTAATCCGTCCGATTATCAGAAGCGCTTTTCCGCTGGATGACAGTCAGGTAGCCGCTATTCAGGTGGCGCTTGAGAAGAAGAGCGGCAAGAAAGTTGTTCCGCAGGTTCTTGTGGATGCATCTCTTCTGGGTGGCGTTGTTACCCAGATAGGTGATACCGCCTACGATAGCAGTGTTAAGACCCAGCTTAAACGGATTCAAGATATATTACAGAAGGGGTAGGAGTTTCCATGGAAATCAAAGCCGAAGAGATCAGCGAGATCATCAGAAAGCAAATCAAGGAGTATGGTAAGGAAGTTGAGGTGTCTGAAACAGGCACTATCATCTCCATTGGTGACGGTATTGCCCGTATTCACGGTCTGGCTGGCGCCATGGCTGGTGAGCTGCTGGAGTTTCCGGGCGGCGTGACCGGCATGGTCCTTAACCTTGAAGAAGACAATGTTGGTGCTGCTATTCTTGGTGAATTCGCCGAGATCAAAGAGGGCGACACTGTCAAACGTACCGGCCGCATTACCGAAGTCCCGGTTGGCGATGCATTGATTGGCCGGGTTGTTAACGCTATCGGTCAGCCGATCGACGGCAAGGGTGCCATCAATACCAGCACCTTCAGCAAGGTTGAGATCAAGGCCCCCGGTATCGTCAGCCGTAAATCGGTACATCAGCCAATGGCAACCGGTCTCAAGGCTATCGACTCCATGGTGCCAATCGGACGCGGACAGCGCGAGCTGATCATTGGCGACCGTCAGACAGGCAAGACCGCCGTCGCACTGGATACTATCATCAACCAGAAGGGTGGCGACGTTGTTTGTATCTATGTCGCCATCGGCCAGAAACGCTCCACGGTTGCCCAGGTTGTATCCAAGCTGACCGAACACGGCGCAATGGATTATACGATCGTTGTTGCGGCCACCGCTTCCGAATCGGCGCCACTTCAGTTCATCGCACCATACACCGGCGTTACGATGGGCGAGTACTTCCGCGACAATAAGAAGCATGCCCTGATTATCTATGATGACCTTTCCAAGCAGGCTGTTGCCTATCGTCAGCTTTCCCTGTTGCTCCGTCGTCCTCCAGGACGTGAAGCGTATCCGGGCGATGTTTTCTACCTGCACAGCCGTCTGTTGGAGCGTGCCTGCAAGCTGTCCGACGAATGTGGCGCAGGTTCCCTGACCGCGTTGCCGATCATCGAGACCCAGGCTGGTGACGTTTCCGCTTACATCCCGACCAACGTTATTTCGATTACCGACGGACAGATTTATCTTGAATCCGACCTGTTCTTCTCCGGCGTTCGTCCGGCCATTAACGTCGGTCTCTCGGTTTCGCGTGTTGGTGGTTCCGCTCAGACCAAATCGATGAAGCAAGTAGCCGGTACATTGCGTCTTGACCTGGCTCAGTATCGTGAGATGGCTGCTTTCGCCCAGTTCGGTTCCGACCTGGACAAGGCTACCCAGATGCAGTTGGCTCGTGGTGAGCGTCTGGTTGAAGTTCTCAAGCAGCCGCAGTACCGTCCGATTGCAAACGAGAAACAGGTCGTGATCATCTTTGCCGCAAACAATGGCTTTATGGATGAGCTTCCAGTGGCAGTGCTCAAGCGCTATGAAACCGAGTTGTACTCTTTCTTTGATAACCGTCAGGCCGAATTGTTGACAGAGCTTCGCGACAAAAAAGCGATTGACGATGATCTGAAGAAGCGCATGCTTTCTGCACTGGAGCAGTTCAAAAAGGAATTTACCGCTTAAGCAAGGACGGTTTGAATCATGGCGAGCCTTAAAAGCATAAAAAAACGGATTGTTTCCGTAAAAAATACGCGCCAGATCACCAAGGCCATGAAAATGGTTTCGGCGGCAAAACTGCGTCGTGCGCAAGAAAATGTGGTAGCTGCCAGACCATATGCGAAAAAACTTGGTGAAGTGCTGCAGTCTCTGGCCTGCAATCTTGAAGGTGACCTGCACCCTCTGCTTGAAAAGCGTGAGGCCAAGAAACTCTTATTGATAGTAGTGACTTCTGACCGTGGATTGTGCGGAGGCTTCAACAGCAACCTGTGCAAAGCCGGTGAGCGCTATATCAAAGAGAAACAGGGTGTATACGAGCAGGTCAATGTTATGACGGTTGGCCGTAAAGGTTTCGAATACTTCAAAAATCGTCTTGCAGTTTATAAAAACTATATCGGTATCATCTCCAAGCCGAACTATCAAAGCGCAGCCAGGCTCGGACAGGATGTCATTGATGGTTTCCTGGCAGGTGAATATGACCAGGTCGAGTTGTTGTACAACTCATTCCGTACGGTCATGACCCAGGACATAACTTTTCAGCAGCTCCTTCCAGTAGAACCTGAAGAGAAGGGTGCCGTTGACGAAACACCGGTAGAATTCATCTATGAACCTTCAGTAGAAGAGTTGCTGGCCGAAATTCTGCCTAAAAATATTGAGGTTCAGCTCTTCAAGTCCATGTTGGAGTCGGTAGCCGGTGAGCATGGCGCTCGCATGACTGCCATGGACAGCGCCTCCAAAAATGCATCCGAAATGATCGGCAAACTGACACTGCAGTACAACCGTGCCCGTCAGGCTGCCATCACAACCGAGTTGATGGAAATCATCTCCGGTTCGGAATCTATCAAGGGATAATATTTAAGATCGATCACTATATGAGGCCTCAGGGCCGCAGGAGGACAACGTTCCATGAGTCAGAATATTGGAAAAATATCGCAGGTTATCGGCGCTGTTATTGACGTCGAGTTCGAGCCCGGCAAATTGCCGGAAATCTATCACGCACTTCGCGTTACCAATCCGGCCATTGATGACCGCGAGAATAACCTGGTGCTTGAAGTTGCCCAGCATCTCGGCGAAAACTCGGTCCGTACGATCGCGATGGACTCTACCGACGGTCTCAAACGCGGTCAGGTTGTAATCGATACCGGCAAGCAGATCTGCGCTCCGGTAGGTCGCAAAACACTTGGTCGTATCATCAACGTCATCGGCGAGCCGGTTGACGAAATGGGTCCGATCGGCAATGACAAGGAATATGCTATCCATCGCGAAGCACCGCCATTTGAAGACCAGTCCACAAAGGTTGAAGCATTTACTACCGGCATCAAGGTCGTTGACCTGCTTGCTCCTTATGCCCGCGGCGGCAAGATCGGCCTGTTCGGCGGCGCCGGCGTCGGCAAGACC
>CAYWJJ010000069.1:0-22035 GCA_964458105.1 uncultured Geobacter sp.
TACTAAATAATATCAGTCAGTTAACAGCAAATCGAGCTTTCGCCGAGGCATCATACCTGAATTGGAATTGGTATTACTTCAGATTATGCAATCCCGAAGAATTGACTGCTCTCCCCGTTTTTTCATGAGCAACCTTTTCGATAATTCGTCCAAGCGCTTGCTCCGATTCTTTGTCAATCGTGGAGAACTGTAACGCAACCAGCGTGAAACTATAATGGACGGCCTGCGCAGAAATAGTAAGGTAATCAGTTCCAAGGTTCTTATAAAACATCAAGAGACAGTGTTCCCCCGGCACAATCGGCTCACAACTTTCCTTCTCAAGCTTCAAAACTGTTCCGGTCATCGAGATATTTTCAATACGGAAGGGGTAATGTATAGTTCTGTGCTGCAGCACGCCATTTGCAACAAACTTTTTAGCCATATGCAGTGTCCTTAAGTAAACATACATGAATATTAACGCACAGCTCATTACCAGATACTCATGCACGGTTTACGCCAGAACCCGTAAGAGCCTGAAATACGAATGCAATACGTTGATATCGCACCACTTAAAGAATACACATATTACGATCTGTCTTAATAAATATAAAATCAGGGAAGTTATAGTATAAAAAAAACATACAGCATCAAAAGCGTTTCACGCCAACACTCATTTCATAACTAGCTGATATAATATTGCTTTTACAAAAAACAGATCAAGATTCCACTGTATATTAATTTTATACATGCCGAGAAGAAATGGCCTTACTGTATGAAAAAAATATACAGTTTACCGAAACTGGCTTCACGACTGTTCCCATCCCATTGTCCGCTCAAGCGCCCTGTTCCAGCGGCCGCGCAACTCCTCCGCCCTCCCCCGCTCCATGACGGGGTTAAAAGTGCGCTCCGCTCGCCAGAGTCGCCCGATCTCCATACGGTCGCACCAGTATCCGACCGCCAGTCCGGCCAGATAGGCTACCCCCAACGCCGTGGTTTCCGGCACTACCGGTCTCACGACCGGGACACCGAGCAGGTCAGCCTGGAACTGCATCAGCATGTCGTTAGAGGCAGCGCCGCCGTCCACCCGCAGTTCAGCAAGTGCAGTTCCGGCGTCCTCTTCCATGGCTTCCAGCAGGTCAGCCGTCTGGAAAGCGATACTCTCCAGTGTGGCCCGGGCAATATGCCCGGCGGTGGAACCGCGGGTCAGCCCGAACAGTGCTCCGCGGGCATATGGGTCCCAGTGCGGGGCGCCCAGGCCGGCAAAGGCAGGAACCAGGTAGACGCCGCCGTTGTCGGGGACCGACGCGGCCAGCACCTCAACCTCACCGGAAGAGCGGATGATGCCGAGCCCGTCCCGCAGCCACTGTACCGCAGCGCCGGCAACGAAAACGCTTCCTTCCAGTGCGTACTCGGTCCGGTCGTTGATGCGGCATGCAATGGTACTGAGCAGGTTCCGCCCCGATACGACCGGCCTGTCGCCGGTATGCATGAGCATGAAACAGCCGGTGCCGTAGGTGTTCTTTACCATCCCGGGCTTGTCGCAGAGCTGGCCGAACAGTGCCGCCTGCTGGTCACCGGCGATTCCGGAAATCGGCAAGCGCGAAGCGAACAAGCCGGACGCCGTCTTGCCATAGACCTGGCTGGAAGCGACGACCTCGGGAAGCACCGCCGGCGGTATCCGGAGTATCTCCAGCAGTTCCGGATCCCACTCGCCCTTATGGATGTTGAACAGCAGCGTGCGGGAGGCGTTGCTGGCGTCGGTCAGATGCCGTTCGCCTCTGGTCAGGTTCCAGACGAGCCAGGAGTCCACAGTACCGAAGGCAAGTTCTCCTGCCTCGGCACGTGTGCGCGCTCCGGGAACGTGATCGAGAATCCAGGCCAGCTTGGAACCGGAAAAATAGGCGTCCAGAACAAGTCCGGTCCGGTCTCGAAAGAGTGGCTCAAAGCCCTCGGCCTTAAGGCGGTCACACTCCCCGGCGGTGCGCCGATCCTGCCAGACGATGGCATTGTGGATCGGTTTCCCTGAGCGTCGATCCCAGACGATGCTTGTTTCACGCTGATTGGTAATGCCGATGGCGGCAATGTCGGCTGCGGACAACCCGGCCCGCGCGATGGCTTCCACCGCCACGCCGATCTGGGATGCCCAGATCTCCTCGCCGTCGTGCTCCACGAGGCCCGGTTGGGGAAAAATCTGGCGGGTTTCCTTTTGGGCTGCTCCGCGCACATTACCATCATGGTCGAACACCAGGGCGCGGGAGCTGGTCGTTCCCTGGTCCAGTGCAAGAATAAAGCTCATCTTTGTCGGCCTCCTGGAAATTTAAAAAATCAACAGATGCATCACGCCGCGAATCAGTATGCCTGCCGCAACACCGGCAATGGCCGGCCGTATGACGGAAGCGCAACGGTTACCGGCCGAGATCAGCACGGCAACCCCTACCAGATCGCAGGGGTTGGTTATGAACCCCGCCATCCGGTTCAGCTCCTGGACCGTGATAGCACCTTCCTTGAGCAGGTTTAGGGTTACGCCCATCATGGCGGTGCCACCGGCCAGGTACTTGGTTGCCAACGGCAGCACCGCAACCACCGGAAAACCGATCAGCCGAAACAGTGGAGTCAACAGGGTTTCCAGCAGGGCAATGCCGCCGGTGGTCTTGAGAATATTTACCAGGAATATTGCCAGAATAAGCATAGGAATGGTCCCGAGGATGACCTGCACCGCCTCCTGGCCACCGACGATCATCAGGTTGAGTGTCGTGGTTTTACGCCCTTTTTCCGCAACAGGGACAACACCGGCTTCGGGAGGACAAAAATCGTCAACCGATCGGGCAAACAGGTAGTAGGTAAGCGCTGCGGCAGACAGCCCCCCGACGATGGAGGTCAGCATGATTATCCCCAGGTCCAGTCCCACGGCCACCATCGGGAATACCACGTTAGCCTGGGACAGGGTCAGGACCATGGCCAGGGTGGCCGCGATCTGCCTCCTGGAAGTCCCGTCTTTCTCCATGATCGCCAGGGTGGCAAGAGGAGCGGCAAAACTGACCAGCAGCATCTGCACGATGGCAAATGCTCCGGCGCCCGGAATGCCGAAAAGCCGTAGCAACGGTCTCAGAAGCCGGGCAACCAGGGCCAGAATGCCACGTGCCTCGACCACCTTCATGATCCCCATCATGATAACCAGTACCGGAAGCAACACATAGAACGCCAGATCGAGGCCGGACTTGCCGGATGACAGCATGATTTTAACCAGTTCTTCCAATACTTACCTCTCAGACTTCAAGTATGTTGTTAAAGAACTACATTGGGGCAAGACTTGCAGCCCTGATTTCTGACCAAATCCCCATTCGACTCATTATCCCAGATTTGTTTCAAACTGAACCTGGTAAGGTTTGGTAGTATAGGCACGATAAATGGTTGTCCCATCAAAGCCCAACAGTGCTTTAAACCGCTCGCGCATAACTGATCCGGTTATTTTATCCAGCGCCTCGCTTTCGGAGAACCAGCCGGCCTCAACGCTGTCACCGCTGAAGGAAGGTTCGCCGCTTTTGTATCTGGCAAGGAAGGTGAATATGATTGCCGGCGGCAGAGAGACCATGGACCAGACAGCGGCCAACGGACCCGGTTCTATCTCAACGCCCGCTTCCTCCAGCACCTCCCTGTGAAGCGCATCGATAAGATTTTCACCCTGCTCCACCCGCCCCTGAGGAATTTCCCAGCCCCGCTTATGGTGCCTGATCAACAGGACCAGGTTATTGTCGTTGCGGATCAGACAGCCGACAACCACACTATGCATGGGACTACTTTCGGACGTCATGGATAACTCTCCTTGCAATATTAATCATATGACAGCGCTATTGGCATTAAGCCGGGTGCACACGAATCTAGGCATTACCGCTCATAATCAGATCATTGATCGTGATCCCCTTCAGAGATTCACTGCGCATTTCCGACTCCCTGCCGAGCACATCAATGGCCGTCCTGCAAGCGGCAGCGGATTCATCCGCCGACGGCAACTCCCCCCGCAGCGCGGTCAATACATCATCAAGCATCATGGCGGAAGGCTCCCGCGCCGGAAGCCATCCCGACCCGTTATCACCAACCTTGGCCAGAAAATGCAGATTTCTGAGTGTCTCCAGCAATTCCTCCACCTCGTCGAGCTGAATGCCCAGCTTGTCAGACAACTGAATCGGCGCAGGTGGCGCCGCGCCGCTGCGGAAGTGGCTGCACACCAGCAACAGTGTTGACAGCGCCAGTACATCACGGGTGGTGACGGTTTGTGCTTTGGCCCGCAACAGCGCGGCGCGCGGGACTCGATACTGATGTGCGTAGACCACTTCCAGGCCGAACAGCACAATCAGCCAGCTGGTGTATATCCAGACCAGAAAGATCGGCAGTGCTGACATGGTGCCGTAGATAGTATTATAGTTGGCCACCCCCACCTGGAAATGAAAATAGCCCCACTGGGCTATCTGCCAGGCTGTTCCGGCCAGAACGCCCCCCAGGACTGCGGAGCCGATTCGAACCTTGGTATTGGGTATGAAGATATAAAGGAAGATCATGGCCAGCCAGATGAACAGATATGGCACCATGCGAAACAGCAGCAGGATCGTGTCACCCAGGTAGGTATGCTGGATCAGCCAAGTCACCAGCCACTGGCTCTGCAGAGTGGTGGTCATGCTGGTTGCAACCAGCAGCAGAATCGGACCCACGACCACAACGCTGAGATAATCGCTGAAACGGCGCTTGAACGGTCGGCTCTGCTTCACCCCCCAGATTGAGTTGAAAGCTTCCTCAATCCCCTCCAGCAGTGAGATCACGGTCAGCACAAGCATAAGCAGTCCGACTGCTCCCATGGACTTTACGTTGGTATTGTTGACATAACTGATGATGCGGGTGACCGTTTCCTGTGAATCTCCAGCCACTTGCAGCAGAAACGGTTCAAGAAAATTCTGGACCCCGAATCCTTTCAGCACCGAGAAGGCAATTGCCAGAAAGGGGATCAGCGAAAGCAAGGTTGTAAACGTGAGAGCGGCCGCGCGCAGGGTTCCCTGGTGTTCAATAAAAGAGGCGCAGATCTGGTAAACGATCTGTAAAAAAGTAATAATTCTACCCTTCATGCCTCTCCAGGCATCCGGATCTTGCACTCGCAGCATGTCCGGAAGGCTATGTGCTCCCTTATTCATAAGCATCTCCAGGTAATGATCAGTTTATGTTAAGCGCCTAGACCATTTTGAAAATGATCATCGCCACATCATCGGCGAGGGTAAAGGCGGTCAATTCCTTAAAAATAGCCGCCATGATCTCATTCGGGTGCAATTCGCGATGATCGGCAATGACCCTGCAAAGTCGATCGGTGCCGAACAATTCGCCGGCACTATTTATTGCATCCGCTATGCCGTCGGTACTGAGAATTAGGATATCCCCGGCTTCTACCCGGCTGACCTTTTCCTCAAAACAGACATCCGTTTTGATTCCCATCAGCAACCCGTCAGCATCGAGTTCCATGAACGCGCCTTCCCTGCGGCGAAACAGCAAGGGCCGGGTGTGACCGGCATTGGCGTAAGCAAGCGTATGGTTTTCCATATCCAGCCGCACCGAGAACATGCTGATCTGAAGTTCCGCCCTGGTCAGATCATTGTGTAGCAGGTCGTTTACCGCTGCAAGGAGCTTCCCGGGCGAACGGCTGGAAGCGACCTTCGCATGGAGCACGCTGCGCGCCATGGTCATCAGGAGCGACGAGCCGACACTATGGCCGGTAACATCGGCAATGACGGCATCAACCATGCCGCCTTCCAGGGGAAACAAATCATAGTAATCGCCCCCAACATGGGCTGCCGGCACGCAACGGCATGACATGAGAATTCCCGGCAGTTCCGACGGACATACCGGCAAAAACGATTGCTGGATCTCCTTGGCTATCTCCAATTCCCGGTTGATCCGGGCATTATCCAGGAGAGCCCGGGCGGCTTTTTTCTGCTCGGTGATGTCACGCCCGATGGTGGAGACGGCAATCACCTTTCCCTGGGCATCGATGACGGGGGAGTAAGTAAGGGACATGTTAATCAGCCCCCCATCCTTTCTGATGCTGACGGTTTCAAAATGTTCGATGTGTTCGCCATGCTTGACCCGTTCATGCATCTGGAGCACCTGCTTCTGACATTCAGCAGGAACTAGAATGGTAACCGGCTTACCTAGCACTTCGCGCTCGCTATAGCCGAAAATCTTGGCGGCGCCTCTGTTCCAGCTGGTAATTATGCCATCCACCGTCTTGCCGATCACCGCATCATCGGAAGACTCCACAATTCCGGCCAGGCGCAGATTCTTCTCCTCGGCCAGTTTGCGAGTGGTGATGTCTGAAAAACTCCCCCGTGTGCCAAGGTGAATTCCGTTGTCGTCGAAAACAGGAAGACAGACATGGTTGACCCAGCGGATATCGCCGTCAGAATGGACGATACGGAATTCAACTTCTCCGAAAGCCTTTTTCTGGGTTATATCGTGCCGGTGGTCAGTCCAAAGTTGCCGGTCATCCGGGTGAATGATCCTCATGATCAAGTCCGGATCGTCATTGAACTCTTCTGCTTCATGACCACTGATGCGGCGGCAGGAGGGTGATGTGTAAATGAATCTCCCGGCCGGGCTCAGCCAGAACTCCCAATTGTAGGTATTGTCGGCAACAATCCGGTACTTTACCGCCGCCGCCTGTTGAGCCTCTTCAGCCAGCTTCCACTCTGTTATGTCGCGCCCTTCCGGTAACAGCAGAACCACATTACCGGCATCATCCTTGACCGGCTTGATGGAAAAATCGACGTAAATGAGTTTGCCGTCAGCAGTTGGGTGACTGGCTTCAAAACGAACGAACTCCCCTTGGGCTGCGGTCTTGATTGCATCACGAAGTTTTTCCCGCTGTTCCGGCGAATGGCCCCACCAAGGGGTTTCCCAAAAAGGCTGGCCGATCACTTCAGATTCCTTGACAGTTATGAAACTGTTGGCAGTCGAGTTGATATCCAGAACAGTCCCATCCGGCTTCAATAACCCCATCAACAGGGATGATTGATCAAACATGACGCGCAACAGTGCATAACTCTCACGAAACGCTTCTTCTGCGACCTTGCGCTCGTTGCCACGCATTTTTAACAGGAATTCTTCCAGAAATTTTGGTTGCATACCATAAACCCTTGTTCGAATAAGTTCACTTTTGGAAACAGGCAAGTATCGAGCCACTCAATGCCTTGAATAACTAAGATGTTAGTATAGCAGAGGAATAATCAGTTAGGAAAGAACGAGATGGGATTGCGTCAACTGAGTTTTGAAAAATCAGACTACGGTCTCCCAATCGTCAAAGCCATAAAACCTCAGCCGAAAGGATTTCCAGAAAACCTGGCTATCGGATAGACTTTTTTGTTCATAAAGCTCGAACGGATTCGGGGCGCAGATTTACCTTACCGCTGATCGCGGCTTCAAGCAGGGCAATTGCCTCGGCTTTGCCCTGCGGCATCTTCACCTTGAGCGGAAGATAGTTGGAAGCATGGTTGGCCATGAACAGCCCTTGCGACAATTCAGTATGGGCGAGCATTTCCCGCAACTCCTTAAGAAGTTCCACCGGTGTTGGCACTTGCTGTTCTCCCCGCTTTACCCGTTCTTCCAGTTCGGTCCCCGCGCACAGGATTACCGAAAGGGCACCGACGTAGTCGGGGTCCATGGCGGTGAGCAGGCGGCCGGTCTGCCGGCCGTGGTCAAGACTGCGTCCAGGGGGGGCAATTCCGAGCAGGACTGTCACGGACAGCTCGATTCCGGCCGCTTTCACCTTGTGTCCCGCCTCGATCAGCTGCTCTGCTGTGGAATCCTTCTGAATACAGACCAGAGTTTGCGGATCACCGCTTTCTACCCCCAGATAGATGATGCCTAGCCGGTTGTCACGCAGCCACTTCAGATCTTCGGCAGTTTTTTTGCGGATGGCCAAACCGGTGGCATAGACTCCCACCCGCTCGACCCAAGGTAGATATTCTCCGATGGCAGGCATAAGCCAGCGCCACTCGCTCATCGGCATGATCAAGGCGTCGCCATCGGCGACGAAAAGCCGCTTGACTCCCGGATAAAGGCGGGCAGCCTTTTGCAGATCAGCCTCGATGGTGGCCCGGTCCTTGATCCGGAATCGTTTATCCTTGTAGCTTACGCAGAAGGTACAACGGTTATGGGCGCAGCCTACCGTCGCCTGCAGGATGATCGAACGGGCTTCGCTGGGGGGACGATAAATGGCGCCTTCGTAATCCAGGCTGGCAAAATTCCGCACGGTTTAAGCTCCTCTGTATCGCAGGTAAGAATTTTGGAATGTTTTGAGATTGCGAAGACGTTCTGACGCTGCTCCGAAACCAAAAGATGCATATACTGGGTCAGGATTGCAGCCTTGTAAAGTTTAAAAACAGACATACACGCAAAAGAGTATGTTGGAATTTGAAAGTAAGCTCTGAGTGCGACTGTCCAGTTCAGCATCTGAGAATTTTAAATGGGGCATCTCATTAGTTGCAGCACCTCGTCATGTCCGGTAAATCTGGTAATATGCTACTTGACCATACGAAAGGAGCACAGCCCCATGACGCTTAATTACCTCGACAGCATCCGCAACATCGGCATCATCTCCCATATCGACGCTGGCAAGACCACCGTTTCGGAACGGATTCTCTTTTACAGCGGTGAGACCCACAAAATGGGGGAAGTGCACGACGGACAGGCGGTCATGGACTGGATGCCGCAGGAACAGGAACGGGGAATCACGATCACCGCCACTGCCACCAGCTGCCGCTGGGGAACTTACCGGATCAACCTGATCGACACGCCCGGCCACATCGATTTCACGATCGAGGTGGAGCGGAGCATGCGGGCACTGGATGGGGCCGTGGCGATTTTCAGCGCTGTGGAGGGTGTCCAGCCCCAGAGTGAATCGGTTTGGCGCCAGGCAGACCGCTATCGTGTGCCGCGGATCTGCTTTATCAACAAAATGGATCGGGCCGGCGCCGACTATCGCCAGACCCTGCGCCAGCTGGAGACCCGGCTGAAAGCCCGCCCGGTGCTGCTGCAACTGCCGATCGGTGAGGAAGGCGGCTTCAACGGCGTGATCGACCTGCTGAACGAAGAGGCTTTACACTTCGACGAATCGGATTTGGGGAGCACGGTACGGCGGAGGCCGATCCCGCCCGGCGCCGAACAGGAGGTACAGGAGGCACGCCTGAAACTGACCGAAGCGGCTGCCGACTTCGATGACGAAATCATGGCCGACTTCCTGGACGGGAAGCGGGTGGCGGCGGAACGGCTGCAGCCCGCCCTGCGTCGCGGGACACTGGCCTGCGCCCTCTTCCCGGTTCTGTTGGGGGCTGCGCTGCGCAACAAGGGAATCCAGCCGCTGCTGGACGCGGTCGGCCTATACCTTCCTTCACCATTGGAAGCGACTTCCCTGACGGGCCGCAATCCTGCCAGCGGCGAACTGGAAACCCTGTCCTGTGACCCCGCCGCGCCGTTGAGAGCGCTGGCCTTCAAGGTAATGGCCGAGGAGGGCCGGCGGCTGACCTACCTGCGCATCTACAGCGGCACGCTCCGTACCGGGATGCAGCTGCTCAACAGCACCCGCAGCTCAACGGAACGGATCAGGCATCTGTTTCGCATGCATGCCCACAAGCGGGAGGAGATCGGTGAAGCCCGGGCCGGTGGCATCGTTGCCGCCACCGGTTGCCAGGATACGTTGACCGGCGACACCCTCTGTGACCCGTCCCGGCCGCTGCTGCTGGAAGGACTCACCGTACCGGAGCCGGTAGTTTCGCTGGCGGTGGAAGCCAAGAAGGCCGAGGACCGGGAACATCTCCCCCTGGCCTTGGAACAGCTCCAGTGGGAAGATCCGACCTTCCGGGTACACACGGACCTGGAAACCGGGCAGACGATCCTGACCGGCATGGGGGAGCTGCATCTGGAGATCGTCATCGACCGGCTCGCCCGCGAGTATGGGGTGCAGGTCAAGACCGGCCGCCCGCGAGTGGTTTACCGGGAAGCCCTGCGGCAACAGGTAACTCGCCGCGAGACCCTTCAACGTGCTATGGAGCGGCGCATGGAGACGGCGGAGGTTGTGCTGCGCCTCACCCCCCTGCCGCGCGGGAGCGGCATACGCATCCTGCTGCCGCCTGCTGAAGCGCCCCTCACCCCGCAGTTGCTGGCAGCCCTGGAGGAAAGCTTGCAACAGGGCTGCCTGTCCGGCTGTCGAACCGGCTACCGCCTTACCGATCTGGAGGTGCAGGTGATGGAGATTCCGCTGGAAGCGGGAATACCCAGTGAGCCGGGACTCAGGGCGGCAGCCCTGCGCGGGCTGGCCATGGCAGCCAGGGATGGCGGTCCGCTGCTGCTGGAGCCGATCATGTCACTGGAATTGGAAGTTCCAACGGAAAGCCTGGGGAAGGTGCTCGGTTCGCTGCAGCAAAAGCGCGGCCGGGTGGAAGGCTTGGACAGACGCGGGGACAACGAGCTGGTGAGGGCTACCGTACCACTGTCCAAAATGTTCGGCTACATGACCGAACTGCGCAGCGCCACCCGTGGACGCGGCAGCTACACGATGGAATTCCTGCGCTTCGAGGAAGCGCCGGCCGAGATTCAGCAGAACTTCGGACTGTCATAGAGGGCATTCAAGCGGAGCAGGCACATGACGGAGAGGCGTTATTACCCAAAGTGCACAAACAGCTCTTTTCCGGCATACAACAATTTGTATTGCTTTGACTCATAAAGGCTCATGCTGACTCATACAGTTTCGACTCTGTTCTGCTCAATGACTTATCCCCGGAAAAAAAAGGCCGGATCAACAAATCCGGCCCTGCTGTTTCATACCGACCGGCATCAGCCGTGCGTGAGACTCGCTCGCGTCGGCTGATGCCGTTATTGCTAGTCCAATCAATCATTTTTGAGCTGCACTTTTGCCGGCCATGTAACTGGTGATCAGGCAACGATAAGACGGGAGATGATTCGAGAACAGGGCACCCAGCCCCTCGATGTCGTTGCGCCAGTCACGGTGCAACTCACAGGCGACCCCGAACCAGCTCATCAGCTGGCAACCCGCCTGAGCCATACGCGCCCAGGCAGCATCCCGCGTGGTTTTGTTGAATGTGCCGGATGCGTCGGTGACGACAAATACTTCGTAGCCTTCCTCCCGAGCGGACAATGCCGGGAACGCAACGCAAACTTCCGTCACGATGCCTGCGATCAGCAGCTGTTTCTTGCCCGTCGCCTTAACGGCTTTCACGAAATCCTCGTTATCCCAAGCGTTAATATTACCGGGACGAGCTATGTAAGGGGAATCCGGAAACAGCGCTTTTAATTCCGGAACCAGCGGCCCGTTCGGACCATCCTCAAAACTGGTGGTAAGAATCGTGGGGAGCTTGAAATATTTGGCCGCATCGGCCAGAACAAGAACGTTATTTTTGAAATCGTCCGGAGAAAAATCCTGAACGAGGTTAACCAGGCCGGATTGGTGGTCCACGAGTAAGACTGCGACGTCATTCTTGTCCAGTCTATTGTACTTGAATTCTGTATTCATGGCATCCTCCTGTAGATTGAGATACTTCAGGGTGTTTTGACAATTTTGGTATAGAGGTAGTCGTTGTCCGCAACCGGTATATGGCAACCGAAGCACTCTCCGACAAAAGCGGCATCCTTGCCGTAGGGTTTCAATTCATTCCCGACGAAACGGGCAAAGCCCCAACCTCCGGTATCCTTGTATTTCCTGGCATCCTTCACCATGAACTCGACCTGCGCGAATGCCCCCGGCTCGGTGGCTACCGGAAATTTGGGATGCTTCTCGGTTTTCCAGGCAACCTTGGCCAATACGCTTCCATCGGGGAGTGGCTTGATGCCGGCACGCAGGGCCTTAACCGCAATTTCATTTCCGGTGATAATGCGGATTTGTCCCTTGTCCTCCCGGTATGAGGGGGCGATCACCTTCCATGTCATATAGTCCGGATAGAGGGCGATTCCATTGGGCGCCACCGGCTGTTCCGCCGCAACAACGGCACCTGCAGCCAGAAGCAAAGATACACAGACCAAAACGATTTTCTGCATAAAACCTCCTTGAAGTGAATGCGTGTTATTTTCAGCAACAACCTTAACATATTCTAAATAATAGCAGCAATTCACTTTGTTGCAATCAGTCGTCTCCATGCCTGGTCTCACGGCCTGGAGCCTGTATGCTTGCCGTGCCGCTCTTATAGCTGTATATTGACATTCACGCTGCTGCTGTGAGCTTGCTAAAAAACACTATTACTTGATCAAGAGAGACTCTGACAATGAATAAACTGAACTACGACATAAACCAGGAAAAGATTGTCAACTCTGCACTGGCCGGTTCACTGGCAAGCATGGAGAAGGCCCATTCACCCTTTGAGAACGCCATCAGGGAGCTGGAAGTGCCGGTCTGTGATGCTTTCACAAAATCCGGCCGGTTGGCGCCGATCACATTCACCCAGGGGAGCAGAGTTCTTGAGCCCAATCGGGAGATAGCCGCTTC
This sequence comes from uncultured Geobacter sp., assembly GCA_964458105.1. Classification (GTDB taxonomy): domain Bacteria; phylum Desulfobacterota; class Desulfuromonadia; order Geobacterales; family Pseudopelobacteraceae; genus JACRCG01. The sequence goes on from CAYWJJ010000069.1 coordinate 12,509, forward strand.
GTTCCCCAATTCCATTGCCGCATCGGAAAACAGGATTCTGTCAGCCGGGGCGCCCCTGAGCACCAGTGTAGCCGGCAAAAGAGTTGCCGTCATGTTTTCGGGCGGTCCGGCTGCCGGCGGACATAATGTGCTGGCGGGCCTCAAGCAGATCCTGGGGACTGAAAACACCCTGTTGGGAATCAAGGCCGGACCAAAGGGTTTGCTGAAGGGGAATCTGTTCGAGATTGGAACTGACCACATCCAGGAGATCCTGAATACCGGTGGCTTCAACCTGCTGGGCACCGACCGGACCAAGATTGAAAAGCCGGAAGACATCGATCAAGTCAAGAGCGTCTGCCGGGAACAGAATATCGATGCGATCGTCGTGATCGGCGGCGACGATTCCAACACCAACGCCGCCTGGCTGGCCGAGAAACTTTATTCCGGTGTAAAAGAGGACGGCAGCGGTGTTCAGGTGATCGGCGTGCCGAAAACAATCGACGGCGATCTGCAGCTTGGTGATGAACTGCCGATTTCATTTGGCTTCGATACCGCCACCAAAATCTACTCCGAGCAGGTCGGCAACATCCTGCGCGACAGTTCATCTTCGCTGAAATACTGGCACTTCATCCGCCTGATGGGACGCTCGGCCTCGCATGTCACCCTGGAAGTCGCCCTGCAGACCCATCCGACCATTGCGCTGATATCCGAGGAAGTCCGCGAACGCAACATCACCCTGCCTGAAATCGTGGATTCGATCGCCGAGACGGTCATCATGCGAGCCAGGAAGGGCATTAACTACGGAGTCGTGCTGGTTCCGGAAGGCTTGATCGAGTTTATCCCCGGCTTTACGACCATGATCGATGATTTGAACGACAAGATGGCGCAGTTCAAGGATGAGCTGAGCGGGAAAAGCATCAAGGCGCAATTGCTGTTGATCTATTCCAAACTGACCCAGGCCCATGGAGAATTGCTGGAATCCTTGCCCGATTCGATAAAATTCAAGCTGATGGAAGACCGTGACGAGCATGGCAATCTGCCGGTTTCAAAGATAGAAACCGAGACGATGCTGAGCGGAGCGGTAAGGGATCGCATCAGAGAACTGGATGCAGGCATCAAATTCGGGACGCTGAATCACTTTTTCGGCTATGAGGCCCGTTGCGGCGCAACAACCGTCTTCGATTCATCCTATACCTACAATCTGGGAGCAACCGCCGGATCGTTGATTCTGGACGGGCGCACCGGTTACATGGCCAGCCTGACCGATCTGGACAAGGGCGCCAAACCGCTGGGGATTCCGATTGCCAGCCTGCTGGATATTGAAATCCGCAAGGGAAAGCCTGCCCAGGTCATCGAAAAGGCTTTGGTCAAGCTGGATTCTCCGGCGTTTATTTACTTTGATTCCCGAAGAAAGCTCTGGGCCGAAAATGACTTTTCCAACTCTCCCGGACCGATCCAGCTCTGGGGGCCGACTTCCAGACAGATGCCGAAAACGGTGGCGCTCAACAGGGAGTATGATTCATTGAGGTTCAACTTTTCCGGCGAGCAGGAGTATGAACTGCGGCAGCAAGCAGAGCAGACTGGATTCTGAAGCGTTGCTGATTCCCCATAGGACTGTTGATTGGTCGATTAAACCAATTTTCCCTTTAGTTTTAGTGCCCTATGCGGCTGTTTTATGTTCCGGCGATCCTGGACGTGGTTTTTCTTTTTTCCTGCCTTATTTATCTTTTTCTTTCCTGGTCTCGACTGTCCCGGCACATTCGATCTAAATCAGTGTGCTTCTTTGCGCAGTTGTCGCTCTCGCAGATCATCTTTCCACTGGTACGGCAAATCAACAATCGACCCAGCTGGTAATTTTTTTGTTGCATAGTGTAAGCAATCTTTTAGCACCGCTTCGTGAGTCGTCTCGTCACCTACATCGCCTAGCGTCAGGCCAAACGGATGCCGGATAAAGAGAGCTTTTGATGGTTTGACTAGGTCGGTCATCTCTTTCACCAAAGTTAATGAGATGGTGGGAATGTCAAATATATCGAGTACTCTTTGAACCAGTCCCACGGACTGGGAACATACCGGTCACGTGGGGACCAGTATAGCCAGATCGACCCCGTCGTCACTGAGCATCCTGGCAACCTGGGGAGCATTATTCCAAATCAGTCTCTCAGTACGCGGGATGTAACCCATAAATGAAAAGTGGCGGGGAGCAACCGCGCCAATTGTGCCGTTTTCCTGCATCCGTCCGAGGAGTTGAAATGGAAATACCGTATCCAGATCAGTTAATGCTCGCTTGGTGTCATAGCCGGGATGCGAAAGTAAAATCTGTTCGGAAGACGTATTACCTGGAATAATGCGATAGCTGTCGTCTCCAAGGGGGTTGCGGTTATCAAATCGGGTCTGGCTTTCGGCAAGGTAGGCACCTGCAGTTACAACCAGCGCTACCTTGCATTCGTAGATCGGCTTCCTGAGAGATGCTGCCTCAGTAGGCTCGGCAAACGATGTCCACTGGAAGTCAGGAAGTACTTTTTCCCTGATATAATCACCTTCAACATCTAAAAAGCTCATGGGTATCTCCTTTTTTGTTATGGCTTCGGATCATAAGACACTAGAAGTCAACTTCGACCTGCAGAACATCCAGGAACTTGTTGAAGGCTGTAAATAGTTCCATGACGCCAAGTGCTTCAATGATTTCGGCATCTATAGCGCCTGTTTGCTTGAGTGCAGCGAATTCTTCATCGGGAACTCGCAATGGGGTGGTGTTTGCTTTACGGGCAAAGGATATCAGTGCCCGTTCCTTGGTAGAGAAATTCGCCTGCTCCAAGTCTTCTTCGATAGATTTTATCTCTTCCTCAGACACTCCAATTGCCCGCAATGCTCCGGTGTGAGCCGCGACACAATAGGCACAGCCGTTATCTCGGGAGACAAGAACGGCAATAGCCTGCTTGGCCTTCTGGCTTAATGTTCCTTCTCCCATTACCGCCTTTACCTTGTTCCAGTTGGCCTTAAGTAACGGCAGGTGATTGGCATAGGTGAGAAAGAGGTTGGGAACTTTCCCGAAAGCACCCTCTATCTCGACAAGAATATCTTTTAGTTCGGTTGTGGCTGTCATTACGTCATAGGTTACTATCCTGGTCATTTTTTTGTCCTCCTTGTCTGGTTCAAGTTCGTAAATCTAGCGTGATTCGTAATGTTTCAAGACACTCTTTCATCGGACGCTCATCCTTTTTGAGCCGTGACATCATGATGCCCCCCTCTATAGTTGCGACGATATGTCTTGCCAAAGCTTCACTACTGATGTCAGTTCTGATTTGATCTGATTTCTGTGCCGCAGCGACAACGACTTCAACTCTGTCGATCCATTCATCAAAAACAGTATCGATAGCTCCGGCAAACTCAGGGTCGGAGTCACTCATTTCAAGCGCGGTGTTGCCGAAAAGACAGCCACCTACAAATCCGGTGCCCAGATGTTTCTCCAATGCGCACTGAAAGAACTTATCAATACACGCACCGGGATTCTCACCGCCGAGAGCCTTAGTCAGAAAAGCCATAAACTCAGCCGTTGCCTCACTCAAAACCTCACGGGCGATGGCATCTTTCCCTGCAAAATGAAAATACAAACTTCCTTTCTGCATGCCTGTTGCAGCAACAAGGTCATTTATTGTTGTTGTGTTGAAACCCTTGCTATTGAAAAGCTCTCGTGCATCTTCAAGTATTTTTTCACGAGTCATTTTGCCTTTGGTTTTCATATATGCCTCCAATAAAAAACCGAACATTTGGTTTGTTTTACAGCAGATCACTTAAATGTCAATGATAAATTGAAGTTGTTGTGTGAGTTACGAGCGGTGGTTTGAGGCAGGGAAGCTTTACGAGAAAGATCTGGCTGCGGGATAAGACGGGGTGTTTCTGGATGACGATTTAGAGAAAAAATATCCAAAAGCACCAAAGGAGTTTATGTATCAATAATTCTTTCCGCAGAGGCCTCTGACGACTGTGGTGGAAACCGGGGAACTGCGGCGCTATCACCTGCACGAGTCTGAGTAAACATCCCCCACCAGAGGTGGGGGATGTTTACTAATTAATTGACAAATATACTAGTAAACCAATAAGGTTTAAATCATTGAGCCGAAGGTTTATGTCTGGCATCGGGCAAATTGAGCTGAACATCTATAAGGGGATGATATGAGAATCGTTAGACTTAAATCACGCTTTCTGGGCCTGGGGAGAACTTTTTCAATGTGCATTCTCATTGTGGCTGCCGCAAATGCAGCGTTTGCTGCAGGGGATACCGCTGTTTTCACTGGTGGTGACTTAAAGGTTGATGGAATTCATTTCTCCGCTGATGGAAGTGTTGTCAGGAAGCTGACTGACTTGACCAGCCCTTGGACTACTTCAAATCTGGATATATATTTTGCGGGCGGAAATGTCGGCATAGGGACCTTGACACCGGCGCAGAAATTGAGCGTGGCTGGTACGGTAGAAAGCACAACGGGCGGATTCAAATTTCCTGACGGCACTGTCCAAACAACAGCCAACCCTGGCGGCAATTACGTCTCCAAAGGCGGAGATACGATGACCGGCCCCCTGACACTCCCGGCCAACGGTCTGCAGATGGCAGGAGGTCAAATCGTTACCTCCGGAGGTGGCGTCGGTTTTGGCTCTGCACCGAAACCGGAAGCTTATATCGATATCTCCGGGACGTACACCGCCGCGACCTATACTTCAAATCTTCTTCAGGTAGATGGAACTGCCAAAGCTAACGGCAGTTTTGCCCAGGCATATTTGAGAGGTATCAGCGTTTCACCGACCTTTGACGTGTCCGCCGGCTATGCCAATTACCTGGTCGGCATAGAAACGTACATGGGGAATAAGACCGGCGGCAATGTGGCGCACTCCGTGGTCGGATACAGCCTGAACGGGCAGCCATCAAGCGGTTTGGAATGTAACGTAGGCTTCGGAATCAGTGTGCCGAATCAGCAGACATCACTATGCAACGGTAAATACGGATTCTATCAGGGAGATGCATCTGCGCAATACAACTACTTTGCATCGAACGTCGGCATCGGCACACCTTTTCCAAGCCAGGCTCTGACCGTTCAGGGAAATGTTCAGGTAAGCGGAAATATCAGTGCAGGGAGCATAAACGGAGGTTCAAGCCAGCCATTGAATTTCAACTCCGGCTCCGGCCAGCCAGTGAACATAACGGCAGCGCAGGGAACAGGCAGCGGCGGCGCCGTAACCATTGCTGCGGGAAGTGCCGGCGTAAGCGGAGGCGGGGCCGGTGGCAACTTGAATCTGTCCGCCGGGAATGCCATGGCTCAAGGGGGAAGCGGTTACTCGAATCTGGGTGCTGCCGGTAATGTGAGTATTGCGGCCGGCTCTGGTTACAATAGTGTAGGCGGTAATGTAATCCTTACATCAGGTGGCAATAGCCCCTGGAACCTGACAAACAACTCCTTTTCCAAAGTTTCCCTTCAGGGCGGGATTATCAATCCGGGAGACGGCGCAACCCTGGATGTGGAAGGTGGACATAACACGCTATACGGTTCTCCGCCACAGTATTCAGCCGGCGGGAACATAAAGCTCACAGCAGGCAATGCGACTGGAAATTATCCCGGCGGGAACATTGTGCTACAACCAGGCGCCGGGACAGCTGCAGGAACAGTTCAGGTCAACGGTGACATTAATGTGAGTGGCAACCTGTTACCTTCCAGTGGAAAGCTCGGATTCGGAGCGGCACCTAAACCGGAAGCCTATTTCGATATTTCCGGAACGTACACCGCCGCGACCTATACATCAAATCTACTTCAGGTGGATGGCACAGCCAAGGCTAACGGCAGTTATGGCCAGGCATATCTGAGAGGCATCAGCGTTTCACCGACCTTTGACGTGTCCGCAGGTTATGCCAATTATCTGGTCGGCATAGAAACGTACATGGGGAATAAGACCGGCGGCAATGTGGCACACTCAGTAGTCGGGTACAGCCTGAGCGGACAGCCATCCAGCGGTTTGGAATGCAACGTAGGCTTCGGAATCAGTGTACCGAATCAGCAGACATCACTTTGCAACGGTAAATACGGGTTCTATCAGGGAGACGCCTCTGCGCAATACAACTACTTTGCATCGAACGTCGGCATCGGTACACCATTTCCAACCCAGGCTCTGACTGTTCAGGGAAATGCTCAGGTAAGCGGAAACATCAGTGCAGGCGGTACTGGAGCCATGCCGGTCTACAGCAGTTCCGGTGCGCCGCTGGCAGCTCCGCACATGGTTACTGGAACTACTTCAATTTCCAGCGGAAATGTAACAGTTTCTCTGTCCGGAACAGCTGTCTTCAGCAGTGCGTCAAGTTATACATGTACTTCAACAATGCAGAGTAGTTCTCCATTGGCGGTCAGTGTGCAGAACGTAAGCGGTAGCTCATTTACGCTTTACGGCAGCCCCGGAGACTTTAACTATATTTGCGTTGGCACGTGACGGATATTAAAAGCCATCGCTGATCCTGCCTCACGTAATAATCTTATTTCAGTAACTATTGTCTAAACTGATCCACAACACACAAAAGGGCCGGATTTAACAAACCCGGCCCTTCTCTTTTAATCCTCCAGTAAGTTGCAATTTGATCTCTGAGCCGTCCTGATCCAGCCCGCCATTGTTATTTTTCTAAATTTCCAATCCATTCTTCAGCCTTGGTTGCTACATGTTTGGGGAAATCCATTGGCCTTCTTGTTGTCGGGTCAATGCCACAGTGTTTCCCGGGTAGCCTCCAGGGTGATAGTCAGATGGAAAATAATAATCCCTTTTCCGGATAATGTTTCACGTTTCTGGTAGCAACCTTATATCCCTTAACTAGTGCAGTTGCTGCGATCAGACAGTCAAGTGAAGTAAGCGTAACTCCTTTAGCACGATACTTTCGATACAGATCCCCACCCTTAAATGCAATCTCTGGAGTAATTGGTTCAACACCGCAGGCCTCTATAAAATTATGCGTTACAACCTTCTCCGTATCACGCATGCCAGATGTTAACTCATACACAGTCAACACACTTATCATCGCCTGGCCATCGCTCCACAAACCACCTATCAGAGGTTGTGTGTAGGCTGCTCCCCGCAGAAAGTCAATGGCAATATCGGTATCAATGAGAACGCCCGGCATAGTCGCGATCCCCCTCTTTTCTCAGGTCGTTCACAATGTCTACGCTTGTGTCTTCTCTACCTTTCCAACTGCCAAAGGATTCCATCGCCTTCTGCACTTTTCGCTGGCGTATGTGTTCCCGCAGGGCCTCAGTAATGAAGCTGCTTACGTTTTTAGACATCTTTTTTGCTTCTTGAAGGAGATCGTCGGGTAGGGTAATTGAAGTTTTTACGAGGTTCACATATCCTCCTTATTAGTAGTACATAAAAATAATACCAAGGAGTGTGTAAAATGTAAAGGATAGTTTATTAGCGTCTACGCTTTTGATCCCGTCAGTACCTATAATTTAAAAAGGAAATCCAACCCGATATTAAGGTTGCTGCTTCAGAAGAAAGATTGATTATTGGAACCCACATAGCCCTACCCCCTTCGGCTCTCCTCATAAAGGTTGTGTTTTCTTTATGCTCTAGGTTCCACGGTTGTGAGGCGCAGCGGGTTCACCGCTGCCGCCGATTGTTGGACATTCTCACTCGGGTAATCAGAAGGGCCGCGAGTCAACCCTAAATTTTCTGAAGTTGAAACGCAGCCCTTTTGTTTTTACGTACGTTGTCATGGAAAATTCTGCTTATGCTCGTTTGAGCGGATGTCCGGCCATCCAGTCGCGCAGGGCAGCGTCAATACGTGACTGCCAACCAGCTCCGGTAGATTTGAAGTATTCGACTACATCGGATGATAAACGGATGGCTGTAGGTATCTTGGTCGTCTCTGCCTTCGGCCTGCCAGGTTTACGCACAACCTTTGCCGCTGTAAAGAAATTTTGCACCTGTGTTTGATCGTTAGGATCATACAGGTCTGTATCGGGATCGTATATGATAGGGGTGTCGCTTGCAGCGTCATGCTGCACACGTTCCCAATCAGTCTTTGAATTCTTTTTTAAGCCAGGCATGGTAGGCCTCTCTTTCATTTTTGTGGGCTCTGCGAAAACTGATGATCCTTCGTTTTTCACCAGGAACCCAGATAACCGTAAGCACAGTCAAAACTTCTGCGACATACGCAAACGTCTGTCGCCTGACTTCTCCACTACGGGCGTTTTCAAACTCCAAGCGATAGCGATTTGATAGGACAAGACCTGCATCGACAAAGTCGAGCTGATGTTTTTCGAGGTTGCTTTGCCGTTTAGTTTCGTCCCAGATCATAATTATTGTATATACGATAATTACAAGAACGTCAAATTAATTGGTTCAGTCAAATTCACTTAAATGTCAGATAAATAATCTTGCCCAATATAAACACAATAAATATTGCTGCGAACCAGACGGCTTTGAAAAGAAAAGCATATTTTGGCGGAATGGCGTTTAACGGTAATGTAAATAACTTTAAAAAATGTATTTTGCTTTTACAGTCAGCTTTTCCACAAAAAGGGCACCAATTTCGGCTCCATAACTCAGATCGCTCCTGCAACAGTCTGTCAAGGTTGATTTCGCTAGAAGCTTTGGCCAACTCATCTTCATTTACATTATTATATTTTTCTTGTTTCGCGGCTGTCATTTTTTCTTCGCCTTTTTCAACTATTTCTCGGCCAACGCGCATGCACTTGACCTGCCGGGCAGTTTTATCGCCTGGACACGGTCAAAGTGTGAGTTGGGACTTCGCTTTTCTCTTCAGATGATAGAAAGTGAAAAATGGAGAGTTGACCCTTCAGTCTACACTCTGTAGTCCAACGCATTAGCTTGAACAAGTTTATTATCGGCTGCAAGAAAGAAACGGCACATCCCTGGCGCAAAACGGGGGGCTTTTCCCGATGCTGTCTCTCTTATTCCTTGCTCCGGCAGAGAACCATTCCTACCGACTCCATGGTCATCACCAGCTCCCGGTCCTGGTTCAGCACCTCGACATAATGTGTAATCATACCGCGGTCCGGCTTTGATTGAGAGCGCCGTGCGTTCCGGATTGTCACCCGTACCGACAGATTGTCGCCAGGCCTCACCGGTTTAAGCCAGCGCAGTTGATCCACCCCTGGAGAACCGAGGCTCGCTACGCCGGAAATAACGTTGTCAACCAAAAGCCGCATCATCAGCCCGGCTGTGAGCCAACCACTGGCGATGAGGCCACCGAAGCGGGTATTTTTCGCCGCCTCGGGATCGATATGGAAGGTTTGGGGATCATACTTCCGTGCGAAGGCAATAACCTCTTCTTCAGTGACGGTGATCGAGCCAAATTCATGGACCGAACCGGCAACGTAGTCCTCGAAGTAGCGATTCTCTCTCGGCACGGCAAATGTCGAATTGCTCATAATTATTCGTATCCTTTCACATGATTTTTGCGTGTTTCAATGCGGACGGTTAGGTCTTTCCCATATCCTTGCGACCAATCGGGTAGGAGGCGGGGTCTCCCCCGCCGTCCTCCCACACCACCGTGCGTA
>CAYWJJ010000070.1:0-21971 GCA_964458105.1 uncultured Geobacter sp.
ATTCGGCCACGGTCAACCCGAAGCGGGGCGCCAGCAGGCGCTCGATGACCGGCTCCCCGGCGCGGTTGATGAAGGCGGCAAAACCGCCCTGCATACCGGCCAGCACCTCCATGTAGTAGGAGTACTCGTGATGGGTCAATCCCAGGGCCACGAACACCACCACGAACTGGCCGCCCCCCACCAGGCGGGCGTTCTTCAGGATGCCGGCCGCCATCTCCTTGGCAGGTAGACCGGCGCAGGAAAAGATCGGCAGCTTCTGGCCGCGCACCAGGGTGTTGAGGGCGTCGATGGTGGTGAAGCCGGTCTCGATGAAGTCCTGCGGCCGGGCCCGGGCCACCGGATTGATGGGGGCTCCCGAGATGGCGCCCCACCGTTCGGGGATGTAGGGCGGTTCGTTGTCCAGCGGCGCAAAGGAGCCGCTGAAGACCCGCCCGGCCACCTCGGTTGAGAGCGGCGCCCGCTTGACCGCATCGCTGAAGACCACGGGTGAGCCGGTATCCAGGCCGCGGGTTTCTCCCAGAACCTGCACCAGGACCGTATCGCCGTCGATTTTGATCACCTCTCCCTCCAGCGCTTCCCCTTCCGGGGCGATGATGCGCACCACCTCGCCGAAGCGGACCTCCCGTATCCTGTCCAGAAAGATCAGCGGGCCGCGAATGGAAGAAATGGTGCGGTAGCTATGTTCACTGAGACGCATCTTCACCACCCCCCTTCGCCAGCGCAGCCTCAAGGGTATCGCCCGCGGCCAGGCGCTGTGCGAGCCGCTCGTGTCCGTCCAGAATCCCGTCGATCATGGTCATGATCCGCACCGGGGCACTGAAGGCGTCCTCGCTGTAGGCGTTCTGGCAGAGGAATTCCAGCCTGATCCGCTCCGCGCTGTGCAGGATCAGGCGGTCCTGTTCCTGCATCCCTTCCAGTCCGACGATCTCGGCTACTTCGCGCAGCGCCTCCTCCCGTTGGAGCAGGGTCCGGCAGCGCTGGCGCGCCTCGGCCCATCCGGCGGCCACCGTGCGGGAAAAATGCTGTTCCATGGCACGTTCGTAGAGGGAATAGCTCTGGAACCAGTTTACGGCCGGAAAGTGACGGCGGTGCGCCAGGGAGGAGTCCAGCATCAGAAACGCGCCGGCCGTGCGCAGGCAGGCCTGGGTGACCGGTTCGGTGAAATCTCCGCCGGGGGGCGAGACGGAAAGGATCATGCTCAGGGAGCCGATCGTGCCGTTGATGGTTTCCACCACCCCGGCCCGTTCCATGAAGCCGGCCATGCGCGAGGCCAGATAGGTGGGATAGCCCTCTTCCCCCGGCATCTCCTCCAGTGACGAGGAGATCTCGCGTAGCGCCTCGGCCCAGCGGGAAATGCTGTCCGCCAGCAGCAGGACGTGGTAGCCCATGTCCCGGAAGTATTCGGCCATGGTGACGGCGGTGTAGATCGAGGCCTCGCGGGCCGCCACCGGCATGTTGGAGGTGTTTGCCACCACGATGGTGCGCTCCATCAGCCTCCGTAAAGTCCAGGGATCGTGCAGCCCGGCCAGCTCCTCCAGCAGTTCGGCCATTTCGTTGCCCCGTTCGCCGCAGCCGACGTAGACCACCAGGTCCACGTCCGAGAACTTGGCCACGGACTGCTCCAGGATGGTCTTGCCGGTGCCGAAGCCGCCTGGAATGATGGCGGTGCCGCCCCGCGCCAGCGGGTAGAGAAAGTCCACCACCCGCTGGCCGGTCACCAGCGGTTCGGAAGGGGAGAGCTTGCGACGGTATGGGCGCGGCCGGCGCACCGGCCACTCCTGGCAGACGGAGATCGGGCTGCCGTCGGCATACCACCCCACCGCCTGGCAGACAGTGCAGGAGCCGGCTGTCAGGCTGGCCAGCTCGCCGTCACGGGGAGCGCTCACCAGGTGCTGGAAAGCACCTTCCTCGACCCGGCCGATGATTTCGCCGGCCGTCACCCGATCTCCGGCTCCCTTGACCTGAGTGAAACTCCACTGCCGGGGGGAGTCCAGCAGCGAGGCACTGCTGCCGCTGCCGATGAAGGGGCCGTCCCGCTCCAGGAGCTTTTCCAGCGGGCGCTGCAGCCCGTCGAAGATCCCGCCCAGCAGTCCCGGTCCGAGCCGGGCGGTCAGCGTGCGTGCGGTTCCGCGTACCGCTTCACCCGCCGCCAGCCCGCGGGTATCCTCGTAAACCTGCAGCACGGCCCGCTCCCGCTCCAGCCGCACCACCTCGCCGGTCAGACCGGCCTTCCCCACCAGGACGATCTCGTACAACCGCAGCCCCTTCAGATCGACGGTAACGGTCGGTCCCGCTATGCCGGTTATGGTGCCGCTCATGTCCTCACCTTGACCTGGTAGCCGACCGCCCTGCGAATCAGGCGCATGGCATAATCCTCACCGGCTCCGCCCGGGCCGGGGGCCGGCAGCACCACCAGCACGCCGGACCAGCGTCGCTCAAGCGAATGCAGCAGCTCCTCGCCCACTTCCTCCACCAGCCGTTCATCAAGGATCACCACCCCGCTGTCGGCCTCGTCCAGCGCCCGCTCCAGGATCTCTGCCGCCCGGCCGGGAGGGACGGCATGCTGGAGCGCTCCGCAGCAGGCGAAGCCGTTGTCCGCATCGGCCGGAGTCAGCGCCACGACCCTGTTCATGGCCGCAGCTCCCCGCCAATCTGTTCGCTGCCGGCCGTTTCCAGGCGTTCCAGCAGGCCGATGTTGGCCGCTTCGTTGCCGCAGCGCCAGAGGTAGTCGAGGATTGTCCCGATGCCGCCCGCCTGGCGGGCCAGTCGTTGCATGAACCGTCCCTGGGCTTCGTACAGCACCCGCTCCGGGTCGGCACTCTCGCCGTAGGGCGCCTGGCCGCCCAGACGCATGGCCAGATGCAGCAGGCCGGCATTGTCCCGGCGTTGGAACAGTTCAGTCAGGCGTGTCAGAGCCAGGTTGCCCCCTTCCAGCAGGGGCGGGATCGTGTTTAGTCGCCAGCGCAGCCGTTTGGCAACGGTGGTCAGGTTGCGGCTGTCGATCATCAGAGCAATATAACAGCGCATCTGCGGGTGGAGCGGCAGGCGGGCCAGACTCTGCAGCGAGATCTCATGCAGGGCCGTTTCCATTGCGCCGGAACCCTCGCTGCGATGGATATCGCCCAGTCCGGCAAAACGTGGATCGTGCCCGGCCAGGATGACAGCCACTTTGGCCAGCGCCGGGGCACAACCGCCGGCTTCCCGTAGCGCTTTCCTGATATTGTTGGCCAGCAGGCTGTGCCGGAGCAGGTGATCGATGTCCATGGTGTCTTCGGCCAGCAGCCGCAGGCAGACGGCCAGGGTGCGCAGTTCCGTCAGCCAGAAAAAGGGGGCCATGGAGCGCCGCAGCTGTTCGTCCATGCGCGAAAAGGCCCAGTAGTACTCCTGCTGCAGGGCGTGCAAGGCCCACCCCTCCGAACCGGACGGCGCCTGTCGCCAGGGAGCCGCGGAAAGCGTTGCCAGCGGCTGGCGGGTCAGCCGCCGCCGCTCCCAGTCGCGAACCAGAAACGACCGGCGGCCCCTGATGCGGGCCAGCAGGCAATCGGCCGGCACACCGGCCGGCATGTCGCGCAGCATTTCTCTCATGCTGATAACCGTCGCTTTCGATTCCGTTCATGACCCTTCATAACTGACGCCCCCCGCAATTCGGCCATCAGCTGCGGCAACAGATCGGGCCACAGCCTCTCCAGGCGCACCTCCAGCGTGTTGTCAATAGTCAGGCTGCCCTCCGCGGTCGCGGCTTTAAGCCCGCCGGTCAGCGTTTCGTCGGCTATGATCAACGCGCCGGGAAAAACAGCGGAGGCCAGGACTGTATCGCCAGGGTTGGTCCATAGCGTGTGCCACGGTACTGCCGGCAGCTCGGCCGCCAGAGTGCGGAAGAGCCGCCCGGCATCCTCTCCGCGCAGCTGCTTCAGGCAGATGCGGGCGCGGCGGTACAGCCGCAACGAGAGGGCATGCTCCGCCCGCAGGCGTATCAGGGCCGCTTCGCGGGCGGCCTTGGACAAGAGTGCCCGCTGCCGGACGCTGCAGAGTAGTTCGCGCTGTTGTTCGTGCTCCCGCCGCAGCTCCTCGCGGCGCTGCTCAGCGCCGGAGCGCAGCCGTTGTTCCTCTGCTGCGCTCCTGACGGCGATGGCGGCCATCGTTTCTTCTCCATCGCGCTGCAGGGCCTCCAGCAGTTCACGTCGTCCCATGAACCCGGCTCACTTGTTCAGGATCATGGTGGCGACTACGAAGCCCAGGATCACCATGGTTTCGGGAATGGCCAGCAGAATGATGACCGTGCCGGTCAGTTCCGGGCGTTCGGTAATGGTGCCGGCACCGGCCGCACCAATCCGGGACTGGGCCCAGCCGGTGGCAATGGCGCACAGCCCGACAGCCAGGGCAGCTGCAAAACAGATCAGGGTCTTTTCCATGGGTGTATCCTCCTTGGCGGTTTTTTTTCTACTTGTGCAACGGCTGGAACCGTCTGCCTCCCGGTTCGATGAACTTGCTGAAAAACTCGACGAAATGGAGCCGCAGGGCATGAATGGCAGGTGCGAACAGTCCCAGCACAATGGCCAAGGCATGCATTACAATTGCCGCCAGCGTACCGAGGATCAGGTCGCCGGACAGTCCCGCCAGGTGGTTGGCCGCATTGGCCAGCAGCGCCGAGCTGAGGCTGATGGCCATGATCCTGGCGTAGGAGATGATGTTGCCGACCGTCTTGATCATCTCGAGCGGGGCCAGCAGCCCTCCCGCCAGCGCCAACAGCAACAGCAGGACTCCGGCCAGCATCAGGATCGGCCTGGTGAGCAGCCAGGGGGAGGGGAGCAGCAGGGAGATTGCCAGGCAGGTCAGGCAGGCGATCAGGGCGATGGAGATGATGCGCACCATGGCGTCGCCACTTTCGTGGCGCCTGACGGCTGTAATCAGTCCCAGCAGCAGGCCCAGCACCACATGGGAGGCCCCCAGCGCCAGGGAGAAGATCAGCATTGGCATGACGGCCCGACTCCGCTCCGGCAGCAGTGGCGCCAGCCGCAGCAGCCGGCCGCCGGCCTCCCCGAAAAACTCTCCGAACAGGATACCGAACAGCACTGCGTAGCTGGAACAGATCAGCAGGATGCGGGCCGCATCCCCCATTGCACCCCGTGGCCGGCGCCACAACAGCAGCAGCGACGCCGCCAGCAGGACCAAGCCGTGCCCGGCGTCGCCCAGCATCATCCCGAAGAAGAGCGGTAAAAATATCCCGATGAAAGGGGTCGGGTCCCATGAATAATAACGGGGCAGCGGCAGAAGGCGGGTGAAGAGCTCGAACGGCCTGAAATAGGACGGATTCCTGAGCGCCACCGGCACCTTCTCCAGGTCCTGCTCCAGGATGGCGCGCTGCTCCACCGCCACCCGGCCGCCGAATTCCAGGTTCAGGCGTTCCGTCAGGATAGCGATCTCGTCCAGCCGGGTCCAGCCGCTGGCCACGAAGCACATGCCGGTCTGGCGGATCGATCCGGTCACCGACAACAGTGCCAGTCGCTCCACCAACCACTGGTTGATCCGGCGGTAAAAGGCCAGCCAGCGCCGGGCAAAGATTTTCCGCTCCTCCTCTATCTCAGCCAGGCTGCGGCCGGTTGCCGCAATGCGTTCCTCCAGGTAGCTGATGCGTTCCGGCAGGGGCAGGTTGCTGAGGGATTCCGGAAAGGGGAGTTCGGGCAACTGCTCGTCGCTCAGGGCCTTCTTGATAACCCTGCTGCGGGAGGGAGGGGTGGCAACCAATCCGATCAGGGTGCCGTCGGCGGCCACGGTCGTGGTCAGGGTGCATTCCTCGTCCACAAGAGATGCCAACAGTTCGCGCAGTCGATCGATGAACGAAGCGTCGCGCAGGGTGATGCCGATGAATTCCAGACCGCTGTGCGCTTCCCGGTTCCCGATCAGTCTGTCGATGGCTGACAGAAGCAGGTCGTAGCGTTTCAATTCCTCCAGTTCCCGCTGCAAGCTCTCATGCCGTTCGGCCAGTTTGCGGCAGGTTGACATGTGCTTTGTGATGGTGCCGGCGATGCTGTCCAGGATTGTCAACGGGTCGAGCCAGCTCTCACGGGTTTCTACGGCCGGGAGGAACGCAATGATTTCACCGGTCTGTCGGCGCATGTTCTCCAGAAAGAGCCGCTCGTTGACGGCGTGGTCGTCGCCTGTTCCGTGCGGCAGCAGCAGTTGCCGCCGCTCGTCGTCGAAAACAGCCCCATTCGTTTCAAGCTGGAATACGCCAAGTTCCCGGATGATTTCCAGCACATCCAGGAGTAGTTCCTTGGGGCCGGCAATTTCAAGTTTGCTCATCCTGACGATCATATGCACCTTCCGGACGGATGCCAGCAAGATAGCGGATCAAAACCCTGTCCAACTCCAGGGTGTCCAAGTTTTCCAGCCGCTGGGCAAAGGCCCGGGCCTCGGCCAGCAGCGCCTCCGCCTCTTGCTGCGCTGTCTGTTCGGTCCTGATACGGGCCTGTTCCCGTTCGACCTGAAGAGTTCCGGAAACGTTGTCCAGCATCTGCTCAAGTTCCTGTCTGATCGTTTCCAGCCGTTCGTTTGTCTGCTGCTCCAAGGCATCGATCTGCAAACGGATTTCACGTTCGGCTGCAAGTATGTCGGACAGCAGTTCGTCGTCCATAGCCATCACCCGTTTTTGGTTGGGTCTACTCTGCATTCCTATTGTTATTTTACCAGAGTTTGAGGGGCTTTGGCGGAAGCCTGAAAAGTTTTATATTCCAAATACTCACATGCAGATAAAGTCGAGCAGACAGTGGTCGCGGAATATCCACAAAAAGGTGTTGCCCCGTTCAGTGCTTGTCGGAATTGTTCCTGTTAATTTTATGGGGGGATACCCTCCGGGCTTTCCAACAGGGCAATCAGGTGCAGGGGCACGGCGAGGTTGAAGAGGGAGATGATTTGCGTGGCTATGGATAATGAATTCACTAATGAAATAATATTGGATTTATCAGCTGGAGATTAAGTCCAGTTTGAAGTGGTTTCGAAAAATCCTCAGGAAGGTGTTGACCCCCTTGAGGGCCTGGCGGAATTGCTCCCGTTCGCCGGCTGTCATTGCCTGCGGGTTGACGAAGTTTGAAGGTATGACGCCGGACGGCAGTTCCAGCAGTTGACGGAGCTGCTGTTGAATCCTGAGTTTTACCAGGAACGAGAACGCCTTTTTGATGGTTTCAAGATCTCTCGGGCTGATTAATCTGCTTCTGCCGAGCAGTTCCAGCTTTTCCCAGGTGTTGCCGCCCATATGACCTATTTCGAGAGCCAGCAGGCTTGATCCTACCGTAATGGCAAAGATACCGGCTTTCTTTATATCCACCTCGCCTTTGTTCTGACCGCTGCGTTCGACCCGGATACGTCCGAACAGAGTGAGCGGCGACGGGAAACGAGCGGCATGGCAGGCCATGTTGGGGAAAAAGTAGATGGTGTTATGGACGCTGCTACTGATGTGATCGCGCAACTGGGCGCCCAACTGCTGGTTGCCGTGCAGTGGGCGCAGATCCTGGAATATGCCGAAGTTCAGCATATGCTCCTGGGTGGGTGCGGAGATCCACTGTTTGAGAAGCTGCTTCCATTCTGTCAGGCTGTGGCGCCAGAGTGGATTGCTGGCCATGATGTTGCCAGGGCAGCGGGGAACGCCGATCGTTTCAAGTACCTCCACAAATCGGACGGCGAAGCGTTCCACTGCCCTGAGTTTTTCGGGCGAGATGTCATCGGCATAGACAATCGCGCTGTCCTGGTCGGTGCGCAGGGTCTGTTCCCCCCGTCCCTCGCTGCCAAGTGCTAGAAAGGCCGCCTCTTCAGGTAGACTGATTCCCTCTTTGAATTTCAGGATGGCAATCATACGCTGGGTGATGGCACCGTTGAAGCGTGAGATCAACTGCACGATTTCTTTTGTGTCGAGGCCCGAATCGAGTGCAATGCGCACGATGTCGAGCATTCCCAGTCCGATCTCCCTTAGGGCGTCGATCGAGCTGGCAGAATCTATTTCATGAGCCAGCATATCAAGCCTGAAATTCGGATTCACATGAACCACGCAGTGGCTGGATTGGTCATTTGAGCATGCAGGCATCATCCGGCAGACGACTCCGGCGCCAGAGGAACTGTGAAGAAGAATGTTGCACCGGCCCCCAGATCACTTTCCACCCAGATCCGCCCACCCATTCTCTCCACAATCTCGCGGGAAATGGTCAGCCCCAGTCCGCTGCCGAGGGGCTGGGCTTTCTGAGGGTCCCGCACCTGATGAAAGCGTTCGAAAATCTGCTCCAAGCGATCCGGCGGAATACCTGGCCCTTCGTCCGTCACGCTGATCAGGGCAAAGCGCTCTCTCTTCTTGGCGCTGAGCCGGATCATCCCTTCTTCAGGTGAAAACTTCACCGAGTTGAAAAGGAGATTCGTCAACACCTGGTGGAGCCAGTCGGCATCGGCATAAACCGGAGGGAGACCAGGCTCGATTTCGCTGGCCATGTTGATTCTCTTTTCGGCGAATAGCGGATGTGTGGTGTCGATCGCCCTGGAAAAAACCGGTTCCAGTTCCATCGGTTCGGGTGACAACTCCATGTGTCCGGCTTCGATCTTGGACAGGTCGAGCAGCTCGTTGATCATGCGGGTGAGCCGTTCCGCCTCATTGTTGATGATAGTAACAAATTGCTTGCGTTTTTCTATGTTGTCCACGTCGTAGCGCAGCAGAATTTCAGAGAAGGAGCGTATCGAGGTCAGGGGTGTCCGTAACTCGTGGCTGACTGTAGAGAGGAAGTCGCTCTTGAGGCGGTCCAGTTCCAGGAGCCGGGCATTGGCTTTTTCAAGCTCGGCCGTACGCTGGGCCACCTTTTCCTCCATGGCATGGCTGTAAGCCTGAACCTCGGCGTAAAGCTGGGCGTTGACCGCCGCCATGGCGAGCTGGTTGGCCAGGGCCGCGAACAGCTCGATGAACTCATCGGTGAAGTGCATCGGGCCGCGGGTCGCATAGGCCGTGAGTACCCCGATCACCCGCCCCTCGTAGATCATCGGGGCATGAATGAATGCGCTTATCGGCACGTCTTTGACCAGTTTGGAGAAGAGCAGGGGTTTGTCGATTTCACGGGTGTCCCCGACCACTACCGGTCGTGCGTCCAGAAAACAACTGCCGAAGTAGGTTTCCCGGGAGGGGACCATGGCTGATTCCGTCACGTAAACCTCAATCAGCCCCACGTGGCTGCGGATTCTCAAAATACCACCCTCGTCCTGAAGCCGCACCGCCAGGTGTTCAAACCCGAACTCGCGCTTGATCAGCAGCAGCACCTCCTGCAGGAGCGTGTCGATGTTCAGGCTCCTTGAGAGAGCATGGGATGCTTCGTGGAGGACCATCAACTCCCGGAGCCGCCGTTCCAGTGCATCACGGCTGTCTGCAAGTGTCTGTGAAACACTGCCGAAGACGTCCAGGATCTCCACGGCCTGCTCGCGGGGCCAGGCAAGGGTGCTGTCGATAATCATACGGGCCGACGGGCTTCCGAGGGCACTGGCCAGGCAACGCTCCGTCGCTTCGAGGAGCGCCTGGGGAGAGGAGCGCTCCGGAAGAGCCCCCAGCACATCACGGGCAGTTTTGGCGCCCACAAATCGAGCCAGGAGATCTTCCAGGTCGGCCCTTGTGACCCATGCGGCCGGCAAATCGGAACGCGTCGAATCCGCTTCGGGTTGTGTGGTCAGGAAACTGAATATGAAATAAGACCCCATGTTGAATACCAGGCTCCAGATCAGGGCATGGGTCCAGGTGTCGAATCCATTGAGCCCGAACAGGGCTCGCGGCCTGAGTAGTTCGATTCCCCAGGGACCATGCGTCAGGAGTGACTCGCTTACCCATCCCGAGTCAACGAAGCTTGGTATGAGCAAGGTATAGATCCAGACTGCAAAACCGGCCGCCAGGCCGGTGAGGGCCCCGGTACGGTTTCCCCCTTTCCAGTACAGGCCGAAAAGGACCGCCGGCACAAACTGGATCACGGCGGAGAAGGACAGCAGCCCGGTCGCTACCAGGGTGTGGGATTCGCCTATCCACCGCTTGAAACCGTAACCGAGGATTATTACGCCGAAAATGACGGCCCGCTTTGTGTACAAAAGCGGACGTGAAAGGTCCACCCCCTCCCCGCGAAAAACATGAAAAACGCTGCCAAGGACCGCTACCCCGGAATGGTGGAGGATCATTGTGGACAGGGCGACCGCCTCGACGATAACCATACTAGTCGCGGCAGAGAACCCCCCCAAATATGCAAGAAAGGCCAGGCCGGTATGGCCTCGCGACAGCGGCAGGGAAATCATGAAGAAATCCGGGGCCAGTCCCCCTCCATACATACGTCCGACCAGTGCTACGGGGAGTACCAGTATGTTGATCAGGAGCAGGTAGGCCGGAAATGCCCAGGCTGCTGTTCGCAGGTGGCTTTCCCGCACGTTTTCGACGGCCAGCATGTGGAACTGTCGCGGCAGGAGGATTACGGCTGATGCGGAGAGTATGCTCAGGCTGACCCAGGCGGAAAGCGATGTGCCGGATCCATCCCCGAGCAGGAACAGGCGCGCAAGATTCGGGTCCGCCAGGGCGTTCTCAAAAACCTGTGTCGGTCCGCCGCCGATGCCGAAGGTAATATAGAGACCTATCGCCAGGAAGGCCCCCAGTTTCACCGCGCTTTCGAAGGCCACCGCCCCGACCATGCCCTCGTGCCGCTCGGTTGCGACCAGGCTTCGTGCTCCGAAGAGCCCGGCGAAGACAGCGAGTCCGAGGGCAGCCCAGAAGGAAGCGTCGTCCAGGATCCCGGTGGCTGTGGTTCTTCCCGTGAGGAGGTTGAATGTGTGCCCGACCGCCTTGAGCTGGAGTCCGATATAGGGGGTGATGCCGATCACCATAAGTGAGGTGGCCAAGGCGCCCAGGGACCAGCCCTTGCCGTAGCGTACCTCCAGCAGGTCCGGCAGGCTGGTGACCCCTTCAGCCCGGCAGAAGGAAACCAGCCGTTTGAGAAAGGAGGGAGCCAATAGAAAAATCAGGGTGGGGCCCAGGTAAATCGGCAGAAACCCCAGGCCGGTAGACGAGGCCTGTCCCACGCTGCCGTAATATGTCCAGGAGGTACAGTAAATGGCCAGGGAAAAGCTGTAGACCCACGGGTTGTCAACCGGGCTGCGACCCATTTCCCTGGCCTTGTCCGTGGCATAGGCAATGGCGAACAGGCCGACGAGATACCCAAAGCCGAGGAAGGCAACCCAAAAGGTCTGGCTCACGGCTCGCCCCCCCCCCGTGAGAGTAACCAGCCGACCAGAACCAGCAAGGTCCAGGCCGTGAACAGATACAGCGGCAGAATCGGGATCCCCAGAAAGCTGCCCGGGCGGTTGAACGCGCCCAGCAGTGGCGGGAACAGGGCCAAAAGTCCAACTGCAAAAAGGGCGGCAAGTCTATGTGAGGCCACTATCATTAATCATACCCTCCCTAGCCCCGTAAACGGGATAAGTGCGTTAACGAAATCATTTCTGCAATAAAACGCAGAAATGTTTTCTAACTTACTAAAATCGGGATGACTGCCAGCGCCGGAGCAATTGCCGGTCGCAGAAACCCTTTGCTTCGGCCAGGGTTCTCACTCCCCGGCCTGGCAGCAGTGACAGGAAGCCAAGGAAAACATGGGCGGTGGCCCTGGCGTCTCCCAAGGATGTGTGCCGCCCCTCGATGGTGATGCCCATCCGTTCGGCAATGGCATCGAGGTTGTGTCCTTCGACACCCTCATGAATGCCATAGGAAAGCAGCAGGGTGTCAAGATAAGGATTGTCTATCGGAGGGAGGCCCGTCTCGGCGGCTGCGATTTCAAGACATTTCTTGTCGAAGGCCGCGTTGTGGGCGACCAGAACCGAGTCTCCGATGAATTCGACAAACTTTGGGTAGACCTGGCTTATGGAGGGAGCATCCGCCACCATGTGGTCTTCGATGTGGTGAAATTCTATGGATTCCAGTGGAATCCGCCGGCCGGGGTTGATCAGGGAGTGAAAGATGTCGGCATTCTGGACACGCCCACGGCGAATGCGAATCCCGCTGATGCTGATGGCCTTATCTCCCTGGGAAAGCCGCATGCCGGTGGTCTCGGTATCGAACACCACGTAGTCGAGATCCTCCAGGTTTGCCTGGAGCTGATCCTCCCGTTCAATCACCGGCCGCGGTAGGAACAGGTCGAAGTCGTAAAATTCCGGTTCACCCTCAATCAATCCATCCTCCCGGCGCCCTTCGGAAACCGCGGCTGCCTGCAGCAGGGCCAGCCGCACTTCATGGAAATCGCCGGAAGAGCGGATCCACAGTTCTCCCCGGTTTCTGTGCACCGCCTCTCCCAGAGCAAGGGGGGCCTCGCCGGCAGGGCATACCTCCAGAGATTCCAGGTCGGCCGGGTTGCCATTGAAGGCCCCCCTGATCCGGAAGGTGGTAACTACGGTGCCGTCCTCCACCCGCAGGTTGGCTTCGATCGGCAGCTGTCCCGAGTTCGCCTGCATGATCCACTGCAGCACACACCGCAAAGAGGCCACCCAGGAGAATGGTTCCACCAGTACCTGGGGAACCGGGGCATTGTCTTCTTCGATCTCGACGCGAATCCCCGGAACCAGCAGAACTGATTCCTCTACGAGATCGCGGGGGGGGGACGGAGTGGCCGGCCAGCGCGAAGTGTCGGCTGCATTGCTGGCATCTTCTATGGCCATGATCCGTTCGCTTAAAAGATTCATTTCTTCCAACACCGCTGCCAGAAATGCTGACTGTTTCTCTGCGGGCATTTCACGGTGCCGTTGTAGGGTTTCAACCAGTGAACGGGAAGCGGTCAGAGGCCCCTTCAGGAGCTGCGGCATTTCCCGCATGGTCTCCTCAAGGTTTTTGAGCTCTTTGCCGGGGGCGCTCAGGTCGCGAAACACAAAGAGGAATCCGGACCGCTCACCTGCCGGTCCGGGGATGATCGAAAGCGAACCCTTGAGCAACTTTCCGTCCCGGAGCGGAAAGACCACCTCTTCCACTGTCTCACGGCCCTGGTCCCATCTCTGGCGAAGCCTTTTCAGGTGAAAGCCGAGGCGGTCGCCGGGAAAAATCCGCCCCAGTGCGGTGCCGATGCCGGATGTATATCCCATGTCCAGGATGATGCGGGCACGGGGATTCATCAGAATGGTCTCGGCAGCCTCGTTGGCCACCACCACGCCATCGACCATGGTACGAAGCACGGTAGCCAGGCGATTGCGTTCCTCTTGCACTGTCCGGGTCGCTTCAAGCACACGCCCTTCAAGCTCGTCGTAGGCTTTTCCCAGGTTTTCGGCCATGTGGTTGAACTCCAGGGCCAAATCCTGCAGTTCGTCCCCGGTGTCAAGCTCGATCCGGTGACTCAGGTTGATGCGGGAGACGATTTCCGCGCCCCGCCGTATTTTCAGAATAGGCCGCAGGAATTGGTCGGCCATCCGCCAGGTCATGGCGGCCAACAGGATGGCAAATATGGCCAGGTAAAAGGAAACCTGGAGGATTGTCGCGGTGAATTGTTCGTATACCTGGGACGAGGGCTGGAGGCGCTGGATCTCGGCGACATAGTCTCTGACCACAAAGTACAGGCCGACTATCGTAGCGACCAGAGGCAGCAGCGACAGACTCAACAGCGATACTGCCAGGCGGCGGTGGAGGTTTTTTTTCCTGTGGGCGGGCCGTGCCCCCTGATCTGTCGTCATGATTCGATGCAGGTGCGGATCTTCTGCAGCAGATCCTCGGCACTAAACGGTTTGGTCACGTACTCATCCGCACCCACTTCAAGCCCTTTCTTTTTTTCGAGGGTCTGCCCCTTGGCGGTCAGCATGATCACTTTCGTTCCAGCCATGTTATCCCGCTTCCGCAGGATCCGGCACACCTCGTAGCCATCTTTTCGTGGCATGTTGATGTCCAGGAGTATCACGTCCGGCCGTATACGCTCGGCCACTTCCAGGGCTTGCTCCCCGTCATGCGCCGTGTGGACCTCATATCCCTCCATGTCTAAAATAAATTCGATGGACATCAGGATATTGGGTTCGTCATCCACGGCAAGAATTATTTTCTTTTCCATTGTCTGTTTCCTCCGGTCCCACCCGGTTCGTCCTGAGGCGAGAGTAGAACCATATCTCATAATTGGAACTAAATAAATGATTTTCAGGTGCTTCCCGGCCTGATCCCCGCCGTCCCGATATCATCACTGTTTTAAGATGGTGTTAGATATCATTGTTTTAAGTTTATATCCCATAAACAAACATGGGAATGAAGATTGGATTGAAGCCCCAATAATCACTCCCATGTATACCGTCGGAGTTGTCGGCCTGTCGGTTGCGGTGCCCTTTGTCAGCCGGATTCAGAATTTATCCTGTACAGTTTCCTATTCCCTGCTGCCATTGCGATCTTCTGCGGCGCCGGTTTCAGGCTGCTTTCCGTCTGAAGCAGGCGGCTGCGCCGGAAATGCCGGGTTGATCGGTGCCCCGCCATGTTTGGGACAGTATTCAGCCGGTTCGGTCCCGGCGATATATAGTTCTTCCCGCCTTTCCGGACAGTCGGGCGTTGCCAGGTAACCGGTGGCCGGGTCAATGGAAACGGAGACGACAGTGTCCGGTTTGCTGAAATCAATAGCCGGTTTCGATGCAAGGGCTTTGCGCATGAACCGTTCCCAGATCGGGGCGGCAACCGCTCCGCCGGTAAAACCCTTTCCTCCCGGCCGCGGTTTGTCATGTCCAACCCACACCCCGGTAACTATCTGCGGCGTGTAGCCGACAAACCAGGCGTCCCGATAATCGTCGGTGGTGCCGGTCTTGCCGGCGGAAGGGCGTGCCATGCTGAATTTCTTGAGAGACTTTGCGGTACCATAGGTCATGACATCTTTGAGCATACTGGTGGTGATAAAGGCGGCCGCCGGGGATATGACCGGGGTTATGACCGGCGGGTTTTCACTCCAGCTGCGCCGCTTGCTGTCATATACCCGGATAATGGTTCTTCCTTCGGGGCGCTGGCCGCCAGTGGACAGCGTGGCATAGGCCAGCACCAGGTCGTTCAGGGTGACTTCATCCGTTCCCAGAGCCAGCGAGAGGCCGTTTTCCGGCCGTAGCGTCAGCCCCATTCTCAAGGCATAATCGACAAAAGACGGGACGCCGACCGCATCCAGCAGCTTGACGGTTATGACATTGTTGGAATAGGCCAGCGCCCGCCTGAGAGAAAGCTCTCCGTACTGTTCCCTGCCGTAGTTGAGCGGTTTCCAGGCTTCGTTGTTGCCCCGGTTGTAGGCTGCCGGCGTATCATCCCAGATACTGCCGGCCGTCAGTCCCTTTTCCAGGGCGGCGGCGTAGATCAACGGCTTGATGGCCGAGCCGGGCTGGCGCTTGGCCTGGAAGGCGCGGTTAAAGCCGCCCTGGGTGATATCAACTCCGCCGACCGCTGCCAGAACATCGCCCGTGTTGGGGTCCAGGCAGACCAGTGCACCCTGCAGGTCCGGGGAGATGCGTTTGACCCCATCGCGCAAGGCCTGCTCTGCCTCTTTCTGCAGGTTCAGGTCCAGGGCCGCGGTTACTTCCAGTCCGCCCTGCTCGATAATATCCGTTCCATAGCGCTCGATCAGTTTGTTGCGGACATGAGCCAGATACTGGGGCGCCTGGCCGGACTTGACCACTGACGGCGGATTGGCCCTCAGCTGCTGCTTCTGCCGGGAAGAAATCATGTTCAGCTCTTCCATGCGCTTGAGGACCACGTCCCGCCGGCCGGTGACGTAGGCCGGTTTACCCAGCGGATTGTAGCGTGCCGGATTTTTCTGCACTCCGGCCAGCATGGCGCACTCTGCTTCGGTCAACTCCTCGGGGTTTTTATCAAAATAGAGCCGGGCAGCCTGGGCAATGCCCCAGGCTCCGTTTCCGTAATAGATTTCATTGAAATACATCTCCAGGATCTGATTCTTGCTGTATTTCTTTTCAAATTCCATGGCCATGCGGGCTTCATCGATCTTCCGTTCAAGAGTCTTTGCGCCGGTCAGATACCTGTTTTTGATCAGTTGCTGTGTGATGGTCGAGCCCCCCTCGGCCATTCTCCGCTTGACCACATCTTTAACCAGGGCCCGGGCGATTCCGCGCATATCGATCCCGCCATGTTCATAGAAGCGTGCATCTTCAACAGCCACAACCGCCTTTTGCAGGAAAACCGGGATGCGGTCGATTGAAACCCAATATCTTTTGTCAGGCAGAATCCGGCCGACAAACTTTCCGTGATTGTCAAAGACTTTAATGGAGGCATAGCCGGCCGGCAGGGGCGGGAAGGTGGCATAGTTTTCCTGGGCAGCTGCTGATGAGACGAGGATCAGGACCAGGAAAATTGCTGTTATAAAGGGTTTAATAGTCATTTTATGCAGTGTGGATAGGTGACAGACCAAGGTGTTTTTCTCCTTCGGCAAAAATCTTGTCAGGATTGTACCTGAGTCATGCCTTTTACACAACTGCACTTCAAATCATGGCTGCTCACTGATGGCAAAGCTTCTCTGGAATTCCGACAGCGCCCAAAAAAAGGGCGCATGCGGCACTATTTCACAATTTCCCGGACAGCTGGCCGGAAGTGACGGCAAAACCGACCTATGTAGACAGCTATCCTGTCTGTTCAAAGGTCATAATCTGACACCGGTATTTGATGAATCACTGGTTAAACTTGGCCTCAATGCGGATAGTATGAATTCAGGTGGCAATGGGCACAGGAGTGCCATCAGTACAAAAATACGCTTCAACCAATTACCAAACATTGTTGCAGATTTCCCGGATTAACAATACATCGCCCGTTGACTTAAAAATAATTATTTAAATCTTATTGTTCAGTCACTGACTGTGTGATAGAAAATTCATTGAGTAATGTTTTTGTTGCCAATACCAATCATTAATGAGGGTTGGCCGACTGGCCGGTTTAACAACACTGATGCGAATAAGCGCTTACAAAGGTTTACTGCTGAATATCTGAAGATGTAGTCAACAAAGTGCATCGTTATTCGTATGTTTTTATTTTTATCAAATGTAATTGGAGGGTTAAATGCTTGCAAATGTTAGAAACCTTTTTAAGAAGTTGATCTTTGTTGTATTTGTGTCTCTATTCTTTCAATCTAGCGTGGAAGCATCTGCAACGGAAACCTGGGAAGTTGTAAGCAATCAAGAACTATACGGTCTTGGCACCACGTTTTTTTGTAAGCCTACTGCTTGCGGCAGCAGCTATCCTATCTATTGGATTGAAAAAGAAAGTGGTGGGACAATACAAACTGAATATAGGGCTGAGACCGGATTTATGACCGATATTTCATCATGGGGTTGTTACAAACCCAACCAGCATCCTGTCGATGGAGTTCATTGCATCGAATTAAAAGAATGGGCATCATGTACTGGTTTGGGCGGATTTACTTTTTATGACACTGCATGTATAAGCACAAAACGGGTATCAATATTGAAAACAGATATTCCACCTGAACCACCATGTACTGATTCTTGTGGTTGCAGCGGTAGTGGTTCTGGTGGTGGTTCTGCTTCTGGTGGCAGTGGCGGTTTTGCCAGTAACTCGTCCGAAGCGCCCGGCAACTCCACGTTCAACGTCATAACCGGCAGGGTTTCACATCAACAGGAACTATATTCGACCAAAGCTGCTACTGCGGCAACAAGCTTCATCCTTAACTATGACTCGAAATATCCGCTGCCTGGTGCTTTTGGGAATGGCTGGAACCATTCTTATGATATTTCCCTCAATGAAAACTCCGACGGGACCATGGTTCTTTACGGCGGCGGATTAAGCAAGCGCTTCTATACCAAATCGGTATCAGGATTGGGATACGACAAGAATCCCCTGGACTCGTCCACCCTGATCAAGAACATTGATGGGACCTACCTTGTAACCAAAATTGACGGCACAAAATACACCTTTACAGTTGGCAGAAAAATTAGCGGCATCACGGATCTGTACGGCAATACCATCTCCATCGACAACACCGTCATCGGCACGACAATCATCACTGATTCTGTCGGCCATGCGAGCAAACTCACCTACGACTCATCAAGCGGCAAGGTTACCTCCATCAAAGACCCGGCCGACAATATCTATGATTTTACCTACAACACCGCGGGCCTGCTCTGGAAAGTCACCTATCCTGCTCCCTCAACCACTGAAACGACTCGCCCCTACTGGGAATATCTCTATAATGCCGCCGGTCTCCTGGAGTACAAGATTGATCCTGCAAGGCACATTGTCAGGTATGAATACAACAGCCAAGGACGGGTGCAGGAATCAACCGATCCCAATGGTGTTCCGGATACCTCGGGTACTGTCATCGCCCAGGGCCACACCAAGTCTCTGGTCTATAACCCGGCAACCGGTGTTACCAACTTCACCGAAAAGGACGGCGGCACGTGGATCTATACGTACGATCCACTGACCATGGTATTGAAGGAAAAAGCTGCTCCTGGCGGCGTGATTAAAAACAGCTTTTACTACTACCCCAATCTTACCCTCAAGGCCATTACCAAACCCTTTGCCATTGGCAAGCGCCTTACCACCTTCTACACATATGATGACCACGGGAACATTTTGACAGAAACCGAACCGGTTGACCTCTCGGTGTACACCAACCCACCCGTTGACCCGGCAAGCGTTGACGTAACAACACTTGCCAGCCTTACCCCGCCCATCAAGTGGGCCTTCAGCTATACCTATGATTATAACAATCACGACCAGATCAAGAGCAAAACCGACCTGCGTGGGACAACTCCGCTGGTCACGACCTACAACTACGATTACATCACCGAACCCGGTATAGAGATCCTGAAGATCACCGACCCCGAGAACCATGTCATCACCTACCGCAACAACGCGGACGGCACTCTCAAGAGCATCGTCGATGCCAACAACGTGTCACAGACGTTTACATATGCGAGCGGTCTCCTTGCGTCGGTCACCGACCAAAACAGGGTCCTCACCAAATACACCGTTTATGACAATAACGGCAATCCCAAACAGCTCCAGAAGCTCGACAATACCGGCAAACTCATTGTCACCACAGATCTCACATACGATGCCCTGAACCGGCTGAGAACTGTCACCAATACCACCACCGACTCACCTCCTGTTATTACCGTCGCCAAGTACGACTACGACATGTCTGGCAACCTCACCGTATATACCGATCCTGAGACAGATCCAACGGTCAAACAGACAAAATACGAATACAACTTCAACGGCCAGATAACCAAGATAACCGACGCCGACCAGAAAGAGACCCGTTTCAGCTACAGCGGTACCGGTTGCACCTCCTGCAGCGGCGGGGTGGACAAGCTGACCGGGGTGCAAGACGCCAAGCAGCTCGCCAACAGCTGGCCCGGCACCTCCTATTTCTACGACCAGCTCGGCCGCCTGGAGCACGAAACCGACCCGCGCGGCAAGACCATCCGCTACACCTACTACGATAACAGCCTGTTAAAGGACAAGATCGACGCTTCGGCCACTCCGGAGAAAACCCTCATCTCCCACGAATACAACAATCGCGGCCAACTAACGAAAAAGCAGGTCCTCGACAGCAGCGGGACCGGCATGAATGAGACTACCTTCGACTACGACAACAACGGCAACCTTAAAACCGCCCAGAACAGCGCCACCGCCTACACTCTCACCTGGTACAAGAACGGGTCACTCAAAAGCATCACCGACTCGCTCAACCGGACCGTCAGCTATCAATATGACGGCGCCGGCTACCGGACCGTCATGACCGGGCCGGACGGCTTCCCTTACTATTATCGCACAGACGGCGGCAACAACTACAACTGGTGGTACACCCCGATGGGAATCTTCGACGCCACCTACAACGCCCAGGGGCAGCTCGGCAGACTCACCACCGGCTTCGTCAACACTTACGACTACGACGGACTCGGACGCCTGAAACAGCTGCGCAGCACCAGCGGCAACGGCCAGACCCTGGCCTCCTATGGTTACTCCTACGACCGCAACGGTAATCGGCTTACCCGTGAAGAGCCGGCCTTCACCCTGTCCTACACCTACGACAACATCTTCCGGCTGAAAACAGTCACCGACAACTACGGCGCGGCCATGGAGGGCTACAGCTACGACGAAGTGGGCAACCGGCAGAGCGGACCGGCTCCCGACTTCAGTTACCTCTACAGCGTAGGCAACCAGCTCGACAGCAATTCCGCCACCACCTACACGTATGACAACTATGGCAACCTGAGCACAAAGACCGACGGCGGATACCTTTTCACCTACATCCACGACGGCGAGAACCGGCTTACCCGGGTCGACATAAAGAAATTGGTCAGCGGTGTTCTCACCAGTTACAGCTACCTCTACGACCCCTTCGGCCGGCGGATCGGCAAGGGCAGCACCCGCTACGTCTATGATGGCGACAACATCCTCTACGAGTACAACAGCAATAACGTCCTGATGAAGCGCTACGTCAACGGTCCGGGCATCGACAATGCTTTGGCCTATGCCGACCAGTATGGCGCAGGCTACTACTACATCAAGGACGGCATCGGCTCCGTAACGAAGCGTTATGCGCCGCCCACTAGCATCATCAGTTTCAATTACGACTCGTTCGGTAAAGTAAAGTTATCGAGGGGCGACACGCTGACCCACGGCTTCACAGGGCGGCAATACGATGAGGAGACGGGGCTTTACTACTACCGGGCAAGGTATTATGATCCGGGCGTGGGACGGTTCATTGAGCGAGATCCGATCTCCTTTGCCGGCGGGGATGTGAATCTTTATGGATATGTCCAAAATAATCCGATTAACCTGACTGACCCATCAGGATTAAAACCGGGGGATATTTTTGATTCAGTCGAACTGGCCGTTACTGATGCAATTTCATATGCTACACAGCTAAGCAATGCTAACCGTGCAGAATATGGTGGGTGGATAACTAAGACGAAGGATTGCAAGTTTACTTACGGCGATCCAACAAAAGGAACATTGCGAGAAATTCCCAATTTCCCATCTAAACCCGCGAATGCTGCGGATGCTTGGTATCACACCCATTTGCCAGTTAATCCGTTGGATAGATACCTTGCAGGTGCAAGACCAGAAGAATTCAGTTCTCGCGATCGCGGAATAAGTAATCAAAATCATAGCGTAGGTTATTTAGGTTATGGGGGCAACATATACATAAATTATCCAAGATGATACGTTACCTGTTATGGATCAAAATAGATATGTCAAAGGATAATGTTGATGTGTAACAAATATGTAACTTATTTTCTTAGAATAACTGCTTGCATTATGTTCTTAATCAGGTCAATAGGATTACTTATATATCAGTATCCTATTGAGAAAAATTACATAATATATTCTTTGGTTATGGTATTTGCATTTTTGATTGGCGCATCATTTCCTAAGCGGTACTATCAATCCAAGTTTGGTGTATTACCAATTGCTGTTTTCATTGTAGCTGCATTACTTACAGTGCCTCATATTGTTTACGAAGTAAAAGTTGGGACTAACGATGCACTACAATCGATGTTGTTAAGAGTTTTTGATATTGTATTGCTTTCATCGTTAACAATGTTAGCGCTTTATTTTAGGCGCAAGCCGGATAGATAAACGCCTACATTTTTCACAGAATCAACATACTAAAAACGCCATGAAACCCTATACAGCAGGGCTTCATGGCGTTTTTTTGTTTTGGGATTTTTTCTTTAACTGCTGAAGGATTGTGTGTTGGGACGGGACGTGTGTTGGGACGGGACTGTTGGGACGTGTTGGGACGGGACGTTGTTTGCTGGTTGACTTGCATCAGCTAACATGCTAATAAACCGATAGTGGGGCTTAACGGGACGGTGGGGCTTAACGGGGCTTAACGGGGCTTAACGGGGCTTAACGGGACGCGGGGCTTAACGGGACGTTGTTTGCTGGTTGACTAGCGCTAGCTAACATGTTAATAAACCGATATGCCACGTCATTCAAGACTAGATGCTCCAGG
>CAYWJJ010000071.1:0-21644 GCA_964458105.1 uncultured Geobacter sp.
GTCGAAGTGTGACGTAAAACCGGCCAGTCAGTTGGCCGTCTTTCTGGGCGGAATATCTATACATAATTGGGGAAATGTATAGTTAACCCTTTAATTCAACCGATTCCTGATTCTTGTCGAACATTGACTGAGAAATAGACATCTCATTTCAGTGTCGTCTCCCGGTACCCTTTGCGTGTCTTCTCGCGATAAAGACGATTGGCCTCCTTAACGGCATCCTCAATTTGGGGATACCATTCCTCTTTACAGCGTACTCGATACCCGATCCTTCCCCATGCCCTGAAAAGCACGACATGGAATAGTCCCTGGCAAATTTCCAGGAAGTAAATCCGTCGGCGGTTCAGTGCCGGGTTGATCAGGACGAGTTGACATCGGCAGTAACCGGTGAACCTCGAAGTGACCGACATTATCGTCTCAATGGCAGCGGAAATTTATTGCTTCTATTATGTATATCTATTGGGGGGGAAGGTGAGACGGATAGAAAAATACTTTACAACGGAGACAATAGAGAACTTTTTGCCTTCTCCTCACGATCAAGGAGCCGTTGCGCCCATTCGCGGGCACGATAGTATGTTTACAACTGATTTGCGCTTGGTAGTTGGCCGCTGGTCATGGCACATGATGCGTCCAGCAACTCCTGAAGCGAAGCCAGCAAATCATCATTATTCATTACATCAAACCTCCATAAATAACTTTGCTCTTTCTCAGTTATGAACAGTCCGACAAATTAAGGATTTGGTGTTGACTCGGGTCTAAATGGAACATTTAGGTAAACCCGGCCATCTTCGGTAGTTGAAAGAACCAACCCCATTTCGACATAGTAATTTTCAATTGCTAAAGCAAGTTCGTCCATAATTGAAAGATCCTGCCAGCCTTCAGGGTATTCCTGCAGCATTCGCTTTAGAGAACTGTGCATAGCATTCCACGTTGGTTCGAAATATGAGCCAGACAATGTATCGGCAGCCTCGACAGACAGATCAGTCAAAGATTTCCCGAATCCATCAACATAACCAAGTGTGTATGCTGCGGCTTTAGCAAGAAACTCACCGTGTCGTCCAAATACACCGAGTAGTTTTAACAGATCAGCATGGTATCGGTACGAGATGATTTCTTTGTCGATTTCCGATTTGGTGCGTCTTATAGCCTCTGCAAAGCTTTCAGTAATTCCCTCGATATCACGTTCTCCTGCAGTCGATGAAGACAGTAAGGTCGCTATGTATTCAGACCAACATACTTCAGCAAGCGGCCGGATATACATGTCTTTACCCGTGTAGCGGGTGCTCAGCATATGTAATTTCAATGCATCAATTTTTTTGTTGTCATCATGAACATGACATAGTTCGTGATGCAAAAAATGAAGCGCACTTTGAAACCGTTCTTTGTCAAAGTTTTCTGGATCTTCTTGCGCAAGTGCTGCTGCAATATTGGCGTTTACAACGGGAATGATCTCAAATTCTTCGTCGCGGGGGAGAATCATGACCTTTGCTACTGCAACTGCATAATCCTCGTTAGTATGTGTAATTGAGTTGCCCGAAGCCGTGGCAGCAGATAACTCTGACAACTCACCAGCAAAATCAGCTGTCACCACAATACGATGCATACGCCGAAAGTCCAAATCATTATCTGCTTCCATAAAGGATTTAACTGCTGTAGCAACGGCATTCCCAATGGCGCAGCCAATATCATCTGGCAATCCTTTTACTATAATCTGAAGGTCTGATTCCATTGAGATTCCGCTATGATCTAATCAATGATTTATATCGGCTTAGTACCGTTACATTTAGGATATGCGACACATTCCCAGAATTCCTTGCATTAGTACCTTGGCATGCTACGCGTTTTTTCATTTCTGAGCTACATTTTGGACAACCTACACGCACAATTTCAACAGAACATCATCCAATCCATAACGGACTACATCAATTCGATTTGTCCGCTGGGCGATGAAGTCCCCACTCAGGACTGGCAAACTGAAAGGAAAGAAAGCTGGATTGTTCAACAGCAGGCCTAATGCAGCCTTACCTTCAGGCATCGCATTCAGTGCAGCCTCAAGCATGAAAGTCGCTAGGCCATAATCTGTAATTGGCACTGGTGTGATTTTTTCATACGAACCTTTTATTTCCGAATCTTTCAATACACCCCATGACACGTATGACCGGATAACATAACGGGCACGCCTACTGATTGTCTGTCGGTCACCGTAGCTTTCCTTTAAACGAAGAACCACTTGTGCCTGTGTAACCTGGTCTTGCAAGTTAAGAAGACGTCCAATTTTAGCAGCCACTTCAAACCAGAAAGGATATGCTGCTCCTAAAAGACACCAATGAACTGAAGTTCGGTTAACGATATTTTCCTGAAGCAAATTGAAAGCTGCATTTCGCAATGAAGTCAGTTCAGGCGCCGGATCAATCCAGCTTTTGATTAAGGCATTGGCAATATAGGTTTTGGATTGAAGCGATGGTGATGTAGCAAAGCCGGGGGCATTGTCCAGATAAAGGTAAATTTCCTGACGAGCATCCTTTTTCGATATTCCGCTGCCATAAAAACGTGCCGCCTGCTCAAACCATTCCAGATGCAATTCACGCTGTATTCCCACTTTAACAAAACGATCCGACATTATCTTGTTTTCCTCTCAAATTTCACCAACGGTACGATTACCTCTTCAATCGAACAACCTCCGTGGCCAACGATGATTTCATCTTCCTTGACAAAGGCGTTGTTCCCTCCTGCCACAAGAGGGTAAAATCCTGATGGCAGGCCGATTGGTTGCCATTCGTGAGCGAACGAAAATTTTTTGGCCACCTGTGATCTCAGCTCAGTCGTTGGATATATCCGAACCCGTTCTCCGCGAGTTTCGGCAATAACCCCTTCAGCGGGTCGGCCTTTGCCACAGCATTCGATATTGCCATGATCAGACGTCAGCCAGACCTGATAGCTATGATCCATCAAGTAGCCGATCAGAGATCCAAGGAAACCACCTTTACACCACTGACTGATTTGATTGTGCATACCGGCAGCGCCGAGCTGCATTCCATGCATGATCTTGTCAACTTTGTCCAAGACCAGGCCGATGACCTTTGTTTTACCTGGGTGCATTGATGCTTCCAGTACACTGGCAACGTCGCCATCGCCCAAACCCCTTTGGTAAGCGATGTCGAAACGTGAAACACCAGCGCCCTCCCAGAACTGCTTCCAGTGTTTTTCTTCATTGTTGGTAGAATTGATCGACGCAGGGAAATAGAGCGGAAGTTTGCCGGAAAAAATTGACTGTCGGGACACTGATGTTAGTGTTGGAATCCAGGCAAAGGTAGCAGCCTCCCGCATGACAAGACTTTTATCCTGCTCCTGGAGAATCTGACGAATGGTGACCCACTGATCCAACGCTAGTCCATCGATAACTAACAGTGCAACACGATTATTCTTTGCATCTTCCAGATCGCGAGCCAAACGTCTCGACACATGATGCAGCATCGCAGGGTTGGTCGGTGTAAGAGTTATAAGGTTTGTATAATTTGAACTCAACCACTGAGCAAAGGTTATGTTCAGTGCTCCGCCCGCTTCTCGGAAACGGTTCTTATACGCCTCGATGGGGACACAATGAATCAAGGCAGACAACTCAGCCCATTTTTGGGCAAAAGTAAGCCAATCTGAATACCGGGATTCGATCGTAGGCAGCTCATTTTCTACAAGCTCGAAAAGGCGAGAAATACGCACTTCATCATCTTCAGCACCATCTTCGATGATACCGCATCGAATCCAAGAGCCCGCATCTATGGAAATTTCAGGCTTCTGGACTGGTGCAAGCTTTCCTTCAACGAACAGGTTGTCAATGTAGACTCTGATGTCATGATGATCAAAGGGAAGAACTTCCGGTCCCGGATAGGTTAGACCGTAATCCGGGGAATCCTCACGCACCTGATCTGCTGCGCCGAGTCTTCCTAGAAATACCGGCCAGCGTTCCTGGAGAAACGCAAAGAAAGCTTCCTCGTCCGGAACGATCTCATCCAGCGGCCATGCATGAAAACTTCCATGCCCTTTGAGCACCTGCACAAACCGAACAGCCAGAGCTATTGGAATTTGGGTTCTGTTGTAATGCAAGCGAAGCAACGCTCTCAAGAGTTCCACTTCATTCGTAATCAGCGCAGCTGCAATGCCGTAAACATGGAGCAGAATGAAATCCATGGTCGCATTGTCCCCCAAACGGTCGGGTAGCGACTTCCTCTGCGCCTCAAAGAGAACATCCAAAAGGCTGCGATCCAGTTTCTCTATGACTGGGTAGCTTAGATTCGGAAAGAGCCCGCCCAGGTCAAAGGCCAACTTTCTTCCTGCCTGGAGTAGATCATACGGGAGTGCTTCAAGCTCCGCGTCCTGCAGTCGTAGAACCACCACCAGATCGGTATGCTCGCCGCGATCCCATATAGAGCGATATTTAGATTCATAGGCGTAACGAAACTCAACCGGGTCGTTGAATTCAATCAGTTCAAAACCTCTCTTGCGCAGCTCAAGCGCCAGCTTCTCCTCAGTCAGCAGGCTGTCCGGATCGGCAACCAGAGTCATTTTGCTGACGTTCGGAACAAAATAGTTTAGGATGGCAACGCGCCAACTACTCATCAAGCGCCTCCCTTGATTATGCGCATCAGCAACAACGTCCGAATTTCTGGGACAATCTGTCGAGCTGAGCCCAGCTCCTTACGCCAATCGGTTTCTTCGGCATCGCATCGCGCCAGGCGGTACTGGCGAACCTCTGGAAGACCCACACACTCGATTGATTTGCGCCGGGAACTAAAAGCAACAGTTCCACGTTCTTCTTCTCTGGCAATTGAAGAAATATGCGTCTGCTGAAGTGAATCGAAAAGTTCCTGACCTGCCTGTTCAGCAGCCTCCATCAAACTATCAAAGGCGGCTTCGGCTTCGTCGCGCCCCAAGGTGTCCTGCACTTTTGGTTCCGCAGTCTGAAGCGCCTCCCAGATGTGCCGTGCAGTTGGCAGAAACAGTTTACCCTCATCGCTTAGGAAAACGCTGACATAGGCCCGCCGAACCATTGGAATCCGAAGGAGCTGACTCTTCTGGTGCTGCCCGGCCTGTAGACGAATCTCATAAAGTCCCCATAAGCCGGTGATGGTTGACGGTAAGCCACTCAGCATCACACAGGGTATTGGCTGACCTACGGCGATCTGCGGCAGGTTGAGCGCCAGGCCTCGGACCCGGTTATTTTCGAGATTGAGCAATGTGACGTCAGAGAGACGTTCTGCCTCTCGGGAGCTGAACACACATTTGCGTTGTTCTTGACCATCCGGCCAGTTCAGTTCCCACCAGGAACGCTTTCGTAGCGCCGTTCCACCATGGGAGTTGAGGTAGCCCACCGTCATCCGCTCAACCCAATGGGGCAAAGGATGCGAGCGCAGACGCTCTGCAGCCTGTACATCAGGTTCATCCGAAATACCATAAATAAGCGAAGACTCCCGTACCCCGCGGATTTGGTCACTAATCCTTGCGACGGTACTATCAACCGAGGCTTCGATTCCCTCAGGATTAAAGAAGGCGGAAGTAAAGACCTCCTCGAATAATTCCCCTGCTTGGGCTGAATCGAGCACGTCTCCGGTCTTATCGATGCCGAACTCTTCAAAAATCACTGAGAGTTTCTGCTCCAGAACTTCCCTGACTCGGAACTCGACTGAGTCCTCAAAGACAAAGTTGATAGCCCGCACAAGCTTATTCTGGCCGATACGATCCACCCTTCCGATCCGCTGTTCAATTCGCATCGGGTTCCAAGGCAGGTCATAATTAACGATGACATGGCAGAACTGGAGATTGAGACCTTCACCGCCCGCATCGGTTGAGACTAAAACACGGGTCTTCCCACGGAAAGTATCCTGAGCCCGCTGGCGTTCGTCCATATCCATAGAGCCGTTGAGGGTTACAACCGAAATTCCCCGTGCCTCCATAAATTCCTTCAGCATCTGTTGAGTCGGCACAAACTCGGTGAAAATAAGCACCTTCAAATCAGGCTCATTTTCGTCGGCCTGGAGTTGGTAAACCCAATCAATCAAGGCTTCAGCCTTTGCGTCCGGACCAGCTTGTTCACATTTACGGGCAGCCTCAAGCAAAGTTTCCACATGGCTGCCCTCGCTCTGCAGGGCAGATGTATGCGACTTCAGAAGCTCATCAAGCAGCTCCTGACCATCCATATCATACAATTCATCGAAATCCTCAGTGACTTCAGACCCATTTTCAAGCTCGTCAAGGCGTTGGCTGGCCTGTCTCTCCCCGGTTTTCAACACTTCAAGCCGTCGCTCCAGAGTGGTGCGGATTGCTCGTGTGCTGGAGACCACCAGCCTCTGCATCAAGATCATCAGGAAACCTATGTGGCGTTTCTTCTCGCGTAGAGCCTGATTGTATCCTTCACGCACATAATCGGTCACCGCTTCATAGAGAAGTTGTTGCAACTTGTGTCGGGACTCCCATTGAACCGGGACCATTTGCGTTCTGCGGGGTTTGAATAGCGGTTTGCCTTCGGCATCGATGGCTCTGCGCTTTTCTGTACGGATTACAAAGGGAGCCACCCGGTCGCGGGAGACGCTTTCCTCATCAGGAAAGGCATCGGTATCCAGTAGGTTCATGAGGCGGTGGAAGGAATCAGTCTTACCTTGGTGCGGAGTGGCGGATAGCAATAACACATAGGGCGCGGCCTCTGCCAAACCCCGTCCTAGCTTGTAGCGAGCCACCTGATCGGTACTGCCCCCCAAGCGATGAGCTTCGTCCACAACAACCAGATCCCATCCTGCAGTTACAAGATCTTCAAAACGACTGCGGTTGTACTCAGCAACACGCTCCGCTGACCAGCCGCGCCGCTTGTCCATGGGCTTCACTGAATCCAGCGAGACTATGACCTGATCAAACAGTGCCCAGGGGGAGCTTCGGAGATCCGTCCCCGGAGCCATGCGTTGCAGTGTGCCAATGTCGTCACCCAAAACGAGCTGGAACTGCTCGTTAAAGTGGGTCTGCATCTCCGCTACCCACTGGGTCGCCAGTCCCTTTGGAGCAACGACCAGTGTGCGGCGCACTAGACCGCGAAGCTTCAGCTCGCGCATGACCAGCCCGGCCTCGATGGTTTTTCCTAGACCGACTTCATCAGCTAAAAGATACCGAATCCGATCTCCGGAGATTGCTCGGGACAAAGCATGGATTTGATGCGGAAGCGGTATGACGTTCGACTCCATGGGAGCCAACAGCACATGGCCGTCCGACGAGCTGCTGCTTCCTTCCAGCACTTCAGCAACTTTTGCTGCAGCCGCTACATAGCCAATTCGATAGGCTTCAATTTCTGGCTGAAGATTAGCGCTCAATGGGCGCAAGGCGGAACGGGAAATCCGCACAACGGCATCCTGATTTGGTAACCAGACACGGCAAACCGTCTGCCCCCATAAGGTCTGTTCTTCAATGACCTTACAGGCACTATTATGGATGCTGCTATATTGCCATACAGATTCCATAATTCAAGACCGCCTTAGTTACCTTCAATTGCTTGCTGGATTTGGATAACTGGAGCGATCCGAGCACGAATTTCGTTATATATTTGGATATTGATCCCTTCGCTAACCTCAAGGGATACGACGATGCCATATGGAATTGGCTCAACAATTTTGCCCGCATCTTCACGACAGTTGACCTTTATTTGAATAACATCACCATCGATAAATGGCTCAGCCCTTTGTCCTTCAAAAACTTCATGCTGCACTGTACCTCGTCGCACAGCCCGCCAACCATCTTGCCCGCCACACGATTCTTTTCGATCCTTTGCGAGATTTACACCTTCGGCTTCAAACCATAAGCTTGCATTCCGGTATTTTTGAGTGTTTGCAGCTACGGGGGAGAGCCATGCAAGGGTAATGGTCAGTCGTCTCCAGTCAGCACGCGAACCAAGGGAAGGCGGTAGAGGTAAACTGAACACATGTGCTTCGCCATCAGATAGTTGGCCGAACCCCAATAAAGTTGCACGTTGATCAGTGCAATCAAGTACCCGCTCTATTTGCGGAATCCCGTAACCCAACCAACGGCTGATCCACCCACCGATCTGTCTTCCATTTTCTGGTGTTCGCAATGCATTAGAAATGCGACTTCCCAAATCACCCCATGTACATCCGTGAGCCAGCATTGCTTTAAGCAAAGGTGTTATACAGGCATCATTGTGTATTTCAGCCTCTTGTTCTTCAATTAGCTGAAGCAACGAGTCATAGCAAATACCGGCAACTCTGCTAATCAATGCAGTAGCATTGCTAGTCCCGCGTGTATAGGCCAATGCCGCGGGGTCTCCGGGTTGCCTTCCAGGATATGCCACTTTGTTTCCAGGAGCGATTATGGAATTTCTTACTTCTAGATTAACTGGCTGATTTCTAAAGATGGGCGTGTCATACCATTGTTTTCCGCCAATAAATAGGATGTCTGGTTTTATGGCTCTTCGATAGCCACTACCAAAAGCTGAGACCGGACTGGGAAGAACTTGCTCAAAAGGGTCAAAACGGTTCCCAGTCGACACAACCTGTGAATTGTCGAAATGTATGGCTCCAACGGTTAAGCCATTGATACTTTCCGCTGGTGAAAGCAGTCTTCGATGCCGAGCATCCTGATATAAGGCCTTGATTGTTTTATCTTCGAGCTCATTAGGTTGAAGTTGCTCGAATTCTTCACCGGTAATGTCCAAACAAATTGGCTTTGGATGGTTCCCCGCACTAATGATGAACAATATTGAGTATTTGACGCTTAACCAATCCAAGAGCCTTGCCAAGGGGCTCATTGCTCTCGAGAATTGTCGGCTTGGATCTCCTATAGATAGATTGACTATCTTGACATGCGGAGCAACTGGCCCCTCTACCCCGTCTCCATCGAAGATTCTCCTGACTGCCCTGTGAATCAGATCCACCACAAGAACATCTTCGGGGACATACTCGCGACGAGGAATCCGAAAATCGTCGGGCATGGGTTTCATAATTGGACGAACATAGACAGGTCGTGTCAATGGCGATGCACCATCGTTCATATCCCCTTGAACAACTAATGATGCCATTGAAGTTCCATGGATACGTTCTGATGCTGCATAGTCAGTAGACCAGTCATCGGGGTCATCAATGATCAGTCTTCCCACCAATAACTGATGGTTGGCCAAAGGTAGGCCATCCAAAATAGCGATGACAGGATCACCTGTCGGCAGTGCCATCTCTTGAAGTGCACCTGCTTCAACATCTCCTTCCGCAACACGATCTCCGGCCGACATCTGGCCCACTGGCCTAAAGAACATGATACTGTCGCATTTGACAAGTTCGGTCGTCGGGTTTTCAACAATCTGGCGTATTGAGTTGGCAGGAAGTTCGGCCAAAAGGGCGTGATAAGATATATCATCGATAACACATTGACTTATTACTCGGCCGCCAAGTTGCTGAACCAAATTGAAAACCTGCGTTTGACTGGTTTGTCTTTTTGCAAGGGTTCCTCGAAACCATAGCTCTGCTTCAAACTTGATCGGCCTGTCGCCATCATGTTCAAGGTCTTCGCGCCACGCTTCCAGAACGCCTGTCTCGTAAAGTCGGTCATGGGCATCCCAACGGTGAATATCCTTAATGCATAGAAATACATCTCGGAATTTGGTCAATCCCCGTTCAAAGTGCATATTTGGGTCAGCTTGATAGCGGCGAAACAAGGAAAGCATTTCATCCAACGCTCTCTGATTTGTCATAATGAGGTACAGACGACCGCTTAGTTGCTTATCAGGCCTGGCCTCGTCGAAAAAATCCTCATCAGGTGCGATTTCATCAGCCTCTAGTTCTCCCATCCATTCCAAGCCGGCAATCCGTTTAACAGCATTAGCAAATTTTTCAATGCTGCCAACAGTTTCAATAACAAGAACCTGTTCTGGATCGATGCCTGCCGTAGTTTGTTGAACCTCAACCCTTCGCTCATTGAACGCAGTTTGAAGTTGATTGAAAATAGGAGCGAGCCGTTCGCCCTGTCTTCCGAAACCCGGTCGATGTATATGGCCAGGTGAGGGAGTTTGTTTTGTTCGATCAGCACGTTCAGGCGTAGGAAACAAAAGTAGCGGACGTTCAGGCATCCTTTACCCCCTGCTCATCCTGTTGTGCAACTTTTACTGATCTTGCAGACCAATGCTGGAGAGTTTTGGTCACTATATCCTTCATGTTGGAGTTCGGTTGTTCCAATACATACTGCCTGAAGACCGTAGTACCAAATTCTTCGACTTCGGCAAAATTGGAGCCCGTCAGACGCTTTGCAAGTGTGCCGGGAGAGTAACCGAGTTGAATCTTAATCCGTCGTTCAAACTTCTCAAACCACTCAGTCAGTCGGGCACGAGTCGGACCAGGCAGAATCATGCGAACCTGGAACCTGCGCCACACTGCTCGATCCAGCAGTTCTGCATGGTTGGTAGCGCCAATGACCATCACGTGACTTGGCAAATTGTCTATCTGCATCAGCAGTGAACTGACGACTCGCTTAATCTCGCCGGTCTCGTGAAGGTCACCACGCTCTTTACCGAGAGTTTCAAACTCATCAAAAAAGAGCACACATTTTCTAGTTGAGGCAAATTCAAAGAGCTTCTTCAGTCGAACGGCAGTTTCTCCCAAGTATGTGCCAACAACGCTTTCATAGCGGACGACGAGAAGCGGCACCATGAGTGCCTCAGCTATCGCTTCAGCAAGGGACGTCTTACCATTTCCGGGCGGGCCTATAAGCAGAAGACGGTTGCGAGGTTCCAGATTGTAGGATCTGAGAAGATCCGTTCGGTGGTGTTCCTGTACTAGACTCTGGCATATCTGCTGTACTTCCTCAGGCAGAATCAATTCCGACAGTTTTCGTTGTGGCGTGATTTCGTGAAAAAGGTTGCCCATACGTTGATCGAGCACTGCCCCACCATTGTTGGTAGGACGTTCTATGGGGGTAGAATTAAGTAATTCTTCCAGCTTTTCGGCCAACACTTGGTGCTGCTTAGTTCGTTCTTCGGCAATAATCGCCTCAACGACCTTTCTGAATGTGGCCTTGTCGCTCCGTATTCCGGATTGGACAAGACGAACTAATAGGTCCGCTCTTGCCATTATTCGCCTCCTATTTTGATTCTGTTAAGCCTAATCACATTGCCAAGTAAGTTAATGATCATAAATATAGCCAAGTTGCTAATCATCTGGGCCACCTAGTTCATCAGGCTCATCGAGAGTTGGCAAAGTTAGTGCTGAAATAATGGGGAGATGAGCCCCATATCGACTAGCTATTACGCTCACTTGTCCGATAAAAGTGCTCCACGCCTCTCCTTTCTGCTCATACCATCCCATTTGAATCTCGTCATTGATAAGTCTCTTTACTATTTCCTCAAATTGAATAGGAAGAAGATCAGGAGTAGCTTCAAGTATTCTGTCAGCTAAATCAAAAACCAGCATAACGTCGTCAGATGAGTCACCTGAACACTCGAGAAGATAATTATTTATTTTCTTAAGAAATTGAATTTGAAGAGCTTCGGTCCAATCTGATGCATACAAGAATAATTGACGTACTGCATCATCTCTCCAATCTTTTTGGATTATCGCATCAATAATAAGGCTAATTTCATGACGCTCTTGCGCAAATAAGTTGGCAGAAAAAAGGTGCTTTATTGCTTTTAAGATTTGTTGCTCAAAGGTCGTATCTGTCAACCCTTCCAAAATTAGATCAAGAATTTCTTTTCGTCTATTAGCCTGAAGTAAATCATGTTGTGAAATTTGTTCAGAAAAAACAGATAATCTCTGCATGAAGAGCAATTTATCCGGCTCTTCAAACTCATCAAATGAACTCAAATTCGCATATGCTAGGAACGCAAACGGATCTACTTTCCCAGATTTCAATAAATCCCGTAAATGACCTCTTGCTTGTCCCCGAGCGTGAATGTCCCATAAATGTACCCTTTGATCTAAGCCCAAAAGCACTGAATAAAACATTGGGTCAAGGCCTTCTATAGGCTGAAATTTCTGAGAGATTTTTTTTGCTAGATCATCTGCTGAATTCGACAGTAATTCTTTAAAAAAAACAAAACTATTTGTT
This sequence comes from uncultured Geobacter sp., assembly GCA_964458105.1. GTDB lineage: Bacteria > Desulfobacterota > Desulfuromonadia > Geobacterales > Pseudopelobacteraceae > JACRCG01. The sequence goes on from CAYWJJ010000071.1 coordinate 12,079, forward strand.
TTCCAAGTTGCACTACAACCGTTCCGTAAATGTTCTGAAGCACAGGAGGCAAACTGTGGCCTAATGCGCTCAGACACCTTGCCAAAATAGTAATTACAGGCTTCGGTAGTACGATTTTTGTCGGCAAAGAGATGTGAGTTATCAAGCTTTATTTGAACAAAGTGCTTCACATAAGACATTCCACGAAAGCCTTCACGGCAAAGTACTACTTGAGAACAAATGTGTAAGATATTGCGAACTGCTTCAGCCGAGGGAATAACTCCAGTAGGGTGCGCGCATTTGGATCTAGTGTCACGAACAAATCTAAGGCATTTCTCCTCATATTCATCATACAATTCACACTTCCGAGCCTGCACGATCAAGTTTTCTTCGTAATGCACTAATCCAATTACTGGCTGTAACTCCGTCCTTGCTTGTTGAGCTACACCATCGCCCTCTGAAGCCAGCTCATCAATCCTTCTATACAGGCAGTCTGCGGTTACACACCAAGCTAAAATTATAGCGGCTCTATGCGAACCTATTTGGTAGCAACGAATTGCTTCTGTGAACATGGTTCTGTCATCCTGACTAAGAATCTGGTCACAGACATGATCAAGGTCTAAAAATTTTCTATCTTCCGTGATCATCAGGTCACACTTCCTTGGCGTGTTACAGCCTGGTCGTACCACATCAGCAGTTTGGGATCTTCTTCAAGGACATTATTGGGTATTTTCTCTGCAACATCGATGATAGTCTTGTATGCCTCATCAGTACGTTGCTGCCAGAGTTGCTTGAAGCCAGCGCGGACAGCTTCCAAACGAAAGACTTTGAGTTTCTTTTTAGTATGCTTATATTCCTCGAATTCCTTGAGCAGGGCTCTCTCGCGCATTTTCTCTAAATCGCCTACCTTGTTGGGGTCGGGCACATACCAACGGTCGCGGGCCTTGGCTACCAGTGCTGGATCATCCTTGGGCAGGTTACGTAGTTCTTTCCAGTTGGTGGAAAGATAGGCGTGGATCTGTTCTGGAACCAAACCTTTACCGTCATAACTGATAAAGTTCTGGTTGAGCAGTTCGCGCAAATCAAGTTGCGCTTCGTTCTTGCTCCAGCCACCCAGTTGCTGCATGAACTGAGGATTAATGTCAGAAAAGGTTTGCGGCTTGGCTTTCAACAGTTGACGAAGCCAGTCAATTGCCGAGGCTTCATCTGACACAAAGAGCGTGGCCTGCACAATCTCTCCGGCTTGCAACTTTTTCGTATCATACTCTGCTACCTGCTCAGGAAGAAAGAGCATGCCGTCACGCTCTGAGAAGCGTTGGAAAAGGCCAAGTTGAAACTCCTGACTGGAAATAGGCACCGGATAGCCTTTGCGTACGTAATAAGCAACCATCTGGTCGAAGAGAATACGCGGGTCACGCTCAGGGACGAGTTGCAATAATGCCCCTTGGTGCTTAGTGACCGGAAGGTATTTCAGGTGGGTACGGACGAAATCCCAGACGCCTTCTTCTGTTTCGGCTTCCTTCTGGAACCGTTCTTCAAAGCCGCCGTTGGGTTTGTAGGCGGAGATAACTAGGTCCTGCTTGACAGCAGTAGGAGTGGTTACGGCCTTAAAACTTCCTTGTTTTTTGTCGAGAGCAGAGACATTCGCTACAATGAATCCAACTTCAGTTAGCGCGGTCTGAATGCTATTCCATACAGAAGCATTTGTGTTTGAAAATTCCACTGTAAGCCAGCGACCGGGTTTTAACAAGCGATAGGCTTCTTCAAAACAACCGGCCATTAATTGGCGATATTCATCTAGACTTTTACCCTGCGAACTATTCTCAATAGCCTCTGGTTTGTTGTTAGTTAGAACTTTTAACCAAAACTCCCATAGAGAATTTAGCTCAGAGTAATTGATGTTCGCTCCGAACGGTGGATCAAAGAAAAAATAGTCCAAAGAACTGTCTGGTATTAACATCTTCTGTGATGAAGAGGTGAATACCACCTGCCTGGTTGTGCTATCTCTTTTGCTTAAATATGAGGATACATCCTTGATTCTGTAACCTATCATGGCGATAAGGCAGTATTCGATTTGGTTTGAAGGTATATATAAAGTTCCTGCAAGGACTCCTGCTGTTTTTGAGAGATTGGTATTGAGGCGACTAACCGCAATTTTGTGCATCTTACTTGCCCTAGGGAGCTGATCTCCAACAAGGCAAAGTAACTGACTTTCCATTTCTGAAGTTGACAGTAACTGACGGAGTGTAGCGAGAACTCGTAAATTTCGCTTTGTGTAAAAGTGATGGACATGCGTAATGCCGATGGGATCGTTTCGTCGTGTCTCGCGACCCTCAATCATGCGAGAAGACGGATACCAACAAGGTATATCCTCACTCTCAATCCTGGCAATTAAAGCGACATCAGATTCGTCGGGCTTCTTTTCGAATCGACCTGATACGCCAGAAACAGAATAGTTAATCTGTACCGGAACTTGCTTGGCCTGTTTGACCGTTTCGCCGATAGCAACGTCAAATTTGTTTGCCCAAGCTCTATCAAGACCTCTCTTAGTTAGCTCGGCATTACAGTGAGAACAAGGAAAGATGTCATGAACTTTCCCGTTTTTCACGTCAACGGCTGCATCCCAAAAGACCACCTCACCAGCACACTCATTACAGACAAACACATCAGACCAAACGGTGTAGTTTATTGTCCCGATACGGCCATCAGAATGCTTTGTCTCATACATCCATCCGCATTCTTTCTCGACCTTCTTTAAGATTCGGTAGGCTTCTCGTTCGAAGGATGATGGAGTTACCGGCGTGTTATAATTGTAGGCAATGAAAGTGGCTGCTGGCGAGAGATCGTTTAGTAATGCCCGGCGCACACCAAGCTTTGAAAATGGAATCCAAACTGACTTGCCATTTACATCAGTCTCTTCACGAAGAATGCTTCCATCAGGTTTTACCTGATACCCAAGCTCCATGACCACATTCCGGTCACCACACATTTGCGCAGCAACACCGGTCATACCTGTTCCACAGAAACCGTCAAAAACGATATCCCCCGGTTCGGTGTAATGGAGGATATAGCGCATAATGGCCTTATGAGGCACCTTGGTATGATAGGAATGGGCATTATAGATCGGATCGTTTTTCCCCTCGCTCACATCCGCCGCAAATGGCTCCCTATGATAACTGTAACCAGCAGGCTTGGCAGGTTTCTGCTGCTCCCAATCGGCAACAATGTCGGCAATCCAGGGATTGGGACAGGCGGTGTAGTACGGCGGATCACTCAGTGCTAGAATATCTTCGTCAGAGCCGATGGGAAATCCTTCGATCTTGCGGAATTCCGGGTCTTGCAGTTTTTCTCGCAGCTTTTCCGTGAAGTGCTTGCGGCGGGTCTCGTCATTCTCGAAAGTGATACCAAGACTGGTCAGCGGTTGGCAGGCTTTCGCCGCCATTTGCTCTTCGTATGATTTCTCAAACAGATCTGTCTGTGCATCAGCAAACAGTCGTGGTCTCTGATTGTCTTTATTGCCCATAAATCAATTTCTCCTGGTTTTCCTTCGACTCTGCAACTTGGTCACTTCGAGAGTGACTAAGTTCGTCCAAGTTAGTCACAGACTTAGTCCCTCTTACTCCATTACAATCCTTACCTTGGCCGGGTCGTTGCCCTTGATGAGCTGATCGATGTATTCCTCAAAGCGTTTTTTCATTTCTGAAGGAGTGGACGGACCTCCTGTTACCTGAAGGGCGGTCAGCAGAGTTTTAACCTTTAGGGGTACCTTAACCAGACCGGAAAGAACCTCTTTAAGCGCATGAACGAAATTACTGTCCAGCGGCACCGGCAGCTCCCGCGATTTGAGGAAGGCCTCCAAAGGCTCCCGGTCATCACTCTTGAGCAGGTCCATTTTGGTTTGAGTAATCGGATCTTCTAGGTTGCCAAGGAGAGTGGAAGTCCAACCTGCCACCAGGTCGTCGAGCTGAGTATCCATCTGGTCGATCAACTGCGAACCTGCTGCTGCGCCGATTTCCACCGATGGTCTATAACCGCAATGCTGGCAAACAGGAGTGGAGTCGAGATTCTGCTCCGTCAAGGCAAAACAGCTCTTCAGCCCAGCCAAGCGATTCTGGAATTCGGTGAGCTGCTGTCGAGGCATCAAGTCGATACCTGCCAGTTTGAGCAAGGTCTGAAGACGAGGATCATTGAGTAGTGCTGCCTTGCGCTTGTCGTCGTTCAAACCCAGTCTAGCCTTGGTATGAAGGCCGATGTAGGCAACGGTATACTCTTTTTTGAGCTGCTGGAGCTTAACGCCGATGCCATGAGACTGTCCGGAGAGCGCCGACAGATTGGCCTGTTTGAGCTCAGACAATATGTCCTTCCGGATGATTTTCATGCGATCCACCCAGTCGTGTTCGGCAAGCAGAACAGTTTCGGCCGTGGAAAGCCAGGAGGCAGTCGGGCTGTGGTCCTGGACGAATTCACGTATGGCATCTAGGTCATCCAATGCCTTAACTGCCTTTTCATGAGCAGTCACCTCTTGGGAGCTGAAACGGAAGTTCTTCAGCTTTCCTGGTGAGGTGTAGGCCTGTAACGATTCAAAAAAAGTCTTGGCCTCATCCAGACCGCTGGCATGGCTGGCAAGGTCGGTGCCCGTGAGCAGGTCCTGCCCCCAAAAGGTAAGACCGTCGCGGAGAATCTGCTGAGACATGACGATACGTTTGACGAGTTTTGAAACCCGATCAATCATCTCTATGACTGGTGTATCGCTACCCTGACTGACTAATTGAGGGTACCCGGAGGGGAGTCCAAGAAGTTCAAATAGTGCCTTGAGGGCAGGCAGATTCCATTCTTTAGGCTGCTCCAGGTGCTTGAAGCGGGTCAGTTCGTCCATGCTTGTGGCCGCAAGCTGCTGTAGCGCGGTAGCGTCGAATTTTTTGCCGGGGATTGAGAGTACGATGTCGCCGGTGTAGACCAAGATGGCAAGGAGGACCACCGCCCACTCGGGTTCAAGCCGAGCAGCACCTGGGTTAAGGTACTCCAGACCGTGATCGTCCTGGATAATCTCGCTACGGTTCACCACCTGTCCATGCCCCTTGGCCTTGAATGCGTCGAGGATGAACTTAGCGTATTTGGATTTGTTGGCATCAATCTTTTCGCCGTCGAGAAGCTCCAGGGCATCCAGCACGGCAGTGGCCTGCTTGGTACGGTTCTGGCCGGCAATAGCCCGCAGTGCATCCTGTGCAGCTTGGACTCGGTTGTTTCCGGTGATAAGCACTGAGAAACAAGGATAATCAGGAGCCTGATTAGCAAAATTTGGGGAGAGGCAAACGCCCGCGATTGTATTAATCAGGTCACGAAAGTTAATTGTCTCGTGAGCAGCGATTCCTGACAACGAACGGATATTGCCGCCTTTTTCTTTAGCCCACTCGGTCATCGATTTGGTGCGGCCTTGATAAGTCACTTCAAAGGCTGAAGCCATATTCTTTTGGAGCCACTGTACCAACAGGCGAAGAAAACCATTGGCCTTAGCTTCATATGTTGCCTTGGCGTGGCCGGAGGAGGTCGCTGCAAGATCGAGTGCCGCCGCATATCTCTTGAGAACGGTACGGAATTCTTCGTCTATTCCTTTGAGCCGAAAGAAAACCTCGTCATTTACCTTTTCATCCTTGAAGCGTGGAGCATCATTTGGCTGGATGAAGTAGAGATAGAAGTCCCGCTGCGGAACTGCTGTTGAACGTTCGTTGGGTGCACCAAAAAACAGATAGCCGGTCCGAGAAGCTCTGCGCTCCTGCCATTCCAGCTCATGTTGCCAGATTTTGTAGCCAGTGACATAGGTAGCGTCCTGGCATTCCATCACACGTTTGAGTGCCTCGTAATAGAAACGATCAAGCTGAGACTCGCTCAAGGTTTCAGATTTACGCTCAATCAATGCATCAAAGTCGTCTGTTTTTTTCAGGTCCAGATAGAATTGGCGGTTATCAGCATTGAAAGAAATAAATTGGCCGCTGACCGTCTTATGGATCTCACGCAAGACTGTTTCCACGTGGGTCTGCAGGTCCTTGTCCGGTTCATCGCTTCCCAATTCGGCAATCAACGGGTCAAAGAGGCAGAGGCGATCTCGAAGTTCTTCGGCGGAGGCGCCCATAGGGGCATATATGTCGCCAGTGGTAAGACGATGCACCGAGAGAGCGTAGATCAGGCGCAGGGCCATCGGCTTGTATTGCTTGCGGGTAATCGCATTTTCGATGCGAGACTCCAGCACCTGGCTACATTCAATTACCGCCCGGATCTCGGGAATTGCGCGGAAGGACGCGTTCTGCTTGAGCGTGCCCCAGTAGCTGTCGAAGGCGATCAGACCAGGCTCATTCTGCGGCACCTCCTTACCGAGGATACCTTTCATGCTCATAGAGAGAGTCTTGAGCACTTCACGTTTTTCAACCACAGTAACCCGCTCGAAGGTGTCGATGTAATCGGGATGCACAGGGAAGAGTCGGACGAATTCATCCATCCGCTCATTGAGACCACCGTAGAACTTGGCAAACGGTATAAGATACTCTCGGATCTTGGCCTGCTGTTCAGCGGTCTTCTTGAGCAGACGCTCGGCCACAACGAACTTGACATCGTTGCGGGCGATCAGAATCTGTTCAAAGCGATCCTTCACCCGACGAATGCTGTCGGCAACGAAAGCAAAGCGGGGGCTGTCAAATATGGCTTCCTGCACGCCAGCCATGAAACGGAAGCGAAGGTCTTTACATACTTCGCCGACTTCGCGGAGGAAGTTCAGATCGAGGATCAGTTCCTGATCTTTACGTGTGCGCAGGTAATCCAGCAACTCATCGACCACCAGGAGCAGGCCGTGCTCAGGGTAAACTTGGCCGAACTTTTCCATCATGTCTTCGAAGGCCCGCTTATGGCTCGTGATGGTGCCCACCTCGGGGAAAGCATACTCCACCCCGAGCTTGTCAAGATTCTCTTCCAGTTCAGCAACCAGGATATCGCGCAGGGACATGGTGGTTGCGCCGATCTCAGTGCGAATGACCTTAAAGCGTCCGCCGATCTGCTTGGCTGCTTCTGCCACCCCTTTATGATTCAAAGCATCGAGCAGAGAGACGTCCGCGGCGAGGCTGGAGACCACCGACATCAAGTGAGACTTACCGGTACCATAGTTACCAACTACTAACAGGCCTTTGTTGTCGACCGGCTGCTCGAACTGCATTTGCGGAAATACAAGCTGGGTGAGTCGTTCTGCCATTTCCTCGGAGATGACATATGTGTTCACGAGTTGGCGTGCAGCTATAGCTTTATCCGCATCACGTAATTGAACGACCGACTCAATCGGATCGAATTGTATTAGATCTCCGTATTTCATACTTGTCTCACCTCTCTTAAGATCAGTCCTAATCGATTGATGCTGTTCCATCCATGCTCACGACCAGCGTGTCTACCAGGTCATAACATCGGTACTCAGGGTGACCTGTTTCGGCATACATGAGCTTACTGTCTGAGACCGTACCGTTCCATGACGCCAAAACCGAGCGATTTCTCGAAATACCCTGCAATAGACGCAACGGATCTTGTTTCAAGTCTTTGTCGAACAGGATTTCGAGGTTGTCAAGCACCACGGGAGACTCCGCTTTATCCACAATCTGAGTCAATATTTCTGGCAGGCGCAGTGCACGCTGTTTGACTGTAAGCTCAAGCAACTCAGCCGAAAGAGCCAGATTGATATTGATGACCTCGATGCCTTGATCGCCCGCTACGCGGCAAAGGATGCCCGTTTTGCCTGATCCACTCTGCCCCACCAGCAAAACCAGCCGATGGTATAGTCCTTCGGTAGCCTGAAAAGATCGTTTAATCTTGTCTTGAATCGGTTCTGACATGATTATTCCCTATAGTTCAATGGTTTTGTCAGCCGCACCACCGGAGCGGACCCATTCATCCACTTCATCCTGTTTGAACATCCAGCGACGACCGACACGATGACCGGGCATACCACGCTGCTCAATCCACTTGTAGACCGTCTCGTTACTTACGTTTAGATATTTGCAAATGTCATCGACCGTCAGCCATCTCTCATCCATAGCCTTCGTCCTTCACTCATTTTATAATCGCAATTACCCATAAAATAAGAAAATTATTATTAAGGATACGAGTTGCGCAAAATATTCCACAGACTACTCCCGCCACCTGTCAAAAGCAAGAATCATGTGTCGAATAGAGTCGAATTTTGCCAAAAAAACCAATTTAACATATAATTGGAAATCATCTTGAAGGTATTCTTCACCACTTACGTTATCTAAATGCCTTGGTAAACAGGATAAATTTCTAATATTGTAAAACCACGCTGTTCATTTCGGACAGAGTGCTACAACAAGCTGTAATAATAGCTTTTTGAGGTCAAAATGAGTTGACAATCAAATTGAAGCTGGTCAAACTATCTTTTGAAATCCAATCGAAGTTAGACCGTCAGGGAAAGGAGAGGAATGAGGTGAGAATGAAACTTAGAGCATTCGTTATATCTGCTGTCGGAACTGGACTTCCCTGCCTTTTGGCAGGCATGACCGTTGGGGTATTCTTTAGATCGTCCTTTTGGTACTGGATGCTTGGAATTTCTGCACTGGCATTATTCTACGTATGCCTGGACCGTATCCCGGTTCGTCTATTTGCCGGTACAATGAGAGGGTTGTCCCTCTGGCCACTTCTGAAATACGGATTTGCAAGCACGGATAAAAGATCAAGTAACTACAATAGGGATGAGGATTGGCGATACTGGTTTCTTTATAACAGCGACCATCACAAACACTGACTATATTCCAAGGCTCCTTTCAATTTCAATATTTCGTCTCTATCGAGGGAAATGCAACCTTGATATTCGGCTATCAGGTCATACGGTGACGACACATAGAAATAGATATTCGTTCCATCCGTCTTTTCCAAATGCGTTAAGACATCACTCGGCAGACAAAACTGATACCCCTCCAATGTCAAGGTTGCTCCAAAATCAGCAAGAGCAAGCTCAATTTCAGAATTCCCTGCTTTTTCGCGATTACTAAAATCTTCGCTGACAAGAGCGATGATCCCGTCATTGACCAGTAATATCTTCTTTCCCATCATAGCCTATTTTCCTCTCCTGAGCGGTGTAGGCCCAGGGCCTTTTGGTAGATTCGATGTCTTGCTCTGTTGCTGAAGAATTTTCCCAGTCCTCTGTGTTTGCTGTTGAACCCGACTTTCCATAACTCTTGCCGATTCACGAACAGTAACCTCTTCAGCTTTTATTGCTGCTGCTTCTTTCGCTTCTCTATTTTTAATCATAGAACGATTTGGGGCAGTCACTGTGGTAACGTCTCCAACAAGGCCCGCAGTCTCATGCAGAGCCCCCTGGCCAACGGCAATCGTAGTAGAGGCAGTACCTGCATCAATAGAGCGTCCTTCCCTGAACTCCTGTGACGCCGCACTACCTGCCAGATTCTGTTTGGATTCAACTCTCGTCCCAACCACCTGCGAACTCGAATAATCCGCCTTGACCCCGCCATCGACACGGACACTTCCGGTAATTCCACCACCAGACCTGGTACTGACAACCGCTGCCCCCTGCTGTGACG
>CAYWJJ010000072.1:0-21587 GCA_964458105.1 uncultured Geobacter sp.
AAACCCTGGGCAACCATGACCACTTCATGATCGGTTCATTCCCGGTCTATGAGACTGCGGGCCTGGCTGATTCATACATCAGCGATACGGTTTGGTCGGTGTCGAATGATCTGCTCACCCCCGTTACTATCGCAACCCCGGCCTCATTCCCGGCCAATATCGACAAGAATAGGCTTAATAATCCCAATGGCAGCTATTACCAGGGCGTGATCGATGGCACAACCCCATTGGGCACCGTTAAATACGCTGGAGCTCTCGCAGTTGCTCCCAAGGTGGTGGCTGACCCCAACCGTCGTTCACTGCATAGAACAGAATGGATTCAGGAATTTTTTAACACAACCACCGTTCCTGTTGGCCATGGTTTCAATCTGGTTACTTCAAATCCTAATTTCAAGCTGGTTGCGGCTGCTGATAGAGCCGGTTTTGCCTGTTACAGCTTTGTGCCCAAGTCAACGGTGCCGCTGAAAGTGATTGTGCTGGATGATACCCAGCGGGAAGACGACGGCTCTGTTGATATCCATGGCCACGGCTTTCTTGATGCATCGCGCTGGGCCTGGCTTAAGGCTGAACTTGCCGATGGTCAGGCAGCCAATCAGCTGATGGTCATTGCCTGCCATATTCCGATCTGCGTTACCAATGTTGGCACCGAACTGGAATGGTGGCTTGGTGATCTGTCTGCCACAGCCACTGCCACAAACAGAAATGCCTGCTCTATCACGGAACTGGTTACGACTCTTCAGAACACGACCAACCTGTTGATGTGGATAGCCGGGCATCGTCATGTCAATCATGTCAAGGCTTTCAAGTCGCCTGATCCGGCCAATGCGCCCGAAAAGGGGTTCTGGCAGGTTGAAAGTTCATCGCTGCGTGACTTCCCGCAGCAGTTCCGCACCTTTGAAATCTTTATCAACAGTGACTACACGGTTTCAATTGAAGCGATCAACGTTGATATAGCGGTCAAAGAGGGTACGCCTGCGGCAACGTCAAGGAAGTATGCCATTGCAACCCAGCAGATTCTCCAGAACCCGCTAAAGAGCAATCCACCCAACTATCATACCATGTATGGAGTGGATTTCGGCCCGGCAGACCCGACCCGGCCACGGGGTGGCGATGTCGCTGTAGCGCATTCGGGAGATGCCTATACCGACCCGTCAATCCAGTTCGTGGATCTGACACCCCAAGGGATACCCTTCAACGCATCCTACAACGCCCGGCTGTTCAAACAGCTGAGCCCGACCATGAAGGCGCATTTGCAGACACTGTACCCTGCACTGTAGGCAGGTAGGGCTGGCAAACCGGTGGGCAAGGAAAAACTTTGCCCGCTCTATTAATCTACGAGCCTGTACACATCCCTACTTGACGTGCTGTCAGGGTTTAAATGGGTGCTGGCACATCATGAAGGGGGACAACATGTTGAAGCATCTCTATGGCTTAAAGAGGAATATCGGGGTCGCAGCCCTGATGTTAGGCTTGATCATCGGCGTTGGTGGCTGTGGCAGCAGTGATGGCGTCTCACCGCAAGTTCAGTCGCAAAAGGCGCTGCAGGCAGGGTTCAAGAGTTTGCAGATGGCCATCAGCACTACCGATAACCGGGTGAATAATCTCAATAATGCCCTGGCAAGTGCCGACAACTCAATCCAACTCGCTCCCAATCAGGAGGCTCTGCTGCTAAAAGCCTATATCCTGATCGGACTGGACAGGTTGGCCGATGCGCATACGACGCTGGACCAGTGTGATGCGCAATATCCCAACAGCGGAGCCGATGAGCATGTCAGGGCATTACTCATTTCCAAGCAGCAGGGCGACCCGGCCCTGATCCTTCAGCATCTGAAAACTTCGATCAACGATACACCTGCGTATTCGGGAATACCCGAGGAAGCCTGGTGGAAAACAATCGAACAGCTGCCTGATTTCGGGTATTTCAGATCGACGCCCCAATACGCTGCATTGCAGGCATTGAAGCCGCCGGCACAACCGGTCGCGAAAACCGTGGAGGCTGCTTATGTCTGCCAGGAGAACGTAACCAAGTACGTAGCGCATTGGTACGGTTCCGCCGTTTACCTCAAAGAAAAAGACGTCACTATTCTGGACGATGCGCTTGGCCTGGCAAAACTGATCACCGATATAATCGGCGACGCTCTGGATGAAGTGGCTCCGGGGGTAGGAGAGGTGTTGGGAGAGATTTTCGGCCTGGCAAAAGACGCTATCAAGCATGAGGACAAGCACAGCTGCGGAGTCATACTCAATATCCCCTGGATACCGGCATTTTTCGTACCGACAGCTCAGAAGTAGTCGGCTCGGCTTCGCTTTGAAAAGTGGTTGGATAAATTCAGAAATCCGGAGGCGGCATGATAAATCGCAGAGACTTTATAAAGCTTATGGGGGGCGCGCTCGGAGGAGTGGCCCTTGCATCCTGTGGCAGCAGAAGTTCAGATGAAACACCAGTGGCGCCAATTCCCAACGGTTACACCTTTTACAAACTGGTCTCTTCAGGAGATCCTCTTCCGGGAGGCAATACTCTCGGCGCCATACCGGGAACGGTAACGATTAACGATAAAAATGAAGTCTGTTTCTACGGATTGGATCAGACCAACACGAATGGATTTTATGAAGTGCAGGTCGATTTCGACAGTTCGAGACCCAAAGTGGTGCAGAAGCGGAAGGTCGTTCGTGAGGGGGATGAGCTTAAGGATAAAAAAGTTGTTTCCCAGATCAATATGGCGGACACAAATGACCATGGATCTTTTGCCGCAACAATTCAGACCGATGACAACCTCTCCAGCCTTTACCTCGAAAGAGAAAAGCAGGGGCTCGAACCGATAGCAGGTCTCCGGACTACGCTGCCGGGCGGTGGCGGCAAATTTGGCGGGAACTTTGGCGATCTGGACATACATGACAACAATGACGTACTGATTGTTTCACATTTTGCCCCCAGTGACACGGCCCAGGGGCATCAGGGACTTTTTCATCTTCCCGGTGGCGAGGTGAACCAGCAGGGGCGCATTGTAGCATCAACACGAGATGCAATTCCCGGTACTGATGGATTCTTGACCGGCATCGGGCTGATAGATATGCACGATAACGGCAACTATGTCATGCAGGCCTACGGCTCAAACAGCAGCCAACTGATGCAAACAACCAGGAAGTCCGCCGGAATTATGGATGCGGTCGCCTCGTCCATGCTGATCAGCGGAAATGCCAGGAACCAGTTCTCAAAGGTTTTGAAAAGCGCTTCTCCATCTCTGAAAACGGTCAGAAAATTGGTTGGGATGGAAGACATCGCGGTGGGTGAAATAAAGTATGGGCCACGAATCGGAGCCGGCAACAATGCCGCCTACGTTAACCATATTAATGATAACCACCAGGTATTGAACTACAACGGCAAACAGGTGGTTTCTGTCGGCTCCGTCACTCCTCTCGGTGCAACAATCGTCAGCCTTTCGGCTCCGGTGGTAGGCAGCGATGGTTTGCTCTACTATCAGGCCTCCACCGATAAAGGGCTTGAGCTGATGGTCTATAACGGACCCGAGTTGAGGACAATCCTTTCAAAAGATGACATCGTCGATGGTTCGGTCATGAGAAGTTTCTTCTTCGGCTTCATGCCTGACCAAGTGGACAGTTCCGGGCGGATTGTCATTACCGGCGATTTCCAGGACGGCTCCACATCCATCGTCATCGGCATACCAATTTAAAGGAGAGCCACATGCCACAGATACCAAAGACCTTGATAGCCACTTCCGATCCGTTGAGCATCTGTAACGGGTTTGCCCTCTTTCCGGCTCTGGGCACATTTCGTTCCGGATATGTCGGAACAGACATGGCCGGAACCATATTCAGCATTAAAGATGAAAACATCCTCTTGTTTCGTCTCTCCGCCAACGCCAAATACGAGGTTGTGTTCGGGCTCTGCGGCCCTGCCTATGCCGCCGAGATGGAACTGGAAGGCTCGACTCACAACGGAAAAATTGAACTAACCGTAGCCGGAGACGAGCTTCAGGCCGGGATACTGTTCGGACTTACTCTGTCGTTCGTGTGCAATATCACACTGGACACTCTCAAGCTCAAATGGGTTTGGGATGGGTGGAACTCGCATTTTGACAGCACTTGGTCGAAGCTGGCCGACTTCCACATAAATTTCGAGTTTGATGTGATCGAGCTGATCTACGAGCTGATCAAGGAGGGCTTTGAAAGCGAGCATGAAGAAACTGCATTTAAAAAAGTTCCGGTTCTCTCCAACCAGCTGATCGGATCCTGGGGAATGTACGACGAACGCAAGGGCAACTTTGCCTCCAATGGCGGGGAAATGGTTGCCACTCCGACGCTCAATCTGCCGATAGACATTGCTCCTATGATTGAACCGGTTGCGGAATTGAACCTAGCGCTCAAGGCTTTATTCAGCCGGCTCTCTTTCGGCCCCCTGATCGGGATTCAGATGCCGGTAACGGTCAAAATGAAAACAGTAACTCTCGATTCTACCAAGTACTCCAATCTTGCCTTTGCCGACGGGAAAATGGGTGGAACAACAACCGGAACTGATCCCTCTAATCCAACGAAACTGACAGTTGAGCTCGACCATACGGCCGGTTTCGATCTGTCCTTCGGGATATTTCTCAATCTGAATCTGGTCAAACTGTTCAATATCGGCTTCAGCACAACCTGGCCGCTGCTTAAAACACTCGGCATAGAACCCAAACTGGGACCATACGCCAACAACCTGTCCAACACGATCGGCAAGACGACCGCCAAGGCTTGCAGCGAGTGCGGTGCCGGGAGCGCCTCTGTTTTCGATGTCATTTTTGAACCGCCGGGAGGTCTGGCTGTATGAGTGAAACCGGGCAAATCCGCATACGCACCACAAAGGACATTGTCGAGGCATTACGGTCAGCTGATCCGGGCATCCGCTTTTCAATACTGCGGGCCATCATCCAGCATCCCGAGCAGGCGGCGGCCTATGGTGCCACAGAGGATTGGGATCTGGTGGAGGAATTGTGCGGACAGGCCCGCAACCTGACCGGATCGCCCTTGCGTACACTGGTGCTGGGCGCCCTAGTGGCCTTCAAAGACCCGCGAGTGCGGGAGATCTTCAAAGCGGAAATCCATGCTTCCGAGAATGCCGAGGCACTCTCGCTGGCAGCGCGTTATCTGGCAGGAGAAGTTGAAGGTGGCGAGAAGCATAGCCTTTCAGGTCTGCTGCTGCAGAATAATTCGCTGAAACATGCCCAAGCCGCGGCTGACGCCATGCTTGGCCACGGGCAGCAGAATGACCGCGAAAAAATCAGGATCGCAATGCTCAGCTGCGAAGGGCTTCCTACGCCCGAAATCTCAGAGGAGACAGGAGCGGCCTGGGCTGCGGAGCTGCAGGGACCCTATGCTTCGCATGCGCGTCGGCTGCTTGAGGCGCAAGCTGAAACAGCTTTCCTGTATCTCAGAAAGAAATGGGACCATCTGGCGGAAGAAGACAAGAAGTGGCTTCTGGTATGGGGGGCAGACAAATTTCCGGTGTATATCATTGAGTTGATTCTGCAGGCGCTCGATTCCGGCTCGGAGGTGCTGGTGCCGGCTGCCCTGGAAGCGATCTTCATTCTGAAAGAATACGGTAAAATATTTGCGACCCATACCGGCCGTTATCTGCAAAGCAAAAACCCGGCCGTGCGTCTGGCAGCGGTCAGAGCCGGAGCAATTGTTGGTGACTGGAATGGAGCCTTATCCACGGAGGGCGACACGGCGGTCAGGATTGAGATGCTTAGAAAAATGGCGGAGGATCAGGGCACTGCTGCCGCACCAACTCTGATCCGTCTGATTGAAGAAGGGGACTACCGGCTGCGTGCCGCGGCTACCTCTGCCCTGCAGATGGTCGCCAAGGACGTGGCCGAACTGATCAAGCCGTTGGTGAAGCACTCGCGTCAGGCGGTGCAGGTGGCGGCGGCGCAGATACTGATTGCCGCCGGTGAGGATTTGTGGCTGGAAGAGCAGCTGCTGGCATGATCCCGGATCTGGCTGGTTTCCGACCCGAATGGCTCGACAACGCTGAAGTCAGCTTCGCGCTGGCCGGTCTGCAGGTCACCGGCCTGAGTTTCTTTTTCCATGACGAAGCAGACTGCAGAGAGTTCGCGGCCACCCAATCGCTGGACGAGTGCGTCATGTCCGATGAAAAGGCGCTTCGGGCAAAATTCAGCCTTCTTCCCCGCTACTGGCTGAAAATCCATTATGACGGCAAGGAACGCAGCGGACTTTCGCACTATTTTTATATCAACCCAAGTATGCACTACCCGATTACCACGATCAGATGTTTCCTGAGGAGCTACGGGCTGACCGATATTGCAAAAATGGAAGAACTCCTGAAACCCGCTCTGGAGGCGAGCGGGACGCAGTGGGGGCTGGCCATTAAAAGGTTTCCCGGCCGGACCGTTCCGCGCATTTTTTTCAGCATTCCGCGCCCGCTCCTCAAGCAGGTGCTGGCTCCATTTGTCAGATTCAACTATCTCCCCGAGATGGCTGCACGGCTTTACCTGGAATGGGACAACCGGATCAGCGCCGGCGAGTGTGTTTTCATCAGCCTGGATCCGGCAGTGCAAAAACTGTCCTCGATCGATTTTTGTGCCGTCTCTTCAGAACCGTTCAGCGCTATCTCAGAAAGCGGGTATCCGCACCAGTTCGACTATCTGAAAATCAGAATCGGGGAACCGGCACAAGCAGCTGCGTTGACCGGCTATCTGCCGCTCTCCCGGTTTCGGGGACGGCAGGAAGATTCCGGCCGGTTGGTAATCGATCTAAATTGATGGCTTGCATTGGGGAATAAGGAAAGCACTGTAGACTGAACTATCAGAAAACCGAGGAGGCGCACAATGAACCGGAAGGGCGCATCATCAATGAAGAAATCATTGGCATCATTGGCATTAGCTCTGTTTTTTGCTGTTAGCGCAGGATCGTTGGTAACGGGTTGCGGTGAAACATCCAACTCTGCCGGCCAGAGCAGTTCGGGCGATCTCTTGACTGTGGGTAGTCCCAACCCCGCTCTTGAGCCGGTCTTCTTTCTGCATATCTCCGATACGCACTTTGATACAAAGACAACCACGAATGATGGTCTTTCAGCAGACGGGACCGTAGATCTCACACAGAGCGGCAAGGCGCTGATGAGCGCCCTCATCACTGAGGTCGCTCCGGTGATTAAGCCGCTCGCCACCATCCATACCGGCGATATGACCGAAAAAGGTTACATTAAGGAGACCTGGGAAACCTACAGTACTCTCTTGAAGAGCAGCATCCTGACATCCTATCCGAAGTACGTTGATATTGTCGGTAATCATGACGTTAAGGTGGAAAGTTCGCTTTTTGATTATGAAGCCGGTTTGAAAAATTTCCTGCTTTATGCCCAGACCCCCACCAGGTACGGCTACACAACCCTCGAAAGCCCGGCGGGGGCGGTACGCCTGATTCGTACCAATACCGCCGCATCTACACAAACAAATTATGTAAAGAGAAATTGGGAAAATATCTACGGTTATTTCCCCGCAAGTCAGCAGCAAGCTCTTTATAACCATCCTGACCGCAACCAGACCGTAGCTCTAAACGTCGTGCTTGGTCACAGTCCCGTTGCCGCTAACTATACTCCTCCTCCAGCCAATTATGTGCCGGGAACGGCTATTTATAAACCAAACACGAAAACACTGGATACTACCTACTTTTACCAGATTACCGACGGCAATGACCGCATGACGCAACTGATAGATGAATTCCAGGCGCCCATCTATCTCAGCGGGCATGTTCATGAACCAGGATTGGTGTGGCTTGCCAATAAATCCCTTGTCGTCAAGGCTGACACCTTCGGCTCCCATGGGAAACAGGCCACCTTTTATCTTGTTGCCTACGATTTTGACGCAAAGAGTCCCGCAGCCAAGCTGGTACAGATTGACGCAACCGACCCGGCTGTACCAAGCGTCAAATGGCCGATCGTCTTTATTACGTCACCGGCCAACAGCGTGCTCGGCAATACTACAGCCTATACGGCAGGCAACCCAAATGCACAGCCCTTCACTACGGACCAGATCATTATGCTGAAAACCATGGTCTTCTCGCCGGAAAAAGTCACGTCCGTCGAGTATGTTGTGGATAACGGATCCACACCAAGCCCTCTCGCAACCGTTAGAAATACCAACGGAAGAGTCTGGGCAACCGGTATCCCTTTGGCGGGGCTGTCAAAGGGCTCCCACACCGTAACGGTCACCGCAACCAGAAGCAATGGGATGACCGGTGCTGACACGATCTCGATCACAGTTCAATAATCACAAGGAGAGAAAAATGAACATACGAATAATGCTATCTGTCGCTGCAGCACTTTGGCTCAGTGTAGTACTTGCCGCATGCGGAAGTGACAAGTCAAGTTCCGGACTGGCGGCCACTGATTATTCAAAGACAGCACACTGGCTGTCGTTGCCTGCGACAACCAAGCCGGTGGACGTATTCTACCTCTATCCAACTGCCTGGCAAAAGGTCAGCCCAAGCGATCCGAACGTCAATGAAATTGATAACGCCTCCATGCTGAAGGGCTCAAATGCCGCCTTTGCCCGGACGGCTACCGCCTTTGAAACCGCTCGGTTACCGATGCGTACCTCACGAAAAATCCTCATCTGAAGTTTGCAACAGGGCCGGATGACACCGGGGTGATAATCTCCTACAACACGCAATCGCCGACTGTTGCCAAAGGAGTCAATCCGGTTGTTCTGGATGGCGCCATTGCCATAAATCCGCTTACCTGGACAAGAGACGAAACAACCGCTCCGACGTCACAGGGGCTGGGGTCATTCATGCCGGTGGCAGGTGGCTTTTCGCAGGTTCCCCAGTATGCCGATGCCACCGTCAGCCTGGGCAAAGGCGTGGTGATCTGCAGTACTGCCGATGAGGTTGCCTTGCATGCGTTAAGCTCAGGGTTTCCCAGCGGTGTGTACCACAGCTTTGATTACCTGTTTTACTACTACAATCTTCGCGCAAATGCCGCCAACAGGGCTGCAAAGTTTTTAAGTAAATAGAGGACGTGCATGTGCGAAACATGAAACTTCCGATCCGGTTGTCATTGGTCTCGTTCTTCTGTCTGCTGGCCGCCTGCGGCAGTGACTCCTCAGCGCCTGTCTCCCCGGTGCCGGTCAGCCTGCAGGCGCAGTATTCCAGCGCCGTGGCCGATGCCCGCACGGCAACTCCGGCGGAGATTTCACGCTACTTGACGCCTATCAACAACGAGAATCCCAATCTGGTCTGGGAGAACGGTGTGGTCGGGTCGCGGCTGCTGGTGGTGACCTGGCTGGGGGACGCGGGGAAGTATTACAAATGCTCCGCTCCTGGCGGCTGCAGCGGCAATACCAGCTGTTTGGAAGGGGGCGAATGCCCAACCTATAAATACGACTCCTGGGTGACGGTGGTGCCGGAGATCAAGAGCTATTTCGGCATCACCGTGCCGCAACCGTTACGGATTGCCCAGTTACTGGGGCTACCACCCGAGTATGCTGTTCCGGGTGATCCCAAAGAGGCAAAATACATGCTGGAGATGTGGGTCTCACCCCAGGATCTTTTCCGCCCCTGTCCCGACACCGAGATATCCGATACGGTCTGCGAGACCAGCTTTCCGAGCGATTCATTCCGGATGCTCGATCTGAACAACAAGGTCAGGGCGACCGAAGGGACGGACTACGGCGTATTCAAAACCTATTCCTCCTGGTTCAACAACCGCACCAGAAATGTGTACAGCACCGGTTCATCCCCCTATCCCTGGACCCGCCTTGGCTATACCTATGACTGGGGCAGCAGTAATCACACCGGCTTGAGCGAGTTTGTCGTTCACGGCCGAAAAGTGGACGGTTCGACAATTTCGGTGGGGATCAAGTCGGTCAAAACGACTGCGGAATATTTTACGCAAAAATAACAGGAGACCAAGCATGAATTACCGTACATGTGGCGTGACTATTATGGTGGGCCTGCTTTTGGCGGGCTGTGGAGGAAACAATGATTCTCCCTCTCCTCGCGGGAAGTTGATTGCTGTTCCAGCCGAAAAAAGCACACAAAGCATGGTCCAGATCAATACTGCTACCACGGCTAGCGGCTTGCAGGTATTGACCGGCCCCGCCAAATGCGATGTCAGGGTGGTGCAGATAAACTACCAGACGCCCGGAGCACAAGCAGGGGAAATGACCAACGCCTCGGCCGCTCTTTTTGTTCCCGGTGGGACGGACCCAGTTTGTCAGGGGCCGTTGCCGCTGGTTGCGTTTGCCAGAGGCACCAACCTGGAAAAGGCACACACCAATGCCATGGATCTCACCGACCCGACGGCCATGCTCCTGATAACCTTTTTTGCCTCGCAGGGGTACGCGGTGGTCGCAACAGATTACCTCGGGTATGCGCTTTCCAACTATCCCTATCACCCCTATATGCACGCGGACACGGAAGCAAGTGCCGTCATCGATTCAATCCGTGCGGCGCGAAATGCGGCGCCTGCACTGGGGCTTGCCTTAAACGGCAAGGTCATGGTCAGCGGATATTCACAGGGCGGTCACGCCGCCATGGCGACCCAACGTGCCATTGAACGCGACCATGCCGGTGAATTTAATCTGGTCGCAGCGGCGCACCTGGCCGGGCCGTACCATGTATCACAGGCGCTGATTGACGGAGTCGCCAATCCAATCCTGGGTGTGCAGTATTTTGTGCCGTTCCAGGTAACCGCCTGGCAGAAAGTGTATGGAAATCTGTACGCCAAATCATCTGATGTTTTCAATACCCCCTATGACAGCTTCATAGAAAACCTCTTGCCGGCGATGAACTATCCCGCCGATCTGGCCAAACTCCCCGCAACAGCACCGGCAGCCGCCAGGGATGCTGTATTTAAATCCGCCTATCTGACGGATCTTTCCACTAACCCGAACAATGCCACGATCGTTGCTGCGAAAAAGCAGGATCTGCTGGGCTGGGACCCCAAGGCTCCGACAAAACTGTGCGGTGGTTCAGGTGATCCAACGGTCAAATTTAGTATCAATGCGCAAGCGCTCTATGACGATTTTAGGAGCCGCGGCGGTTCCAATGTGTTGCTGGTGGATGTGAATACTACGATTGAGGCGCTTCATGGCAGCGTACTTGTCAATGACCCCGCAACGTACAACAAAAACTACCATAGCGCATACGAGTCGCCGTTATGCTCTTCGGAAGCGCGAAAGTTCTTTGATCAATATAAATAAGGAGTAAGAGATGGAACCACGGTGGATTATGACTATGAAGAGAATGCACATTGTACGGTCGCTGTTCCTGGTTTTTGCCCTGGCGCTGCTCGCAGGCTGCGCGGGCGATTCCGGCTCAAATTCAACCGCAGCGCTGGATGAGAAAAACGTCAATCTGATCTTCGTGGTCAGTCCGGATCTGGATTACCAGGCGCCGGGCGACATCAGTCCCGATACGGCCAACCTGACCAGCCAGGGACTACAGCGCTCGCTCATGATGGCCACGTACCTGAAACAGCAGGTGCTGGGAACAAAGAACGTGACCGGCATTTACACACTCGCGCCGATGACCCATCTGCAGACCGCAAACAAGTACCCGGACATGACAGCCATCGGGTACATTCAGCAGTTTGCCCTTCTCAACCAGTACACACTGCCCGTTGATTCCAACGGTGCTACCTACACCAGCAACAGTTACCCGCTCAACGCGGCCTATGCGCCGGGGTCCGTGCCCAGCGGAGTTGCTCTGCCGGGTGAGTACTGCCCGGATTGTACCGGGCTGGATTTTAACAACAGCGGCGGCAACAACGATGCACTGGCAGCCGGTATAATCTCTAAGAAAACTCCGGGCTACTATGTCTTTTCGGCACCATGGAAAACCATCAGTGCTTTGATGACAGCGATAAACACCCAAAACGGATACAACCTGAATCTTCCGGCGACCTATCAGGGGCCCAACCATGTTTATGCGATCTCAATCCCCTCGTCCGGAAACGCCAGCCTGGTTACCTACAACAGCAATCTGAAGCCGCCTGCCACATATCCTGTACTTCCCTCGCCGGTGGCCAGCACGGCATGCACTCATTCGCAGCAGCCCTATTTCAGCACCTCTCGGACCGGAGGGGTTGATGGCGCCGTAATTCCGGCAAACATCAACAAAAATCAAAGGATTTACATTGTGCGGCACGCAGAGGCGCATCCGGATCTGAATAACAGGTTTGAAAACGGCAGCTTTGTGGGGGCGGGGCAATGGCGCGCGCTGGAGCTCCCCAATTTCCTGCGCGGCAAAATAAGTCCCAACATGGTCTATTCCATCGACCCCTCACAGTGGTTCAAGGCTTATTCAAATTTTTCCTACGTCAGACCCTCACTGACGGTACTGCCCTATGCTATCGCCAATAATTTGCCCTATCATCTGGTTTCGAACTTCCAGCTCGGTGATTCGAACACAGCCCGGCTCGCCAGCAACTTCTTCTTTACCGGCGGCACACTTTCCAATCAAACCATACTGCTGGCGTGGGAGTCCTCACGCATCAAACCGCTGATAAATGCGCTCCTTGCCAGCTATGGCGGAGACAGCAGCCTCCCGCTGCTTCCGACAAATTGGCCGAGCGTGGACTACGACACGGTCTGGACGGTGAAGATTGACGCCCGGGGCAACCTGACGGTGGATAACGACCTGTGCGAAGGCATCGATACTACAAAGCTGCCGAATACGGCTCCCCTGTTCTGAGCGTCTTCACTGCCGGGAAAATAGTGAGCATGAGACAAAGGAAAAAGAGGGCTTACGAGGTCCAGCTCGTTATCGAAAAAATGTGAGGCTGGAGGAAGTGCCTATTCCTATGTTCAATCACCGGGGTAATACCATAATATGGGCCGTGGCTAACCAGGCGGAGATATGAAAGGAAATAAGATCATGCATGCAGCAACCGCACAGGAGTTGATTACAAGGTTGGAGCTTGTCCGCCATCCGGAAGGGGGCTGGTTCCGGGAGACCTATCGCTCCGGAGAAACGGTACCGGTCCAGGCTCTGCCGGAGCGTTTTACCGGCCGCCGGGCTTTCTCCACCGCCATCTATTTTCTGCTGGAATCCGGGGACATATCGGCTCTGCACCGCATCAAGTCCGATGAAATGTGGCATTTTTACGCCGGCTCAGCGCTGCTGATTCATTGCATATTTCCGGATGGCGGCTATCAGGCGCTTCGTCTGGGGGCAGACCCGGCGGCGGGGGAACTATTCCAAGCGGTCGTGCCGGCGGGCTGCTGGTTTGGGGCGGAACTGGCTGAAGAAGGGTTTGCACTGGTCGGATGCACGGTCTCCCCCGGATTCGATTTTTCTGATTTTGAGATGGCCGAGGCAGAGCAGCTCTGTGACCGCTATTCGCACCATGCGGAACTGATCAGGAGGATGACAAAAGGCTGACTAAAGATCGAAGTTGCGGCAACAACTCAAAACAAAGATAGCAGTGAGCGGCTTAACAGCCATACCCATCCGAGAACGGCTAGACAGTCCACATTACCACACCCACAGGGTGTGGGTTTCTACTTCATACTAAACGGAGGAAATCACCATGGACATATTCATGCAGGCGGCAATCGATGAAGCAAGGCAAGGCCTCGCCGAAGGCGGCATCCCGATCGGTTCGGTGCTGGTGCATAATGGGATAATACTGGGGCGGGGCCACAACCGGCGTGTACAAAAAGGGAGCGCAATTCTGCACGGCGAGATGGATGCCCTGGAAAATGCCGGCCGCCAAACGGCCCAAGTCTATCGGGAATCGGTGCTGTACACGACCCTGTCTCCCTGTTCGATGTGCAGCGGAGCCATTGTGCTGTACGGCATACCGAAGGTGGTGATCGGCGAAAACAGTACCTTCATGGGCGAAGAGGAGTGGCTCAGGTCCCGTGGTGTAACGATCGATGTTGTGCAAGATGAAAACTGCATCCGGATCATGACCAATTTTATCGCCGAACGGCCGGATCTGTGGAATGAAGATATCGGGATATGAACATGCTTAGAGCTATGGTTGGTGAACTGGCCGTAACTCCGTTCGGTTTGGCAGGCGGGAAATGGGCATTGCACCTGAGCAACCGAAGACTAACCATCAAAGAGGGCGCTTTGATATGAAAACGGAATTAGTTAAAAATGTGTGGCTTTTCATGTCGAAAGCCACACAGGCGGCAAACTTGTAAAATATCCATTCCGCTATTCCGACTATTCCTGCTCGTAGCGTATGATAACGGCGAGATAACGCTCGCCGAACTCAGGGGATACCTGGGCTTCCGCTGCCCGGTACCCTTGCAGGATGCCGTCGCGCATGGTTTCGGGAATAACCCGTTCCGCCAGCGGATAAAGGATGTCGTCTTCCTTGCTGATATGATCACGCAGCAGGGCGGCATACCCCAGGGCATTTTCCGCAATCGCCCGACAGGCATCTGAGCGGCCCGCTTGCGCCTCATGAACGGCGGATTCCATGGCACTGACAAAACCGCGCCCCTGATCATGTTCCATCAGCATGGCGGCTACCGGGCTGTTCTCCCTCGGTATGCCGTTGTCGATCAATGCCTTGAACAGGACGTCTTCTTCTTTGGCGTGGTGAAAACGGTCCGCATACTGGCGGATGAAGTCAATGCCATCAAGATAGAATTGCCAGTTACTGTAGCTTCCTTCAGCCGTCCGGGGAGCATTTTTTTCAAGCAGCCCGATCATCCGCAGGATCAGGCGGTGTTCATCCACCAGTTTTCCGGTTATATCCATTTTCATCAGTTTCTCCTGTTGCCGTCGATGCCGACAATCACCGTTTCCAGAGGAATATCACGGCCGCTTTTCTGAATGGCTTCCCTGACCATGATGTCCAGCCCGCGGCAGCACGGTACTTCCATGATTGCCACGGTGACACGGGGTGTTTCGTTGGTTGAAAAAATAGTGGCCAGTTTATCCACATAGCTGCCGGTTTCATCGAGCTTCGGACAGGCAATCGCCAATGCTTTGCCTTTGAGCAGGTCCTGATGCATGCTCCCCATGGCGAAAGCCACGCAGTCGGCGCAAACCAGAATTTCCGCGTTCTTGAAATACGGAGCGGTCGGCGGGACCAGTTGCAGCTGCACCGGCCACTGCCTGAGTTCAGAGGCCGCCTTTACGTTGCTTGTTTCTTCGCCGGCCGGCCTTTCGATTACCTTTGCCATGCTGCCGGGGCAGCCGCATCCCAGATTTCCCATGATTTATTCTCCTTTTTTTGCCAAATATCCGTTGATTTCCTGCTCAATTTTCGCTTCGTCTTCCTTGGACAAACCGTGGATCGATACCACATCCTTCAAAAGACAGATCCCCACCTTGCAGGTGGTGCAGCCGATGTCGTAGCGGGCAAGTATCTCGCCGATCTCCGGGTAGGTCTGCATCACGTCCTGAATCGCTTTATCGCCAAGCTGATTGCTGAAATTCATTGAACATCTCCTCGCTCTGTTATGATACCAAGGTGCAATCAAAATGAGTACAAGGCGGCGAGGAGAGTGGCGACCGAGGCGTACTATAAGTACGTTGAGAAGCCACCGACGAAGCCAACGACGTAATCGTTTGATTGCGACTTGGTATGAATCCAGCTTAGCGCAATAATCGGCCGAGGAGTTTGATGTGGGTCAACAAACTGAATTGATTTGAAGGGAAAACTGCAGATGTGAGATGAGAAGAACTATTCGGGTGTTAAACCGCCCCGGCTAATCCAAAAACTGCTTCAGGAGCCTTGCGCGCTCCCGTTCATGCTCTTCAGGCGTGATCGCTCCGCGGGCCGCCTTCTTTTTCAACAGTTCCAGCTGTTGCTCGATACGTCGGCGCTCGTCCGGCTGCTGAATCTGTTCTGTCTTTCCCTTGCGTTCCCGCAGCCGGGCCGCCTCCGATTTGATGTCCACCAGATCCATCTTCAGCTCGGCGTTGCCGTACCAGTGGGTGTAGGCCGCATTCTGGTGGTAGGCGCCTTTGACGGTTTTTGCCAGGTCGTACTTTTTCATTTTGAAGAACAGCCGCTCGATATGCGAGGTATCCTCGTAGAGCATCTGGGCGTCAAGCACCAGCCGGTTGCCGGAAAACGGATGGGGAGGGCGGTTTTCTGGCATCGGAAACAGGGCGCCCTCGTCATTCAGGGCAGCGATGATACCTTCGGCCTCCTTGACCATTGCCAGGCTCTGGTCGCGTACCGCATCCCCGTTGGCAAGCTCCCGGGCGGCAGTGGCCGGGGCGTGGCACTCGCTGCAGATTGCGAGCATCTCGGCGCGTCCTTGTTTGGCGGCAGCGGGAGCGAACGGTATGCTGCCGGAACTGATGGTAAGCCCGCGGGAAACATCATGACTCCCCTTGGGCATATGGCACGCCTGACAGTCAGGCCCCAGCTTGTTGCCGAGGGTGGAGTTGAGGACACCGTGTCGCGAGGTTTGCCACATCTCCCACTGGGGGTGGTCCGGTCCCATGTGGCAGGGGGCGCAACTTGCCGGGCTGCGTACCAGACGCAGATCGGTAGAGTGGCTGGCATGACAGGAGGCACAGGAACTCTCCACCTGATGACAGCGGTTGCAGCCGATTTCACCCATTTCGCCGGACTGTTTCAGAAAGCGCGCACACTGGATATCGGAACGGGGCATGCTGCTCCCCTCCACATGGCAGAAACCGCATTCCCGCTGGTCGCGCTTTTCCAGATTGCGAGTGCAGCCCCAGCCGGAATGCAGCCCCATGCCGTGGCGGCTGGCGACATGCTCGTTGAAGGCCTTGGCATGGCAACGTCCGCAAACTTTTGCAGCGACCCGGGCTTGACCCTTTTCGATACGGCCATGGTCCTCGCCGTGGCAGTCACGACACCCGACCCGAGCCTGCGAGTGGGCACTCTCCTGCCATTGCCGGACGGCAGCCGGCGTCTTGACCCGGTGGCAATCGATACAGTCATCGGCACGCACTACTGCTGCCGCCAGCAGTGCCAGTGCGCAAAAAAAACAGATCCTGGCCGAGAATGTTGAGCCCGTCATTTCTTCACCTTCTCCCTCGCCGCTACATAATCATCTGCCGAAATAAGCCCCGATGCGCGCCAGGCACGGATGGTGCGGAGGCGTTCCGGCTTCCCGGTTGATCCGGCCGGCCGGGCAGCGGATGCCCCGAATCCGGACACCAGAAACAGGGTGCCGTCATCCACAACCAGCAGTCGGCCATCATCAAGAAATTCCCCGCTTGTCCGGAGCGTAAACAGAATCACTTCCCTGCCATCATCCAGCAGCCGGCCGTCGGCCAGCAGGTGCCGCCCGTCGGGTGACACGGCCAGCGAACGTCCGGAAACCTTCATGGCCTGTTTTTCGGCGCCACTCCAGGCGTCGATCCGACGGATCCTGCCGGAAGTGTCATACATGAACAGCTCTTCTCCATCGGCGGAAAAACGGGCGGTTCCATCACCGAAACCGGTTTTGGCGATCTCCCGTTCGGCTCCGCTGGAGATGTTGCGGACCATGACCTTCAAATAGGCCTCGGAAGCCGGCGGATCCTGGATCCGGCCGTAGACCAGTTCATCCCCCAGAGGGGAGATGGCGGGGGAGATGGCTTTTGTCAGCAGTTCCACTCCCCATTTGCGCACCGTGTACGGCTTGAAGGTCACATCGTGGAGCACCGTCCGCTGCGGGGTGCCGGACAGGCTCCAGCGAAGCAGCACTTCACGGCTGGACGTGCCGAATCTGTGCTTTTCCAGCTCCATGCTCACCGCCAGCAGAACATCGGAGGCGGTCCAGAACAGGGCAGCGACACGGCCGGCAGCCACGGTTTCAGCCACAACAGCGCCGTCGTCCCCAAAAACAGTGATCCGGCTCTCCACGCCGCGGCCAAAGGCGGCTGCCAGCAGCACGCCGTCCGGCGACCAGGCCAGCGCCAGGGGGCGCTCAGCGGAGAGGGTGCGTGACTCCCCGGAAGGAAGTGGCGCGACCCGGAGCCCTTGACGGGAGAAGGCCACCCGTTTCCCGCCGGGAGCAGCGGCGAAGAGCGCATCCGAGTCAAGCTCTGCCACAACTGTGGAGTTCAGCCGGGCGGCATCCGGCCCGGCAATCGGCAGTCGCGCGCAGCCGGCCAGCAGGATTGTCAGACAGCCCAATAGTAAAGAGATTCGGCAAAACATATTCTCGGCATCCGTGTGAAAACGATTTAGCGGCCGGCTCCGCCTCAATGACTCAGGTAGGGCACGAGCGGGATCAGCCGTTGGTAGTCGGCGTAGCTCAACGAGCTGTGCCAGTGCCCGCTGACCATTCCGGCAGCAATCGCCGCCATAAAGACGAGCACAACCGTTGCTGGATAAACCCACACCGCCAGCGGGCGTTTCCAAAAGAAGGGCTGCATGGCCAGCACATTCTGTTCCGGACAGTTCGCCACGCAGGTGAGGCACCCGCTGCACTCCGCTGAAGAAACCGCTTTGCAGGAATGCACCGCAAGATCGGATGGACAGACGGCGGAGCAACGCCGGCAGCCGCTGCAGCCGGACAGGTCACGACGGATTTTGAAGGGGCTGGCCAGGCTGGCCAGGCCGAGCAGCGCACCATAGGGACAGAAATAGCGACACCAGAACATCTTGTAGAAGAGGGATAACAGGGTCAGGCTCGCCGTAACCACGATCGTGGTTACGGACATGCGGGTGAAGAAGTGCAGCATCTTGACATCGCTGACGGCCCAGTAGGGAGCGTTCAGGAACCCTTCCAGGGCTTCGGCCGACATGTCCAGCAGGATGAACTTGATGAACAGCAAAAGCAGCAGATACTTGATGCTCCGCAAAAGCAGGTCGAGCGGGCGCCAGATCCGGAAATTCCGTCCGAACAGGCGGCTGCCCAGCTTGTATGCCCCTTCGGAGAGGGTGCCGACAGGGCAAAGCCAGGAACAGAACGATTTCCTGGCCAGCAGGCTCATCAGCAGGATCGCCAGGAAAATAACCAGTGCCGCGGGATGAACCGGATGGATCTTTCCTGAGACCAGCCAATATTTCAAGCTGGTCAGGGCCCCGATCGGCAGAAAGCCCTCCACGCCCGGCGGCCGGGAAACTAGGGGAGCGGTTGCGCCGTTTTGAATGGCGTTGACAAACATGCCGAAACGGATGCCGATGCCGACCATCCACAACATAAAGAAACATTGCACAACCGTGCGTACGGTGCTTACGGATTTTGCTGGAAGTTGACCCATCTGATTGACTCTCTCGCGAAGTTCCTGGGAACGGGGGTGATGCTGCCCTCTGAGGTAATATCGAAGGGCGCCATTGCCGTCAAGCAAGGCGCCTTTGTCTGATAACATCCCACATTCTGGATGCGGAAAGTTTGATTGAGGTCAAATATTTTGAACTATGTCCGCGCAGCCCAACTGCGTCATACGATTACACAGCGGCTGCGCGTTTTCCAACTACCAGGTCTGGGTAACGGAATCAATGGTGACGGCCAGGGTGGCCCGCAGCCATTCAAACTTTGACTTCATAAAGTCGAAATCAGGCCCGGAAGTTATAAAGGCTGCTTTGCCTTTGATCAGGAAACCGGCGCCAGGCCCATGATTGCCCGTCACTTTGCTGCTCCCCAAAGTAATCAGGACATTGCTGTTGAAGGCAATGTTCGCCTCGGTTTGATGCATATAGCCGGCTGGAATAAACAAGCGCCCGTCCGGCGATATTTTTATGTAACTGTTCCATGTGTTGACCATATGCGGGCCATCCTGCCCCAATGTGGCAATGGCTACCACCCCATCCTGTTTCAGTACTTCCAGCAGTTTTTCCGAAATCATTGTGACTACCTCCTGTTGTTTTTGTTGTTATATCGCCTGATACCCGTTTTTGTGGCACCATTGCTTGAAGCTGTTTTGATGAGCTGTACGGGGTCAGATTTTCTTTGACGCCTGCGCGGCGGATGCTTTAGACTGTCTTCAGCCAAGCCGAGAAATACGTGCATTGATGGGGAGTGCCATGTTCATCCTGGATAATAATGATCCCGTCCCGTTATACAAGCAGCTCTATAATCAGATCAGAGAACACGTACTGTCGGGCAAACTGCCCGCCGATGCCAGGCTTCCATCCGTCAGGGACATGGCAGTCGAACTTTCAGCCAGTCGCAACACCGTGGAAGGAGCCTATCAGGAACTGTACGCGGAAGGGTACATCTACAGCAAACCGCGCAGCGGGTATTTCGTGTCGGCACTGGACCAGGAAGCCGCCCCGTTATCCTTATCCCGCAAGCCAACCGGACATGAGCGGTTCCCAGGACCTCCATCCAGATTCAAGTATGATTTCCATCCCGCACGACTCGATCCGGAAAGTTTTCCGGTAGCACTTTGGCGAAAATGTTTAACCGACAGTCTGCGGGAGAGTTCCCTGGATCTTGCCCAGTATCGCGTGACCCAGGGAGAATGGGGATTGCGCTGCTGCATCCAGGCTTATCTGGAACGCTCACGCGGAGTGGTCTGCGAGCCGGAACAGATCATCATCTGCGCCGGACTTCAGCATGGTCTCGATATCGTCGCACAACTGCTGAAGGACAGCCACTCGGTAGTTGCTGTCGAGAATCCCGGCTATCCGCTGCCACGCTCTGTATTCAGCAACCATTCCTATGACATTTTACCTGTTCCGGTCGGACCGGGCGGCCTTGACCTGGAAGTCCTCAAGGCCGGTAACAGCACCATCGTCTATGTCACGCCGTCACATCAGCTGCCGCTGGGTTACGTGATGCCGGTCGCCAACCGGCTTACGCTGATCGAATGGACCGAATCGGGCGAAAAGTATATCATCGAAGACGATTATGACAGCGAACTTCGCTACCACGGGAAGCCGATCCCATCGTTGCAAGGGCTGCGGCCCCGCGGAAACATCATCTACTCGGGAACCTTCTCCAAGATACTCTCCCCTGCGCTGCGCATCAGCTACCTGGTGCTGCCTCACTCACTGATCCCTACCTACAGCCGCCTGTTCCGGGATTATTTTACTACCGTTTCCCTGCTTGAACAGAGAGCCCTGGCAAAATTCATAGAGCAGGGGCACTGGGAACGGCATGTGCGGCGGATGCGCACGGCTTATAAAAAGAAGCATGATGTGCTGCTGCGGGCCGTCGAACGTCATTTCGGCCGCCGCGCCGTCGTGGTCGGCCAGGGGGCCGGTCTCCATGTAGTGTTGCAACTGCCCGGCTGCACACTTGGAGATTCGGAGATCATTGATCGTGCCCGGCAAAAGGGAATCCGGCTGTTCCCGTTCTCCGACTTCTACGTCACCGGCAAACCTGATGCCGGGATGGTGTTGCTTGGTTTCGGCGGCATGACCGCCGACGAGATAGAGCAGGGCGTTGCCCTGCTTCCCCAGGTTTGTTTCTGAGTGCAGTATAGGCAATAATTGCCCCCTGTAACAGGTGCAGTTTTTGATATTTTTGCGGGGGCAGGCAGGCTGGATTTACTGGATCATTACGTTTCAATGGTATGAGCTGGAATTATCTGGTAAGAAGTGTGGACTAAACTCGCAACAAGAGGTGATCTGTGGAAGGAATAATCGATGTCGCACTGAAGTGGCTTACAAACAACAAAAGTGAGCCTAGCCCATCTTCCGCAGTTGTCTGTTGGTAACTGGCTAAATTGAACATTTTGAT
>CAYWJJ010000073.1:0-19911 GCA_964458105.1 uncultured Geobacter sp.
TGACCGACCTGGTGGAAGAGGCGGTCATGGCCGAATTCGAGCGGATCGACCAGCGCGGCGGGGTGCTGGGCGCCATGGAGACCCAGTACCAGCGCTCGCGGATACAGGACGAGTCGATGCTGTATGAGCACAAAAAGCATAGCGGCGAGCTGCCCATAGTGGGGGTGAACACCTTCCGCAATCCGCGCGCCGACGAAGAGGGCTTTATTGTTCCGGGCGAGTTGGCGCGGGCCACAAAGGAGGAGAAGGAACAGCAGATCCTCAATCTGCGCGCCTTCCAGGCCCTGAACAAAGACAAGGCCCCGGCGGCCCTCAAGCAGTTGCAGGCAACCGCCATTGCCGGGGGGAATATCTTTGCCGAGCTGATGGAGACGGTCAAGTGTGCTTCGCTGGGACAAATCAGCCATGCTCTGTACGAGGTGGGTGGAAAGTATCGCAGAAACATGTAGAATGTTCGAATGAGCAAGCTACCCGGAAATGAACCTCTGCGATCGGTGCAGGGCCTGGAACTGTCCAGCCTGGCCGAGATCAACGCTCTTGATGTCGCCGAAAAGGAATGCATATATGCGGGTATCATTCCGGCGCGCATCTTCGAGCTGTTGAAAATCTCGCCTGAAACGTTCCGTGGCCGGGACGGCCGGCGCAGGGTCTCCATAATTGCGCCCCAGGGGATGGGGTTGGCGCGCATCGAAGTCAGGCATGATCCGGACGACCGCCAGGCCGTTTTCTTTCTGGATATTGCCGACACCCATTTTCGCCAGATGGAACTTGCCTTCTGCGTCATCAAGGACCCCTTCGCCCCCCGCTTCGACGTGGATCTGGACAGTTCCGGCAACGATAACTGTTTTACCACCCTCGGGCGCAACGTCCCGGAGGAGATCCGGGCCATGCGGGCCGGGCTTTATCCCAACCAGACCAGCCGCGGTCTGCGGATGTTCGGCGAGTTCTTCGCCCGCTTCGAGCTTTTCGTGGATTCCCTGGGCATGGACATGATCGTGGCCGAGCCGATGACCTATGACAACGCCATCCGCTACGAAGGCTTCGGCTTTGACTATCTCAACGGGCGGCGCATGATGGAGGAGATCAACCGCGAATTCCAGCCGGGCCGGGTACTTCATGCCAAGCTTGACGGTTCCACGCCGTTTCGCATGCCGGGCATGGAGAAAACCGTACACGGCAGGAGTTGGGCGATCCACGACGGCATTCTGGATGAGCCGTGGGATGATCTGACCGTCGATAAAATCCTGGACGAACCCTGGGAAGATATCAGGATTTATAAGCTGGTCGGCCAGCATGCCGGTCTGAATACCTTTCCGGGGCGGGAATCCCCCTGAAATCATATCCCTTGGAAAGGCGCTCGGGGATGGCAAATTTTTTTCAAGAGACCCCTCTGTCAGCGGATTCAGCCTGTATATGGGGCCTTGTTGATCCTTCCAATATATTTCCCTCCCTCCGCTATTCATACAGTCAAACATTTGCCGGATTGCTTCAAAATGATGTCAGGACTGTGGGGTGATGCCATGAGTATCCGGTCATATCCAGTGATAAAAAATACGACGGCGTAAAACAATGTATCAATCACTGTGGCCACTTGGCAAAAACCATACGCTAACGTAAGCTGTAAATGATGCGGAGTCAGGGCGCATTGGCGGCAATGGTGGATAAACACAATAATTACATATACCTGAAGCTACGAAAACAATGTTTGATCATATCGAAAAAATACGTTGACTCTTGCGTTAACTCGTACTAGTGTACTATTCAGAATGTGGCCGGCTCAGATGATTGGTCGCATATAAAAATAGTGTTTTGTAGGAAGTGCCGGCCGACTTACGTATAAGTAACGCACTTATCCTCTTAATCAGGGGTCGGGTAGATGAACTGGGAGGTTTAGCTATGAAATCATATCCGTCATTGAATTTTGATCTTGGGGAAACAGCTGATTTGCTGAGGGATACGGTCAAGACCTTTGCACGGGCCGAGATTGCACCCCGCGCCGCGGATATCGATCGCGACAACCACTTTCCGATGGACCTTTGGCGCAAAATGGGAGAACTGGGGCTGCACGGCATCACCGTTTCCGAGGAGTATGGCGGAGCCGGGATGACCTACCTGGAGCATGTGGTGGCCATGGAAGAAATCAGTCGGGCCTCGGCAGCGGTTGCCCTGGCCTATGGTGCCCATTCCAACCTCTGCATCAACCAGATTTACCGGAATGCCAGCGAAGAGCAGAAGCGCCGCTATCTGCCCAAACTGATCAGCGGCGAACATGTGGGCGCCCTGGCCATGAGCGAGGCCGGCGCTGGTTCGGATGTTGTCAGCATGCGCCTGCGGGCCGACCGCAGCGGAGATCGTTACATTCTGAACGGCACAAAGATGTGGATCACCAACGGCCCCCACGCCGACACGCTGCTGGTTTATGCCAAAACCGATATCAATGCCGGATCAAAAGGAATTACGGCATTCCTGATCGAAAAGGGTTTCAAGGGATTCTCCACGGCCCAGAAGCTGGACAAGCTCGGCATGCGCGGTTCAGACACATGCGAACTGGTATTTGAAGATTGTGAAGTGCCGGCCGAAAACGTGGTCGGGAAAATCGGGGACGGGGTCAAAATCCTGATGAGCGGCCTGGATTATGAACGGGCGGTGCTGGCGGCCGGTCCCCTGGGGATCATGCGGGCCTGCCTGGATGTTGTCATCCCCTATATCCATGAGCGCCGCCAGTTCGGAAAGGCCATTGGCGAATTTCAGCTGATGCAGGGCAAGCTGGCGGACATGTACAGCACCATGAATGCCTGCCGGGCCTATGTTTATGCGGTAGCCCATGCCTGCAGCGGCAAGCACGCGATCCGCAAGGACGCGGCCGGCGCGATCCTGTATGCCGCCGAAAAGGCCACCTGGATGGCGCTGGAAGCGATCCAGATCCTGGGCGGGAACGGCTATATCAATGAGTACCCGACCGGGCGCCTGCTGCGCGATGCCAAGCTCTACGAGATCGGCGCCGGCACCAGCGAGATCCGCCGCATGCTGATCGGCCGTGAACTGTTCAACGAAACCGCGCCATAGGGAGCAGTAATGCCTGAAAAAGTCCGGTTTGAAGAGCGAACATTCTTTGTACAGGCCAACGGCCGCAATCTGCGGGTCATGACTGTCCTGCCGTCCGGCAGGCAGGCTGACAACGAGGCGACGCTGGTCTTCCTGCATGAAGGTTTGGGAAGCATCGGACAGTGGCGGGATTTTCCCCGCCTGTTGGCCGAGGCGACCGGCTTGGGGGCGTTGATCTATGACCGCCAGGGATTTGGCGGTTCGGCTCCGCTGGACAGGGGCAATCAGCAGTATTTGCAACGGGAGGATCTGAGCAGCCTGACGGCGGTGCTGGATGCCTGCCATGTGCACGCGCCGATTCTGATCGGGCACAGCGACGGCGGCACAATTGCGCTGCTGTACGCGGCGCGGTTTCCGGATCACCCCAGGGGGGTGATCACCGAGGCCGCCCACGTCTTTGTCGAGGAAGCCACACTGGCCGGCATTCGCAATGCGCTGCAGGCATTCGAGTCGGGGGAGCTGAGGCAAAAACTTTCCCGCTACCATGCCGAAAATACCGACAGAATGTTTCACGGCTTTAAAGATGACTGGCTCCTGCCCCGTTACCGTGATTGGAACATCGAATCCTGCCTGCCATCCATTCGCTGCCCGTTGCTGGCGATGCAGGGCGAAGATGACGAATACGGGACAGTTGCACAGCTGAACGCAATTTCAGAAGGGGTTTCCGGGCGGGTGGCGAGTGTGCTGATTCCGGCCTGTGGCCATAATCCGCATCTCCAGGCCGGGGAACGGGTGCTGGCTGAGATGAAACAATTTATTGACGGGTTGATATGAGCGGATATTATTCCAGTTTCAAATCGAAGATGCCATCAAGGCGGCGAGGACTGAGGCGACGAAGGCATACAATCAGTATGTTGAGGAGCCGAAGACGAGCCAACGAAGAGGGCGCTTTGATTTGGAATTGGAATTGCCCAGGGAGAGCATAACGATATGACAGTTCTCAAGAGTACTATCAAGAGCGGTTCGGAAGAGTTCAGCCGCAACTCGGCCGTGATGGCGTCACTGGTGGCCGACCTGCGTGAAAAGGTCGCAAAAATATCCCTTGGCGGAGACGAACGGGCCCGCAAAAAACATATCGAGCGCGGCAAGCTGTTGACCCGCGAGCGGGTCAGGCAATTGCTGGATGTGGGTTCGCCGTTTCTGGAGCTTTCCCAGTTCGCAGCGTACGGCATGTACGACAACGAGGCACCGGCCGCCGGCATCATCACCGGAATAGGGCGGGTCAAGGGGCAGGAGTGCATGATTGTCGCCAATGACGCCACGGTCAAGGGTGGCTGCTATTTCCCGCTGACCGTCAAGAAGCACCTCCGGGCCCAGGAAATTGCCAAGGAGAACAATCTTCCATGCATCTATCTGGTGGAATCGGGAGGGGTCAATCTCCCCCGGCAGGAGGACGTGTTTCCGGACCGGGATCATTTCGGCCGGATTTTCTACAATCAGGCGACCCTGTCCGGCCGGGGCATACCCCAGATCGCGGTTGTGCTTGGCTCCTGTACCGCAGGTGGGGCTTACGTGCCGGCCATGTCAGGTGAAAGCATCATCGTCAAAAACCAGGGCACCATCTTCCTGGCGGGTCCGCCATTGGTCAAGGCGGCCATCGGCGAAATCGTCAGCGCCGAGGATCTGGGCGGGGCCGATATCCACTGTCGCACCTCCGGCGTGACCGATCACTATGCCGTGGATGATGCCCATGCCCTGGCCATTGCCCGGCGTTGCGTAGGAAACCTGAACCGGGTCAAGCGGCCGGGGGTTGCCATGCGCGAACCGGTTGACCCGCTCTACGATCCGGCCGAACTGTACGGGGTGATCCCTTCCGACACGCGCAAGCCCTATGATGTGCGCGAGGTGATTGCCAGGGTCGTTGATGGATCCGAGTTTGACGAATTCAAACAGCTCTACGGCACGACCCTGGTCTGCGGATTTGCCCATATCTGGGGCTATCCGGTGGGGATCGTCGCCAACAACGGCATCCTCTTCTCCGAATCGGCCCTCAAGGGCGCCCACTTCATTGAACTGTGCAGCCAGAGAGGAATCCCGCTGGTCTTTCTGCAGAACATCACCGGCTTCATGGTCGGCAGCAAATACGAGGCGGGCGGCATCGCCAAGGATGGAGCCAAGATGGTTACGGCGGTGGCCTGTGCTGCCGTTCCCAAATTCACGGTTATCATCGGCGGCAGTTTCGGGGCGGGCAATTACGGCATGTGCGGCCGCGCCTTCAGTCCGCGTTTCCTCTGGATGTGGCCCAATGCGCGCATCTCGGTCATGGGTGGCGAACAGGCCGCCAGTGTGCTGGGGCAGGTCAAGCGCGACGGTATGGAGGCGCGCGGCGAGAGCTGGAGCCCTGAAGAAGAAAACGCATTCAAGGCGCCGGTCCGTGAACTGTACGATACCCAGGGGCATCCCTACTACGCCAGCGCACGCTTGTGGGACGACGGTATCATCGACCCGGCCGACACCCGCATGGTGCTCGGTTTGGGCATATCGGCGGCCTTCAACGCGCCGCCTGAAAAAACCGAATTCGGCGTATTCAGGATGTAATTGCAATATCAAAACAAGGCAGGAAAACTATCAATGACCGATACTTCGATTCTTACCCATATAGATGATTCCGGCCGGGCGACAATCACCATGAACCGCCCTGAACTGCACAACGCCTTTAACGAAAGCCTGGTCGCCAACCTGACCGCTTCGCTGCAGGCGCTTGACGCCGACCCGCAAGTGCGCCTGGTCGTGCTTGCGGCCAACGGAAAGAGTTTTTCGGCCGGGGCGGACTTGAACGACATGCGCCGAATGGCCGACAATTCCCGCGAACAGAATCTGGCCGATGCCAAGGGGATCGCGGAGCTGATGCGGGTCCTCAATGCGCTTGCCAAGCCGACGGTGGCGCTGGTTCAAGGCGCTGCCTACGGAGGCGGTGTCGGTTTGACTTCCTGCTGCGACATAGCCATTGCAACGGCGCGGGCAACCTTCTGCGTATCCGAGGTCAAGCTGGGACTGATCCCGGCCGTCATATCGCCCTATGTGATTGCGGCCATCGGATCCCGCGCGGCGCGACGCTATTTCATGACTGCTGAAATTTTGTCGGCGGCTGAGGCACACCGGCTCGGGCTGGTCCATGAGGTGGTGGCCGATGAACAGGAGCTTGCCGCGGCCGCCGAGCGCGTGACGGCTCAACTCCTGAAAAACGGTCCCGGTGCCATGTCTGCCGCCAAAAAACTGATCGAAAGAGTTTCCGGTCGGCTCGTGGATGATGCGCTGATCGCGGAAACCGCCGGACTGATGGCCGATCGTCGCGCTTCGGCTGAATGCCGCGAGGGACTGTCCGCCTTTCTGGAGAAGCGCCCGCCGGGGTGGATGAAAAGGTAAATATGACACCACGCTATTGGGATGACATTGTTGAAGGAGAGCCGCTGAATTGCAGTACAGTTGTGCTGCGCCTTCCGGAAATAGTTGAGTTTGCCATAAAATATGATCCCCAGCCGTTTCATATTGATGAGCAGGCCGCTGCCGATTCGCGTTTTGGCGGGATTATCGCCTCATCGCTGCAGACGCTGTCCGTCTGCACCAGGGTGCTGGTGGATGCCCAGTGCGATATGGCAATCCTGAGCGGGTTGGGCATTGAGCAGGTTCTGTTGCCGAACCCGGTCAGACCGGATGATCTGCTGGCCGTCGAAGCCTGCTGGACGGATCTCAGGCGTTCACGCAGCAAGCCGGATCGCGGAATGGCAACCGCCCGCTTCAAGGTTGTGAATCAAAAAGGCGAAATCGTCATGGAATCCGGATTCAAGTACATGATCGCCTGTAGAAGCTGAAAATGTCCGAAGATTACTATGAGGATACTGACCATGTTCGATAAAATACTGATTGCCAATCGGGGCGAGATCGCCTGTCGCGTCATCCGTACCGCAAAAAAGCTCGGCATCCGCACCGTGGCGGTCTATTCCGACGCCGATGCCGGCGCCATGCATGTGGCCCTGGCTGACGAGGCCTATCACATCGGCCCGGCACCGGCGCGGGAAAGCTACCTGCGCCCCGAGCTGATTCTGGATGTGGCCCGCAGAAGCGGCAGCCAGGCCGTTCACCCCGGCTATGGTTTCCTTTCGGAAAATGCCGAATTTGCCGAGGCCTGCGACCAGGCCGGGATCGTCTTTATCGGGCCTCCCACGGCGGCCATCCGGGCCATGGGGTCGAAGAGCGCGGCCAAACGGATCATGGAAGAAGCCGCGGTCCCGCTGGTTCCCGGCTACCACGGCGAGGACCAGGATCCGGTCCTGCTGAGGGAAGCGGCGACACGCATCGGTTATCCGGTCCTGATCAAGGCCACCGCCGGCGGCGGTGGCAAGGGAATGCGGGTGGTCTGGGAGGCGGCCGCTTTTGACGACGCCCTGGCCGGAGCCCGGCGCGAGGCCAGCAACTCCTTCGGCGACGACCGGGTGCTGCTGGAAAAATATCTGACCAAGCCGCGCCACGTGGAAATCCAGGTCTTTGCCGACGGCCAGGGCAATGCCGTCCATCTTTTCGAACGCGACTGCTCCATCCAGCGCCGCCACCAGAAGGTGCTGGAGGAGGCGCCGGCGCCGGGCATGGATCTGGGATTGCGGGCCAGCATGGGGTCTGCTGCGGTGGCCGCGGCCCGCGCCATCGGTTATGTGGGCGCCGGTACGGTGGAATTCCTGCTGGACGAGGATGGTTCCTTCTACTTCATGGAGATGAACACCCGCCTGCAGGTGGAACATCCGGTAACCGAAATGATCACCGGCCGGGATCTTGTGGAGTGGCAGCTAAGGGTGGCTTTCGGCGAGCCGCTTCCCTGCGGACAGGATCAGCTGGCTATCAGCGGCCATGCCATCGAGGCCCGTATCTATGCCGAAGACCCGTCCCGTGATTTCCTTCCTTCCACCGGCGACCTGACTCACCTGCGCACGCCCGGGGAGAACGCCCATGTCCGCATCGACACCGGTGTGCGCCAGGGGGACAGCGTCAGTATCCACTACGACCCGATGATCGCCAAGCTGATCGTCTGGGATGCGACCCGCACCGGGGCGCTGCGCCGTCTTCGCTCCGCCCTGGCCGAGTACCAGGTGGTCGGTGTGACCACCAATATTGAGTTTCTGGCCGCGGTGGCCGCCCATCCCGCCTTTGCGGCCGGCGATTTCGACACCGGCTTCATCGAGCGTCACCGCGCGGTACTGTTTCCCGAATCAACCCCGGCATCCGACCAGGTGCTGGGGCTGGCCTGTCTGGATGTGCTGCTGCGCCGGTCGGCCGAGGCCGAAAAGGCTGCTGTCGCCTCCTGCGACCGCTGGGCACCCTGGCACCTGACGACCGGATGGCAGATGAACGGCGACAACCACCACGTCCTGACTTTCCGCGATAACGAATCGGCGGTCTGTGTGACGGCTCATTACCGTCCCGGCGGCTATCTGATGGATCTTCCCGGCGGGCAGCTGCAGGTGCGGGGCAGGCTGAACGAAGATGGCGACCTGCTGGCCGACTTGGGCGGGTCGCGGGTCACGGCCACCGTGGTCCGCCACGGCGACGACCTGACCATCGTCACCCATGGCAACAGCCACCGCCTGACGCTTCACGATCCGCTGGCCCATGCCGGTGAGCAGGAGGTCGAAGGGGGGCGCCTGACCGCACCCATGCCGGGCAAGATCGTCGCGCTGCTGGTGGAGCCCGGGGCCACGGTGGAGCGGGGCACGCCGCTGGTCATCATGGAGGCCATGAAAATGGAGCATACCATCACCGCCCCCAGGGACGGCGTGGTGTCCGAGATCCATTTCCCGGTCGGCGCGGTGGTCAACGAAGGGGCGGAGCTGCTGGCCTTCGCTGCAGATGAGGGACAGGCGACATGAGAGTTCCGAAGCGGGTCAAAATGGTTGAGGTTGGCCCC
Organism: uncultured Geobacter sp.; assembly: GCA_964458105.1. Classification (GTDB taxonomy): domain Bacteria; phylum Desulfobacterota; class Desulfuromonadia; order Geobacterales; family Pseudopelobacteraceae; genus JACRCG01. The sequence continues at coordinate 9,002 of CAYWJJ010000073.1, forward strand.
CGGGACGGCCTGCAGAACGAGCAGGTCATTGTTCCGACCGAGGTCAAGATTGAACTGATCAACCGCCTCTCGGCGACCGGCCTCAGCGCGATTGAATGCACCAGTTTTGTATCCCCCAAGTGGGTGCCCCAGATGGCCGACAATGCCCAGGTGATGGCCGGAATTACCCGCCGCCCCGGTGTCAGCTATCCGGTGCTGGTTCCGGGCATGCAGGGCTTCGAGGCGGCTGTGGCTGCCGGCGTGCAGGAAATTGCGGTGTTTGGGGCCGCTTCCGAGGCCTTCTCCCAGCGCAATATCAACTGCTCCATAGCCCAGAGCCTGGAGCGATTTGCGCCGGTGATCGAAGCGGCCCATCAGCGCAACATCAAGGTGCGCGGATATGTTTCCTGCGTTCTCGGCTGCCCCTACCAGGGCGATGTCCCGCTGGAAACCGTGGCGGATGTATCGCAGCGCCTGCTGGAGATGGGCTGTTATGAAATTTCGCTGGGCGACACGATCGGCTTTGCCACTCCGGCCAAGGCCCAGGCCATGGTCAAGGCGGTTTCGGCGCGAGTGCCCCGCTGGCGACTGGCGGTACATTTTCACGACACCTACGGCCAGGCCCTGGCCAATATCCTGGCGGTACTTGAGCTGGGAATTTCGGTCGTGGACAGCTCCGTGGCCGGCCTGGGCGGCTGCCCGTATGCCAAGGGAGCCGCCGGCAACGTGGCCAGCGAGGATCTGCTCTGCATGCTGAACGGTCTCAATATCGAAACCGGCGTTGACCTGACCGAGCTGATCGCCGCCGGTCTGTATATATCCAGCTATCTCGGCCGCCCGTCCGGCTCCAAGGTGGCACGGGCGCTTGGCAAGGAAATGACGCTGGAATCAAAATAGGTTCTGCTTGCCTTAAGTAGAACCTATCTGCCGTTTTTTCCATCCCCCTTCGATATCTCGGGGCGAACGGACAAACTCAGTTATCAGTTGTTGTATTTTTGTTCGTGGTGAGGTATCGAACCATGAACAAAAATATCAGGTTTTCTCATCAATAAGTACCGAAGGAGGACTAACCATGTCACGACAGCTTGATGTTACCGTAGGAGGGCTTCTGGATCAGATGGCGGCCCGTTACCCGTCCAATGAAGCCATGGTCTATCATGAGCGGGGTCTGCGCTACAGCTACCGCGAGTTTAACGAGGTCTGCCGCCAGGTTGCCAAGGGGCTTCTGGCCATGGGCATACGCAAGGGGGACAACCTCTCGATCTGGGCCTACAACGTACCCGAATGGCTCATCCTGCAATTTGCCAGCGCCAAGATCGGCGCCATCCTGGTCACCGTCAACACCAGTTACAAATCCGCCGAACTGGAATATATCCTCAACCAGTCCGACTCCAGCACCCTCTTCATGGTCAAATCCTTCAAGGATTCGGATTATGTGCAGACCATCTATGACGTGATCCCCGAACTGGAATCGAGCCAGCCCGGCAGCCTGAAGAGTCCGAAGCTGCCGCATCTCAAAAACGTCGTCTTCATCGGCGACGAGACCCCGGCCGGCATGCAAAACTTCAAAAACCTCATCGAACTGGGCAGCAAGATCAGCGACGCCGAACTGGCCGCCGTCGAAGCTACCCTGGACTGTCACGAAACCATCAACATGCAGTATACCTCCGGCACCACCGGTTTCCCCAAAGGGGTCATGCTGACCCATTACAACATCGTCAACAACGGCTTCAACATCGGCGAATGCATGGAACTCACCGAAAAGGACCGCCTCTGCATTCCGGTACCCTTTTTCCACTGCTTCGGCTGCGTCCTGGGCGTCATGGCCTGCGTCACCCACGGCACAACCATGGTGCCGGTGGAGATCTTCGACCCGCTCAAAGTCCTGCAGACCGTCGAGAAGGAGAAGTGTACCGCCGTGCACGGTGTTCCGACCATGTTCATTGCCGAACTGGAACACCCCGACTTCAAGAAATTCGATCTCAGCACTCTGCGCACCGGCATCATGGCCGGTTCCAACTGCCCGATCGAAGTCATGAAAAAAGTCATCAACGAAATGCATGCCAGCGAAATCACCATCGCCTACGGCCAGACCGAATCCTCTCCGGTCATCACCCAGACCCGCACCAACGACCCGATCGAGCTGCGCGTCGCCACCGTCGGACGGGCACTGCCAGATGTCGAGGTCAAGATCGTCGACATCGAAACCGGCGCCAGCCTGCCGCCCGGCAAACAGGGCGAACTCTGCACCCGCGGTTACCACGTCATGAAAGGCTACTACAAGATGCCGGACGAAACCGCACGGGCCATCGACGACGACAATTGGCTGCACACCGGTGATCTGGCCATCATGGATGAAAACGGCTACTGCAAGATTACCGGCCGCATCAAGAACATGATCATTCGCGGCGGCGAGAATATCTACCCGCGCGAGATCGAAGAATTCCTCTACACCCACCCCAAGATCTCCGACATCCAGGTTTACGGCGTCCCTGACCGCAAGTTCGGCGAGCAGGTCATGGCGGCCATCATTCTCAAAAAAGGGGTGGAGATGACCGAAGACGAGGTGCGGGCATTCTGCAAGGACAAGATTGCCAACTACAAGATCCCGCGCTATGTGCGTTTCGTGGACTCCTACCCGATGACCGCCAGCGGCAAGATACAGAAGTTCAAGATGCGGGAGATGGCGATCAAGGAATTACAACTGGAAGACAGTCTTTAAAAGCCAAGCGGGGGATCATGATGAAAGTTCAAACATCGATAACGGATGCAATTCACGATATCCAGGACGGGGCCACCATCATGGTGGGCGGGTTCGGTCTGGTGGGCATCCCGGAGAAGTTGATCCTGGGGCTGCGGGAGAAGGGGGTCAGGGACCTGACGATCATCTCCAACAACTGCGGGGTGGATGACTTCGGCCTCGGCATCCTGTTGCAGAACCGCCAGATCAGAAAGATGGTTTCGTCCTATGTGGGGGAAAACAAGGAGTTTGAACGGCAGTTCCTGTCCGGTGAGCTGGAGGTGGAGCTGGTGCCCCAGGGAACGCTGGCCGAACGCATCCGGGCCGGCGGCGCAGGTATTCCGGCCTTCTATACCCCGGCCGGGGTCGGAACGCCCATCGGCGAAGGGCGCGAGGTGCGCAGCTTCAACGGCAAGGAGTATCTGCTGGAAAGCGGCATGACCGCCGATTTCGCCCTGGTCAAGGCCTGGAAGGCCGACAGCACCGGCAACCTGATCTACAACAAGACCACCCGCAACTTCAACCCGATGATGGCCACCGCCGGACGGATCACCATTGCCGAGGTGGAGGAACTGCTGGAGCCGGGCGGGCTCGACCCCAACTTCATCCATACTCCCGGCATCTACGTGCAGCGCGTCATCCGCTGCGACAACTACGAAAAACGGATCGAACGGAAAACGGTCCGTTCCTGAAAAAGGAGAACTACGATGGCATTATCGCGAGAGCAGATGGCCATGCGGGCCGCGCAGGAGATTGAAGACGGCTATTACGTCAACCTGGGGATCGGTATCCCGACCATGGTCGCCAACTACATCCCGTCCGACAAGCACGCTGTACTCCAGTCGGAGAACGGCCTGCTGGGGATCGGCCCCTATCCGACCGAGGCCGACATTGATCCGGAACTGATCAACGCCGGCAAGGAAACCATCACCATGATTCCCGGCGCCAGCATCTTCAGCAGCGCCGAATCCTTTGCCATGATCCGCGGCGGTCATATCGACGTGGCCATCTTGGGGGCGATGGAGGTTTCCGACAGGGGCGATCTGGCCAACTGGATGATTCCGGGCAAGATGGTCAAGGGCATGGGAGGCGCCATGGATCTGGTCCACGGCGCCAAGCGGATCGTGGTGATCATGGAGCACTGCAACAAGCAGGGCGAATCCAAAATCCTGAAGAGCTGCAGCCTGCCGCTGACCGGCAAAGGGGTGGTCAACCGCATAATCAGCGACCTGGCGGTGATGGACGTGACCCCGGACGGGCTGGTGCTGAGGGAAATCGCGCCCGGCGTGACGGTCGAGGATGTATTGAAGATGACAGAGGCGACACTTGCGGTGTCACCCGAACTGAAAACCATATCGGTATAGGACCGGCGAAAGGAGCAGCGCTTTTATGACGGAATACGATTACTGGAAGATCTTCCCGAAGATGCCCAGGAAGGTGACCATCGGAGACATTACTGTCAGGGATGGCTTCCAGCACGAGGAAAAATTCATCTCCACCGCCGCCAAGATCTATTACCTGGAAGAGCTGATTTTTGCCGGCTGCCGCAACATCGAGGTCACCAACCTGGGCAATCCGCACCTGATGCCGCAGTTCCGGGATGCCGAGGAATTGCTGGCGCACCTGCGCAGCGACACCTTCAGAAGGCGCTGTGCCAATCGTGGCATCCCCTACGATGAAATTTGCCTCACGGCGATCACAATCCGCGAATCGGCCGTGGAGCGGGCCATCGAGCTGCACAAGCGGGGCGTCGGCCCGGACCGGCTGCTGATGATGGTTTCCACCGAGGAACAGCACCACTTTGCCAATTCGGGCTGCACGCTGCCCGAATACTGGAAGGAGTGCGAGCGGAGCATCCGTAAATGCAACGATGCCGGAATGAAGATGTGCGGCACGGTCAGCACGATCTGGGGCAGCCCGATCGGCGGCGCAACCGACATGAATGATGCGGTCGAATTCACCCGGCGCTGGCTGGAGATCGGCGCCCATGACATCGAACACGCCGACCACGACGGCAGCGCTTCGGCGCCGGATGTGTACCGTTATTTTTCGATGATCCTGGATGCGATCCCGGACACCAGCCTTCATATCGCCCATTTCCACGAAACGAAGCGGGTTGCCGCCGCCTCGGTGCTGGCTGCGCTGCAGGCCGGCATAACCCACTTCGAGGCTACCCTGGGCGGTCTGGGCGGGCAACCGGCCAATTTCCTGGACGATTGCCCGGTCAAGGGCACCGGTGAGTATTACTACAAGGACCCGCGCTATGTCGGACTGGTAACGCTGGAGGATACCCTGGTTCAGATCGACGAAATGGGGATACAGCACGGCTGGGATCTGGACCGGGTGCTGGTGCTCGGCAACCAGTTGGAGAAAACCATCGGCAGGCGGCTGCGCTCCGATGCCATCCTCAACGGCCGGACCCGGAAGGAAGGGCATCCGGAATACGCCCGCCCCGGCCTGGCCGCGGTCAAGGAAAAGCTGGGCGAGGCGCCCGGACAGAACTTTCCTTCGGAGTGGGCTCCGCAGGCGGTCCTGCCGGAAAGGTACCGCGGATAGACAACTTTGAAATACAGAACCAATCCCCACCCCAACCCTCCCCTTGAAGGGGAGGGCATTTAAAGCATTTGACGGAATATAAGCGCTGATCAGGCAGAGGAATATCTATATACGTTAGTGTTGTCCAACGGAGAACAGTGCCATGCCTGACTACAACCGTTCCCGTTTTCTGCTTTCCCGCTGGTCCATCTATTCGATCCTGGTTGCAATCTACATGCTCGTATTCTTCCACCGCATGGCGCCGGCAGTTATCTCGGCCGACCTGATGCTGGCTTTCAACACCTCCGGTGCCGCGCTGGGGTCGCTGGCCGCAATGTATTTCTACATCTACACCGCCATGCAGATCCCGGCCGGAGTGCTGGCGGACACCCTGGGCGCGCGGGCTACCGTCTCGGCCGGCAGTCTGGTGGCGGGGTGCGGGTCGATCATGTTCGGCCTGGCGGGTACCTTCGCCGGGGCCTCCGTCGGGCGCGCCCTGGTCGGATTGGGCGTTTCAGTTGTGTTCGTGGGGCTGTTCAAAAGCAACAGCGTCTGGTTCAGTGACCGGAATTTCGGCATGATCAGCGGATTGACCCTGCTACTCGGCAATATCGGGGCGATCGCTTCCGCCGGTCCCCTGGCCGGCCTGCTTAAACTCTACTCCTGGCGCTCCGTTTTTGTGATGCTGGGGGGGATCACGCTGCTGTTGGCCGTTCTGGCGCTGGTGGTCATCCGCAACCGTCCTGAGGATATGGGCTTCCCGTCCCTGCGCGAGATGGAAGGGAAAGCCAGCCATGCTCCCCGCCGGCAGCATTGGTGGAGCGATCTTAAGAGCGTTGTCGGAACCGGCGCGGCCTGGCCGGTACTGTGGGTAGATCTGGGGATGGTCGGAAGCATGCTGGCATTTGTCGGATTGTGGGCGATTCCGTTCCTGCGGGATGTGCACGGCCTGGGGCGTTCGGCCGCCGCCGTCTATACCACTTCGTCCCTGGCCGGCTTTGCGGTCGGTTCCATGCTGGCCGGCTGGCTCTCGGACCGTATCGGTCGCCGTAAGCCGGTTATCCTGGCCGGGACGCTCTTGTACGCCGTGGCCTGCCTGGGGCTGGCCTACCTGCCCTGGCATCCGGGCCCGGTCGGCATCGCCCAGTTTGCGGTGCTAGGTTTCAGTGCCGGAGGCTTTATCGTGACCTTTGCCAATGCCAAGGAGGTCGTGGCGCCGGCTCTGTCGGGCATGGCGGTCGGCCTGGTGAACACCGGCCTGTTTTTCGGGGCGGCCGTGATGCAGCCGCTGTTTGGCTGGGCCATGGATCTTGGTTGGGACGGCCGGGTCGTGAACGGCCTGCGCGTGTATGCACCGGCAGATTACCACACCGGTTTTCTGATCATGTTAGCTTTCGCTGCGCTGGGTGTGGCGGGCGCCTGCAGAATCAGGGAGACGCGCTGCCGGAATATCACGGTTGATAACTGATTCTGTTCGCTCTCAAAGGAGAAGTTGATCATGGCTGATGTCTACGCCACAATTGCCGCAGCGGATCACGAACTTCAGCAGCGCCTGGCAGCCGTGCTGGAGCGCCGGGCGAGCGATCCTCAACAGCAGGGCATGCTCAGCGATTACCTGGCTGATATGAAATTCCCGGCAGACGCCGCTGTGCTGGATGCGGGCTGCGGTACGGGCGCTGTAAGCCGGGTGCTAGCCCGCTATCCCGGAGTAGGGCGGGTGGTCGGGGTTGATCCGTCCCCGGTGTTCCTGGCGGTGGCACGGAATCTGGCGGCGGATCTCGACAATCTGAGCTTCATCGAGGCCGATTGCCGCTCCCTTCCCCAGCGTGACGCCAGCTTCGATGCGGTTATTTTTCACACCACCCTCAGCCATGTTCCACAGCCCGAAACCGCCTTGGCAGAGGCCTGCCGGGTGCTCCGTCCAGGCGGCCTTCTGGCTGTATTTGACGGCAACTACATTACCACGTCCCTGGCAACCGGTGATTTCGATCCACTTCAAAGTTGCGCCGATGCCGCCATGGCAGCCTTTGTACATGATCGCTGGCTGATTCCCCGTCTGGCGGGCCTGGTCAGGGAGTCCGGTTTCCGTATTCTGAAACAGCGCAGTTTCGGCTTTGTGGAAACGTCCGATCCCGATTATCTGCTGACACTTGCCGATCGGGGGGCCGACGTACTGGCAGAAACGGGGCGCATTGGCGAGGAATTGGCCGTGTCTCTCAAGAACGAGGCCCGCCGGCGTGTAGCAACGGGCCGTTTCTTCGGTTCCATAGCCTATGCCAGCCTGGTGGCATGCAAAGCGCAAACATCTGAAAATTGACCGGTTGACGCAGCTCTGGGACGTTGGAAGACTCTCTTTTGAAAAACTATTGTTCCGGTAAAATTTGTTGGAATGCGGTCAGCTGGTGTGTATAGTTCTGAAAACAAAAGCCGGGACAGCCGGACGCACTGTTTCGCTGCAGATTCCGCAAAAAGATAATACAAGGTTAATGAACCCGCATACATCGGAATCAGCCTCTGGAAAGCTGCAAAAGAAGCATCAATACAGATTTCACCGTTCTCCGAAAATGGCCGTTCCGACCCGAACCAGCGTGGCGCCTTCCTGAATGGCGGCCTCGAAATCTCCCGACATGCCCATGGAAAGCTCCCGCATCTCCACATCTGGAATCCCGGCCGCTTCAATAGTGCGTGACAAACGGCGCAGTTCGGCAAAATAGGGGCGGGCCGCCTCCGGATCATCAAAAAAGGGGGGCATGGTCATCAGTCCCTGCACCCTGATGTTCGGCAGCAGGGCACAATCCTTCACCAGCTGCAGCGCCCCTTCTTCGGTCGTGCCGGATTTGGTGGATTCGCCGGAGATGTTGACCTGGATCAGAACAGGACAGATCCTGCCCAGCTTGCCCCACTGACGGTTGATCTCTTCGGCCAGTGAAAGTCGGTCCACCGAATGGATCAGCGCCACCCGGCCGGCGATGTACTTGACCTTGTTGCTCTGCAGGTGACCGATAACGTGCCACTGAACCGGTTCCTGCACTTGATCCAGCTTGGTTGTCAGTTCCTGTACGTAGTTTTCGCCAAAGATCGTCTGGCCGGCCCGGAAGGCTTCAATGATATCGTCCGCGGGACGGGTTTTGGATACAGCCACCAGGCGGACGGTGGAAGGATCGCGGCCGGCCGTTTCGGCCGCCGTTCGGATGCGCTGCCTGATATCCGCAAGATTTCGGGGAATTGACATGCCGGACTCCTGCTAGCCTATCGCCTGCATGGCCTGCAGCACCTCATACAGCTCGGTCATCGGCAGACCGATCACGTTGGTGTACGAACCGCAGATGGAACGGACGAAATGCACCGCCCCCCCCTGAATGGCATAAGCGCCGGCCTTGTCCATCGGGCAGCCGGAGGCGATATAGCCGTTGATTTCCTGCTCTTCCAGCGACTTGAAGGTTACTTCGGTACTGACGCTGCGGCTGATGTGGATGCAGCTGACCTTGTCGAACACGGTAAAACCGGTGATGACCTCATGATCCCGGCCGGAAAGGGCCGCAAGCATCCGGCGTGCATCATCTTCATCAACCGGCTTTCCGAGAATGGCGCCATCCAGAACAACTACGGTGTCGGCGCCGACAAAGAAGCGCCCCTCGGTGGTTGCCGCCACCGCGTCGGCCTTTTCCCGCGAAAGCCGCATGACATGCTCGGCTGGCGCTTCCCCCGGCAGGACATCTTCGCAGATATCGGCCGGCACGACACTGAACTGCAGACCGGCCAGGGTCATCAGCTCGGTTCGTCGCGGTGAAGCGGAGGCCAGAACTATCGATCCATGGTTGTTATTTTTCATCCCGGTTATCCTTCTGCATCTGCGGAGGGTTCTTTTTGCGCTCCTCATATTCCCGAATCGCCTTGTGCTCGGCCTCCATCTCCTGCCAGTGTTTCGCCCAGTCCTTCTTGCGGACCTTGTGCAGCAGAAAGACGCCCGGGATTATGACAATGCCCCAGAAGACGTTCATCATCATGTTGTTAACTATGCCATAAACCAGCGAAGCGATGCCCATCACCATCAACAGCGCTTCCATTGACAGAATACGTCCTATCAGCGAGGATTCCTGTATTTCCTTGTTAGGATCGTGCGTCATTTTTTGTTTTCCTCCCATGGAAACATTTTGCCCGGATTCATAATATTGTTCGGATCAAGAGCAGCCTTGATGGCCTTCATCGCACCGATCTGCTGCGGCGACAGTTCCAGTTCGATGTAGGGGGCCTTGGAAAGCCCCACGCCATGCTCGCCGGACATGGTGCCGTTCAGGTCAAGCGCCGCCTGGAACACCTCGCGGATCGCTTTGTGAGCCTTTTCATCCATACCGGGGATATCCTTGTCGATCATGATATTGACATGGATATTGCCGTCGCCGGCGTGACCGAAGTTAACGATCGGAATATCATATTTCTGCTGGATTTTTTCTATCGTGCGGATCACATCCGGCACCTTGCTGCGCGGCACGACGATATCCTCGTTGTACTTGGTCGGGTTGATATCCCGTAGCGATGGTGAAACCAGCCGCCGCACCCGCCAGAGTTCTTCCGATTCGGCGTCGTCCCTGGCGGCCCGGAACTGCACCAGCCCCAGCGGCGTGATCAGTTCGTGAATCCTGGCCGCCTGTTTCTCGATCAGGTCTCGGTCGCCATCCACCTCGATCAACAAAACGGCCCGCCCCTCGGCCGGGATCCCCAGGTTGAAGCGCCGCTCAACGCACTGCAGCGTCGCATAGTCCATGAATTCCAGTGTGGTCGGAATAATCTTGTTGCCGATGATCGTCGAAACCGCCTTGGCTGCCCCGTCGATCGAATCGAAGATCGTCAGCATCGTTTTCTTGGCGTCCGGAAACGGCAGCAGCTTGAAGATGATTTTGGTCATGACTCCCAGCGTTCCTTCGCTGCCGCACAAAAGGCGGGTCATGTCGTAGCCCACCACCGCCTTGTAGGTCTCGCCACCGGTACGGATGATCTCGCCGGTCGGCAGCACGACCTCCAGCCCCATCACAAAATCGCGGGTAACGCCATACTTGACGCAGCGCGGACCGCCGGCGTTCTCGGCCACGTTTCCTCCCAGCGTCGAGAATTTGAGCGAGGCCGGATCGGGGGGATAGAACAGTCCCAGCTTCTCCACCGCCAGTTGAAACTGTTCGGTCACGACACCCGGCTCGACCTCGGCAATCAGATTTTCGGTATCAATCCGCAGGATGCGATTCATGCGGGTCGTCACCAGCACGACTCCGCCCGCTTTCGGCAGCGCTCCGCCGGTAAAGCCGCTCCCCGCGCCGCGCGGAAAAACCGGAAAACGCTCGCGGTTGGCCAGCTTGAGCACCGCCGAAACCTGATCGGCATTGGCCGGATGTACGACAGCGTCCGGCAAAAACTCCATCTGGGTGGCGTCATAGCCGTAGCAGATCATGTCCTGCTTGCTGGTGGTAATATTGTCAGGACCGACGATTGCGGTCATCTGATTGATCAGACGTGCATCCAGCATAAGAAACCTCTCATAACATTGACGTGCAATGTAGCAGAATACATGAACTACCGGCTTTTCTGCAAGGCAGTTTTGTCTATACGCTAAGAACTTATCCGTAAATAAATCCTGCTTTTCTAAATGCGATTATGGCTGCAG
>CAYWJJ010000074.1:0-18986 GCA_964458105.1 uncultured Geobacter sp.
GATCGTCTGTAAATCCATGGGATCCTCTCTTTGAGAACAGATGTGACAGTGGCAGTGCTAAACAACGATCACCTCCGGACCAGGGTTTGCAGCATACAGCAACTCCACCAGTTCCTTCCGTTTTTCCAGGACAGCCCTCTGATTTATATACCCCTTATCGGTAATCTCGTTGGCATCGATCGATGGGGGGGCGGTCATCAGCATGATCCGTCTGATTGTGGTGGAGGAGCCTCCATGGGCAGTATTGAAGGCCATCAGGGTTGTTCGCAGATGGTCAACCAGTTCCCGGCTGCGTATCAGCTCTTCCAACGCCCGATCACCGTTGCTGCCACCGCAGATATCCCGGCACCCTTGAATATTCGGCCAGGCAAGGATGCCGATGTACTCCCGATCATGACCGCTTATCACGGCATCCTGCAAGACGGGTGAAGACGCAGCCAACATGCCGACCCTTAACGCCCCCACATGCACCCAGGTCCCGGTGCTGAGCTTGAAATCTTCGGCCACCCGGCCGTTGAAAAGGATCCCCTTGCCGGGGTCAGCAGGATCTGCAAATGCGCCGGCATCACCGATCTTGTAAAAGCCATCCTGATCGAAAGCGTCAGCAGTCAGGTCGGGACGCTTCAGGTAACCGGGGGTGACGTTCGGTCCCTTGACCCGCAATTCGAACTTTCCCGAATTGGGAACCATCTTGAGAATGACACCAGGCATCGGAAGACCGATGACCCCCGCCTTGTCGATGGGGAAGTGTGCGGATGTTACCGCCGGGGCTGTCTCAGTTGATCCCCACGATGATGTCATCGGCACTTTCCTGCCCGTGGCCAGCATGGAGACCGCCTCCAACCGCTGCCACAAATCTTGCGGCAGGGCCGCCGCCGCGTAAAAAACCAGTTGAAGCTTCTTGAAAAAGTTGCGCCGCAACTCCTCATCCCGTTCGAGATAGGGGAGCAGCATGGCATAGCCGGCCGGGACATTGAAGTAGATGGTCGGAGAAATATCCGCCAGGTTTTTAACCGTCTGTTCGACCAGACCGGGGACCGGCTTTCCGCCGTCAATATACAGTGTCCCCCCCTGCTTGAGGATCATGTTGAAGTTGTGGTTTCCCCCGAATGTATGGTTCCAGGGGAGCCAATCGACCAATACGGGCGGAGTCTTGGCCATGAAGGGCCACAACTGAGCCATCATCTGCTGGTTGGCACAGAGCATGCCATGGGTGTTGAGTATTCCCTTGGGAAGGCCGGTGGAGCCGGAGGAATAAAGGACTTTGGCAATTGACGAGGGTTCAACCCCGGAAAATCGCTGCTCGACCTGTTGGGTGGGAATGGTTTCCTGCAGGCTGGAAAGGAGGGTGGCGGGATGGTTCGTCTGAGCGCTTAACGTGACGACCTCTACCCCGGAAAGGTCCAGTACATTCAGAGCGCGGTCGAAAAGATCGGCTTTTTCCACATAGAGCAGCGCCGGCCCGACTTCACCGAATATGGATTTGAGCTTGGCAAAATCCTGACTCTGAAGCGAATAGGCGGTTGAAACCGGGACCACCGGCACTCCCGCCATGAATCCTCCCAGCATGACCAGCGCATGTCCGATGGAGTTTCCCGAGAGGATCATAACCGGCCTGTCGGCACCAAGCTTTCTATCTATGAAGGCCTGCGCGATTGCATTGGCACGGCAACCGGCTTCTCCGTAGGTCAAGAGGCTCCATTGCCCGGCTGCGTTCCGTTCCCCCAGAAAAATCCTGTCGGGAGACTCCGCGGCCCAGCGCCGCAACATGACCCCCAGGCTATCCTCATAGGGTTCCAGGGGCATGGGGGAGCTAAGCAGATAGCCCCCTTCCGGAGTCTCTTTCACGTCGACTAACGCCGGAGCAAAGTCTACAGGTGCAAACTCGGCTTGCTGCATGGGCTTTCTCCTCCCGGTATATTACGATGCATGCGCGGTTTATGATTCACGAAATGACAATCGGAACGACATCGAGTAACAAGAAATCATTATGCTTTTTGGTATATTGTTTTGCACAACCCCCAAACAACAATCTCGCATACAATATATAACACACAACAGCCTATTTTTGTAGAAAAAATTATTATAACGACTTTATATCGATGATCTCGGCAATGCGGTACCGGCCCCCACGTCATGGAACGATTCACCAAGGCTGCCAGCGGGCCTACCGATTTTGTTTACTCATTTATTTGGTTTTTTGGGATAGGGTATCGTCCGACACAGACCTTCTCACCCCACAGCCCCCCTCCCCCTGAGAGGGAGGGGCTTTACGGGATTTTCTCATCTTTCAAAAGAAAGGGGCCGGGGATGGTTTCAACGGGTCAATGAGACAGAAGAAGAGGAACGGTCAGGTGCCTGAGCACAAGCTGGGCGACCGGGCTCAGAGTAAGCGCTCCCCGCCGGTTTGGGGCAAAAGCGCCCATAACCAGCAAGTCGGCCGTATGTTCGCAGACAAGGTTGAGGATCTTGTCACCGACCGACAAATTACCGCAGCAGAACTGGTCGGTCAGAGTTGTCACCGCATGCCTGGCAAGATAGCTGCCGACGCTGACAAAATCGCTGTCATCGTCAGAGGGGCTCGCTCCCGTGGTGACACCTACGACAGAGACATGGAGAGACTTTTCGATATGCGGCATTGCGTCGTGCAGGCTCCTGACCGACTCCCGTCCCGCCTTCCAGGCAATCATGATCCGATCTCCGGCCGTTTCAAATGATCCGGTATAGGGCACGACCAGCACGGGCCGTCCACAAGCCATCACCAGGTGCTCCGGGAGGTCTGTGGGGATATTCAGGACCGGGGTGCGAAAATTGGTCTGCCCGACGACGATCAGGTCCGAGTAATAGGCTTGGGTGATCATGATATCCGAAACACTGACCCCGATAACCGATGGATCAAGGGAAACCCATTCCGAAGCGATGCCGGCTGCGGCCGTCCTCTCCCTGAACAAGGTCTCGACACGCTCCAGACTGGAGCGCTCGCCAATTTCACGGGATTCATAAAATGCCTGGCCGACCGGATACATTCCCCGGAGAAAGGCATCGTGTTTCCGGGCATAAAGGATAGCCAGATCCAATCTGCTCTCTGCGGCAGCTGAATTGTCAAGATGTACCAATATATCTTTGATTCCCACGGTATGGCTCCTTGCCTGATCTGTACGATGCAATCTAGTCGTAGTATTTTACCATTTATTTCTGCCGTTTTTCGCTCTTGTCTTTTCCCAGATAGGCACGTTTGACATCGGCGTTCTCCATCAACTCTTCAGCCACGCCTTCCAGTATGACCTTCCCGGTTTCCAGCACATAACCACGGTCGGCCAGCTTCAAGGCAGCCTTGGCATTCTGCTCAACCAGCAGGATAGTCATACCGGTTTCCTGCCGCAGCCGCTCCAGTACCCGAAAGATTTCCTGGACCACCAGCGGCGCGAGCCCCATTGAAGGCTCGTCCAGCAACAGCAGTTTTGGCTTGGCCATCATGGCGCGACCGATTGCAAGCATCTGCTGCTCCCCGCCGGACATGGTACCGGCCAGCTGCCTGCGACGCTCCTCGAGACGGGGAAACAATTTGAACACCTGCTCCTTATCCTTTTGAATGGCAGCTGTTTTCTCCGAGCTGCGATAGCGCAGGTAGGCCCCCAGTTCCAGATTGTCCTCAACCGAAAGCGGCTTGAATACCTGCCGCCCCTCGGGCACCTGGGAAATACCGAGCTTCACAATTCTGTCCGGTGAAAGCGTGGCAACCGCTTCGGTCCGAAAACAGATCTCCCCGCTGGCGGCCGGGGTCACCCCGGAAATGGTATTGAGAATGGTGGTCTTACCGGCACCGTTGGCACCGATCAGGGTCACGATTTCCCCCTCACCCAGATGCAGCGAGACATCTTTCAGGGCGTGCACCTTGCCATAGTACGTATTGACATTTTTTATACGGAGCATGGCTATTCGTCCTCCCCCAGATATGCTGCAATAACGTCATTATTGTCCTGTATCTCGCACGGCGTACCCTCGGCCAGTTTTTTGCCGAGGTTCAACACCACGATCCGGTCGCAGATATCCATGACCAGTTCCATATCGTGCTCCACAAGTACGACCGTGATGCCGGTTTCCCGTATCCGCTGAATCAGCTGCGAAAGGCCCAGAGTCTCCTGATTGTTGAGACCGGCCGCCGGTTCATCCATGAGGATGATTTGAGGTTCAACGGCCAAGGCACGCGCAATCTCAAGCAAACGCCCTTTTCCGAAGGGAAGATTGCCTGCGGTGACTTCCGCCAGATCGGATATCCCGGTGAATTCAAGCCATTTCATCGAGTTTTCTCGAATGCGGCGTTCTTCGGTCATGCACCAGGGCATTTTGAGAGCGCAGGCCAGAAGCCCGCTGTCACTTTTCGTGTGCATCCCGACCATGACGTTTTCGTGCACGGTCATGCCGCCGAACAGTTCGATATTCTGGAAGGTACGCACGAGCCCCAATCGGGCCAGACGTTCAGGCGGCAAGCCGGAGACATCCGTCCCTGCCAGCCGCACCTTGCCGGCAGTCTGTGTATAAATGCCGGTTATGATGTTGAATAGCGTGGTTTTACCGGCTCCGTTGGGGCCGATCACCCCGGTGATATCGCCCTTCGTGATGTTAAAGGAGACTCGATCAAGGGCGGTGACTCCGCCAAACACCTGGCTGATGCCGGATACTTCAAGCATGATCAGCACCCCCCTTCGATTTTATTAGTTTTCGGTACAGTTCAGGAATACCCCGCACCAGCCCACCCGGCATGAACATGACCATTACCATCAAGAGAGCACCGTAGATGATGATGTCATAATCGTGCGCGGCACGAAGAAATTCAGGCAGCAGCGTAAGAAGCGCGGCACCGAGAAATGATCCGTA
Source organism: uncultured Geobacter sp. (assembly GCA_964458105.1). Lineage (GTDB taxonomy): Bacteria > Desulfobacterota > Desulfuromonadia > Geobacterales > Pseudopelobacteraceae > JACRCG01. The sequence goes on from CAYWJJ010000074.1 coordinate 4,879, forward strand.
GATACTTCCCAGCCCGCCTATGACAACCATGGTGAGCAGTTCGACCGAGAAGTTGAAACCGAACGAAGCGGGCGAGATAAAGGTCACGGTGTGGGCGTAGAGGCTCCCGGCCAGTGAGGAAAAAATGGCGGAGACGGCAAATATCTGGACTTTGAGGAGCCGGGCATTGACCCCCACAACCCGTGCCGCAACCTCGGAGTCGTGCACCGCGCGCAGAGACCGGCCAACGCGGGAATTGGCCAGATTGAGAGAGAAGAGAACCATCGCAAGAGTGAAACCCCAGACCAGATAATAGTTTTCCACATCCGAATCAAACTTGAACCCGCCGACCGCAAGATTGGGAATCCCGGAAAGGCCTGAAGGCCCGCCGGTCAGATCGACAGTCTCGTTGAATACGATGTAGATGATAATGCCGAGCCCCAGCGTAGCCATGGCCAGGTAGTGCCCTTTCAGCTTCAGAATCGGAAAACCGATCAGATACGCCAGCGCCCCAACCGTGATGGCAGCCAGCGGCATGGCCAGCCAGGCGTTCCAGCCATAGGTGGCGGTCAGTACTCCGGAAAGGTAGGCGCCCATGCCGAAAAAACCGGCGTGGCCGAGCGATATCTGTCCGGCATAGCCCAGAAGAAGGTTGAGCGCAATCGAGAGCATCGTATTGATGCCAACGAACACCAGTACATTCATCAGATATCCGCCTTTGAAGACGAGCGGCATCAACAGGATCAGCAGTGCAAAGGCACCGAATTTGAGGAGTTCTTTTTTCATATCGTCAAACCCTCTCGCTTTCTGCTTTGCCGAATAGTCCCTGCGGCCTGAGGAACAGCAGCAGCAACAGGATGATGAAGGCAATGGCGTCCTTGTATCCGGAGGAAATCAGGCCGGCTCCCAACGATTCAAGCACGCCGAGGATCAAACCGCCGACAACGGTGGCAATGCCGCTGCTCATGCCCCCGATAATGGCAGCGCAGAACCCCTTCAACCCAAGCATGACCCCCATGTCGTAAGCAACCATGGTCAACGGCGCGACTATAATTCCTGCTACAGCACCCATGGCTGAACTGATGATGAAGGAGAACAGCACCATGCGGCGCACGTCAATACCGACAAGACCGGCGGCCCGACGGTTGTAGGCGCACGCCCGCATGGCTTTGCCACTGATGGTATGGTAAAAATAAAACTTGTTGATGGCAATGATGACCATCGTGATTCCGAGAATCCAGAGATGCTGCGGCAGAATGGTAGCCCCACCGATAGCAATCGGATCATCACCGGAAAATGGCGGGAGGGCGTGGGTGTCTTTACCCCAGATCAGCATCGCCAGACCTCGAATCAGGATACTTCCGCCAATGGTGATGATTACCAGGTTTATCGGGGTTGGCTGCCTTAGCGGCCGGATGGCGAGACGCTCAAACAGGAGCCCGGCCACGGTTGATACCGCAATGGCACAAGGTATGGCCGCCCAGATCGGCAGTTTTAGCAGCTCCAGAAAAAAGAGCGTAAGCATGCCACCCAGCATGACAAATTCACCCTGGGCAAAGTTGATGATGCCGGTGGCGTTGTAAATGATCGAAAACCCGATGCCGATCAGGGCGTAGATCGCCCCGGTCGACAAACCTGAAAGTGCGTATTGTAATACCTGATCAAACTGCATGGCGTAGTACCCCGGATAAACAATCGGTAATGCACGGCGAACCGTGACGTTCAGAACAATTTATTTCACTATCATCCAATCTTTATTCTTGATCTCTATCATTACGAAAGCATCCTTGGTAAGACCGGCATGATCGCTCTCCGAAAAATTGAAGATTCCGCTGATGCCTGAGAAGTTTCTGGTCTTCTCCAACTGGTCGCGAATGGCTGCCGGGCTGTCGCCACCCTTTTCAATGGCTGTTTTAACAAGCATGACCGCATCCCAGGCATGCCCGCCAAAAGTATCTGCCTCGGCCTTGAAATGATTCTGATAGTCTTTGAGGAAGCTCAGCAGCGATTTTTTCTGCGGATCTGAGTTCGGGAGCATGTCCGCCACCAGTGCCCTTCCGGACGGCAGCCTGAGCCCTTCGGAGGCGTCACCGGCCAGTTCGATAAACTTCTTCGAGGAGACGCCGTGGCTCATGTAAAGCGGCGTTTTGACACCCAGCTGGCGGGCGTTTTTAGCGATAATAGCAGGACCGGGGTTGGTGCCCCAGACGATCACGGCCTGCGCCTGGGAGCCGCGAATTTTAGTCAGCTGGGCGGTCATATCCGTATCCTTGGGACCATAGGTATCGTCAGCTACGATTTTGATGCCGTGTTTATCGGCCTGGGCCTTCAGTTGCTCACGCCCGGACGAGCCAAAGCCATCCGATACGGTAAGAATTGCAACGTTGGTCTGCTTGATTTTCTGCAGATGCTCATAAATTTTGGCTACCGCCAGAGCATCGTTCTGAGCGGTCTTGAATACCCACTTCTTTACCGGCTCGGTGATTTTGATGCTGGCTGCGCAAGAAACCAGCGGAATATGCTCTTTCTCGGCCACCGGAATAATTGCCATGCTCTCTCCGGATGTGCTGGGACCGACAATTGCGACCACTTTATCGTTTTTGATCAGCTTGGTTGCCAGTTGAACCGCCTTGGTGGCATCACCAGCCGTGTCATACACGATCAGTTCAAGCTTGCGTCCTTTTACTCCTCCGGCCTTGTTGATCTCATCCACAACCATCTGGGCAGTGTTTCGCTCCGGTCCGCCCAGAAAAGATGCAGGACCGGTCACAGCGAACAGTGCGCCGATTTTAATCGTATCCGCGGCAAATGCACTGCCGCACAACACCATCGCCAACAAGACAAGCGTGATACCACATATTCTTTTCTTCATCGCCATCCCCCTATCTATTCCGTTAGTGTGTCCTTCAAAGGGAATTCTTTGAAGGTTGTTGCGCAAAGACAGTTTATTCCCATAAGAATCGATGCATGGGATCATGTTTTATTGCATGGGTATCTTCTTCGTTTTAGTGTGCATCAATGATCAACAGCCTTCCCCATACCGTAGCCGGTGGTCTGACGGACAAACAACTCGTCGAACATCTCTTCTTCACGCCGATTACGGAACAGCAGGGTGGCGGCAATGGTGACGAGGAATCCGAACGGAACCGAGATGATGCCCGGGTTTTTGAGATTAAACAGGGGGGCATCAAGTCCAACCAATGATGTGCCGTTTTTGTTTTGGGCATAATCTGCCCGCGCCTTTTCCAAGGCTTTCAGATCTTTCTCAGGCAGCACGACTCCTGATGCCTGTTTTTTCTCAAGCATTTCTACAATCTTCTGTGCATCCGCGGCGATCTTTTTTGGATAGGTCATGTTTGGAGACACCATCAGCACTCCAATAGTAAAAATAGTGCCTGCAACAAGACCGGTTACTATTCCGGCGCTGTTGAAGCGCTTCCAAAACAGGGCGAACAGGATTACAGGGAAGTTGGCAGAGGCTGTTACGGCAAGAGCAAGTCCGACCAGTTGTGCGATATTCAGATTTTCGCAGGCAATCCCCAGCACAATCGAAACCAAACCAATACCGAAGGAAGCATATCGTGCGACCTTTATCTGTGTGTGTTGATCAGCTTTGCCGTCCTTGATGATATTGACATACAGGTCGTGTGCAATGGCAGCCGATGATGCCAGCACGAGACCCGAGACCACCGCAAGTATTGTAGCAAAGGCAACAGCACATACAAAGGCAAGGAGCAAGTCGCCACCTATGGTGCCGGCACCGCCGCCAAGGAACTGGGCAATCATAAGCCCGGCCATGTTTCCGCCTTTATCGATAGCCATGATCTGCTGAGGAGTAATGTAAAGAGCGGCACCGAAACCCATGAATGAAACCATGATCAGAAAACCACCGATCAGGAACATGGCAACGACAACGCTTTTACGTGCTTCTTTGGCGTTAGGAACCGTAAAGAAACGCATCAGAACATGCGGCAGCCCAGCAGCGCCAAGAATCCAGGCCATACCAAGCGAAATCTGGTCCAGCGGATTTTTGAAAAACAGTCCAAGTTCAAGAAAGCGTTGGCCGTAATCGAAACCGGGCTCAACAACCGGCTGCTTCAAAACCGCGCGTACATGGTCCTGGATTGCCTGGCTTGACACAACTTCGTCGAAGAACTGGAACGGATTGAACCCGGATTTCCAGAGTATGGCACTTGTCATTAATACGCCTGTGAACATGAGCAGACCGGCTTTGATGATCTGCACCCAGGTAGTCGCTTTCATACCGCCAAACGCAACATAAACAACAATCAGCGTCCCGACTCCGATAATCGATGTTTTGTAGGGAATACCCAGCAGCAGTTGCATTAGCTTGCCGGCCCCCACCATCTGTCCCAGCAGATAAAAAATGCAGACTACGACTGCCGAGGCTGCTGCGGCCCCCCGCACCACCTTGGAGGAGGAACGGAAAGCGAGTATATCCCCCAGAGTGTATTTACCGGCATTGCGGCATGGTTCGGCAATAATGAGAAGTACGGTCAGAAAGCTGATGATCACTCCGACCGAATACATGAAGCCATCGGGGCCAAAGAGTGACATAAGTCCTGTGATGCCGAGGAACGTGGCGGCAGAAAGGAAATCGCCGGCGATTGCCCAGCCGTTCTGCATGCCCGAGATTCCGCCGCCGGCAGCATAATAGTCGGATGCTGTCTTGGTTTTTTGTGAAGCCCAAACAACAATCCCGCCTGTTGCAGCTATCATCACCAAAAACATGCTGATGGTGAACTTTCTGTTGGTCTTGAGCTTTTTCTGCATTGCGACAGGTGTCTTGGCACCAGCGGCTTGCGGTATGGCCTGGGTAGCAGCAGGCGACGGAGTTTGGGGTGAAGAGGAAAACGCGGCAGACGACGGCGCGGCGACAGGATCGGCTGCAAGCACTAACGAGCAGAGACTCAACCAAAGCATCAATGACAGGCATAGATATTTCATTCGAGCTCCCCCTTGTGTATCATATCGAGTAATTCATTCATCAGCGGGTCGAACTCGTGGTTTGATCTATAGGTATAGTAAATCGCTATAGCCCATGCCAAAACAAACTGAAAAAGACAAAACAGATAGCCGAAATTCAGCCGCCCGATAATCTTCGTATTGAAGAGGCCGGGAGCGTACATCGCTCCGATCAGAACCAGAAAATAAGATATTGCGCCGACAAGCCACAGCCCGACAAGAAATCGGGACTTCTTCCGGTGAAGTACGAGAAACTTCGGACTTCGAGTTATCGCGGTCCATGCAATTGTTTTTTCTGTCATTGTAGACACTCCCTTTTGTTTAACTGCTGGATTTGTTTAACTGCTGGATAAGCCTGAATATACTTTCACTCTAACTTCGCACTTTCATTGCCATCCGCTCTTAAACCCCGCCTCCACACCGGCCAAAAACATAATGTTATATATTTATTTTATCGTTATTTTAGTATGTTATGCCATTAGCTACAAACACACCATTTGCTATTAAAACGCTTTTATGCTGGTTTTGTCTGGCCAAAAAACATCCCGCTGAACAACCAGCGGGAAAAAACCGGTTATTTGAGTTCGAGCGCCTTGACCAGGCCGCGAATCATGGTGTTATAGGGAGTGGGTATACCGGCCTGCAGGCCGTATTCGACGACTTTGCCGTTGATGTAATCGATTTCTGTTCGACGGCCTGCCTCGATGTCCTGAAGCATGGATGGCTTGTGGTTACCGGCGCCTTTTATGTAATTGATGCAGTACGGGTAGAAACCGTATCCAAGCGCAACTTCATTGGCCCGGGCCACGGAGACCCCCTCCTTGATAAGGGCATCAACCAGGTTGAAGAGGATCGGATCCAGTATCAGCTCCACCATCGTCCTGCCGGTTACCGCGCAAAGCGGGTTCATGCTGGAATTCATCAGGGTCTTGCGCCAGACCATGTTTGTGATCTGGTCGGTATGATGGGTATCCAGCCCGCATTCGGTGAAGACGTTGCAAATGCCGATTGCCGCATCCCGCGACAGGGGGTCAAGCTCCTGGAGATAATGGGGACGATGATGGAAGGCAATCCGGAAGTGCGCCGGGCCGAGCGGGACACAGCCTAAATTGACAACAGCCCGCATGACCGATTTCGCACCAAGGTGTTTTGCAAGCACAAGCTCCGTGTCTATGCCGTTCTGCCAGCTGACGACGTAGCGGCCGTCAGCTACAAAGCCTTCAAGCGCGGAGGCTATCAACGGCAGCGCGGTGGCCTTCACGGTAACGATTATCACGTCCGGCGGATCGGACAGCAGATCGTCAACATCGGTTGTTATTCTGGCAACCCTGGCCTGAAGATTATCCGTTCCTTCGATGATTATGCCCGGTTCCAGGGCCGGTTCGATCAGCGCAGGAATAACGTCGCACAGGGTAACGTCATAGCCGCCCCTGGACAAAAACGCGGCGACAATCCCACCTACCGGTCCAGCGCCAATAACCGCGAATTTTTTCGGTTTATAATTACTCACTTGCTGCATGACCGTCTCCTTAGCGATAAGTAACTTCCAGCCTATTACCTGGCACTTTCGACAATCCCGAAGTCCTTGTCGTCAAGCAGCTTGATGTTGTTGTCCTGCAGTATCCGGATGGCCCGGTCGTTGTCGCTGAAACGGAAGACCATCACCGCTTTGTTGGAGGTGCCCCCGGTCCCGGCCAGGGCATACATGTATTCGATGTTAACCTGGGTCTCCTTGAACAGGTACAGCACCGCGGCCAGACTGTCTGGGACGTCGTCGATCTCCGCGGCAACCACATCATCGACTTTGGCAGGAAGCTGCTTCTCCATAATCACCCGGCGAGCCTTGGTCACATCCGACACAAGGATTCGCAGCACACCGAATTCGAAGGTGTCACAGATCGACAGCGATCGAAGATTGATTCCTGCGGCACCGAGGGCATGCGTAGCTTCATACAGGCGGCCCGGGGAATTTTCCAGAAAAATGGATAGCTGTTTCAGCTTCATAGGTATCTCCCTTGCTGTCGCGTTGTGACGGCAGCGACATGGAACGGAATATCAAGGTTCAAGAGCCTTTACCAGGCTGCGCAATGCGGTATTGAACGGCGTGGGCATGCCGGCACGGACACCGTATTCCATTATTTTGCCGTTGATAAAGTCGACCTCGGTGCTGCGGCGGGCTTCAATGTCCTGCAGCATGGAGGGTTTGTGATGGCCGGCATTTTTGATGTAGCTGATGGTGTCCGGGTAGAAGTCCGGGCCGAGGATGAATTCGTTGGCGCGCGCTACGGCAACGCCCTCTTTGAGAAGCGAGTCAACCAGATTGAAAAGGATCGGGTCATTGATGACATCAAACATGGTCTTGCCGGTCACGGCACAGATCGGATTCATGCTGGAGTTGTTGACGGCCTTGCTCCAGACCATATTGCGGATCTGCTCGGTGTGATGTGTATCCAGGCCGCATTCGGTGAGCACGTTGCAGATTCCCAGGGCGGCTTCGCGTGATTCGGGATGAAGCTCCTGCAGATAGTGGGGACGCTGGTGAAACGCCATATGTACATGGCCCGGTTTCAGCAGGGTGCAGCCGTAGTTGACGACCGCCCGCATGACCGATTTGGCACCGAGCGTCATTGAAAGCACACGCTCGGTATCAATACCGTTCTGCCAACTGACGACATAACGCCCTTCACCGACAAAACCTTCCAGGGCGGAGGCGATCAACGGCAAGGCGGTGGCCTTGACCGTGACGATAACCACATCGGGAGGATCTATGGCAAGATCATCGACCCGGGTGGTTATCCTGGAAACCCTGGCCTGGAAATTGTCACTGCCTTCCAGTATGATTCCAGGATCCAGGGCGGGTTCGAGAAGCGCCGAGACGACATCACAGAGCGTAACTTGATAGCCCCCCTTGGCAAGAAAGGCAGCGACCACTCCGCCTACAGGACCGGCTCCGATAACAGCGAATTTTTTCGGCTTATAGCTGCTTGTTGTATTCACGGGAAACCCCTTTCAAAGCATGCTGCATTACTTCGCACTGTGGATCGTCTACGGCAGCGTTTCCAGGATTCCAAATGCAGCGGCATCAAGCAGTCGCACCCCGTTATTCAGCATTAATTCGATAGCCAGATCATTGTCGTTAAACCGGAACACCATCACCGCCTTGCCCTGCGTGGCGCCCGCTACCGCATACATATATTCGACGTTGACCTTGGTTCCCTTGAACAGCTTGAGTATTTTCGCCAGACTGCCGGGACTGTCTTCGATCTCGGCGGCAATCACTTCGTCAACCCGGGCAGGAAAGAACTTGTCCATAATGACGCCGCGGGCGGTGGCAAGATCAGATACCAGAATCCTCAGAACCCCGAAATCGTGGGATGTGTCCGATATGCAGTGTGCCCTCAGATTGATGCCGGCATCTCCAAGCGCTTCGGTGACTTCGTACAGACGGCCGGGCGCGTTTTCAAGAAAAATGGACAGTTGTTTGAGCTTCATGCGAACCTCCGTGGTATCGATCGGCCTGCTTTATTGCTGGTGGTGAGCCGCTTAACGGCCCACCACCAGTAGCGGGAGCGGTCAGGCCGCTACAGCGCCGCCGTTGAGAGCCTTCAGGTTGACATCAACCCCCTTGTCTTTCGAAACCGCCCGGACAACCCCTTCAACGACTTGAGAATTGATCGGGAGCCTTTTCATCACGGCGCCAACCATGACCATATTGACCGCCTTGGCATTTCCGGCCTCCCTGGCGATGGAAAGGGCATTGATGCCGAGTGCATCCGGGCAGGCTTTCTTGATCTGTTCCTCCACATCGGCGGGATAGGTGGCCAGACCGGAAGCCACAGTGCTTGGGTTTATTGTGATCTTGTTGTAGACCAGCATGCCGCCCGGCTTGAGATAGTGGACGTATCTCAGGGCTTCAAGCGGTTCGAATGAGATCAGAATATCGGCTGTCCCCGGAATAACAACCGGTGAGAAAACCTCTTTACCGATCCGGACAAAGGAGATGACGCTTCCGCCCCGCTGGGCCATGCCGTGGACTTCATTCTGTTTGACATCCATCCCGCTGGCAAGTGCGCTTTCGGCGAGGACCTTGGAGGCCAGCAGCACCCCCTGCCCCCCTACTCCGGCTATGACTATATTGAATATTTCCATTATTTCCTCCTATCCTTTCGCCACGGACATTGCATCGAATTTACAGAGCTGCACGCAGACACCACAACCGTTGCAGACGTTGGGATCAACCTGGACCTTCTGCTTTTCGCCATCAGCCGCCGTCCCCAGTCCCAGGGCCACGCAGGCCGCTTTCAGACAGGCGCGGCAGCCGGAACATTTATCGGGATCAACGGTGACCACGGGCTCTTTGATCCGGTAACGCAATATGCAGGGGTTTTTATCCACCAGTACATAGGGACCGGGGGTTTCAAGGCCCTTTTTGATGGCGGCCTCGGTCTCAGCCAGGTCATATGCGTTCAGTTCAGCCACGTTTTCGATGCCGAGCACCTTCACCAGGGCCGCTATGTCGACCTGCTGGGACGGTTGCCCCTGAAGATCCCTTCCGGAGCCGGGGTTTTCCTGTCCGCCGGTCATGCCGGTGGTGCGATTGTCCATGATGATGACCAAGGCATTGCCCTTGTTGTAGGCCAGGCTCAATAATCCGGTCATGCCCGAATGGAAGAAGGTTGAATCGCCGATGACCGCCACCGGCTTTTCGGTTCTGCCGGCAATCTCGTTGACCTTGGCCATGCCGTGCGCGGCGCTGATGCTCGCTCCCATGCAGATGGTTGAATGCATGGCGCTCATGGGGGGCAGAGCACCCAGTGTGTAACAACCGATGTCGCCCGATACGAATACCTTGAGCTTGCTCAAAATCGAGAAGAGTCCGCGATGGGCACAGCCGGGGCAAAAGATGGGGGGGCGCTGCGGCAGGGCCGCGATGGGCGCGGTCCCCTCGTGAGGGGCATCACCGGCTGCGGCTCTGATTATGTCGGCATTCACCTCGCCGCAGAATGATATCTTGTTTTTGCCGATATCAACCCTGATGCCCATGGCCCGGATCTGTTCTTCAAAGATCGCGTCCAACTCCTCCACGATCATCAGTCGTCCAACCTGAGCGGCAAACTCGCGGATCTTCTTTTCCGGAAGCGGATGTACCAGGCCCAGTTTAAGAATAGAAGCGTTCGGATAGGCTTCCTTGACATGCTGATAAGCCACGCCCGAGGTGATAATGCCGAGTGACTTGTCCCCCATTTCGATCCGGTTCAAGGGGGAGGTTTCGGCAAATTCCTGGAGTTTCAGGAGCCTGGCTTCGATTTCAACATGTTTGATCTTGCCGTAATTGGGGAGCATGACGTATTTCGGCACATCCTTGACCCACGGGCCGATCTTCTGCTCAATCTTTTCCCTCTGCTCCACAACTCCCTTGGCGTGGGAGATGCGGGTGGTGGTGCGCAGCATGACCGGCGTGTCAAATTGTTCGGATATTTCGAATCCGTCCCTGACGTAGTCATAGGCTTCCTGGGAATTTGCCGGGTCCAGCATCGGAATTTTGGCAAACTTGGCATAGTTGCGGCTGTCCTGCTCATTCTGCGAGGAATGCATGCCCGGATCATCGGCAACCATCAGGATCAGACCGGCATTGACTCCGGTGTGGTTGAGGGTCAGCAGCGCATCGGCGGCCACATTGACCCCGACGTGCTTCATGGTGGCCAGGGTTCTGCCCCCGGCGATTGAGGCGCCGATGGCGGATTCCAGGGCGACCTTCTCGTTGGGGGCCCACTCGCAGTAGACCACGCCCAGACGGGCCACTTCTTCCAGCGTCTCGGTGCTGGGAGTTCCCGGGTAACCGGAGGCAAATACCCCGCCGGAATCACCAAAACTCAAAGCTATTGCTTCATTTCCGGATATAATCTTTTTCATGTTAACCACCCTTTCACCTGTACTTTCATTCAAATCTCCTTCTTATTTTATACAAAACCTCTATACGATCTTTTACACCAACATATTTTGAGAAACAACCATCTTGCCCGGATCACTTGGGACGGTTGTCTATATATCGTTTGGCCTTGCCTTCACTGCGCGGGATTGAACCGGGCGGAACCAGGGTAACTTTGACCGTAATTCCGATGACGTCCTTAATGTCACGCACAAGACCCTTTACAATGTCCCGGGTAGCTATATCATCCGTGACGTACAGGTGCGGGTTTACTTCGAAAGTTTCTATTGTCGGTTTATACGCATACTGGGCTTCCACTTCTATTTTGACTTCGACTTCGTCCAGCGTTCCGTTACGATCAACCACAACCAGATAATTAGGCGTAACACCAGGGTGTTTGAGAACAATTGATTCAATCTGGGAGGGGAAGAAATTGACGCCACGAATGATCAGCAAGTCGTCGGTGCGGCCGGTCAGTTTCTTCATCTTGATCAGGGTGCGGCCGCAAACGCAGGGTTCGAGACTCAGGCTGGTGATATCCCGGGTCCGGTAGCGCAGTAATGGTTGCCCCTCTTTTCCGATCGTAGTAAAGACCAGCTCCCCTTCATCGCCAATCGGAAGCGCTTCGCCGGTATCCGGATTGATAATCTCCGGATAGAAATAATCTTCGTTAATGTGCAGGCCGTTTTGTGCCTGATGGCACTCGCAGGACACACCCGGACCGGTGATTTCAGTGAGGCCGTAGATATCGCAGGCCTTGAGTCCGAAACATTCCTGAATCATTTCACGCATCGACTCGGTCCAGAATTCGGCGCCCAGCACGGCTGTGCGAAGATTGAGCTTTTTGAAGTCAATCCCCATTTCTGCCCCCACCTCATGAACATGCATGAGAAACGACGGCGTGACCGTCAAGGCGGTGGTGCCAAAATCCTGCATCAGCATAATCTGTTTCTGGGTGTTGCCACCGGAAATGGGAATTACTCCGGCTCCGATTTTGAGTCCGCCGTAATGCGCTCCGATACCACCGGTAAAAAGACCGTAACCGTAGATGTTCTGCAGAACATCATTTTTGGTGATGCCGGAAGCGGTCAGGCAGCGAGCCATTACTTCGGACCAGGTTTCGACGTCGTTTCTGGTGTAGCCGACAACGATAGGCTTCCCTGTAGTTCCGGAGGTGGCGTGATATTCTATGATATCCTCCCGTGCCGCGGTAAAAAGATCGAACGGATAATTATCCCGGAGATCGTCTTTGACGGTAAAGGGAAGCCTCCTGATATCATCCAGCGACTTGATGTCGGAAGGTTTCACACCCACCTCGTCAAGCTTCATCTTATAGACAGGGTTGTTGTCATATACATCGCTGACCGTTTTTTGAAGCCTGCCCAGCTGGATGCTCTGCATCTCGCTACGGCTGCATGTCTCGACCTTGTTCCAAATCATGATCATACCCCCAATTATTCTTGTGACATCCGTACCGACTCAGGGCAATCCGCTAAATGTAATTCAGTTTTTTGGCCGTCCCGGTCATTTCGTCGCGAAAGCGGGGATCGGCAATGTTTATCAGCGCCTGCGTACGCTGTCGGACACTCTTGCCGTACAATTCAGCAACGCCGAACTCCGTAACCACATAATGGACATGGTTGCGGGTTGTGACCACGCCCGCGCCATGCTTCAGCATCGGCACGATTTTACTGACGACACTTCCATCCCGCAGCGTTGATGTGCTGGGCAGGGCGATAATCGGCACACCGCCTTTGGAGCGGGAAGCACCATAAATGAAGTCCAACTGCCCACCCACGGCCGAATACATCCTTGGGCCGATGCTGTCGGCGCACACCTGACCGGTCAGATCCACTTCCAGGGCCGAGTTGATCGCCACCATCCGGTCATTCTGCGCAACCACAAACGGGTCGTTGACATATTCGGTACGGTGAAGCTCGACCAGCGGATTATTGTCCACCCAATTGTACAGACGCTTGGTGCCGAGCAGGAACCCGCAGATGATCTTGCCGGAATGAATGGATTTTCGCGAACCGTTGATAACGCCGGCCTCCACCAGGTCGATCACACCATCCGAGATCAATTCGGAATGCACCCCCAGGTCTTTTTTGTCATACAGATACTTGAGTACCGCATCCGGTATTGAACCGATTCCCAGCTGCATGGTTGCGCCGTCCGGTATCAGGCCGGCAATATGTCCCGCGATTTTTTCAACCACGTCTCCGTCGCCTTCAGCACCCATGGCATGTTCGCTGATAGTACAGTCTGCCTGCACGATGTGATGCATATGGTCGACGTGCATCAACGTATCGCCCAGGGTTCGCGGCATCTGCTGGTTGACCTGCGCAATGACGGTTTTGGCAACTTCCGCCGCGGATATGGTCAGACCGGATTCGGCGCCCATCGAGCAGAAACCATGCTGATCAGGCGGCGAGACGTGAATGAACGCCACATCCAGCGGCAGATGACCGTTTTTAAACAACAGCGGAAATTCCGACAGCATCACCGGCGTAAAATCGGCGCGGGCTTCGTTAACGGCCTTACGGACATTGGCGCTGATAAACATCGAGTTGACGCGCAGATGCCCTTCCATTTCCGGCGAGACATAATCCGACGGGCAGATTGCAAGCGGGTGGCAGATCTCGACATTCTTGAGTTCCGGCGCACGTTTCACCAGAGCGGCCAGCAACTGCAGCGGTACCGAGGCATTGCCGGTCAAGAAAACTCGATCTCCGGATTTGACCGCCTTAACGGCTTCGTCCGCAGTTTTTATCCGGGATTGATAACTATCTTGCCAATTCGACATTTGATCACCTGTGTCAGTTAATCCCCTCTCCCTGAGGGAGAGGGTTAGGGTGAAGGGCAGCGTTTGAGTTATATTGCACCGTAGCCCCTCATCCGGCCATCGGCCACCTTCTCCTTTAGGCCCCATGGGTCCAAAGGGAGAAGGAACTTATGGAAAATCCGTGCTATTCAGATTTCTACTTATCCGAATAATCGTAAAAGCCCTTGCCGGTCTTGCGCCCCAGGTAGCCAGCCTTGATCATTTTGCGCAGCAGGCCAGGAGGGGCGAAGCGGGCCTCTTTCATGTATTCGTAGAAGATGTTGCCCACATGGTAGCCGATATCAGCACCGGCAAAATCCTGGAATTCCAGCGGTCCCATCGGCATGCCGCAGCCCAGTTTCATGGCGGTGTCAATGTCTTCGGCCGAGG
>CAYWJJ010000075.1:0-18964 GCA_964458105.1 uncultured Geobacter sp.
AATTGCTTTTATTCAATTCTTCAATTTTGTTCATTACTTCATCAATTATCCACTTCGGCGTGGAAGCTCCGGCGGTTACTCCAACCGTCTCAACCCCATTAAACCAGTCGGCATTTATTTCGGCAGCGGTTTCAATATGATGGGTTCGCGGCTGCAATTCGGCGCACACTTCCGCCAGACGCCGCGTGTTGGCGCTGTTGAAGCCTCCCACCACCAGCATGCAGTCCACCTGATCTGCCAGTTCCTTGGCCTCTTCCTGCCTGACGGCAGTTGCATCGCAGATCGTGTTGAAAACACGAATCTCTCCGCCACGCAGCAGACACTCGGAAACCACGTTCTTCAGGTTTTCAAAGGACTGGGTTGTCTGGGCAACCACACCGATTTTATTCATCTTCGGAAGTTTTTTGACCTCTTCACCTGAACCAACAACGAAAACCTTGTCACCACCGTAAGAAACGATACCCTGCACCTCCGGGTGGTCGGCGTCGCCAACCACGACAACCCCGTAACCCGCTTCTGAAAGGCTCTTGACATGCTCCTGCGCTTTTTTGACAAACGGACAGGTTGCGTCGACAATTTCCAGTTTTTTCTGGACCGCTTCACTGATCTCTCCGGACGCGACGCCATGTGAGCGGATAATAATAGTGCCGCACTCCATGCTGTCCAGGTTTTTCAACACTTTGACACCCATTTCTTCAAGTTTGTTGACAACCTGCGGAGAATGGATGATCGGTCCCAGCGTGTATGTCTTCTGGTCCTTGCCGGCCGCCTCGAAAGCCATTTGTGTTGCACGTTTGACCCCGAAACAGAAACCGGCCCGTTTTGCAAGAATCACTTTCATTATGATCTTCCTATCGAATTGATTTTATCTTTGTAATGCTGTTCCATCAGGTCCAGAACCTCTTCAGCCGACATGGTGGAAGAATCGATTGCAACGGCATCTTCTGCCTGGCGGAGCGGCGCGATGTCACGTTCCGAATCCTGCTGATCTCTTTTAACGACATCGGCAATGGTTTCCGCAAGGTACACCTGTTCTCCTTTTGCTGAAAGTTCTTCACAGCGCCGCCGTCCGCGCTCTTCTGCTGATGCGGAAAGAAAGAATTTGAGTTCGGCATCCGGAAAAACGACCGTACCGATATCCCGTCCTTCCAGAACCACGCCCCCCCCAGTCCCCATCTGCCGCTGCGATTTCACCAATGCATCACGTACCGGCTTGAGCGTAGAAGTGCGCGAGGTCAGCAGCGACATTTCCGGTGTGCGGATTTGGTCGGTAACGTCAATTCCGTTGGCAATGACTGTCTGACGACCGTCAACATGCTCCAGGCTGATATCAAGT
The DNA here is from genome assembly GCA_964458105.1 of uncultured Geobacter sp. Classification (GTDB taxonomy): domain Bacteria; phylum Desulfobacterota; class Desulfuromonadia; order Geobacterales; family Pseudopelobacteraceae; genus JACRCG01. Next base: position 1,337 of record CAYWJJ010000075.1, read on the forward strand.
TTTTGGCAGAAACTCTCCAACGAAGCAAGGTCGGCTGGATCAAGGCCGGCCTGGGCTATCAGATACGCGGCCGCACGGTACATGGCTCCCGTATCGATCTGTAGGTATCCCAGGCGTTCGGCCAGAAGCCGTGCCACCGTGCTCTTTCCGGCGCCAGACGGGCCGTCAATTGCGATGATTATTCCATTAGTCCGCTTCTTCATGGGCCTATTTCCCCGCCACTTTTTCCAGCAGCTGGAAAAAAGTCGGGAATGATGTCGCAACACAATCCACGTCATTTATCGTTATTTGGTTAGCGGCAACCAGGGCGGCTACCGAAAGCGACATGGCAATCCGGTGGTCGCCGAAACTGTCGACTTCTCCTCCTACAAGTCGTTCAACACCGGTAATATCCATCCCGTCGTCCGTTTCCGTTACGCTTACACCAAGAGTACGAAGATTACCGGCCATGGCTGTGATGCGGTCGGTCTCCTTGACCCGCAGTTCCTTCGCATCACGGACTGACGTAACCCCTTCAGCGCAGGCGGCCGCCACACACACCGCCGGGAATTCGTCGATTGCCCGGGGCACGACGCTGCCGGAAATCATGATGCCTTTCAGGCGTGAAGAACGCACCAGAATGTCGGCAACCGGTTCGCCGGAGAGGTCACGCTGGTCAAGCAGCTCTATGTCGCCTCCCATGGCCTTGAGTATGTCGATAACTCCGGTACGGGTCGGGTTTACGCCCACATTGCGGATCAGGATTTCGGAATTGGGGGTGATCAGCGCCGCAACGATGAAAAAAGCGGCCGAAGAGATGTCTCCCGGCACAGATACTTCCTGGGCGTTCAGCTCGAATCCGCCGCGCACGGTCACGCCACCATCAAACGGCTCAACCGAGGCGCCGAACTGCTTGAACATGCGTTCGGAATGATCGCGCGACAGACTCGGTTCACGAACGGTCGTCTCGCCATCCGCGTACAATCCGGCCAGCATGATCGAGGATTTGATCTGTGCGCTGGAAACCGGCGATTGATATTCAATCGCTTGCAGCGCTCCTCCGCTGATGGCCAGCGGCGCCAGACTGCCCTGATTGCGCCCCTGTATCCTGGCTCCCATTCGAGTGAGCGGTTCAACCACACGTTTCATCGGCCGCTTGCGAAGATACTGATCACCGGTCACAACCGAAAAGAACGACTGTCCGGACAACAGTCCGGTTATAAGCCTGATCGTAGTCCCGGAATTACCGCAATCCAGGACATCCTCCGGCTCCCGAAGCCCGTGCAGGCCCAGCCCATGGATTGCCAGCGTCTGACCATCATCATCAATCCTGACTCCCATGGCACGGAACGCATGCATGGTTGACATGTTGTCCTCTCCGCGAAGAAACCCTCTGACAGTGGTGACTCCGTTGGCTATGGCTCCCAGCATGATCGATCGATGGGAAATGGACTTATCGCCGGGAACAGTCAGTTCACCTTTGAGAAAAGCGGCTGGTTTGACGGTAATTGTTTTCACATAATCTCCGTTTGATTCAAATGGTTATAGTATCCCATCACGAAACTTTTTCGCCTTGGTAAAAAAATCTGTCAGACCGGCACTGTCACCACTGACGATACGCCTTCGCAATTCAGCCAGACTGGCAGAAAAACCATCGATGCTCGCCAGCAGGGCATCCCTGTTCATCAATGAAATATCACGCCACATGGCCGGATCGGATGACGCTATGCGTGTAAAATCCCGGAAACCGCCGGCCGTGTAGGAAAGCACATTTTCGCCCTCCACATCCGCCGTTCCGACGGCATGCACCAGCGTGTAGGCAATTGCATGGGGCAGATGGGAAATCTCGGCAAATATCCTGTCATGGTGGCCTGCCTCCATTTTACAAACCTCGGCGCCCGTAGCGGACCAGAGTCCGGCAACCGTTTCAAGCGCCTTCGCATTGCTGGTTGCGCCGGGCGTCAGAACACAGCGTTTCCCACGGTATAATCCGGCAAATGCGGCCGAAGCTCCGGAATGTTCCGTGCCGGCGATCGGATGTCCGCCAACAAAACTGCATCCGGCAGGAACAAGGGCATCGCATTCCCTGACAATGGCAGCCTTGACGCTGCCGCCGTCGGTGATGATGCAACCTGAAGGAAGCGCCGGTGCGATTGAACGCAGCACCGACGAAATCGAGCAGACCGGAACGGAGATAAACACGACGTCGGCACACGATACTCCCTGGCGGGCGTCTTCGCATATTTCGTCAACCAGCCCCAGCGATAGCGCAAGCTCAAGATTGGATGGATCGGAATCGATGCCGATAATCTTCTCGACAGCGCCCGCCTCTCGTAAAGCCAGGGCAAAAGAGCCACCGATCAATCCTGCGCCAATAACGGCCAAACGTTTTATAATCAACGACATGTCAACCTACATCGACCGAGGATACGATCCGAGAATTTTGATAAACTGACAGCACTGTTTGAGCTCATCCAGAGCAGCGGCCACATCCGGGTCCGACACATGGCCTGAAAGGTCCAGAAAAAAGATGTACTCCCACGCCTTTTTCTTGAACGGGCGCGATTCAATTTTTGAAAGATTGATTCCCCGCTTGGCAAAGGGATCGAGCATGCGGCACAGTATTCCCGGTTCATCCTTGACCGAAAAGAGCACCGAGGTCTTGTCGTTGCCGGAACGATCGCATCCCTTGCGGGAAACAACCAGAAAGCGGGTAAAGTTATTGACCTGATCCTCGATCCGGCTGCGGACGACCTTGAGGTCATAAAGCGAACCGGCCAGTTCGCTGGCTATCGCCGCCGCAGTATAATCATCGCTGACAATCTGGGCCGCCACGGCGGTGGAGGCGACATCGACCATCGGAACTCCCGGAAGGTTCTCTTCCAGCCATTGACGGCACTGGGCAATCGGCTGAGGATGGGAGTAAACCTTTTTGATATCTTCCAGCCGCCCGGTGCGTGACAGCAGGTCATGGTGCACCTCAAGCATGATCTCAGCAGTGATCTGCAGGCTGCTCTCCACAAACATGTCCAGGGTATGGGAAACTACACCCTCGGTAGAGTTCTCGACGGGCACTACGCCGTACAGTGCCTTGCCCTTTTCCACCTCTTCAAAGACAGCCGGGATTGATTTCTGGGGGACAAGTTCGGCGGACAGGCCGAACTGCTGCATGGTCGCCAGGTGGCTGAAGGTGGCCTTCGGCCCCAGGAAGGCAACTTTCATCGGAGATTCAAGAGCCAGACAGGCCGAAATGATCTCGCGATAGATACTTTTCAGAGCGTCGTTCGGAAACGGTCCCGGATTCTTACCCAGAAGACGTTCATAAATTTGACGTTCACGCCCCGGCACATGGAAATCGAGCTTGTTGCCGGACTTCAAACGTCCGACTTCGAGAACGACCCGAGACCGTTCGTTAAGCAGATCGAGAATACTGTCATCGATATTATCGATGCGGGAACGGAGGTCTTGAATTTTACCTGGAGTATCCTGCACTGGAAACCGCCTGAATAGAGAATATACGTGCTTAAGCTTAAAATTTGAGCAATGTAAGATAAGGGATCGGAAAAAGCAACTACTTTACGATTGGAAAACGGCTACACTCCCCCAAAACGCTTCATCCACGAATCAAAGACGGCAACTTTTTCATCGCCGAAAGGTGCCAGTTTTTTTCTAATGGTTTCGGGTGTTTTTCGTACGGACAACTTGCCGGGCCGTTTGGAAAAAAACAGATCGGCAAAGCAGATGATCTGCTCGGAAAGTGAAACCGGGCACATATCCCGGCGGGGAAGCGGCAATTGCTGGCGATCGATGTCGTCAACGGTCAGCCCGACTCCGATATGCCTTTCACACACCAGCGCATGAAGCGGATAGCCTTCCTTTTCAAGAATGGCGCGCCCGAGGACTCCGTGCAAGATATAGGGATGGGCGCCATTCAGCCCGATGTCAGGGGCATAAACCTGACTGACGCCAATGTCATGCAACAGCGCCGCCTCCTCAATAAAAGCTCGATCATCAACCCCGAGAGCAAGGTGATCGCAAACACCCAGCGCCAGCGCAGCCACATATCGGCTATGTTCAAGCACGATCTGCAGGGATTCACCAGCAAGGTAACGAGCCAGAAGATTTTCAGCAAACATAACCGGGCACTCCAAAGTCATTTTTTTGAACACGAAAATCGATTGCCGGCACAAAATGCGTCATATAAATGACTCTTATTCTCATATATATGTTTTTATGAGTTTTTTTGATTGGCACTGATTATGCTAATAACACTATCAGGAGAAAGAAACGACAACATCACCATAAAACATGTTTTACTGGAGTCGGTAATGTACGCAAAGTTTCCATTTTATTCTATTGCACAGATGTACGCAATGACGCTTGACACACCTGTTGCAATCATGCTTGGGGGAGATCTGCTCTATTGGGTTGTGGATCAGCAAAAAGAGGTCGAATACTCCAGTATAGGCTTTTCGCTGCTTTGCCATAACCGCTGAATCAGCAGGGACTGCAAGCTGTCAATCTTCTGAATGTATGATCGAGCTCCTCCAGTTGAAGGCTTCCAGTTGGGCAATCAATAGTTGATCAAGAGAGACGTCGCATTCCTTCAGCAGTTCCGTAACCGCATCAAAGTCAGTTACTTCAAGTTTTTCAGCCAGGTTAAGCAGGCTTCCAAGAGATCCGCTTCTTTCCAACAAAGCAGAACTGACATCATCATTCAGATTGAGATTGGTAATAATCTCTTCCATCGGTGTTTCAAACAGGACATCCAGAAGAGATAAGATTCCGACCATGAACGCTGCTTCAGCACGTTCGTCCCCTGGATCGGCCTGGGATAAACTCCTGACCAGAATTTCCATCAATCTTCCCCGCACAGCGGCCATTTCAAGCAAAGGATGATTAATACTGCGCGAATCGTGACCGGCAAACAGTGACAGCTGTATCCAGCGGCGCAGGTGGTTTACCCCCAGCATGACAATCGCGTGGCGGAGGGTTTTTATCTTCTCGCGCATTCCCATCGCTACGGAATTGACAAGCCGCAGAAGATTGTAGGAAAGAGCGGGATTTTCCTTAAAAGTCTGTTCCAATTGATTAACCGAGGCATCCATGGTCAATTGCTGCAGCAACTTAAGCATTGCCATACTTGATACATCGATTTTTTTTCGCTTGAGCACGACCGGACGCGCGAAGAAGTATCCTTGAAAGAACTCGAAGCCCAGATCGTAACAGATCTGGAACTGTTCAACCGTCTCAACTTTTTCCGCCAATAATTTGACAGGATATTTGTGTAGTTGCCGTGCAACCTCCGGCAACGCGTCCATTCCGGTCAGAAGGATATCGATTTTGATGATATCAACAACACCATAGATTGCTGTATTGTTCGGATCAAACTCATGGTCATCAAGAGCCAGAAGAAAACCCATATTTTTAAGCTCACGACAACGCTCCACAACCTGCTCGTCAAGCTGGATCATCTCAAGCAGTTCCAAAACAGTCTGGCCTACCGGTAACAACTCCAACATCTCGGAGAGCAGCACCCTCAGGTGAACGTTGATGAAACCGAACTTCCCTCCCAATACTTCATGAATACCAAAAGAAGACAAGGCATGGGCGATAACGCTTGCGCTGGCATGAGAATAACTCTCAAATTCAGCATGGTCCACATCAGCTGCCCGAAACAGCAACTCGTAGCCGACGATTTCCTGATTGCGATCAAGAATCGGCTGGCGACCCAGAAAGAATTTTTCGACGGGTGCTTGCATATAAAAAAACCCTGTACCAACAATACCGCTTATTTTAAATACTTCTAATTTATAAAGAAGTGTCCTTTAGATTAGCAGAAGACAGCCAGAATTCAAGAAGAACTATTTCTGATACCAAGGTGCAATCAAAATGAGTACAAGGCGGCAAGGAGAGTGGCGACCGAGGCGTACTATTAAGTACGTTGAGGAGCCACCGACGAAGCCAACAACGTAATCGTTTGATTGCAACTTGGTATGATTACATTCTTTACATAAAGCCATTGCCTGTGCTAGCTTCATGAAAAATTTGGTCCCGTGGCGCGACACCTGCCAATCCTGATAGGTCGCCTCATGGAGCCCCAGGAGCTCTTTAAAATGAAACGCAAAGCAATTGCCCTCCTTTCCGGAGGACTCGACTCGACCCTGGCCGTCAAGATGATGCTGGACATGGACATCGACGTCGAGGCCCTCAACTTCACCTCACCATTTTGCACCTGCACCGGCAAAAACTCCGGCTGTAAATCCGAAGCGGTTCGCGTCGCCCAGGAATTCAATATCCCGATCAAGGTCGTCCACAAGGGACTCGACTATCTGGAGATCGTCCGCAATCCGCGTCACGGCTACGGCAAGGGGGTCAACCCCTGCGTGGACTGCCGCATCTATCTGCTGCGCAAGGCCAAAGAATACATGCTGGAAAGCGGCGCCGACTTTGTCATTACCGGCGAAGTGCTGGGCCAGCGGCCGATGAGCCAACGCCGTGACACACTGCGCGTAATAGAGCGGGAAAGCAGCCTGGAAGGCCTGCTGCTGCGGCCGCTCTCGGCACAGCACTTCGAGCCGACCATTCCGGAACGGGAAGGTTGGGTAGATCGCGAGAAACTGCTATCTATCAAGGGGCGCTCACGCAAGGAGTTGTTTGAACTGGCCGACGAGCTGGATGTCAAAAACTATCCCTGTCCTGCCGGCGGCTGCCTGCTGACCGAACTTTCTTTTGTCCCCAAGATCAAGGACATCTTCGATCATAGCGAAGAGCTGAGCCTGCGTGATTTTCGCCTGCTCAAAATCGGCCGCCACCTCCGTATTGGTGAGCATAGCAAAGTTATCATAGGCCGCAACGAAGCCGACAACAACCTGCTCGAAACCACTAGACTGCCGGAAGAAGCAGCCTTGACCTGGCTGGGAGGCAACACTCCGGTCGGGATCATAACCGGAGCACAGGGTGACGAACTGAACAGTCTGGCCGCCAGATTACTGTTGCGCTATACCAGGGCCGAAGCGAATGAGGACTGCAAGCTGGAAGTTCGGATTAACGGAGAAACACGAGAGTTATCCGTGATCAATGACATGAATGAAAGTGCAGTGGAAAGCTATCTGGTGGCTTGAAAAACTATTGAACTGTGTTTGTACCAGCTTGTTTAATCCAAATAACTCACACGTAACAACGGCCGGGAGAAGACTCTCCCGGCCGTAATTGCTTCATTAACAGCAACTCCCTACCATGCCTCACCGGTCGTATTATCGTGCGAACCGTGGCAATCCGCCTGGCAGGACGGCGTATCATAGCGGCTTGCTGAGGTCGCCTTGGTGTAACGCAGCAATTTGTCCTGCGTGCTTGGAGCACCGCCACCACTACCGTTTGGATAATAGCGACTCGGCAATCCCGAAGTAAAGGTCGTTATCAGCCGGCTGACCTTGCCGCCATGGGGCACCCGCGTGTGACAGTACACACAGGGATACTGGGAGTGGTTGCTTTCCGAATGCGTGTTATTCGTATTGGTAAGCGGGTGACAGTTCTTGCAAAACAGCTTGGTGTCACCCGCGTCGCTCAGCTTCCAGAGTTGGCCGGTGGCAGAGCTATAGGGCCACTCTTTCCCCGTTCCGATCAACTTTCCATCCGGCCCGTGACAGTCGGAACACTTCATCGTCTGGGTTCCCACGTTAACATTCCAGGGAGCCGTCATCTGTGCTTTGAGAAGGGCCTTCGGCGCCGATGAATTGGGGTAATTGTTGAGACCGGTCAAGATCGGATGGCCCGAGCGGTTATTGGGGTTGAACTCCATGGCCTGGTCGGTAAGCAGGAGTCCCGACGGCCCGGTGACGCTGCTAACGCCATTGGTAGTGGCGCCCAAGCCATTGGATGAGTGGCACTTGACACAAATCTGGTACTGTTTGGCGGCCGGGGTCACCTTGGTATAGGATGCCGGCGCCGTCCAGTTGCCACCGTTGACCGGTTCCACACCGTTATATGCAGCAAAGTTGGTGGCATAATCGCCATGCTTGCTGAGGTGGGTCTCAACACCATGACAGTTGGAACAGGTGTAAGTCTGTCCCGAAACACCCAGGGTGATGGTGTCCTTCACGACCGTCTTCGTGCTGGTGTGGCAGGTCTGGCAGACGGTTGCGGTGAAGCCGCCATGCTGCGTAATCAGGTTGGTCTTATGGCAGGAGGCGCAGTTTCCCTGCCCTACAGCAGCGTAGTGCCCCGCCATGGCCGGAGCGGACATGGCGAGCAGCGCTGCAATTGTTGTCAGTATGCGATTCATTTGATTCCCCCGTTCGGTTCGTTGCGTTCTGTTCACGTCAGCCCCCTACTGGATCTGGAATGCACCTTCGGCAACATAGAGGCTGCTCGAGGTGGTTGTAACGCGGAATTTCATCCAGCCGTAGCCGTTCATCCGCGTTGCGATGGTGGTGACGTCTATATCCTTCCAGCCCGTGGAACTGACCGAGTAGTTCACATAATAGCTGGAGTTGACCGAGGTCCCTCCCGACTGGTACGGATAGATCCTCAAGGTTCGCGACGAGCTGATCGAAGAGACGTAAAGCCGCAGAACGACCTTGCTGGCGGTCAGGGCATCACGGTTTATCTTCATGGCAATAACGTTGTTGTTGCCGCTGGCGTACTGCATCAGGTACCGGTCGGTCAGGTTTGCATCCCTGAAATTGGCGGTCAGATCAGAACTGTTGCTGTCGGATGACGTTGTTGATGACAGTTGCTGCATGAAAAGCACCTGGTCGGCGAAGAGCGAGCTGGAAGCGGGCTGAACGATAACGACCGCCGTATCGCTGGCGGTGGCGCCGGCATTGTCGGTGACGGTCAGAGTAACCGTGTAGCTGCCGGCGGCTGTGTAGGTCTTGCTGGCAGTTGCACCGCTGGCGCTGCTGCCATCGCCGAAGTTCCAGGCATAGGAGCTGATTGAACCGTCCGCGTCGCTGGAACCTGTGCTGGAGAAGCTGACGCTCTGGTTCACCGTGACGGTCCGGTCGGCGCCGGCATTGGCCACCGGCGGCTGGTTGCCGTAGGAGACGTGGCAGGCGGTGCAGGATTGCTGGATGCCGGCCATGCCGTCGTTAATCACTTTCTGATCGCTTGTGTTGTTATGACAGGCAAAGCAGTAGATAAGCTTCTCTTCATGGGCCGTGATGAAACCGGTCTGGTTCGCCAGTGTGATCTTGTCGTGCTGCCCGGCGTGGTTTCCGAAGCCGCCGATGCTGTTGTGGCAGTCGGAGCAAAGCACCATCTGCCCAGCCAGGCCCTTCTGGACCGCTGCGGTTATCGCCGTGTTGCTGATGGTGCCGTCGTGGCAGGCGGCGCACTGGAAGCCATTCTGGGCATGAAGATCGGTCAGGTTGGTAATGTGACAGCTATTGCAGTCCGCGTATGGCGCATTGACCTTGCCGGTGTGGGCCGCAGGATGGTTGTACTGGCCGTGGCAGGTGACGCAGGTAACCACCGTACCGGCACGGCCGGCGGCAATGGCATCCTGAACTTCGACCCTGCTGCTGGAGTGACAGGTGACACAGGTGGAGGTTCGGGTCAGGTGTTCGTCCAGCACGCTCCTGGTGTGGCACTGGCTACAGGCGGCGGTATTCTGGGCCTTGTCGTGCTGAGCAACATGATTGACCGCACCGTGGCAATTGGAGCAGGAAACCATGGTACCGGCGCGACCGGCGATGATGGTGTTCAGCACGGTCTGATTGGTGCTGTTGTGGCAAGTGCCGCAGGTGGAAGTGCGATCGATATGCTCGTTGACCACGTTCTTGGCATGGCAGGTTTTGCAGTCGGCCGGCGTGGTGACCTTGTCGTGTTGGGCAATATGGTTGACGCTGGCGTGGCAGTTCACACAGTAGACCATCGTGCCGGCCTTTCCGGTGGCAATGGCCTGCTGAACCGCTACGTTGGTGCTGGAGTGGCAGGTAGCACAGGTGGAAGTCCGGCTCAAATGCTCGCTCATCACGCCACGGGTGTGGCACTGTGCACATTCGGCGGTCGTGGAAGCCATATTATGCTGGGCAATATGGTAGGCCGCGGCATGGCAATTGGTACAGTTGACCGTCGTACCGGCTTTCCCCGTCATGATCGTCTGCTGTACCGTAACGTTGCCGCTGGTGTGGCAGGTATAACATGTGGAAGCTCTGCTCGTATGTTCATCAACCACTCCGCGGTTATGACATTGAGCACAGTCCGGATTCACCACCGCATTGACATGGTTTGTCTTGGGATTCATTACCGTATGGCAGACACTGCAGTCCCGGACAACCTGCGGGACAAGATGCCCGGCCCCATCGGCAAGCAACTGGTGGCAGTCCATACACTGCTTGGCCAACAGGTGATGCCTCCCCTGATGGGTCAACTGGCCATGACAGCTTATGCAATCGCGAACAACCACAGGGACAAAGCTACCCGATGCATCCCTGACCATCTGATGGCAATCTATGCACTGTCTCCCGACGGCAGTCAGGAGAGCGTGATGCCGGGACACCGTCGACCCGGCCGCATCATTGTGGCACCCCCTGCAGTTGACTTCAACGAGCGCATAAGCCTCAAGACCTGAAAACAATACAGCACCAAACATGACCAGTGCCGCAAGCACAAACGGAACAGACCTTCTACCGGACAGACTGATTGATCCTTTCATTCACCCCTCCTACCATTCAGAAAAGCAGTACTGGAAAGCAACCAGCAAACCCGCACCGCTTCGAATCCTTGCAGTGCAATCGACCTTGCAGCACAGCTGCGATTAATCACCTGTCCACTCACTTTTCCCTCCTGTAGTTATCATTGATGCGCCCGGCTGAAACGGCTATGGAATGGGAGCAATCACCTGATGTTTATCACGTTTATGCTTGCTGACCGTATCAAGGATCGACTTGACCTCCACCGGCATTTCCCAGCCATCCTTGATCATGGCCCGCATCTGGTCGGCCATGCAGGAGTGGTTGATCAGCAGGTCAAGGACCGAAAGCATAAACTCCTGCTTCCATGCGGAAAGTTTGTGGATATTCTGAAGCTTGTGCATAAAGAACTGCTGCGAAGCCTTGCCGAGCTGCTGTTCGAGTTTTTCAAGCGTCATGTGCTTCGGCTTGATGACCGGCGCCACCAGGTTGTACTTGCGGTAATCCTTGGTGGCCACATACTGTTAGAGCTCGGGATACAGCTCGGCATAGGGCCAGGGAGCTATGGCAAGAAAGAACGCCATGTCCGGATTGTAATGTTTAGCCAGCTCGATGGTATCGGTAATGGATTCGGGGGTAGCAAACGTTCTGCCCATACCATAAAAAACCAGCAATATCGTCACTATCAGCAAGAATATTGAAACCTTAATTTTGCTGGCAGTTGGTTATCGACCACGTCATCACTAATAAACTAGATAAACAAATCCACAATGTATACAAGTTATGTACCAATCAGCAATCCCATGAAATCACTGCAATAATAAGCCGCAATTAATACAGTGTAAGATTTACCGACAACCCGGCAATCCGCAACCAACCCGGTTTAATGCTGCATTTCAGATAGTTAAACAAACTAACAGAATCATAAACTGACAATACCCTGCACAGTGTAAACAATAGCGATAGATACAAAGCGGATCAATCGGTGTCATCAGGTTAACCGTGAATTAAAATCCGGGGACCCCGGCGCGGCAATTCCGTCGAAACCCTTCGACAGCGCGGTTCCACACGGCCCGGACAGCCCCCTACTTGAAATATTCCGAATGAATAGATGAACCTGTCAGCGGAGTAAAGAACAACGATAGTACCGATAAAAAGAAACAGATGAAGTAAAGATAGGCGGCCACCTCTCCCTCTACTCCGAAAAACCGTCGCAGGTGCAAATAAACGCCAAAAGCGATCCAGGTAACCAGCGACCATGTTTCGATTGGATCCCAGCCCCAGAAGCGCCCCCACGACTGATAGGCCCAGATACTCCCAGCCAGCATCGCGATGGCCCAGAATGTGAAACTGAAACCGGAGAAGCGAAAGGCAAGCAGATCCATGATTTCCATCTCGGGCAGTCGCCGGAGCCACTCGATGCGCGTCCTCTTCCGCATGATGTAAAAGAGCGAGAACGCCAACGCCACCAGCAGCGTACAGACCGAGATCTTGTAGAAGATCACGTGCAGCACAAGCCAGACGCTGCGTAGGGTCGGCGGGAGCAGCTTGATCTGCGGCTCAAAAAAAAGTCCGACCGCGATCATCAGAAAGGTGGCTGGAAATACCAGCATGCTGGCGGAACGGGTCCGGGGCAGATAGTGTGCGAAGATCATGAAGAGGAACAGACCGGTCCAGGCCTGAGAGGAAAGGACTTCGAAACGGCTGATGTAGGGGCCATGCCCGACGATCTTCCACCACCAGAGCAGCCCGCCGCCATGAATGAAAAGACCCACCCAGGCCAGGATGTAGCTGACCGTGAGGGCCCGCTCTTTGCGAAAGATAGTGCCGGCGGTAGTGAAGATGGCTGCCAGCACGTAGATGACCACCGCGCTCCAGTGGATAATGGTTATCGTTCCAAATGACTGCTCCATCGTGTTGCCTCCCCCCCAGTTCCCTGTTCGTTTAGAGCCCAATCCGGCTGCTGATCGGGCTGGCTGCCGGTGAGGCGTTCCCCTATCGACTCGAACTCCTCGCGGTAGAGCCGCGCAAACCGCGTTGCCCGCCAGAAGACCCGGCATCCCCCATTCACGGGCACGACCGTGAACTCGCGGGGTGGAAAGAAATAGCTGAGGGCACCACCGAGGCAGAGGATGAAAAATCCGAAGAAGATCCCCCCCATGCCGGTCGTATCAATGAAAATCAGCCCTCCCCAGCGCTCCACGGCCGCCAGGCGGGCCGTGTAGTCACCGAGCCGCCCCGACCCCCCCGGCTTGAGGGAAAGCTCGCCGATCACCTTGGGGCCGCTTGCAAGCCGCATGACGAGCAGTGGCGTGTGGCTCTCAATGCTCCGGCGTTCGGCATCGGCATATGACTTTACCTTGAACTCGCTGGAGAGCCAGTTCAGCGTAAAATTCTTGTACGAAGCGCTGTTGCGGTCGGGGGGGTGGTCGAGCATGAATATCTCGCGGTGCTCTTCCTGACCACGACTGAACTCAACATAGAAGGCCGTGCCGAAGGATTTTCCCTGGAAGATCCTGATCCCCCGATGGTGGCGGGAACTGTTGACCTGTATCGAAAGCGGAGTCTCACCACCTCCGGCATCGAGGAACGTGAAATCGGTGACCAGCTGCCGAAGATTGTCGTTGGGATAGAACTCGGGTTTGACCCGATCTAGGCGCACCGGTTCGGGAAGCTTGAGGCTGCCGGCCAGAATCCCCCGTTCTTCCTTGTTCCACGGACTTCCCGGCGCAAGGATCTCACCTTCCAGAAGATTGATCACCGCCCGTTTCTCGTAGAGGAGGATCATCAGGGACGAGGCGATCGAAACAACGATCCCCAGGTGGAGCAGAAAATTGCCCCAGTAGCCCCATGGGTGACGGACAAAGCGAAGCCCCCCGGCTGTCGCCGCCACCCGCCGGTACCCAGCAGACCGCAGCACGGCCGCCGCCTGTTCGGGAGATAAAGTCGTCTCGAATGAGACTCCCCCGCCAACGCTTTCACGCAGCTTGCGCAGGGCCAGCAGAAACTGCTGCCAGGTCGAGAAGATGATCGAAATCAGAAAGAGCAGTACCACCACCACAAACCATGGCGCGGTGTAGACATGGTCCAGCGCCATCACGCGCCACAGGGACGCCAGGTTCGGATTGGCCAGCTGCCAGGCCTCAAGCTCGGCCGCTGACGACAGAAATCGCTGGGGGAAGAAAAATCCGAGGAGCACCGCCACGAGCATGAGTACAATCAGGGATATTGAGGTTGTACGTGAGAGAAAAAAGCGTTTGAGCATGGCGTCACTTTACATGAAATGGTGCCGCAGGAAAAGAGTTTTCTGAATTATTTTTAAGTTAAATAGCCGCCAGACGCCACCACAACTGAGATTACCGGGACTCACAACAGGAATGAGTTATGCCGGCATGGGCGGCGCCGGCACTGCCGCAGCGGCCCTCGCAACAACTCACCCCAGCTTCAGTTCATCCAGTGACAGGCGATAACCCGGCAGGAACTTTTCGAGGAAATAGCGTACCTCGGGCAGCGGGCTGGCCGAGAGGTGTTCGAAGTGCTCCGCCTCGGCCCTTCTGAATTCGAGATTGCCGCTCTTGCCCTCCTCGATGCATTTGGCCAGCGCCGCGATCTTGTCGGCCGCCTTGACCAGCACGGCGTATTCCTGCTGCTCGTCGAAAAAGAAGAGCGGCTCGTATTCGCTGGCCAGCTCCGGCGGCAGCATATCCAGCAGTTTCCGGCGGGCCCGGTCCTCCAACTGGTGGAAGGAGCGTTTGAAATTGGGGTTGAAATGCTTGACCGGGGTCGGCATGTCGCCGGTGAAGATCTCGCTGGCGTCGTGGAAGATGCCGTACAGCGCCGCCCGGGACGGGTCCAGAGTGCCGTCGAAGTAGGTGTTGCGGATCATGGCCAGGGCATGGGCGATCACCGCCACGTCCAGCGAATGTTCCTGGATGTTCTCAGGCACGGTGTTGCGCATCAAGCCCCAGCGGCTGATGTAGCGCATGCGGGAGAGAAAGGCGAAAAAGTCATACTGTTCGGGTTTGTTCTTGGTTTTAGGCGTCATTTTGTGATCTCCATTGGCTATACCACTTCCGTCCTGCTCTTCTGATTGGGATTTCGCCGGCGGCGTCTTTTTCTCTTACGTTGCGGCGCCCCGCTTTCCTCGCCAAATCCGGAAGGCGGCGGCAGCGGCTCTGGCTGCGCTGCCTGAGCCGCCCACCATTCGAGCTGCTTGGCAACCTCCTTTTTATCGCCGCGGATGATCCGGCAGTATTCGATGATGTCATTGAAATCATGGCGGGCTATGAACGTCTCCGGTCGGCGGCCGGGAATCTTCTTCAGGCGCATCTGCTGGCTGATGATGTCGCGCAGCGCGAGCCCGACCCGGTTAGCGATCATGATGATCGGGCAGGTTTCGCCCAGGAACCCTGCAACCGCGGCATTTACGCTCTGTTGCCACGGCGCACCCTGACGACGGAAGCGCTCTGCCTTCTCATCGATGTATTCGCCGAAAAGAAGAGCCAGCAAAAGCGGCGGGGAGATCTTGTCCCCCTGCAGGACGCGAGAATCGACGTAGCCGAGCATCTGCCCGAAACGGGTGTGGGGAAAGCACTCGCTTTCGTCGCCGAGCCAGCCCGCGAAACACGGGAAGAGCGCCGCGAAGAGCCCGGTCTGGCGCAGGAGATCGTAGCACCTGGCCCCCTCTCCCGAGAGGAAAAGCTTGAGCATTTCCTCGTAGAGCCGCGCCGGCGCCGCCCTGACAATGGTATCAGCGGCGCTGACCAGCGCCTTGCGGGTCTTTTCCTCGATGGAGAAACCGAGCAGGGCGGCAAAGCGCACCGCCCGCAGCATCCGAACCGGATCTTCCTGGAAGCGGACATCGGGATCACCGATGGTGCGGATAATGCCGGCGTTCAGGTCGGCCAGGCCGCCGGTATAGTCAATGATCGAGAAGTCGGCGATGTTGTAGGAAAGCGCGTTGACGGTGAAATCGCGGCGCAGGGCGTCCTCTTCGGGGGTGCCGTAGACGTTATCCCGCAGGATCATGCCGTCGTCGTCCTTCAGCATGCGCGGGTGCCGCTGGCGCTGCTCGACCTCCCGCACCACTTGCGGCTCGGACTCCGGCTCGTTGGAAGACTGGGAGCGAAAGGTCGCCACCTCGATGATCCCGTCCTGGAAGTGGAGGTGCGCCAGACGAAAGCGCCGCCCGACCAGACGGCAGTTGCGGAACAACCGTTTGACCTCGCCAGGCGTGGCATTGGTTACCACGTCGAAATCCTTTGGTTCCCGTCCCAGCAGAAGATCACGCACACAGCCGCCCACCAGATAGCCGACAAAGCCGTTGTCTTTCAGGCGATAGAGAATACGCAGGGCATTCGGGTTCATCTGCTTGCGGGAGAGCCCATGTTCCTGCCGCGTAATGATCACCGGGCTGTTCTTTTCCATTTTCATTCATCTTCCTAATATTGAGCTTTACGCGAATAAACGGGGCCCAACATATAATTGATTAACTATGTTGTAGTTTTCTGTACAAATCATTCGAAATTCTTCAGAAATACGGATGTCGGATTTTGTTCGATTCCAGAACTGACTGGCACTTTCAAGTGCTGAGGACCATTCGTTGGAAGCACCAGGAACAACCGCAGGTACTGCGAGAGACTGCGATGGAACAGCCCCATCCACTGGTCTATAGACCATTGGCAGCACATCATAGGCTGGAGCAAGTCTATATCGCCTGCTACCATCAAGCATAATTAAAGAGACATTGCCAAAGTGCTGATCATTGTTGCCAATCAGGGTGCCAAAAACCGAGAGCCATCTGAGAAAACCAGCGTCCTCTTTTGACAACCCGCCATCGCTTGCCATTCTGTTTGCGGCATTAACCCAGTTGTCCTGAAAACCATAAAATTCATTGTCTATTGCTCGCAATGAAATAATAGGCAGGCGCCCCAAGAGTCCGGTTCTGTCGAAGCGAACTACCTCCAGAAAGACCCGGCCGCCCGTTTCGATTATGGCGCTTTTGGCTGCGCAGATACCAGAGTTCAGCACAACTTCCAGGGCATGATGTTCGCAGATAAGGAGATCAGCCCAACGCCTCCCTTCGTTTGTGTTGACCGGCGGAGAGAATTTAACCAGGACGTTTCTAATTTCTCCTGAACGCTCGACAATGGTGGTAAATTTGGGCTGTTCTCCACCCGCTGATGAACCTGCCGGTTGGCCGTCTACGGCCTCTTGGGCAAAGCGCGGATATGCATCGGCAATGGCATTTTCCCGGATTGGCACAGGTAACTCGCGTACCATGCGAAAGCATCTCTCAATGGATTCATGGCCGATGACCAGGTTCCCCATGGTATCCTCACCCCTGCGCGCCAGTGCGGTCAAAACATGATTTTCATTCCAGTCAACACTGCGAGGAGGCAGCCCCAATTCATCGTGTAATTGACGAACGAAAGCGCGGCCAACAAAACCTTCCGGGTGAAGGTCGACAATGAACCAGGGAAGGCTTCGAAATAGTTGCTCACGAGCATTGAGAGGGGTCCAGAGAAAGTGGTCCTGGGCAACAGCGTATAACGTTCCGATCAGGTGAGCATTGCCTTCGGTGTCAATTTTAAAAATCGGGAATGTTCCGCCAAGACCTCGCACGTCACGTATTTTCGTGTAACGCCGTGCCCGTGCGTTCCCAATTATCGTTACCCTATCGCCTAGTTGCGCAAGCAAGCGAGAAACCGTTGGTTGGCTAAGGCGGAAGCGTTGCTGAATTTCCGGCGCGGAATATACTCCCGTGCCCAGGAATGATAATAGCCGGTCTGGGTTGTCGAGATTACTGGCTCGCATGACTGATGCCTTTTTGAATAGATAATGAATAGATAAAATACAATTTAAATATTATATTTTCAATAGTTTATTATCTACATAGCGAGTTTAAGTGAATAAAAATAGAATTGATGTATGAGGGATTGCGCTGTTCTAGGATTGCCAATCGGGTAGGAGGCGGGGTCTCCCCCGCCGTCCTCCCACACCACCGTGCGTA
>CAYWJJ010000076.1:0-18941 GCA_964458105.1 uncultured Geobacter sp.
TCGGTCGCCACTCTCCTCGCCGCCTTGTACTCATTTTGATTGCACCTTGGTATGACTCAAAGATACACCAATGCTGCAGCCGATTCCACCGCTTTCACATGTCATTGGAAGCTGCTGTCTGCCTGAGGGTTAAACGTATTGCACAGTTTTTGAAAAATTGTGATAAGATGTTAATGTAGGGAGGGAAAGGGGGTGGCAATGATGCGAGGCATGAAACGTACGATGATGACGAAGCGTATGGCGATGATGGTTGTGAACAGCAAGCATAAACTGATTGTTCGGCGAGCGACGAACCATAATGCCCATGTTATTACCCCGCATGGAAAAATTGTGGCTGGTCGTAAAGGCCGCAAAGGGTGAAGATTGGGTGGTAAGGGTCTGATTGGTAACAGGTTTTGTTGGCGGTCCTGAATATATGGGCCGCTTTTTTTATTTTGCCTGACAGATGTCATGGTATATACTCCGACGGTTTCATTAAATGAAATTCCCTGGGCGGAGCGCCGAATGATTTTCAGTATCCAAAGTGTGACACGCGGTATCCTGATGACAGTATGTGTTGTTTCCATGTTGGCATCCACAGGTTGTGCAAAAAAAGCCGAAAAGCCCAAAGGACGGCCGCTGGCGCTTGTTATGACTGCTGCCGCATCTCAACAGGATGTGCCGCTTCAGCTTAAGGCAATCGGAACCATGGAAGCTTCGGAGAGTGTTGTCGTCAAGACCCAGATCAGCGGAGAACTGATCAAGGTGGCTTTTAGAGAAGGGCAGGATGTTCAGAAGGGGGCTCTGCTGTTTCAGCTTGACCCGCGCAGCTATCAGGCTGCTTTGAGGAGAGCCGAGGCGGCACTGGCGCGAGACCGGGTCATTGTGGCAAATGCCCGCAGGGATTACGAGCGCTACTCACAACTGGTCAAGGATGGCATCGTCACCCAGGAGCAGGCTGAAGGCTACCGTACCAAGGCCGAGTCAGCAGCGGCTGATGTGTCTGCCGACCAGGCCGCGGTTGATAACGCCCGTGAACAGCTCGGCTACTGCACGATTACATCGCCGATCGGCGGACGGTTGGGAGTCCTGGCGGTCGATCGCGGCAATGTGGTCAAGGCCAACGAGACAGTGCTCGTCACCATCAACAAACTGAGCCCAATCCATGCCTCCTTCACCATCCCCGAAAAAGAGCTGCCCGAGGTCAAGCGCCGGCTTTCCGGAGGGCGGTTGGCCGTGGAGGTCGAAGTGCCCGGAAATGCAGTCATCAAGGAAAAAGGTGTCGTTACCTTTTTCGACAACACGGTTGATCCGGCCACCGGCACCATACGTCTCAAGGCCTCCTTTGAAAACTCCAAAAAACAGCTCTGGCCCGGGCAGTTCGTCAATCTCTCAATCACCCTGGCGGTCAAGAACAATGCCGTAGTCGTCCCCAGTCAGGCGATCCAGACCGGCCAGAAGGGGCAGTTTGTCTTCGTGGTCAAACAGGATGCCACGGTAGAGATGCGTCCGGTTGTGGCCGGCCCGGTTTCTGCGGGAATGACGGTCATCGAAACCGGGCTTCAGCCCGGTGAACAGGTTGTGATCGACGGTCAGATGCGTGTGGTGCCTGGCGGCAAGGTGGAGATAAAAAATCAGGTACAAGGGGCAAGTGGCAAGGGGCAAGGCGAAGTGCTGGGTGTCGGCGGTAAATGAACCTCTCCGATCTCTTCATAAAACGTCCGATCATGACCAGCCTGATCATGCTGGCGGTGATGATCTTCGGCCTGTTCGCCTATCGGCTTCTGCCGGTCAACGACCTTCCGAAGGTGGATTTTCCAACCATTCAGGTCCGTGCCGACCTGCCGGGCGCCAACCCGGAAACCATGGCATCCGCCGTTGCCACCCCGCTGGAACGCCAGTTCTCCACCATCGCCGGTCTCGACTCCATGAGCTCCACCAATGGGCAGGGGATCTCGGTCATTGTCCTCAAGTTCGCCCTCGAGAAAGACATCGATGCGGCCGCTCAGGACGTGCAGTCGGCCATCTCCAAGGCGGCCCGCCAGCTGCCGGCGGATATGCCGACTCCACCCTCCTACCAGAAGGTCAACCCGGCCGACCAGCCGGTGCTCTATCTGGCTCTCAGCTCGCCGACCCTGCCGCTTTCAGACATCAACGAATTTGCCGATACCATCATAGCTCCGCGCATCTCAATGATCAACGGCGTGGCCCAGGTGCTGGTGTTCGGCTCCCAGAAGTATGCGGTGCGGGTGCGACTGAACCCTGAGGCCCTGACCAGCCGCAGGATCGGTCTGGACGAGGTGCAGGCAGCGCTGCAGAAGGGCAACGTCAATCTTCCCACCGGCGGGTTGCAGGGAGACAAACAGGCCTTCACCATTTTGGCCACCGGGCAGCTCTACAACGCCGAGGCCTTCAAGCCGCTGATCGTGGCCTACCGCGGCGGGGCCCCGGTCCGGCTGCAGGATGTCGCTGACGTGGTCGACAGTGTTGAAAACGACAAGGTTGCCGCCTGGTTCAACACCAAAGGGAAGTCAACCCGGGCTATTGTTCTGGCCATTCAACGCCAGCCGGGCACCAACACGATCGAGGTGGTTGACAGCATCAAACAGCAGATCCCGAGCTTCCGCAGCCAGTTGCCCGGCTCGGTCGAGCTGAACACACTTTTCGACCGCACCGACACGATCCGCGAATCGGTTGCGGATGTCAAATTCACCCTGCTTCTGACCATTGGCCTGGTCATCATGGTCATATTCCTCTTCCTGCGCAATATCTCGGCCACGATCATCCCCAGCCTGGCGCTGCCGCTCTCGATCATCGGCACCTTCGCGGTCATGTATGCGCTGGGTTTCTCGGTCAACAACATCACGCTGATGGCCCTGACCCTGTCGGTCGGTTTCGTGGTGGACGATGCCATCGTCATGCTGGAGAATATCGTCCGGCACATGGAGCATGGCGAATCGCCCATGGAAGCTGCCTACCGCGGCTCAAAGGAGATCGGGTTCACAATCATCTCCATGACCATCTCGCTGGTGGCGGTCTTTATCCCGGTGCTCTTCATGGCCGGCATGCTGGGCAGGATGCTGCACGAATTCGCCGTGACCATCACCTTCGCCATCCTCATATCCGGTGTTGTGTCGCTGACCTTGACCCCCATGCTCTGTAGCCGTTTCCTGAAGGCCCCGGGGGAGCAGAAACACGGGCGGCTGTACAACTTCATGGAGCGCTTTTTCAATGGCATGCTGCAGATGTACGAGCGTTCGCTGACCAGGGTGCTTCGCTTCCGGCGCACGACCGTGGTGATCACGCTGCTCATGACAGCCGTCACTGCGGTACTGTTCTGGAAAATGCCCATGGGACTGCTTCCTGCCGATGACATTGGAGCTGTCAACGCCACCACCGAAGGGGCGCAGGGGATATCTTTCGACGAACTGAAGCTCCAGCAGCAAAAGCTGGTGGATATCGTGCTGCAGGAGCCGAACGTGGAGGCTTTCATGTCGTCCGTGGGAGCCACCGGGAGCCGGGTTGGCGGCAACAGCGGTTCCATGTTCATCAAACTTAAACCGCGCCATGAACGGAAACTGAATGCCGATCAGATCATCCAGAAGCTGCGCCCCAAGGTCATGGCGGTGCCGGGCATCATGATGTTCATGCAGAATCCGCCCCCCATCAGGCTTGAAGCGACCCAGTCCAAGGCCCAGTACCAGTTCGTGCTCCAGAGTCCGGATACGAAAGAGCTCTACCTCGAGGCGGCCGCTTTTGAGATGAAGTTGCGCGGAATTCCGCTCCTGCAGGACGTGACCAGTGACCTGCAGATGAAGAACCCGCAGGTAACTCTGGATATTGACCGCAACCGGGCTGCTGCCCTCGACGTCAGTGTCGAGCGGATCGAGGACACCCTTTACTCGGCCTACGGCTCACGCCAGGCCACCACCATCTACTCTCCCACCAACCAGTACCGGGTGGTCATGGAACTGGAGCCTCGCTATCAACTCGATCCGGCCGCCCTGGGACTACTGTATGTCCGTTCAAACAGCGGCCAGCTGGTGCCGCTTGCATCTTTGGGAGCTCTCAGGAACAGCCTGGGACCGCTGTCGGTCAACCATCTCGGCCAGATCACCTCCGTGACGGTTTCCTTCAACCTCAAGCCGGATGTCCCCCTGGGGGATGCTGTGGCAGCCGTCGAGAAGGAGGCCAAATCCCTGCCCACTACCATCACGACCGGTTTCCAGGGGACGGCACAGGTTTACCAGGCATCCACCAAGGGGCTGGCGCTGCTGCTGATCATCGCCATCCTGGTGATCTACATCGTACTTGGTGTGTTGTACGAAAGCTATATACACCCACTGACGATTCTGTCCGGATTGCCGTCGGCCGGTTTCGGTGCACTGATCACCCTGCTGATCTTCGGCAAGGACCTCAACCTGTACTCCTTTGTCGGCATCATCATGCTGGTGGGAATCGTCAAAAAAAATGCCATCATGATGATCGACTTTGCCCTGGAAGCCCAGCGCAACGAAGGTAAGACACCGATGGAGGCAATCTATCAGGGGTGTTTGGTCCGTTTCCGTCCGATCATGATGACCACCATGGCGGCCCTGATGGGGACACTGCCGATTGCGATCGGTTTTGGAGCAGGGGCGGATTCACGCAGAAGCCTGGGACTGGCTGTTGTTGGCGGCTTGCTGGTGTCGCAGCTCCTTACGCTGTATATCACGCCGGTTGTCTATTATTACATGGATCGTCTACAATCATGGGTTATGTTGAGGCTGAAAAGAACTTAAGGAATTACCTGAATTGTCGATGAATAATAAAAGTGCCGTCTGTTGAAGCAAAAAAGTATGAGGTTGTTGTATGGCGAAAACAATTGGACTGAAAATACCTGCAGATATTGAATATCATGCCATAGGCGACGCTTTCGGATTATTGATCGCCTCTGCCGGTTTGCTGGCCGGAACAATGGTACAGCAGCGCAGTTTTGATTTCTGGCTGGAGGATATTGCGCCCCTGCTGATAGCTTCCTGGTTCGCATTCCGGCTTTTCAGGGATTTGTTATCCACCATGACCGCCTACAAAGATCTCCCCTCCCAGGGACCAACCCGAATCTACTCCGAAGGAAATTCCGCCATGCCTAGACAGCTGATTGCCGGCCAGCTTCCGGCTTCGTCGCGTCCGACGCCTGACCAGGTTATGGAAGAGGTTGCCAGGCGTCTTGACGAGAAGAGAGAAAAAGCGCAAAAAGCCAACAAGTTTACTAATTGACGGGAATCATGTCTGATACCAATAAGCTTACAATTGAAAACGTCGCTCACCTGCTTGAGCGTAGGGGACTGTTGTCGAATGAACAGCTCAAGGATGTTCTGGTCCGCGGTAAAAGCCAGGAACAACGGCTCTATACCCAGCATCATTCCGGCGCCTCCAGGCGTACGCTGGCTGGCGGCGACACGGTTTCGCCGGCGGAAGTCATCGCTTCCTTCAATCTGGAAATACCGGGCGTTTCCGGGCAACTTCTTACCGAAGACGCGGTTACCGAAGTGTTGGCCTCGGTAACCGGTTTACCGTACTACAAAATAGATCCCCTCAAACTGAAGCTCGATGTAGTCACAGAGCATATACCCAGACCCTTCGCCCTGAAGAACCTGATCGTTGCAGTCGATGAATCGGATGGTGTCATAACCGTTGCCGTGGCGGATCCTTTCAATGATTCGATCATCAGCGGGCTTGCATCCGCCCGGCGCCTGGAAATCCGGCGGGTGCTCAGTTCCAAAAGCGATATATTGAAAATTCTGCGGGAGTTCTATGGATTTCGCGCCTCGGTGGTTGCGGCCGAAGCGGAAGCATCGACTGCGATTGATCTGGGCAATCTGGAGCAGTTTTTCAAAATAAAAGGGCAGCATGAAACGATCGAGGGAACAGACAAGCATGTGGTTTCCGCCGTTGATTTTCTGCTGAATTACTCATTTGATCAACATGCCAGTGACATTCACATTGAACCGAAACGGGAAACCGCGCTGATCCGTTTTCGTATCGACGGAGTGATGCATAACATCCATGTTATCCCGAAACCGCTGCACGCGCCGATCGTCTCACGGATAAAAATGCTTTCCCGCATGGACCTGGCTGAAAAGCGCCGTCCCCAGGATGGTCGCATCAAGACCAATTTCAATAACAAGGATATTGAGCTGCGCGTTTCGACTGTCCCGGTGGCATTTGGTGAAAAAGTTGTTATCAGGGTTTTTGATCCGGACATCCTGTTGCAGGATCTTGACAGCATGGGGTTTTATCCTCGGGAAATGGATCTCTATAACTCATTTTTGCGACGTCCGAACGGCATCATCCTGGTGACCGGTCCGACCGGCAGCGGTAAAACCACCACGCTGTACTCCTCTCTAAGATCGCTTTCTTCCCCGGAAGTCAATATTGTAACAGTCGAAGACCCGATCGAAATGGTCATGGAAGAATTCAACCAGATCGGTGTTCAGCAGGGAATCGGAGTAGGCTTCGACAGCATATTGAGAAATATTCTGCGACAGGACCCGGATATCATCATGATCGGTGAGATCCGTGATCGTGAAACCGCCGAAAATGCCGTACAGGCCGCTTTGACAGGGCATCTGGTGCTTTCGACCCTGCATACCAATGATGCGGTTTCAACCATTATCCGACTGCTAGATCTGGGGGTGCCGCCCTTTCTGATATCGGCTTCCGTGCTTGGCATCGTTGCGCAGCGTCTGGTACGCAAAATCTGTCCGCATTGCAAGACGGCCAGAACTCTTTCCGGTGAAGAGCGCGATTATCTGCAGTTGCCCAATAAAACCTACACGGTCTGGGAGGGCGAGGGGTGTAAGAAATGCCGGGGGACCGGCTATAAAGGGCGCAGCGGATTATTCGAAGTTCTGGACATAAATGAGAAAATCAAGGCGCTGATCAGCGCTTCAGCCGAGATGGCACAGATTGCCTCGGCAGCCCGTCAGGATGGACTGGTAAGCCTGCGTGATATTGCGATCATCAAGATGCTGGAAGGTGCGACGACCTACGAAGAGGTCATCTCCATGACCGGTTAGTTGTGTTGTTCTATTTATAGCTTGCCATGCCGCTGTCATTGCCTTTATAGTCCCTTATTCAGAGTACAGTCTCCGAGTTGCAGAACCTGTCAGGGAAAACCCCTCATGGCCTGCAACCTGCGGGTGTCGCCGGAAACAGCGCCGCCCTCTTTTGAAAAGGGGAACTAGTGCATGACGGATTTCCACAATCTGTTCGTGCCCCTTTTCTATCATGAAAAGGGGCTTTTTGTTTGTCTGATACGTATGTGATCAATACCAGGTGGAGGATTGAATGAATAAACTGTTTGTGCCTTTTGCAACTGAGCCGTTTATTTTCGTTGTCGGAAGAAATCCGGCTTTTGCGGGTATCCGATGGAACTGATCCTCGACGGCATACGCACGGCCCTGTCACTTATCTTCTCCCTTGATCGTGAAGTACTGGCCGTAACGTTTCTTTCGCTCAAGATATCCTGCAGCGCCACGCTGGCAAGCCTTTGCCTGGGCATCCCCTTCGGAGTGTTTCTTGCTTTGAAAGCTTTTCCAGGGCGCCGTTTTGTGATCAGTCTGGTAAATACCGGCATGGGGTTGCCGCCGGTGGTAGTCGGCTTGTTCGTCACTATTTTCCTTTGGCGCAACGGCCCGTTGGGGTTTCTGGAGATTCTATACACTCCACTTGCGATGGTGTTTGCCCAGGCAGTGATAGCCACCCCGATCGTAACCGGCATCACCATCGCTTCCATTCAAAATCTCCCTGCCAATCTCAAACTGCAGGTGCGGGCACTGGGTGCCACGCGTTTGCAGACCGTATGGATTCTGGTGCGGGAATCGCGGTTGCCGCTTCTGGCCGCAGTCATGGCCGGATTCGGCGGTGTCATTTCCGAGGTCGGAGCTTCAATCATGGTGGGCGGCAATATCAAGGGGCAGACGCGGGTGCTGACAACCGCCACGGTCATGGAAACCGGCAAAGGCAACTTTGATGTTGCCATAGCCCTGTCGCTGATCCTGCTGACACTGGCCTTTGGTGTCAACTACCTGCTGACTGTAATACAACAGCGCGAGCGTCCGCGATGAGCGAGACCATGCCCATATTGCATGTCGAAGGACTGAAGATAAGGCGTGGCGGCGTGCAGGTTGTAGATCTGCCAACTTTTACAGTGTCTGCCGAGGAAAAAGTGGCTGTGATCGGCCCCAATGGAGCCGGCAAGTCCAGCTTTCTGCTGGGACTGGCCTGCCTGGTCGGTCGTGACGGCGGCCGGATTTTTTTCCAGGGAACGGAGGTTGCGCCGCGTGACGAGACCGCTTACCGGCGCCGGATTGCGATGGTTTTTCAGGAACCGCTGCTGTTTGATACAACTGTGCTGGACAATGTGGCAGAAGGTTTGCGGATCCGTGGCAAACGCCGCTCGGATGCCAGGAGTCTGGGGATGGAAAGTCTGGAACTATTCAAGGTCAGCCATCTGGCGGGGCGCTCGGCGCACAAGCTTTCCGGCGGCGAAGCCCAGCGGGTCAGTCTGGCGCGAGCATTTGCCGTCAGGCCGGAGCTGATCCTGATGGATGAGCCTTTCTCAAGTCTTGATCTGCCGACCAGGATTGTGCTGGCGGAAGATCTTGGGCGTATTCTACATGAATCCGGTACGGCTGCCATCATCGCAACCCACGATCGCATCGAGGCACTGCGGGTTGTGGACCGGCTGGTTGTGATGGATAAAGGTACCATTGTTCAGGAAGGAAGACCGGCTGATGTTATTGAAAACCCGGTAAATTCGTTTGTTGCAGCCTTCCGCAGATCGACACACCCTGCAATTGTAAAATGACAGGAATGAGGCAGTGCTTCTGTGATGATCTTTGTGAATCGGTTCGGGTCGCTTGACGGTGGAGGAATTGGTGATCAGGTAGGCTTCGTGCGACCTCATTCGACTGCGTTCGGAGCAGGCTGCTCAGCATTTACATTAAGCAGAATCAGAAAATCCGTCCCATCCCGGTGCGGCTTTTCTGATTGTTTTTTACACCTGGCCAAGTCACAACAGTAAACGGTCAATCGCCGCGATTATTTCTGAACGGTGTGACTGGACTGACACAAATGGATGGCCAAGTACGCTTTTTAAAACCGCAGTTATTTCCGCCGTTGACAGCAGGTATTCAATTCCGTTTACAACAATAACTGGGTTTAGAACAGAAGCGCCGGAGAAATATTCCTTGCACACAAGTGGTATGACAACGCATGTTGCCAATGAATCCACAAAACGCCCTTGAACCTCAACCAGATAAGGTGCCTGTTTGCTGGTGCGTGACCCTGGGTTTTTGTAGACATCGAATTGAGCCATTAGAGAAGAATCCCAATGTCTTCCGATAACGGACCACGCTCCTCAATCATGCGGTTGAACGAGTTAAATGACGCCTGGTTCTGTTCTTTCCAGCGCATCAGTTCCCGTTCTGCAAGGAAAGTAATCATGGACTGTTCAAACAGTGCGGAAAGGTTTCCTTTTTCGCTGCGAACCCGGTCGATCAGATCGCCGTTTGCTGTCAAATTCACCGGTCGGCGCGCGGCTTTTACATTATAGTCAAGTTGCATAACGACCTCCTTCGTCAATCCTTGTGCGTATGTTAATGCGTATTGGTATGCGTGTCAAGGAGGTTTAATGTAAAGCTGATTCATGTTTAATGCCCAACACTGCCTTCTCCGACATGTCTGGTCCGCTTCAGTAACAGCAGTAGCGGTATGATAATCAAAAAAGCCAAACCGATAATGAAGAAAATCCGGTTGAACGCCAGCGTTCCGGCCTGCCGGCGGACTTCGCCGTACATCATTCCCAATGCGCTGCTGTCAGCCTGGGAAATGCCGATCCCCTTTGAGATCAGTGCCTGCTTCAATTCCTCGAAACGTGTTTGCCAAATCGGATTGTAGGGGGTGATATTGGCGACCAGGCCGGTCTGGTAGAACTGCTGGTAACGGGCCAGCAACGTGGCGGCCATGGCGATGCCGACGCTGCCGCCGATGTTGCGCAACAGGTTGAACATGCCGGTGGCATTGCCCATCTCCTCCCGGGAGATGGTTGCCAGCGTGACGGTGGTCAGCGGCACGAAGATCATCGCCAGACCGAAGCCCAGCACGATCCGGGGCCAGGTGTAGTTCCAGAAGGCTCCCTGAAGGTTGAGCCCCTGCATGATGAACATCGAAGCCGCACCCAGCAGCAGGCCGAAAAATACGATCTTGCGGCCGTCGCGCTTGGCCAGGGCCGCCCCGACAAAGGGCATCGTGATCAGGGTTGCCACGCCGCCGGGGGCCATGACCATGCCGGCATCGGTGGCCGAGTAGCCCATCAGGGTCTGCAGGAAGAGCGGTATCAGCATGATCGAGCTGTAGAGGCAGAAGCCGACCACGAACATGATCAGGTTGCCGGCCGAAAAGGAGACATTCTTGAACAGGCGCAGGTTGATGATCGGGTGTTCATGGGTCAGTTCGACCCAGATCAGCGCGACCATCGAAACGATGAAAACCGCGCTGAAGGTGATCACGAAAGATGAGTTGAACCAGTCCTCCTGTTGCCCCTTGTCCAGCACGACCTGCAGCGCTCCCATGCTGACCGTCAGCAGAAACAGTCCCCAGTAGTCGATTTTGAGTGCGGTTGCCCGTTGCCGCAGATAGGCCGGGTCGAAGATGAAAAAGGCGCATAATGCCATCGCGATGATGCCGATCGGCAGGTTGATATAGAAGATCCAGCGCCAGCTCATGTTGTCGGTGATCCACCCCCCCAGGGCCGGGCCGACGATCGGGCCGAACATCGCGCCGATTCCGAAGATCGCCATGGCCATGCCGCGCTGGTGCGGGGGAAAGGTTTCCATCAGGATGGCCTGGCTGATCGGGATCAGCGCGCCGCCGGCCGCTCCCTGCACGATCCGGAAAAAGATCAGCGAGCCCAGGTTGGGCGCCGCACCGCACAGTAGCGAGGCCAAAGTGAAGAGCACGATGCAGGTCATCAGGAAACGCTTGCGGCCGAAAACGCGCGACAGCCAGCCGGTCATCGGCAGTACCACCGCGTTGGCGACCAGGTAGGAGGTCAGCACCCAGGTGACTTCATCGGTGCCGGCGTTCAGGCTGCCCTGCATGTGCGGCAGGGCCACGTTGGCGACCGAGGTGTCGATGATTTCCATGATGGCCGGCAGCATGACCGTGATCGTGATCAGCCATTTGTTGATCGTTTTTTCATCGGATGTTGTCATAGGATTCTTGTAGGGGCGAATCTTGTATTCGCCCGGATTTCTGGCCAGGTGGGGCAAGGGCGATCACGAGGATCGCCCCTACGGGATCAATTGAATGGATTAATATCCCGGAATATATCGGCGGCGCGCCGTTCGGTCAGGATCGTCGGCACGACACTCATGCCGACCCGCAGCAGCTGCTCCGGATCCGAGCCGCCGTCGATCGCGATCTTGACCGGCAGGCGCTGGACGACCTTGACATAGTTGCCGGTGGCGTTTTCCGGCGGCAGCAGCGAGAAAGCCGCGCCGGTGCCGGCCATGATGCTGTCGACCCGGCCGCGGAAGGTCCGGCCGGGATAGGCATCCACGGTGAATTCGACCTTCTGGCCGGCTTTGACATGGGTTATCTGGCGTTCCTTGTAGTTGGCGGTGATCCAGGCATCCTGCAGCGGCACCAGCGCCATCAGCTGCTGCCCGGCCTGGATGTTGACACCCGCTTCAATTGATTTTCTGGTGATGTAACCATCGCGGACAGCATGAATGCTGGTATAGGAGAGTTTTAGCCGCGCCTCGTCCAATTGTGCCTGGCGTTCCAGCACCTTGGCCTTGTTGCCGGTCTTGAGTCCCAGACCGGCTTCTGCCTGGGCGCGTTTCAGGTTTTCCTCGGTCTCCTTCAACTGGGCTTGGGCGACCCGGTTGGCTGTGCGCAAACGGTCCAGCTGTTCCTTGGGAATTACCTCACGGGCAAATAGCTTCTCTCCGCGCTGAAGGTCTGTCGCGGCCTGTTCCTGGTGTGCCCTGGCTGACTGCAGCGCCGCCCGGAGCGCCTCGGCCTTCAGGTATTCACCGCCGGTTTCATTTTCGGCCACGCCGACGCCAGCCGCCGTTTCGGCCACTTTCAACTGATAATCGCTCCGGTCGATCTCCAGCAGCAGATCCCCCTGTTTGACGAACTGGTTGTCGTTGACCAACACCCGGGCCACCGTACCGGAAACCTTGGCCGAGACCGGTACAATGCGGGCCTCGATGAAGGCGTTGTCGGTTTCAAGATGGGTCTTGCTCTTGACGAACATCCGCAGGCCGGACCATCCGCCGACAACGACAATGATCAACATCACGATCAATGCTCTCCGACGTTTATTGACCATTGGCTTCTTCGCGGCTGGTGTATCTATCGCAGCGGTTTCAGATGGAATTGCTCCGGTGCTCTTTTCCTCTGCCATCGGCATCCTCTCAAAGTATTTCTTTGTGTTGTTTTGTGTTCTTCGTGGCTTTGTGGTGAATCGCTATCTATGGTTTAAAGTTCACCGCTGGCGTGCTTCAGGCGGGCCGTGGCGGTCTGGCAGTCATAGTAGGCCCGCTGGTAATCGGTTTTGGTCTGGGTCACCAGGGTCTGGGCATCCAGCACTTCGGTTGCGGTTCCGACCCGCTCGCGGTAGCGCTCCTGGTTGATGCGCAGGTTCTCTTCGCTCTGCCGGATGGCTGCTTCCGCTACGGCAATCCGCTCCTTCGCCACGGCGGCATCGTTTCTGGCACTGTCGATTTCGAGCCGGGCCTGCTCCCGGGCCAGCCTTAGGCTGTCCTGGATCTGCGAGCGGTTTTTGATCGCTTTCTCCCGGGTTGCGGTGGAGGCGTAGCCGTCAAACAAATTGAATTTAACTCCCAGCGTGGCGGCCATGATGGTCTGTTCCCGAACCTTGTCGTTCTGGACGTAATCCAGTCCCAGGCGGGTATACATCTCCGGGAAGAAATTGCCGCGGCTTTCAACGACTTCGTGATCACTGGCTTCAGCCCCATGCTGCAGTGCCTGAATGTCGTGGCGTTTCGAGATGATGGAAGCCAGATCTTTATCTGATGCTTGATCAATTGCCAGTGCCGAAGTTTCGTCCAGTTCGGCTCGGAAGCCGGCTTCGTTGCCGGTCAGGAAGTTCAGTAGCAGCCAGCCGTTTTCACGCCGGTTCTTCAGTGCCAGCAGCTTCTGACGGGCGGAGGCCAGCCGGACATCGGCCTGCAGCACATCATTGCGGGTGACGACCCCCTCTTCGAACAGCACCTGCGCCACCCGCCGGTGCTCGCTGACCTGAATGACTTCTTCGTCGGCGGCTGTGATCAGTTTGCCGGTTTCGAGGATGCCGAACCAGGCCTCGATGGTCTGCAGCGCAACGTCGCTCCGCTTTGATTCGAAGTTCTGGGCAGCCGCATCGGCTGTGGCGCCGGCCTGCTTTTTTCTGGCATCCCGGCGACCGAAATCGTAGAGCGTGTAACTGGCCGATAATCCGGCAAAAGCGAAATCCGGTTCCTGTGTCTCGGCGATCCGACCGTTGATGATGACCGCCTGCGGATCCAGCTGCATCGTGTAGCCGGCCAGGGCGTCAATCCGCGGATAGCTGCTCGACCCGGCCAGGCGGACATTCTCCTTCGCCAGGCGGGTGTCCCAAGCGGCACGCTTCAGGGCCGGGTTGTTGTCCCTGGCCTTCCTCATGCACTCCTGCAAGGTGAGCGGGGCTGCCCAGCTCTGGGCAGTCATGGCAAAGAAAACTGCACAAATAAAGCTAACACGCTGGAAAATCATAGACGGTCCTTTCTCCCCTCAGTATTGTAAGCATCCGGCGCAGTTCGCCGACTTCCTGCTCACTCAGGCCATTGGTGAGCCTGGCCAGCGTCCGTTGGGCGCACTCGGTTAGCGGGCCTTCCAACTCACGACCGTGCCCGGTCAGGTAGATCTTGTAGGCCCGCCGGTCCTGGGGGTGCTTGCGGCGCTGGACCAGGCCGTTCTTTTCAAGACGGTCTATCAAACCTCCCAGGGTGGTGCGGTCGATCTGCCCCTTTTCCGACAGCTCGGTCTGGGTCAGGCCGTCCGCTTGCCAGAGAAACCCCAGCAGGGCAAATTGAGGTGGAGTCAGCTCATACTGGTCAATCTCTTCCCGCAGCATGGCCCAGGCGCGCTGATACCCTTTGGAAAGCAGAAATCCTATGCTGTTTTCAATGTCGTACATGCAAGATTCTCCCTAATCGGTTTGAATAGTCATTATGCATATAGTCAGTATGCTGTCAATCTGGAAGATGAGATTAAAGCGTTTACAACGCCGGCTGCTTTACATATTATATGCGCCCATGAATTCATCGAAGATTCCCTGCATACGCCCGATGACCGAAGCCGATCTGGATGCAGTTCTGCAGATCGAGCAATCCTCGTTTCCGCTGCCATGGAAGCGTGAACACTTCCTGCACGAGATCGAAGCGCCGCACTCGTTTCCGTTTGTCGCCGACTGCGGCGGAGCGCTGGCCGGTTATGTTTGTCTGATGTCTCTGTTTGAAGAGGCGCAGATTCTCGATATCGCCGTTGCAATCGAGCAGCGGGGCAGGGGAGTCGGCCGTCTGCTGATGGAGAAGGCTTTTGCGGTGGCACGGGAAAAAGGGGCCGAGATAATGGCGCTGGAAGTGCGCGAATCCGGCGCCGCGGCGATCGGGCTTTATCAGGCCCTTGGTTTCAAACGGGTCGGTATCCGGGCCAACTATTACGAATCCAAAGAAAATGCGGTATTGATGGAAATAAATTTCAAGGAGAAAACTTAAGATGCAGTTCACAGCCATGATTCTTTCCAATGCGGAGGTCTCGCCCGGTTACTGGCGCATGCGCATGACCGCCCCTCCCCAATTTGCTTCGGCCGCGCCCGGCCAGTTTGTAATGGTACGGGTCAACGGCGCCATTGATCCTCTGCTGCGGCGTCCTTTCGGCATTTTTGACGTCGGCATCCATACTCCGGCCCACAGCGGCGCGGTTGCCCAGCCCTATCTGGAGATGTTGTACCGGGTGGTGGGTAAGGGGACCGCCATGCTTTCCGCGCTGCATGAAACCGACCTGCTGGACATCCTTGGTCCACTGGGCCAGGGCTTCGGCCTGGGCGGTGCAGACGAGGAAAAGCTGATCGTGGGGGGCGGGGTCGGCCTGGCCCCGTTGTATATGCTGGCCAAGGAACTGGTGAAACAGTCGCCGGTGCGGCTCTTCGCCGGCGGCCGCACGCGGGACGATGTCCTGTGCATCACCGAGTTCGAACGTCTGGGAGTCGAGTGCTACACCGCCACCGAGGATGGTTCGCTGGGCGAGTGCGGATTGGTGACCGAGGCGCTGCTGCGCCGTCTGGACGCACTGCAGGGCAAGGCAACCATTTACGCCTGCGGGCCGCATGGCATGCTGAATGCCGTCGCCAATATCGCGGCCGAACGGGGCATTCCCTGCCAGGTCTCGCTGGAAGGGTACATGGCCTGCGGCGTGGGGGCCTGTCTGGGATGCGTCGCGCCGGGTCAGCGGCATTCGGCCGAAACACCCGATTTCCGCTGTGTCTGCACCGAGGGACCGGTCTTTGAATCGGGCGAATTGAAGTGGAGGGATTGAGATGAAACCTGATATGACCGTAAATCTGGCCGGCATCGCGCTGCGCAACCCGGTTATGACCGCCTCCGGCACCTTTGGCTATGGTGAGGAGTTTGCCGAATACGTGGACCTGGAAACAATCGGTGCCTTTGTCACCAAGGGCCTTTCACTGAAAGCGCGGGCCGGCAATCCGACCCCGCGCATCGTCGAGACGCCGGGAGGCATGCTGAACGCGATCGGGCTGCAGAATGTCGGGATTGATGCCTTTATCCAGAAGAAGGTGCCCTTTCTCCGTTCGGTCAACACCCCGGCCATTGCCAACTTCTTCGGCAACACCGTCGATGAATACGCCGAGCTGGCCGGTCGCCTGGATCAGATCCCGGAGGTGGCCGGTCTGGAAGTCAATATTTCCTGCCCCAACGTCAAGCAGGGGGGGATTGTCTTCGGCACCGACCCGGACTGTGCGGCCAGTGTTGTCAAAGCCTGTCGTGCCGCCACCACAAAACCGCTGATCGTCAAGCTTTCCCCGAATGTGACCGATGTGGTCGCCATGGCCCGCGCCTGCGAGGAGGCCGGTGCCGATTGTCTATCGCTGATCAATACGCTGACCGGCATGGCGATCGACCTGAACAGGCGCCGCCCGGTGCTGGCCAATGTCACCGGCGGCTTTTCCGGCCCAGCCATCAAGCCGATCGCGCTGCGCATGGTCTGGCAGGTGGCCAAGGCGGTCAAGGTTCCGATCATCGGCATCGGCGGAATCATGAACGCCACCGACGCGCTGGAGTTCATGCTGGCCGGGGCCACAGCAGTTCAGGTCGGTACCGCCAGTTTCATCAATCCCGGCGCCGCCCAGCAGATCGCCTCCGATATGGAGGCCTGGCTGACGGAAAACGGGATTGCCGACATCAAGAGCCTGATCGGCGCGCTGGAAGCCTGACCGGGTGCTGGAACTCTGGTTGGCATTCTCGGCCGGATTGGCCGGCAGCGGTCACTGTCTCGGCATGTGCGGCGGGATCGTGACCGCGCTGGCGCTTTCCAACCGGGAGGCCGGGGCAGGGCAGCGTTTTTTGTTCAACCTGTTCTATCATCTCGGACGGATTACGACCTATTCACTGCTCGGCCTGTTGGTTGCTCTGGTGGCCCAGGCCGGTTTGCTTGATTCTTTCAGGCCCTATCAGAACTGGCTATTTCTGGCCGCCAACCTGTTTGTGACCGCGATCGGTCTTTTCACGCTGTTCGGTGTGCGCTCGCTCGGAATTGCCGCGCTGGATGGGGTTGGGTGGGGTGTCGTGCAAAAAATGCTGTCACGGGTGAGTTCGATCGGTTCCCTGTCGGCAGCTTTACCGGCCGGACTATTAATGGGACTGATTCCCTGCGGCTTGCTCTACGGGGTGTTGATTTCTGCCGCCACCAGTGGATCGCCGCTGCAGGGGGGCGGCATGATGCTCGCTTTTGGGCTCGGCACTCTGCCGGTGTTGCTGGCATTCGGTCAGGTTGCTACCACGCTTTCCGCGTTGGGTCGCGGTGTTTTTCAGCGCTGCATGGGGGGAACAGTGGCTCTGTTGGGTGCGGTCGGGGTCTGGAAGGCATTGTTGAAGCTGTAGGTGATGTTTTTGTCGGAAACTGCTTGAGGAATTGGTGCTTACGTAGTACAACGATTTCGTACGGAAGAACAACGGTCGCTGGTGGGCCGCCCGGTCTTCAAAACCGGTGAGGGGGATGAGAAATCTCCTTGGTGGGTTCGATTCCCATGTTCTTCCGCCATTAACAATTTAATGTAGTCCGATATAATCCTAAAGCCCCTTGAAAACAGGGGCTTTAGGATTATTTATTGTCTTTTAGTGTCCAGCAATGTACTGTTGAATCCATGGTTTTTAAGGGTAACTATGGGGGCAACAGAGCATTGATGCGTGGCAGTTACCCTAAGTTACCACTACACCATCACCTGGAATGGCGCAAAGCCCCATTTAAAACGGTTCTACAGTGGAAAGGAGTTACCCTTATGGCTAGGACAACAAAAGAACTGACCGCGATGGAAGTTGAGAAAACCAAGTCTGGTAATGAGCAAAAGAAACTCTATGACGGAAGAGGCTTGCTCCTGATCGTAGCTCCTGCCGGTGGCAAGTGGTGGCGCTTCAAATATTCTTTTGATGGCAAGAGCAAAACAATCTCCTTTGGCACTTACCCTGATATATCGCTTGCGCAGGCAAGGGAGCGTCGGGAGGAAGCCCGAAAGCTGATTGCCATAGGTGTTGACCCATCTGTCAATCGTAAGGCCGTCAAAACGGCTAAGAATGAATTGTTGGCAAACAGTTTTGAGGTCATAGCCCGTGAATGGCATGAACAGCAAAAGGCAGATAATGCATGGACGGAAGATCATGCCACAACCATAATGAACCGTCTGGAAAAAGATATGTTCCCGTGGATCGGAGCCAAGCCGATAACGGAAGTTACAGCAAAGGATATCCGGACTATCCTCGATCGTGTGAAGGGCAGGGGAGTTGTCGAAACCGCACGTCGATGCCGAACGATTGCAAGTCAAGTATTCACCTATTCTATATCAACAGATAGGGCAATGTATGATGTTGCCGCCAGCTTAAAGAAATACCTTCCGCCAACTAGCAAGACCAGAAAGCACATGGCGTCAGTAACCGATCCGAAAGAGCTTGCACCGATACTCAGGGCAATAGACAGCTACCAGGGCGGCTTTGTGGCAAAGTGTGCATTGAGGTTATTGCCGATGTTGTTTGTCCGGCCTGGGGAGTTGCGGCATATGGAATGGGCTGAGGTTGATCTTGAAACAGCCGAATGGAATATTCCCGGCCCAAAGATGAAGATGAAACAGCCTCACCTTGTACCATTATCACTTCAAGCGATAGATATACTGATAGAGCTTAAACCATTAACAGGCAACAGCAAATATGTGTTTCCTTCGACAAGGTCATTTGACCGGTGCATGAGTGACAACACTATCAATGCAGCTTTTCGGCGTATGGGTTTTGATGGCGACACGATCACCGGCCACGGATTCAGAGCGACTGCCAGAACTATTCTTGATGAAGTCTTAGGTTTCCGTATTGACTTTATCGAACACCAGCTCGCACACGCTGTCAAAGACCCGAACGGCAGGGCATACAACCGGACCGCACACCTTACCGAGCGAAAGAAAATGATGCAGCTATGGGCGGATTATCTGGACGGATTGAAGGCAGGGGCGAAGGTGATACCGTTCAAGCAAAAGGCAGTATAAGTACAACATGCTTGTATTCTAATTTCTTTTAGGTAAACCCCTACCTCTGGTGGGGGACCCCAAATGTTTGACAGTTCCTGAAATATGTAGAAGCCTC
>CAYWJJ010000077.1:0-18881 GCA_964458105.1 uncultured Geobacter sp.
ACCACCACAGTCAAACAGATGGCGCTTACGCGCCACGCGCCATGCCTGGCGCACAAATAAAAAGAGGCCAAAGGATTGCTCCTTTGGCCTCCGGTTTTCCGGTGAGCCACACCAATTAATTGTCTATAAAAATTATGGATATAATATTTGATTGTTTATTGTTTGTCAATCATTTTTTTCAGATTTCATTTATTCGAATCCTGATGTGATTAACGAACGGCAACGTGTATCACGTTACAAGATCCGCCACCCGATGTACACAATCCATCTTTCACCTCTCGACATTAGCAAAAACATTAGCAGCCTGGCTATTTAGAGAAAATTATCAATGTTTACAGGCTGTCAGGCACGAATAAAGGCGGGATCGCTCCCGCCTTTCCTTTAAGACTATGCTGCGCGTATCGCTTAAATGTCGTAGTACAGAGCGAACTCAAGCGGAACCGGACGCATACGAACCGGGTTGACTTCTGCTTCCATCTTGTACTCGATCCACTTCTCAATAACGTCAGGGGTGAATACATCGCCCTTGAGCAGGAACTCATGGTCTTCCCTGAGGCAAACGAGAGCCTCTTCCAAACTGCCTGGAGCGGACGGAATATCCTTGAGTTCTTCTGGGGACAGACCGTAGATATCCTTGTCCAGCGGCTGACCCGGATCGATTTTGTTTTCGATACCGTCGAGACCGGCCATCAGCATGGCTGCAAAAGCCAGGTAGCCGTTGCAGGAAGGGTCCGGAGTACGGTACTCGACCCGCTTGGCCTTGGGGTTGGTGGACATCATCGGAATACGAAGCGAAGCTGAGCGGTTACGGCTTGAGTAAGCCATATTCACAGGTGCTTCAAAGCCCGGAACCAGACGCTTGTAAGAGTTGGTGGTCGGGTTGGTAATTGCGCAGAGAGCCTTGGCATGTTTGATGATACCGCCGATGTACCAGAGGGCCATCTGGGAAAGCCCGCCGTATTTGTCACCGGCAAACAGGTTCTGGCCGTCTTTCCAGATCGACTGGTGGCAGTGCATTCCGGAACCGTTGTCGCCGTAAAGCGGCTTTGGCATGAAAGTTACGGTTTTGCCGTTGCGGTAGGCAACGTTCTTTATGACATACTTGAACCACTGCAGCTGGTCAGCCATGTCAACCAGCGAAGAGAAACGCATATCGATTTCAGCCTGGCCACCGGTAGCTACCTCGTGGTGCTGACACTCAACACGGATACCGACTTTCTGAAGCTCCAGTACCATTTCGTTGCGCAGGTCATTCTGGGAATCAACCGGCGAACAGGGGAAGTAACCTTCCTTGTGGCGTGGTTTGTATCCCAGGTTGGGAAACTCTTCACGGCCGGTGTTCCATGCGCCTTCCGATGAATCCACAGCGTAGAAGGACTGATTGGCGCTGGAGTCAAAACGAACGTCGTCAAAAATGAAGAATTCGGCCTCGGGACCAAAGAAAGCGGTATCGCCGATACCGGTGGATTTCAGGTACATTTCAGCTTTTTTTGCGATATTGCGCGGGTCACGGGTGTAATCTTCCTTGGTGATCGGATCAAAGATATCGCAGATCAGCGACAGTGTCGGAACCGCAACAAAGGGATCCATTTTTGCCGATGTGGGATCGGGAAGAAGAATCATGTCGGAAGCGTGGATCGGCTGCCAGCCACGAATTGAAGAACCGTCAAAGCCCTGACCTTCTTCGAACGTATCTTCATTGAACTCGGTCATTGGAACGGAAACGTGCTGCCAAGTGCCAATGAAATCCATAAATTTGTAATCAACCATCAGGGCGCCATTTTCTTTGGCGAAATCTACTACTTGCTTCGGGGTCATCAGTTGCTCCTTTCAGGGTATGTTATTACAGTGCATCTTCACCGACTTCACCTGTTCTGATGCGGATTACTTCTTCAACATTGGTTACAAAAATCTTTCCGTCACCGATACGACCTGTCTTGGCGGATTTTTCAATCGCCTCGACAACTTGTGGCAGTATGGAATCGGATACAATAATCTCAATTTTAATCTTGGGTATGAAATCAACCACATACTCAGCGCCGCGATACAGTTCGGTATGCCCCTTCTGGCGGCCAAATCCTTTAACCTCGCTGATTGTAATACCCTGAATACCAATCTCATTCAGGGCCTCTTTAACCTCATCCAGCTTAAACGGCTTTATGATGGCATCGACTTTTTTCACGATTTGACCCTCCCGTTACATAATTTGTGAGAGCAGGAATTATATGAATTCTAAAACAAAAAGCAAGTGCAATACTCATACGACTTTCAACTTTATTTGCAAACCTCTTGCCAACTCGTATTGCAAAATCAAATCATTAATTTCGGATAGATACGTTATATTGCCGGCCAGAATCAACGACTCGCACCAGACATTTGCTTAACATTTAATCACCAAAAGGCATTTATGCACAAAAAGCAGTCACAACTTTAGCTATCATGCATTAATATCCTTCAGTTCCCTTATGATCTCAACCTGGCGCTGATTAATATAGTGCGATATCTGCTGTTGGGAAAACTTGTCCGATTGAATTTCAATTATACAGGTATATGGAGCACTATCACCGATTATCTTTACAATGGTTGCCTCTGCCCTAACCTCAACGACGGAATTACCGGCTGATTCCGGAATTTTGAGAATCACCTTCGCATTAACTCCCGGAACCAGCAACTCGGTTGACATAACGCTCATGGCGGCTCCGGACAAAGAAATGTCCTTCACATTCCCCTTCAGGATATCATCTTCAAAGATCAGATCAGCTTCCACCGGGTTGTCGAGCTGCACTCTAACGAATCGGCGCATATCGGAACGTATGCGGGCATAAGCAAATTTACAAAGAATGGCACGCTTTTTTTGCGAGTTTACATAAAAAGCCTCACCAATCATGTCCTCGCTGACATTGCTTTTGGGATGCGAATAAATCAGGGCTTTTCGTTCAATATTAATTACCTTGGCCTGATACTCGTGTATCTCGAATTCGGCCATTTCATTCTCGACACTTAACAGCTTTGCATCGTATGAAACCGGTATTTCTTTGTAATAATTCAAGAAAGTAAACTTCTGGCCGATCATTCCAGATAGAAACTGGAGAATAACCATCATGTCTTCGTGCTCAGTGCCTCTCACAGCATTGTCGTAGTATTGAAACACCTCTGACACCCCTGAATATGATTATTTGATCTATTTATTCAATTACAGTATATTGTGCAAACAAATTTAGTATCAGAAAATTTATCGGACGACAAGCACTTATGAAATATAATTCAAAAGCATCCCGCATATATATTCAAGGTTCCATATTTTATCCATTTTTAAGTACAGGCTTACTTTTCTTCTTTTGTTTCTCCATCGCACAGGCTGATATTTATCGATTTGTCACCATCGACGGCGTTGAAACATTTACTGACGCTCCACTCAACAAAGAGGCCAAGGTCGTTATCAAGGAGCACTCCGCCGCCTCAAAACAACGCAAACCATCCAAGAAACAAAAAACTCATGACATTTCACTGGATGAAATAGTTGGAAAGACAGTCACTGCGGCACTGAATCCTCAAGAATCTTCACAAGAGCTGTTAGTACCGCATCTGCCGTCTGTCGGCGGCAACATCACGTCAAAAGTCGGAATGCGCATCGATCCGATCGACGGCGCCTGGAGACAGCACAACGGAATAGATATTTCAATTCCAACCGGCACACCCGTAAAGCCGGTCTCGCCAGGCGTGGTCGTGTATTGCGGAAGTCGTTCAGGTTACGGTAACACGGTCATCGTCGAACATGACAACGGTATCGTAACACTCTACGCTCACAACAGCCGGCTGTTGGTCACGCAAGGACAACAGGTCGCGCCCGACACTATCCTGGCTCTCTCCGGCTCAACCGGCAGATCGACCGGACCGCACCTCCACTTTGAGGCATGGCAGTCCGGAACCAACATCACAATGGCTTTCCTGCCCGACAGCGACATGAAAATCCCCAAAGCAACCCTTGTCGCAAAAAACCATCGAGCTTCACGCTTCCGCAGCGAGACTCTGTCCGACGGTTCGATCCTGTTTACCAACCTCCCCTCTACAACTCCCTGATGATCGATCAGATAACTAAATACATAGACAAGATGATTGCCGATCGTTCGGCATCAACCGGACAGATCGCCTTCGCCGCCCAGGATGATGTCATAATTTCCAGTGGAGATAACGCCTTGGCATCTCTGGCGTCCGATGTCCTCTCGCTCCTGAATTGCCTGGCGCTGACCGCTGCCCGCCCGGCCCTCCCCTTTGCCGACTTTCTGCTGCGGAGAGCAGATCCGGACCAGCATGAAATTGTTCCCCGCGACACCGAAACCCGCACATTTCTGCATGACATACCGATCCTGCGCCAATCGGAACTGGGAGCTGATCCGGCCGGAACCATTGCCGAAATTTTGGGCAGCCGTAAAGGGATGATTGTCGAAGGGGTCGGAATCGTGGCAAACGGCGCGTTGACAGTGGAACAGTCCTATATCAACTGGTCTTCGGTATTCCACTCCACCTACATCAAATATTTGGAAGATGTCCTTGAGACCGGCTTCAGATTGCCTGATGAAGAAGCAGCTTTCGAGCATTTCCGCAATGACCGACTTCCGGTTCTTACGGCAGAAGGCCTTGATTTCCGGCAGGGACCGTTCAGTGACAAATCCATCATTCTGGATGAAATTGCCGCCGTTGGCCGCTACACGGTACAGCGCGGCTTGGTTGACTCGTTTTTCGGCAACATTTCCTATTCCAACGGTGACCTGATCTACATCTCCCAGACCGCTTCCAGCCTGGATGAACTTTCCGGCTGCATTGATCCTGTCCCGTTTGAAAACAGCTCCACCGTCGGAATTACTGCATCCAGTGAACTAGTAGCACACCGCGGCATCTTCGAGGCGACCGGCTGCCGCGCCATTCTGCATGGCCACCCCCGCTTTGCAGTTGTTATGAGCATGCTGTGCGGAGAAAAGGATACATGTTCGGTCAAGGATTGCTGGCGGGATTGCAACAAGGTCCGTTTTCTGGGCGGGACACCGGTAGTCGCCGGGGAAATCGGGGCCGGCGGCATCGCAAAGAATGTCCCGCCAGTGATCAACGGCCCGGGACGGGCCATAGTCTATGGCCACGGCGTATTCAGCATCGGGACGAGCGATTTTCGCGAAGCGTTCCAGGCGTTGGTGGATGTGGAGAACTGGTGCCGGAATGAGTATTTCAAAAGATTTGACGAGCGTTGGAAAGCAACCTTGAAAGGTAATAAATAAATTCAGGGTAAATTGCCCTGAGAACGGCTCGACTGTCGTCGGAAATTGCGAACAGATCTAAAATCAAATCAAGCCCGCAACCGGTTTATCGGCTGCGGGCTTCGTTTATCATCATAACCGCCTGCGCGGAAAACACAGTTTATTATCCATTGAACGCAAGCGGTTTATTTATCACGTCCCCGACCCCGTTCATCATCTCTGTTCTGGCCTTGCCCGTGGCCGCGGCCGGGTTCCTGCGAATCCCCGTTCTCCCGCGATCTACGTTCCTGGCCTCGCGCCCCTGGTACGTTCTGCTCGCTATCCTGCTGTCTCCGTTCCTGAAGCCCGGGACC
The DNA here is from genome assembly GCA_964458105.1 of uncultured Geobacter sp. Lineage (GTDB taxonomy): Bacteria > Desulfobacterota > Desulfuromonadia > Geobacterales > Pseudopelobacteraceae > JACRCG01. The sequence goes on from CAYWJJ010000077.1 coordinate 5,603, forward strand.
GCGCTGCTGTGGTGCGGTATGCTCGGGGGCTGGTCTCCGGTATTCTTCGCCGCCCTGATGCGGCGCAGATCGCCGTGGCTCCTGTTCCTGCGGCCTTGGACTTCTCACCGATGGCTCTTCATATATTCCACGCTGAGCAGGTGCGGGTGCACTTTGGTCTACCTGCTGCTGAAAATGCTGGCGGACCGCCTTGTCACGCGGCTGGTAACGGTAGCTTTGGCTTCGCAGCGAATGCTGCTGCTCCACCCGTGGATACCTGTCCCCCGAATACTGCCGCTGGTAGACAGGCAACGGGGCGCGCACCGGAGCAGAGCCGCGCTTCCATCGGTCCCATCCTCTTCGATGCTGCTCCCATTCGTGCCCCCAATGTCTACCCCAGCGGGGCGGCTCGTCAGGCCGCCACTCGCGAAAATAAACTGGCGGCTGCCGATAATAGCGCACCGGTATGCGCAGGATGTACAGCGGTACAACCTCCGGCGCCACAAACGCCCAGGGGCCGTTGTACCAAGAGCTGGCATACCAGTCATCGTCCTGATAGACCCAGTACATGCCGTCATAAAAGAAATAGTTGGCGTCAACCCGTGGAGCATAATAGACCGGGTATCCAGGCAGCGGCACTAGTTCCGGAAACAGCGGCAGATTGATCCCGATACTCACGTTGGGTAATCCGATTCCAATGCTGACACTGGCTTCTACAGAAATCACCGAACACACCAGCAACCACAGCACAATCAATCCGTAGCGAATTTTCTTCATTTTGTCCTCCCTTTTCGAAATCCTAGAAATACTCTGCCAGACCATTTTCAACCCGCCCAAATCGGGCCAATCGTTCCGGGGCCGGCAGTAAGTCCGATTCCAGATCGAAGATGATATCAGTCGGCGAGGATTGAGGCTCCGAGGCGTACATTTCAGTACGTTGAGGAGCCGAAGACGAGCCAACTAAGATAGGGCTTTGATATGGAATTGGAATAAGTCCATTGAAATCCACATTCAATGAACGCTATCATACGTTGCTATTATATAGCCTTAACGTACACCCGCATAGGACAAAAACATAGTGTCGTTATATTTCGGATAGTTAGCAGTGATTATTTTGCTGATCGCAGGACATGATTCAATTTATCAGTTTATAGTTCAGCTGAAACAGCATGTCATTATTCGACCAGTCCTGTTCAAGGGCATTAATGGAACGGCTAGTCTAATGGTGGGTTGTGGGATAATCTGAAGCATGAATCAAAATCTGCGTGTGTGGTGTACCCATGTAACCCGGCGACCCTGTCGGAGCGGAAGGAACTTACAGAACGAATTGCTGGACTTCCTCCGTGCAGACAAGCTTCTCGAGAATATCCAGCATAACTGGAGAAAAAAGATCTTTCATCTGATTGCGCATTAACTGGACAGCAATATGGGGAGGCATGGTCTTGTTGCCGTTATTGTCAGTAGTAAGGGTGCAATAGACATCAGCAACTCCGGCTATCTGCGCACTGCGGGGTATTTCCCTGGCTGTGAGCCCTAAGGGATAACCACTGCCGTTGCAGCGTTCATGGTGCAGCCTGACTATTGTCAACGCCACCGGAGAAATCACCTCCTTGTTCTGCAGGAAAACATATCCCTCCTCCGGATGACGCTTCAGGATTTCAATCTCAGCCTCATTCAGCTTTCCGCTCTTGTTCAGAATTTCCTGCGGAACAAATATTTTGCCAAAGTCGTGCAGGATCGCGCCGGTACCGACATCCAGCATCTCGTCGCGGGACAGCGCAAAGGATTCGGAGTGCATCAGCAGGGTCAGGGACGCCACCTGCAATGAATGCACGAAGGTGTGATAATTGTGCGACATGACCGTTTCCAAAGAGCTTATCGCGTTCGGATTGTCAGAAATATAAAACATCAGGTTTTCAATGAGACGCTTGGTACGATCCAGGTCAGTGGTTTTTTCCGGGTTGCTGAAAATATCGTTCACGAAGTTAATGGATGTCTGGTAAATCATTTTCCCCTTTGCCCTGGCGTTGAGGATTTCACTCCTCAGCAAACGTTCCGCGCTTGATTCCATGTGGCTGGTAATGATGTCCATGTCGTTTTTGGAAACAAAGATGAACTCCACCCCATTATTTGAAAGACGCTCATGGTCATGATCGCTGAAATCACGGCCATGGTTCTTGTATAGAACGTAGTTGCCGCCGGTTTTTATGTAGAGAGCAACATCAGGAAATATAAGCGGCTCGATACTCTCAAGGGAAATTGGGATGAAAATTTCTTTGGGTTCCATAACGAATGACTCCAGACAGGATGGTTGAATTCCCATCAATCATTTTTTCAGTATAATAACATAGCATTACCTTAACAAGATGTTCAAATCAAACCTATTTTATATAGTTGCCTTGATTCTCGAAGACATTACTCTTAGAGCCGACTTCTCGGGCAGCATCAGTGCCTACCCCCGCCACCATTGGCCAATCCTTCGGAAACGGCAATTCCGGCAGTGACAAAATCTGCTGCAAAGCTGCGCACCAGCGGCATGAAACCGTGAAAATCGGTGCGCAGTGCATGGTAATGACGCAACAGCTCTGCCTCACCCCCCGCCAGTGGATTTTGGCGTTTCACCCTCCGCGACATGCGTTCCAATGCGCTACCGATGCCGCTCACCTCGGCATAGGAAGGGAGCAGTGTCTCGAAGATAGTCGGCACAAGTTTTTGCAGACGTTCCGGCAACTCGCCCTGATGACGCTCGATGACTGTTCTGGTTCTGGCAAGATAAACATCAAACGGCTCATCCGACCAGTCGCTCCACTCCGTTACCAGAAAATGATCATAAAACAGATCGACCAACACCCCGCGATACAGACCGTAATGCGGGTCAATACGCCGTCTGCTGCACTGGAACAGATCGTCCCTGCTGGCAAAAGAATCTATCCCGCGGTGCAGGGCCAGACCCAGCCTGATACGCTCCGGAAATCGGGCCGCCAGCGGGCCTTTAACAAAATCTCCCATGAAATTTCCGACCAGGATCTGGTCGTCCGCGCCTGAAAGCAGCATGTGGAAGAGAAAGTTCATGAAATTGATGGCTGGATTCGGAAGCTATGGTGCTGAGTTGTCGAAGTCCTGGCTGGATGGTCAAAGATCCGCTCGATGAACGTAACATGGTCGTTCCGGTCGATCAGCAGCAGAGTGGTTGAACGGGTGCCGTAAAATTCGTCTTCAATGAAGATCGGAGAGAGCAGCCGTTCCCGCTCGGGGCCGACTCCGGTGTCCGGCAACAGGGCGTCGGCGAAGGGGGCTGGATCGGTCAACGCCGCAAACATTTGTTCCGGATCAACAATCGACTGCTGCACGATGGTTTCGAATCGGGACTTGGCGACAGTCACCTTGGGCCAGCGGGTATCGAGCAAGTGGTTGGAAAGACCGTGGATGCCGGGTAGGATAAGGCCTGATGAACCGCCCCGGTTGGTGAAGTAATACAGTTCATTGCTGGTGCCGTACAGCAGGTTGAAACCATCATACAGCTGTCCCTCACGATTCAGGGTTCCCTGGAATTCCTCTGGTTTTACAATCGGATTCTGCAGAAAATCGACCACCAGCTTGCCGCGCGAGGGGGGATCGACAACCTGCTTTCGCGGGTCGCGGTAATTGGTGACCGCAGCCAGCCTGCCGCTGGTCGCAACCCCCAGCCAGGTTCCCCCGGCCTGTTTGTCACGCCCAGCCAGAATGTGCGGGGCATCGCTCCAGAACCGGGACGGCTCGGTTTGGCGGTCGCGATACTCATCACGGTTTGCGCCCAGGATCAGGCGGTAAACCGGATGACAGTTATATGCGAAGACGATCAGGCACATGTCAGAAGGATTGCACTTTTTTCATCCACTGAAATATATACTTTGCTGAAAATCATGGCAGACGGCCTTCCTGGCGGAGTTTCGCAAGCAGAGCATTGATTTTGGGCAGGACCGCCAGGGCCGCTTTTTCCCCCTCCATGATCGCCTCGTTGCGTTTGCTGAAATCCGCCGAACCTACGAAACTCACGTTCGGCCTGATAACCACGTCGGCCTGGCTGATCGGAATCTGGGACATCTTGTTATACATGATCTGTATCGATTTCATGATCGTTTCCGTTGTTGAGGTAGGAACAACCGAGTCGATTCCGGAAGAGATATCCACAGCGATCACGAAGTCCGCTCCATACGTTCTGGCAACATCGACCGCCAGCGGCTTGACCACGCCGCCATCAACATAACTGGCCCCCGAGAATCTGGCCGGCTGGAACACGCCCGGAATCGCGCAGCTTGCCTGGACGGCCATGCCTATATTGCCGGAATTGAATACAGCGCTCTCGCCGGTTTTGATATCGGTGGCAACGGCATAAAAGGGAATTTTTGGTTTCTCGGCCGGAGCCAGTCGCAATTTTGCGTTGACATAGTCCCGCAACCGTTCTCCTTTAAGGAACCCGTTGTCTGGCAATGTCAATTCGCCCACATCACTCCTCTCCATCGACAGGGCAATCTTCTGCAGTGCGTAGGCATCATAACCGTTGGCATAAAGACTTCCGACAAAGCTTCCCACACTCGTGCCGACAATCATATGAATCGGGACCTTGTTGTTTTCGAGGATCTTCAGCACGCCGACGTGGGCGAAGCCTTTGGATGCTCCCGCGCCAAGCACAAGAGCAATTCTGGCGGGCCGCTGCGACGGAATCTGTGATGGAGTTGTTGCAGCACAACCTGAGATAATCAGGCTGCAATAGACGAATACATACAGCTTGCAAATAGCCTTCATGATGACCTCACCTCACAACGGTTATTGAAGTGCGTTGCTGCTACGCTCCGATAATCTTCACCAACACCCTTTTTCTCCGCATCCCGTCGAACTCCCCGTAAAAAATCTGCTCCCACGGTCCGAGATCCAGCTTCCCTTCCGTCACCGCCACAACGATCTCGCGCCCCATGATGGTCCGTTTGAGATGGGCATCGGCGTTGTCCTCGTATCCGTTATGGTGGTAGCGTGAGTAGGGTTTCTCGGGCGCCAGCCCCTCCAGCCACGTCTCGAAGTCCCGGTGCAGTCCGGACTCGTCGTCGTTGATGAACACGCTGGCGGTTATGTGCATGGCATTGCAGAGCAGCAGTCCATCGCGGATACCGCTCTCCTGCAGGCAATTCGCAACCGTCCGGGTGATGTTGATCAACTCCCGGCGCTGTTTCGCCTCAAACCATAATTCCTTGCGATAAGTTTTCATCGGTAATTTCTCCCTGCCATGCCGCCCCCCCATCATTTGCCATACCCCATCAAAATGCTCTCACCCTACCCCACCACCGCACGCCTGTCAACGAATCGCATAAGAACAACTTGGGCTGCGCGCGACGACGCGGCTATATAATCCGGGATTTTCAGCATGAAGGATATAGGGCGAATGACTGGAAGAATCAAAATAAGGTGGATATTTTGAAAAAGCAGTGATTAATTTCCGCGAAAAGCAATTTCCTACCTTATAATACAGACAAGTGGGGGAAACACTGTGACTGAAAAATTCATCAACATACTCCAGGCAGCTGAGCGGCTTACCAATCTGAGTGATGTGGACACGGTCATGCACGATCTCTCGCGCCTGCTGAAAAAGATGGTGAACAGCCGCTGGTCGGTTATTTACCTTATTGACCGCGAACGGCGGGACTTCACACCTGCCCGGAGCTATGGCTTGCCAACCCGCTATCTGCCCTTGTTCCAGAAGATGCCGTTGTCATCGGACAAGATTCCCCTCCTGAAAAAACTGCTGCGGGGCAAGCGCCACCTGTTGCTGAACGACTCAGGCAGTTCAAAGCTCCTTACACCGGCGCTACGCAAACTGTTGGGCAATATTTCCCTGCTGGCGGTGCCGATGGTAGTCAAAAACCAGGTAATGGGCATTGCCTTTGTTGCACGGAATAAAAACTATCCTCCTTTCAGCACCGCGGAAATAGTTCTCATCAAAGGTGTGGTCTCCCAGGCCGCACTCGTGGCAAGCCACTCCACCCTTTTCGATGAGTCACTCGACATGGCGCTGGAAATGGGAAAGCGAATCGATATTATCTTTACCCTTGACGAGATCAACAAAGCGATATCCTCCTCGCTCAGCCGGGACAAAATTATAGCAACTGCCCTGCAGCATATTGAACGGATAGTTCAGTGTGATCTGGTGGTGCTGTTTGGAGAGGAAAAGGATGGGCTGGTCGTATTGGCGTCCGATTGCCTTAACACACAAATACCAGATGAACTCCTGCAAGATTCCCACCCTGACATGTCCCGCAGCTGCGCGGCAGCTGCATTCGCCAATGGGCAAAGCTGCTACATAAACTCCCTTAAATCCAGAAAAAGACTGCCGCATCTGGATAAACTGCTGCGCGAATCCGGTATGCAGTCGCTGCTGGCTATTCCCTTGGTCAGCAAGGAGGCGGTCAACGGGGTTTTATTGCTGGGTGATACCGATGCCGACAGATTTCTTAAGGATGACGTCTTCACCATTGAGAAGATTGCCGACCAGATGGCGGTCGCATTAGGCAACGCAAGACTTTACGAAGACATGAAAAGTCTCTTTATCAGTACGGTGGCCAGCCTCGCCAATGCCATAGACGCCAAATCTCCCTGGACCAAAGGGCACTCCGAACGCGTGATGCAAGTTGCCGCCAATATCGCCCGGGAATTGGGATTGGACGATGCGACTATCGAGCGGGTGAGACTGGGCGGACTCCTGCATGATATCGGCAAGATCGGAATCATTGAGGCTGTTCTGGAAAAGCCGGAAAAGCTCTCTGAAGATGATTTTCCGCCAATGCGGCTCCATCCGGAAAAGGGGGTCGCCATTCTCGCCCCCATAGAACAGTTGAAAGATGTTCTCCCCGGCATTCTCCATCACCATGAGCACTATGACGGCAGCGGTTATCCGGATAAACTGCGGGGAGAGGCGATACCCATTGAAGCGCGCATCATAGCGGTTGCCGATTCCTTTGATGCCATGGTGTCCGAGCGGCCTTATAAAAAAGGAGATTCGGTGGAAGCGGCGCTGGAGGAGCTGAAAAGAGTTGCGGGGAGCCAGTTTGACCCGGCCATAGTCGAATGCTTCAACAAATATGTGGCGGATAAAATGGCATCGGATGCATTCCACAAAAAACAGGCAAAGCATGAGTAATACCAAGGTGCAATCAAAATGAGTAAGCGAAGAGTCCTAGCGGGGAATTAAAGAATAAAGAAAAATCAAAATATTTAGCAGCAGTGAGGAGAAGAGATGAGTTTCCATATTGTCACCTGCCCATCCTGCGGCGCCGGCAACCGCATTCCTGCCGAGATGGAAGGAAAGCGGGGGCGCTGTGGCAGTTGCCGTGCCGGATTGCCACCGATGTACTGCCATCCGCAACAGCTGACCGGCAGCAGCTTCGACCGGTTTGTTGCTGAATATCCCGGCCCGGTACTGGCCGAGTTATGGGCCCCCTGGTGACCGCACTGCGTCTCATTCGCACCGGCGGTGCGAACCATTGCGGAAAAACTGGCCGGCAAGGCGGCCGTTGTCCAGATCAATACCCAGGATAACCCGGCCCTGGCGTCACGCTTCGGCGTCAGCGGCATACCGGTGATCATGCTGCTGCGCAGCGGAAAAGTTGTAGATCGGCTTTCCGGAGCACAAACGGTTGAGGCTCTGCTGGCATGGTTCCGGCGGCATAACTGAACAGCAGCGTTTGTTAAGGATTAAACCTAAAAACGGCGGTTAACCACGGATACATGGGATGAACACGGATAAAACCTGAAAAATTGAACAAAACAATCCTCACCTTTTGGGTTTAGACGCTGCCGCTTTTAATGATTTGATTTATCTGTGTTTATCTTATTCATCCGAGTTTCAACTGCTTTTTCTAAGTTAAATCCACATTCCTGGACACATCCCGATTACCCTCTCCCTACTATTCTCAACACTATGCAAATCCTGACCCGGCGGCTTTCCACGGTCTACTTTATTTTCTTGGACCGCGATGCTTTGCCTGGCGGCAGGCAATTTCAGTCGGTGACAATTTGTCACCGACTGGTTCCCTTCCTTGCCCAGACGCTCTTTTAGTTTGTTCCAGTACTTACGAGCTGTCTGAAAATCCGGCTGCTGGGTCAATACCTGAAGGATATCCACCACAGAGAACCACCATGTTTCGGTTTTATCGTCATAGACACGACGGATTTCATGGGTTTCACAAATAGCGGGTTGGATTTGCATGGTTTCGGTTTCTTACGATTGGCCGGTTGCTGCGTGTTTTAATTTCAGATGTCCGTTTTATTCGAACACAATGTCAGCGCCTAACACCTGTTATCTTACCCTAATCCGCAGATAACAATGGTGGTTCTTCCATGGCGGCATCAAGCACATCTGTAGGCATGGATTTACCCGGCTTCACACCCAAAATTTTCAGCATCTCGGCCTGACGGATGACGTTGCCCCTGCCATCAACAAACTTGCCATAGGCCTTGTCATATTCACTTTGAGCCTGCTTGATACGATTGCCGACACTTTTCAGGTCTTCCACAAAACCAACCAATTTGTCGTACAGTTCTGCCCCGCGCCGGGCGATCTCCTGGGCATTACGGTTCTGCTGTTCCTGACGCCACAGGTGAGCGACGGTACGAACAACAAACAACAAGGTACTTGGGCTCACCAGCAGTACATTCCGTTTCCAGGCATCCTGCCACAGGTCATTGTCCTGAGAAATAGCTAGCATAAAAGCTGGCTCTATCGGGATAAACATCAACACGAAGTCGAGAGACTTAACCCCATGAATATCGTGATAGTTCTTGTCAGACAGTTCTTTGATATGGCCCCGAACCGAATTTAAATGTCTCTTTAAAGCCAAGTCGCGGTCGGCTTCATCCTCTACATTGACATATTCTTCGTATGAATTCAGGGATACTTTCGCATCAACAACAATATGTCGTTCCTCAGGCAGATGGATGATCACATCCGGCTGAGCCCGGCTGCCGTCATCGCGGGTATGGCTTTCCTGCACGTCATACTCATAACCCTTGCGCAGTCCTGATGACTCCAGGATTTTTTCAAGAATCATCTCACCCCAATTACCGCGGGTCTTGCTAGAACCCTTCAAAGCTCGGGTCAGGTTGTGGGCGTCATCGGACAGTTGCTTATTCAGTTCCATCAGGTGCTTGACTTGTTGAGCCAGGGCGCTACGCTCTTGCCCTTCCTTCACGTAAACCTCTTCCACCTTCCCCTGGAACTCAGTCAATTTGACCTTGAGCGGCTCCAGCAGTTGGCCGATGTTGGTCTGGTTCTGCTCCGTAAAACGCTTAGCCTTTTCTTCCAGAATTTCACTGGCCAACGCCTTGAACTGGTTGGAAAGCTGCTCCCGCGCCTCGTTGAGCAGGACAAGCTTTTCTTCGTTCAGGCTACGCTCAGCCTCAAGTGTGGTTGATAACTCCGCAAATTGCTTGTTCAGACCTTGCAGCTCAGCAAGCAGTTCCTCCCGCCGGATAACAAGTGCCCGCGATTCATCGACAAGACGAGTGATCTCCTGCGCCTGACTTGCCATGGTTGATTCTGTTGCCGCAAGCTTTTGCTGTAGCGTGGAAACCTGCTGGTTCAGCTCCTCGTTGTGGGTCTGAGCGGCTTTCAACTCCAGATCCAGAACCGGTAAACGGCTGGCACGTTCCGTCAGTTGCGCACACTCGTTGCGGGCCGCTTCCAACTGCTGGCGCTGGCTTGCAAGCTTCTGTTCCGATTCGGTCAGCTCTCCCTTCAGGCGTTTCGCCTCATCAGTTGCGGCGGACAGGCGTTCGTTCAGCAGGGCAAGCTCAACCTGTGCCTTGCTCTGGGCAATGCTTTCCGCATCGATGATCCGTTTTTTCAGGAACAGCCCTGCGACGGTGAGGCCGACTACAAGGCCGATGATGAGGTATATGATTTCCATGTGAAGGCTCCCAGTATCAGTAAAATTCCACACAAACAATCCAGTACTGCGGCGTAATCTTATAAATAAGCTTTAACATACAAACAAAAGGGGTATTGGCCTGTTTTGGCAATGTCAGTGTCTGATACGGACATATTTACCGACACCTGTCTATCTACCTATTCTTTCCTCACCTCAAACTACTCTTTCAGCCATGTTTTCTTGATGGCATCAAAATCAAGATTTTTCCATTCCTCTTTCCATAATTGAAAATAAGGTAAGTCGTTAGATGAAGGTGGCGGATCACAAGGGTCGACTTTAACCAACGATGGCATCACAACAGATTCGCCAATCAACAGCGCTTCACCTGCTCCAAGTGTTGTTAATTTGTCGCATAAGTTTCCAAGGGTATCGGGCAGTAGTCGAGCCACGTAGCTCTGGTCACTCGGATTCGTCAGTCTCATAGCCAGAAAATTACTGCACTGGGAAAAGATTGTCTCGGATATCTCTGACGGTCGCTGGCTGGAGAGCATGAGCGTGACACCGTACTTTCTACCTTCTTTCGCGATGCGCTCGATAGAGAGTTTGGATGCTCTAAATTTTGAAAGGTCACTGTTAGGAACATATTTATGAGCCTCTTCGTAGACTAACAAGAGCGGAGCATCGCTATTGATTGGCTCTCCCGCGTTGCTTCTTAGCACCTTGTAGTGGTAACCATGCTCGAACAGAATTCTAGAAATGAGTGAGACGGTGATACTCAGGACTTCGAAAGGAACACCACTAAGATCAATGACTGTTACATTTGAATTTATATCGCCATATCCAATCAAGCCCTTGAGAGTACCTTCCAATGTTGCAGTTTCAGCCGCTGATCCGAACAGGAATTCCAGCCTTTCTTGAACCACCTTAGATTCGAATCGGGTAAAGAACTTATCCAGTGTACCGTCGGCGTAATCCCCCTTTGTGATGCTTTGCAACTTGGTTTGGTGGAAATTATGTCTTTTCTCAAAATACTTATCGAGGCGTTCCGTCTCTGATAGCAGTAGACCATGGGTTGCATCAGTTTTACCATCTGAAGGTAACGAATAAGAACCATCATCTATCATGTACCGCGTCTCGTTCTTCGCGTTCACTGTCTCGCTTTTTATGTTGTACAAAGCGTTCAGGATCTGGTGAATATCGAATTTTATCGGACTGTCGTAGAAAATCGATTTTGCTCCGGGGTTATGCCTTCTCTTGTTTTCAGTAACGAGGTGCCGAAATACCGACGACTGGTTGTAGTTGTCACGCTCTCCGGTGTCCAAAAGAATCTCTTCTAGCTCATCGCTATTAAGAAGCCAATACGGAAGGTTCAGGTTACTTACATCGACAAAGTTTGCGTCTGGAAAAGCCGATCTATATTCGGAATGTATATCGAAAATTACAACATGAGAGTTGTTCAGCTTGTAAGCACCGTTTTTTGCGGCAACAGCCGTCTGAATAATTTTAGAAATCGTATGCGACTTCCCTGCGCCTGTAGAACCAACAATAGCTATGTGCTTGTTAAAAAATCTGTTTCCGTCCACTGGGACAATGATTTCTGAATTTGACACCAATGAGCAGAATGCAAATTTTTTGGCTGGCTCAACAGACTCTTGGAATATTTTCTTAATGTCGTCCTCGGTTGCTGGCGCAACACCTGTTGGAGGGATTGTTAATGTATCGCCGCCTCGAATGAACTTGCCGTCGCAAATGATACCGAGGGGCAAAGCTTCGATGATATGGTGACGCTCTGCTTTCTCCGTGACCGCTATACAAAAATTCTCGATGATCGCTATAAGAGCACAATCCTCGTTGTCAGTTATTCGCAAGTAGGAGCCGACCTTGATGCTCTTGCCGTCCGTAAATGCTGCAATATCTTCGACAGCTATCTTTACTTTGTCTGGTGAGACCGCAATTACCTCAGCTTTCATCTTTTTTGCGTCTGTCATGTTATAGAACCTCGCTAATGAAATAGGTGCTGTCAACCTTGATTTTATGGTGGCTGACGCCTTGTGGCGCGTACGTGGTCTCCAATGGGGTTGTCTTGAAGAAATCGAAGAGTTCAATGACGGAGCCTGTAATCGCCGATACTACAGGCGTAAGTTGTTCTGACACAGGTATGAACTTGAGCCGGATCAGGTTTTCATTTGTTGGAGCAGCAGTTAGGTGCGCAGGGGAAAATGCGGAACCGTGAAACGGGTAGCCGTCTACGAATTTGATACCCTGCATGAACAAGCTTCCCTTCAGCGAAACCAGGTCTTGCTGCTCGATGCCGCGCAGTAGGATGTATGGACAGAACCGGTCCTGCTGTGGCGTGCGCTTGTGCTCAACGTGCGAAAAGGAATTGCCGATTTTGGCGAGCAGCGTAACTGCTTTAGACAATTCAAACTCGTCGGTCATGTCTATAACGAATATCCTCGACGCTTTAGGCACCTTGGTGGAAGAGAACTTAAAGTATCTTCGTTTGATGGACTTGGCGTAATAGTCATCACCGAATTTCTGTCGCAGCCATAAGTTGAAGACAATCTCCTTGCGATTTACCTCCGAAACAAACTTCTCTTTTGTAATCTCTCGATCATTCGCATCAGCCCGTATAGCCAATGCCTGAATAACATTAATGGCATTCGGGTAATAAAACACTTCGGCATCGTCAACTTTGCAGCCAGGTATCTGCGCAACGAGCAGTTTGATAATCTTCTTCTGCTGATCTTCATAAGATGGCGCTTTTAAGTCTATCTCGAGCAGGCTGCGGAAACAGGCGAGCTGTGCATCGCTAACTCCTAGTTCCTCGTGGACTTTATTGGTTATTTTCTTATGCTCGTAAGTCAGGTAGTTCTTTTTAAGGAAGGCTATGTCGAAATCTGCCGGGAGTTTTGTCTGACCGTCTTTGTAATGCCCATAGAGCCTGTACTTGAAAATACTGTCATTCGGGCAGCCAGCCGCTCGAAAGTGCCTAAGCATCTGGATAACGGCATCTTTGATTAAAGAATGGTTGTATTCCGAGCCTTCGTAGTATTTGCACTGGACAAATATGCTCTCATTCCCATCATTAAGGTCAATGTCTTCTATGCCCTCGACAACTACGCTCGTTTGCGGAGAAGTAGCTTCGAGCAGTTTCACTATCGTGTGGTCGAACTGATAGAAGTAGCCCTTGATGGTTGCATTGGCTGAGCGATTTGTCATTTATTGATTCCTTTCATTTATTTTGAACAAAACATGAACAAACCGGGACATTGCCCATAAATCCCACTATTTAAATTTCTTTGCCGAGCCAAAGAAATTCGCAACCGCAATCGCCATGGCCGGCCTGCTAACCTGAAAAATCCCCGCCAACTTATCCGGACTCTTCAAATCCCCCTGAAACC
>CAYWJJ010000078.1:0-18545 GCA_964458105.1 uncultured Geobacter sp.
ATTCGTTCATCCGGAAGGCCAGGTCCGTGTCGGAGTACCAGACCCCGGCGCTGTCCGGTTTGAAGCGGGATTCCAGGTCTGGGACCTGTTTGATGCAGACAAGCAGTTTCATAGATCTCTCCTTTTTAAACCGGTGATCGAGTCGTAAAACACCCATGATGCTTCTGAGTAAATTATTATCCAAGGCACCCAAGCCTTGAGTGAAAACACTTGTGGAACGATTTTTAAAATAATCAATTCCACTATGCGGTATATCTGGTCTGAAATAAGCATATTTGTAAATATAATTATTTGCAAGCAAAAAGTATTGTCAGCTCTTTGTACCAAGCTCGAACGCCTTCTTATAAAGTTTATCATTCAATTTAAACACGTTACGATATTAGATGCGGAACGGAAACAAGTTATCACGCCAGCATACAATTCCGCTATGCGGTTTTTGTTGCCCATAATTTTAGAATTCATTGACAGACTTTTTCCTTTGTGCAAACCTGCATATGCAGAAGCTGCCCAACGAAAGCTAAAGGAGCCTCCGATAGCACTTGACCTGTCACTGATACTGAAGTCACTGCAAAATGCGATTCTTGTGGTGGTTGTGGCATTCATTACCACTCAGTTGCCAGCGTTTCGACGCATGCTGACCTCCTATGGATCCAACAAAAAGGACAAGATTGTTTTGTCGATCTTTTTTGGTACGTTTTCGGCTTTGGGGACGTGGATGGGCTTTCCTATCTTGGGGTCGCTGGTGAGTTGCAAGATAGTAGGGGTGGTTGCCGGCGGCCTGCTTGGAGGGCCAATTGTCGGTTTAGGGGCTGGGATAATTGGAGCAATACCGCGCTATTTCCTTGGTGGTTTTACTACAACGGCCTCTATCGTTGCCAACCTGGTTATCGGTTGTTTTGCCGGACTCGTTAATTATCGTTACGGCCTGAAACGGATCGATCTCAACATAGCACTATCAACGGCACTCGGTTCGGAGCTGATTCTAAAAACACTGATCCTGACAATGTCCAAACCGTTTGAGTCTGCCTTGGCACTGGAAAAAAAGATCGCTTTACCGACAGCTATAGCTAACAGCCTGGGATTAATGCTTTTTTTTTACATCGTCAAGGAAGTCTTCAATCAGCGCGAGCGGCTCCAGGCAGAATCCGCCCAAAATGCGATGCTGGTTATCAAGCATACTGCCGGATTACTAAGCCACGGACTAAATGAAGAAAGCGCCCTACGGGTCGCCGAGACAATCTACTCCCATACCGACGCTGCAGCGGTTGCCGTAACGGATACGGTAAACATACTTGCATTCGTTGGAAAAGGTGATGATCACCATCGTGCAGGCTTTCCCTATATCACGGCGACCACTAGGTTTGTCCTGGACCACCGGATATCGATCATCAGCAACGACAGGGACACGATCGGCTGCTCCCATGAAGGATGCCCATTAACAGGTGTGGTTGATGTTCCACTGATCGTGGAAAAGGAACTGCTCGGCAGCATCAAGATATTCAAATCCGGCAAGGACATTGTCACACCCTACGAGGCGGAGCTTATCCAGGGAATAGCCGATTTCCTCAGCCTGCAGCTTCTCCAGTTAAAGCTTGATGAGCTGGAAGTTCTGAGATCACAGGCAGAATACCAGGCATTAAAAGCACAGATAAATCCCCATTTTCTTTACAACACCTTGGGAACAATCCGGGCACTGGTGAAAAAAGAACCGGATGTTGCACGGGTACTAATCAAGGATCTTTCCGATTTCATGCGGAGAACTTTAAACGACACAAATGAGATCGTCACTTTTGCAGATGAGATGGAAATCGTCCACAAGTACATTCGAATTGAGAAGGCAAGATTTGGGGACAGGGTCATCTTGGTGGAACAGATCCCCGAAGTCATGCTGGGTGGTTTGCTGCCGGTCTTTTCATTGCAGCCCCTGGTGGAAAATGCCATAAAGCACGCACTTTCTCCCAAAAACGAAGGCGGCACAATCAGGGTATCAGCCTGGAATTCTGATAATGCACGATATATTGAAGTGGAAGACAACGGGATAGGGATTCCTGAGGAGAAATTGTCACAACTCCTCAAGGAAGCATCTCCTTACGCGCCTAAAAACAGTACCGGTATCGGCTTGAACAATGTGAACCAAAGATTGCAAAAGATGTTTGGTGAAAGCTTCGGTTTGGATATTCTGAGTACGGAGGGTGTGGGGACTAAAATAACCGTCCGCCTTCCCCTGGATGTGGGTGGAGGCTTGTCGTGAAAAACATAACCGTGCTGATCGTGGATGACGAACCCATCATGTGTGAAGAGCTGCAGAGTCAACTTGAAATATATCCGGAGATCATTGCCCTGGCAGTCTGCCACAATGGGGAAGAGGCGCTGGCAAGATCTGCGGAACTGAAGCCGGATGTACTTTTTTTAGACATCCAGATGCCTGGAATCAACGGATTGATTGTTGCCGACGTTCTGTCACGGCAAAAGCGGCCGCCCAAGGTTATCTTCCTTACGGCCCACGATGAATATGCCCTGAAAGCTTTCGGGGTGGATGCGTTGGATTATGTCCTGAAACCGTATGATGAGCATGACATTAAAAGGGTCGTCGCCAAGCTGAACAAACTATTCAGCGCCGGAGATGCATGTGATCTGGCAGATATGGTGCCGGCCGTTCCGGATTACAAAGGAGATTATACCCGAAAGCTTTGTGTCCAGCAGGGAGTCAAACTGGAAGTCGTTGATCAGGAACAGATTCAAATATTTTTTGCAAAAGACAGACTGGTTTTCATCCAAACCACGGATGAAACCAGCCATGTGATCAACTTCACCCTTAATGAACTGATGTCAAAACTTGATCCGAAACTCTTTATGCGATGTCACAGAAACTATATAGTTAATATCAACCAGATCAAGAATCTGGAAAACTGGTTTAATCGCGGCTACCTGCTGGTATTAAAAGGGAAAAACAAAACTGAAATTCCGGTCAGCCGACAGTATGTCAAACAACTCAAAGCTCATTTGGAGTTTTAATTCGTAACTTGGCTGAGCAATCCAGCTCAATCGCATTTCACCATCTCCCTGTCTCTCGCCAAAGACACCTTTACGTCCACATTTTTCCTTCTCTCCTTCTTACCGATTAAATCAGAATTGAATCGATATCAATTCCCGAGCAGCGACGCTCTCCCAGAGCAATCCCTAAGCCCATCATGTCAAGTTCATTATCAATTCTAACCTACAGATGTTTATTACCTAACCACCGGTCGTCATATTTGGCGTTCCTGTAAGCTGTTTTGGCCGCTTGGTCGGGTACCGGCTGACGCTATAAACAATCGGAAGTATTTTGATGCAACGTTAAAAACTTGATAAAGGAGGACGTCATGACAGCTACAACAAAAGAAAAATCATGGGGTATGGTAGTAGGCGCAATTCTTCTCGGATTGATAGTAGATGGAATGGATTTGCAAATGCTGGCACTGGCACTGCCGAGCATCATGAAGGAATTGAAACTGTCCAATGTTGCGGGGGGCGCTCTTGCCACAATAACTTTGGCCGGAATGGGATGCGGGGGAATCCTGGCAGGCTGGATTTCCGACCGCGTGGGACGGGTACGAGTCATATTCTGGTCTGTAGTTATATTTACAGCCGGAACCGGGCTTATCGCCTTTTGCCAGGCTTTTTGGCAGATCGGCGTTGTTCGGTTCATATCCGGCTTTGGAGTTGCTGCCCTTTACAGCGTTGGTCTTACTCTGGCGGCGGAATATGTCCCCGCAAAAAACAGGGGCACCATTCTTGGCATCATGCAGGCGGGGTGGTCTTTGGGGTATGTCATCGCCGCGCTCCTTTCATCCTATGTATTACCAAATATCGGCTGGAGACCGCTGTTCCTCTGTGCAATAGTTCCAGGTGTCATAACATTGCTGATGCTGAGGGGTTTGAGTGATTCTCCAAGCTGGTTCGCAAGTCGCGAAGCAGCCCGTAAGTCCGGAAAAAGTGAAAATGAGTTTGCCAAGATCTGGGCGGATAGATCCGTTCGCAAAATATTTATCGCGTGGTCTTTAACGGCAATTGCACTCCAGTTCGGATATTACGGAGTAAACTCGTGGCTTCCGAGTTACATGGTTAAAGAACTCGGTGTTAATCTGAAGAATATGGGGTGGTATGTGGCTTCTACATACGCAGCCACAGTGTTGGGCAAGGTTGTGGCCGGTTCCCTTACCGACTATTTCGGAAGGCGAAAAATATGGGTTGCCAGTTCCATCTGTACGGCGATTGCAATACCGGTGATCATCCATTATGCAAATGCAGGCAATGTCGCTCTTTTGATGCTGGGTTTCGGATTTCTCTTTGGTGCACCTTACGGGATTAACTCAACCTACCTGGCGGAGAGTTTCCCGACTTCGGTTCGCGGTACAGCCGTTGCCACTTCTTATAACATAGGGAGGATAGGTTCCATGTCCTCACCACTCATGATAGGGTTTGTTTCAACCAACTTCAGCATCGCCTATGGCCTCGCTCTCCTTGGCATTGCTTACGCGATAACCGGACTTATCCCGGCATTTTTCATCCGGGACAGGCTGTACGATCCGAAATCACTAAACGAATCCTGCACAGCGGTCCCGACATCGAAAATTGAAGGCGCTATTCCTGAGGCAGCCTGAACAATTTTTGCTGCCCAGATACACGGATAAAAAGATCAGCTCGAACTTCAGGCTGTTCGGGCTGATCCATTTCGCGAATTCCGGCAGACCAGGCAAAAGGCTCCAGTTTCTATCCGACCAGGTTGCGCGGGTTCCCGGCCACAAATGCCTCGATGTTGTCGATCACTTGATCCGCCAGGGCTTGCAGGGAGTGTACGCTGGCCCAGGCGACATGCGGGGTCACGATCAGGTTTGGTTGTTTAAGATCCAGTAGCGGATTGCCGGAACAGGGCGGTTCCTGACTCAGTACATCGACGCCGGCCCCTGCGATATCGCCGCGCCGGAGTGCGGCTGCCAGGGCCTGTTCATCCACGATCCCGCCCCGGGCGCAGTTGATCAGCAGGCTGTGGCGAGGCATGCTCTCAAGCTCCGCGCTCCCGATCAAGCCGCGAGTTTCTTCCGTGAGCGGGCATAGTACAACCAGTACCGAACTCTTGGCCAGCACCTCGTCAAAACCGGTTCGTCCGTCCCGGATTGCACCGGCCCCCTTGCGTTCGGCGACCAGCACCCGCATGCCGAACGCTTTGGCCAGCTCGGCAACGGCCTGGCCGAGAGCGCCATAACCGACCAGCCCCAGGGTGTTGCCGGATAATGACAGGGGAATAGGATCTTGCAGCAGCGTGTAATTATCGGCCTGTTGCCAGGCACCGCTTTGCACCGCAGCATGGTAGGACAGCAGGTCGCGGCGCAGTGCCAGGATCAGGGCAAAAACATGCTCCGGCACCGATTTCGACCAGTTGCGCACATTTGCAACGGCGATCCCGCGCCGCCGGCAGGCCTCAATATCGACGTTGTCGAAGCCGGTGGCCGCCACTGCGATCAGTTTCAAACGCGGTAACTGCGCCAGCTCCGCCTCGCCTAAAAACACCCGATCAATGATGGCAATTGTCGCATCCCGTAGACGCTCCACCACCAGATCGGGTGGCGAGGTCGGGTAATCGCGCCATTCGTGGGAGAAACAGGGGGAGCGCAGCGTGGCCGGCAACCCTTCGTGATCCAGAAATACAATCTGTTCCATTATCCGGTCTCCGTTCAGTTGTATTCCAACCCCTGCATCTCCACCGAAGTCGGCTTATCTGGAAAACAACGGCAAAAAAAATCGGGGCGGGAGGCACCCCACCCCTTTAATGGCAACACGCACAGTTAATCAAAATGACCGTAGTAATAAATGTATTGTTCTCCGGAACAAAAGAAGCGCCGGTCCGTTATTTTTGCTCCGTGTCGGCACAGCTAGAGACAACAAACTCCACCAGCCTGTCCGGACAGCAGACCCGGTAACCGTCATTATGCCCCAGCTTCTCCGATTCGATGCCGAAGCGGGCTGTCATGATAAACGGGTAAATCCCCAGCAGGGCGGTGACGCAGACCGGGGCCGAACGGGCGTAGTCGATCATCGGGCCGTCCAGATAGACGCTGCTCCCCGTTTCCATCAGCTTGCATTCCGACCTGACAACCTCTATCCGCACCCTCTTGTCCGGCTCCAGCTTCATCACGCCCCCTAATACCAAGTCGCAATCAAACGATTACGTTGTTGGCTTCGTCGGTGGCTCCTCAACGTACTGATAGTACGCCTCGGTCGCCACTCTCCTTGCCGCCTGGTACTCATTTTGTTTAACTCAATTGCTGCAGTGACTCTTCCAGGATTGAGAGACCGCGCTCCAGCTCCTGATCGGTAATGACCAGCGGCATCAATACCCGGATCACGTTGCCGTGATTACCGCAGGAGAGCACTACCAGCCCCTTTTCATAGCAGAGCTTGGTCAGTTTTTTCGCCTCATCGCCGGCCGGTTCCTTGGTTTCCCGGTCGCGCACCAGTTCCAGCGCCAGCATGGGCCCCTTGCCGCGCACCTCGCCGATGATCTCGTACTTCTCCTGCATCTCCAGGAAACGCTTGAGCAGCTTTTCGCCCAGCTCTTCACCCCGCTTCAGCAGGCCGTCCTCAGTCAGTATTTCCAGCACCGCCAGGGCCGCGCTGCATGACAGCGGGTTGCCGCTGTAGGTTCCGCCGAGCCCTCCGACATGGGACTGGTTCATTATCTCCGCGCGGCCGGTGATGGCGCTGAGCGGCATGCCTCCCGCCAGGCTCTTGGCCGAGGTGATGATGTCCGGTTCCACTCCCCAGTGATCGATTGCAAAAATCTTCCCGGTCCTGCCCATGCCGGTCTGGACTTCGTCGACGATCAGCAGGATGCCGTTTTTCCGGCAGATGGCGTGCAACTTGGCAAAGTACTCCTGCGGCGGCGTGACGAAGCCGCCCTCGCCCTGGATAGGCTCGACGATCACCGCCGCGGTCTGCTCGGCAGCCACGTGGGTGATGAAGAATTCCTCCAGGTAATCGGCGCAGGAGGCATTGCAGGCCGGGTATTTGAGTCCGAATGGGCAGCGGTAGCAGTAGGCGTAGGGCATGCGGTAGGTTTCCGGTGCGAACGGCCCGTAACCCAGTTTGTACGGCTTGACCTTGCTGGTCAGGGACATGGTCAGGAGAGTCCGCCCGTGGAAAGCGTTCTCGAAAGAAATCACGGCGGGACGCTTGGTGGCATAGCGGGCTATCTTGATTGCATTTTCGTCGGCCTCGGCGCCCGAGTTTCCCAGCATAGTCATCTTGTCGAAATCACCAGGCGCCAGTTCGTTCAGTTTGGCGGCAAGTTTGATGTATGACTCGTAGGGTGCCACATGGAAGCAGGTATGGATGAACTTGTCCGCCTGCTCCTTGATGGCGGCTACGACCTTCGGGTGGCAGTGGCCAACGTTGTTCACCCCGATGCCGCCGGCGAAATCGATCAGCTCGCGGCCATCGGCATCAATCATAACGGCGCCCCGGGCTTCGGTGATAAACGAGGTCGTCAGGTTCACCAGTCCCTGAGGGACATGTTTGTTGCGCAGCTGCAGCAGTTCTTCGTTTCGCGTTGTCATGGGTGCTACTCCTTTAATATATGATTTCGTCGGCCTGCGGTGATGACGGGCTTCCCGCCGCCGGCCGGCTGACTCGCTCTGTCGGGACAGCGAACTTCTCCCTTGGCAACCAGCTCTCATCAAGGATCATGCCATCGTTCCAAATAATCTGTATTCATTTGTTTTGTTTATGTTTTATATTTTTTGGGGCCGGAACGCCCCGGTCATGCCGCAATAAACGGATCACAGTGGCATAAAAAAATATTCCATATTGCATATTTTATTCTTTTGTGAATATTATAGTCAAAACGATTTTTTGTTATTGCGTATTACCCGCCGGAAATCAGCGGCAGCGCGCTCTGCAATTGAACAGCCCTGCGGTAATCCCTGCGGCTGGAAAGGATGTAGCCATGCCACACAGAACTGATCCGACCCTGTTTATCAGCTCACCAGCCAGTGAAGCGCCGCTGCACTCGGAAGATTTCTACCAGGCCCTGACCAACGCCATCAGCGTGGGGCTGCTGGCCACAAACAACTCCGGCATGACCATCCTCGCCAACCGGATTGCGCGGGACAGCTTCAATATCTCTCCCGGCATCCACCTGAACGATGTCCTGCCCGAGCTTTGGCACAAGATCTCCCACACTCTCCGTGAAAGCAAAGCGAGGGTCGAGATAACGGTGCGGGGCGGGGAATCCAACTACCTGGTCAGGGTCAGCCCGATCATGCTCGACACAGAACGGGTCGGAGTGGCGTGCGTCTTCATCGAAAGCACCGAGCTTGAGGAAATTGCCATGCAGATGCGTTTCTTTCAGGAACTCACCAGCGAACTGGATATCATCATCAACTCATCTTCTGACGGTCTCTGGATCTGTGATGCGCAAGCCAACGTGCTCCGCATCAATCCGTCTTCGGAACGGATCAACCAAATCAGTGCGTCAGAGGTGGTGGGACACAACATGAATGAACTGGTGGAGCAGGGCTTCATCGACCGCTCCGTCACCCTGGAGGTCATCAGAACCAGGTCGGTTTCGAACGTGCTGCAGCAGCGGGTAGGGCGCAAGCTGATTACAACCGGCACCCCGGTTTTCAATGGTGATGGAGAGCTGATCCGGGTGGTCGTCAGCGAGCGGGACGTCACTGAAATCGACACCTTGCAGCGGGAACTGGAGGAGCAGGGGGCCATCAAGGACCAGTTCCGTCACCAGATGCTTGAAATGCAGCAACTGGAGCTGGAGTCGCGGCGGGTAATCGCAAAAAGCCCCTGCATGCTAAAGGCGCTACGCCAGGCCCTGAAGGTCAGTACGGTTGATTCTTCCGTGCTGATTCTGGGCGAGTCAGGCGTAGGCAAGGGGCTGTTTGCCGACCTGATTCACAAAAACTCGGGCCGCTCCAACAAGCCGCTGATCAAGATCAACTGCGGCGCCATTCCCGAGTCGCTGATCGAATCCGAGCTGTTCGGTTACGAGAAAGGCGCGTTCACCGGCGCCCAGACCGGCGGCAAGCCCGGCTATCTGGAGCTGGCGGATGACGGCACCCTGTTTCTGGACGAGATTGCGGAGCTGCCGATCGCTTCCCAGGTCAAGCTGCTGCGCTTTCTTGAGGATGGCCGCGTCACCCGCTTGGGGGGAACCAAGAGCCGGATCGTGAATGTTCGTATCCTGGCGGCCACCCATCGCAACCTGGAGGAGATGGTGAAGCAGGAGCGCTTCCGCCTCGATCTCTATTACCGCCTAAAGGTCATCCCGATCCACGTCCCGTCGGTGCGGGAGCGCAAGGAATGCATTCTCCCGATGATCCATCACTACATCGATCTCTTCGGCGCCAAGACCGGCATCAATAAGCGCCTTTCCGGGGCCGCCTCCGATGCGCTTTCGGCCTACACGTACCCCGGCAATGTACGCGAACTGATCAATATCTGCGAGCGCCTGGTGGTCATGTCGGAGACGGAATTGATTGACCTCCAGGACCTTCCCGGCGACATCACCGTTCATGCCAAGGAGACGGGATCGAACCTTGGCGCCTGGCCCGATGCAATGACCCTGCAGCAGGCCGTCGACAGCGTGGAGCGCTCACTTCTTGCCCAGGCCCTGGAAAAATACGACAACCAGTGCCAGGTGGCCGAAGCCCTGGGAGTGAACCAGTCCACCATCTCCAAGAAACTGAAACGCTTCGGCCTCTCCTGATCTGCCCGGCGAATTTCAGTTATTCCATTACGCATAAAATTCGCCCAAAACAATAAAACGGTTATCTATAAACCGGAGTGCGCCCCGGAGTATTACATGTATATATCTTTATGCACTCCGCTACGCAAATCTCCGCCGATACCCGGTTAAACCGGCCTGTGCAGCCGGCAGCGACTCCGGACAGTTCACGTCAGACATTCATGGCATTCCTGTTTAATGAAATAATTAGTGCCGTATTCTTTAAATTAAAACAGTGGCACATCTCGTGCAATGACCGCTGTGATATAAAATTGTTCTAGTTATGGCAATTAATGGCAATCCACCCATGGCGCGCTTGCAGGAAATCCATTCAACCTGAAAGCAGTTCACACTAAAGGAGGCAACATATGAAAAAAAGACTGTTGTGTACCCTGGCTCTTATCTCGTCGTTCATGCTGTCAACCACGCTCTACGCGGAGGAGGCAAAGAATGTCTTCAAGGTCGGAGTCGTCACCGAACTGTCCGGCTCCCTGGCCACCGGCGGCAATGTTACAAAAAGGGGCTACGACCTCTGGGCTCAGGAAGTCAATGCCAAAGGTGGCATCGAGATCAAAGGCAAGAAGTACCAGGTCAAGCTCTTTTATGCCGATGCTCAGTCAAACCCGGCCTCGGGTGCTTCCGCCGCAGAACGCCTGATCACGCAGGAACATGTTGATTTCATACTTGGACCGTACTCCTCCGGTGTCACCATCGCGGTCGCTCCGGTTGTAGAAAAGTACAAGATTCCTATGATTACCGGCTCCGCCGAATCTCCGCTGATCTGGACCAATAAATTCCTTTATACATTCGGCACCGTGCCGCCAATCAATTTCACCGGTGCAACCCCGATCAAAACCCTGAGCGAACTGAAACCCGCTCCCAAAACCGCGGTAATTCTCGGCTCCAATGACACCTTCTCAAAAGCATCCGCTGAAGCTTTCAAAAGTGCCGCTGAAGCTGCCAAGATAAAAGTGCTCAAGTTCAACATCGTTCCGGCCGGCCAGGACCTGACCCCGCTTCTGTCAGCGGTCCGCGGACTGAAACCGGACCTGATCGCCTTCGGCGGCCATGACGAGGAGCTGATCAAGCTGGTCAAATCCCTGCGGCAGATCGACTACACCCCCAAGGCGCTGCTGATGCATTACGGAGTAACCGAGCCGGCCTTCGTCGAAGCGCTTGGCAAGGACGCCAACCAGGTCTTCGGGGCTTCCGTCTGGACCGCATCGGCCAAGACCAGCAGCAAGATCCTCTGGCCAAACGCCGCCAGCTATGAAGCCGCATCCATGAAAACATTCAACACTCCGGCCGATTATACCCAGGCCGGTTCATCGGCAGCCGGCATAGCCTTCCAGGTCGCCCTGCAGAAGATCGGCGCCACACCCGGCATGTCGGAGGCGCAACGCACCCAGCTGATCAAGGCCCTGGAGCAGGTGGATATCGACACGTTCTACGGCAAGGTCAAATTCGCCACAAGCGGAGAATATTACCACGCCAACGTCGGCATGACTCCGCTTACGATCCAGATTCAGAACGGCAAAACCGTTGTCGTCGGACCAAAGAGCAGTCAGGCAGCAGCTCCCCAATACCCCTTCACACCATGGAAAAACCGCTAATCAGGACAGCATGAGAATGGCGTCAGGCATGAACAACGTGCCTGACGCTTTTATTCAACAGACTGATGCAGCTTTCGCCCCAGGACACAAGACGTCTCGATTCGGATCACCAGTTTAGTCGGAGGAAATTGTAATGGAACTACTACCTCAAGCATTGATGGATGGGATACTGCTCGGCGGGATATATATCACCATCGCCATCGCCTTTTCCCTTACCTATGGGGTAATGCACATCATCGACTTTGCCGTCGGCGAATGGATCATGTTCGGCGCATTTGCCGGTTACTACCTGAACAAATGGACCGGGCTGGATCCGTTCCTGCTGCTGCCGGTGGTCTTTGTCGTCTTCGCCCTGATCGGATACCTGATCCAACCGGTAATCCATCGAGTGCTGAGCGGCAAAAAAGGAAACCCCCTGTTGATGGGCCTTGTCTTCACTTTTGGGCTCGGCATCATGTTCCAGGGGATCGCGCTGACGGTTTTCGGCTTCTACAGCAACTCGACCCCCTCGATGTTTTCCGAGGGTTCGTTCTTTTTTGAAAAATTCGGATTCTCGCTGACCATCTCCTCCGTCCGCCTGGCCGGGTTGATCTACGCCCTGGCAATTACGGCGGCGCTGCACTACCTGCTGAAGAAAACCAATTTCGGCCTTGGCGTTCGAGCCCTGGCATTGAACAAAGACTCCGCCGGCCTGATGGGGGTCAACGGAAAACAGACCGGTGCCCTGGTCTACGGTCTCTATGTCGGTGTCACCGCCATGACCGGCGTGCTGATCGGCTGCATTCTCTCCGTCAGTGCTCAAATGGGTGCAGAGTACACGATCTTCGCCTTTTTCGTAGTGGTATTGGCCGGTATGGGTTACCTGGCGGGAGTCCCCTGGGCGGCACTGCTGCTTGGAATGGTTCAGTCGATTTTCCTGATCTATTTCAACCCGGGTCATACCCTGCTGGCGGTCTTTGCGATCCTGTACATAATACTGCTGATTTCACCAAGAGGTTTATTTGGTAGGGGAGTCTGAACATGAAAGATAAAAGCATTCGCTGGGGCCTGCCGATACTGATCATGCTGATCGCGATGCCCGCGGTGATTCACGATACGTTTTTTCTCCGTGTGGTCACGGAAGCGATCATGTGGATCGGCCTGGCCATAGCATTCGACGTGCTGGCAGGCTATACCGGCTACCTGAACTTTGGTCACGGCGCCTTCTTCGGCCTGGGGGCCTACACCACCGCCATCCTGATGATGCAGGCGCACTGGCCCTTTGCACTGGCTCTCCCGATGGGTGGGGTGCTGGCCGGGATAGGGGCACTGATTGCCGGCTTGCCGACGCTGCGCCTGAAAGGGGCCTATTTTGCCATTGCCACCTGGGCACTCTCACGGGCCGTGCAGCAGATGGCACTGATCATGGACATCACCGGCGGCCCTGACGGCATGCGGCTTCCCTCTTTCCTCAATCCTCAGTTCTTTTATTACCTGATGCTCGCCATTGTTGTCGTGACCTTTGCAGTGCTCTGGTTCCTGCTGGAACGCTCCCCCTTCGGCCTGAAGCTGAAGGCGATCCGCGAGGACGAGGAGGGGGCCATGGCACTGGGACTCAACCCGACCAAGCTGAAAATGCAGGCTTTCATCCTTTCCGCGGTCCCGACCGGCGTCTTGGGCGGCGTCTATGCCTACTGGATTACCTTTATCGACCCCGCCTCGACCCTGGGCGACATGATAAGCGACCAGGCGCTGGTGATGGTGGTTTTCGGCGGCATGGGCACCCTGATCGGACCGGTCATCGGAGCCGTACTGATTTTCGCCTTCAAGACCCTGTTCTGGGCCTATCTGTCGGATTTCCAGCTGCTGTACCTGATCATCCTGGGCGCCGTCATCGCCTTGAGTGTCGTGTTCATACCGAACGGGCTGTGGGGGACGCTGAATGGATTCAGAAAAAGCAAGCAGGAAGCGGAGAAGAAGGATGAAGGCCTCATAGCCAAACTGCCACAGAATGAAGGGGAATGATCATGGCTGAACCCATCTTGAAAGTACATTCGGTCACAAAATGTTTTGGCGGGTTGACCGCAGTCAACGACGTCTCCTTCCAGGTACAGCCGGGGGAAATCGTCGGACTTCTGGGGCCCAACGGCGCCGGGAAAACGACCCTGTTCAATGTCATCAGCGGCTATTACGCCCCCACCAGCGGTTCGATCACCTTCAAGGGGCAGGACATCAGCGGCAAGCGTCCCTATGCTCTGGCCGGCCTCGGGATCGGACGGACCTTCCAGGTAGTGAAGCCATTTGCCGGCCTGACCGTACTGGAAAATATCGTCATCGCCTCATTCCTGCGCTACCCGAAACGGGCCGACGCGGAACGGCACGCCTGGCAGATCCTGGAGAGCACCGGACTGGCGGATCGCGCCAATGTTTCCGCCGCCAGCCTGACCCTGGCCGGCCGCAAACGGCTTGAAATCGGCAAGGCCCTGGCCCTGGAGCCGAGCTTCCTGCTGCTGGACGAGGTGGTGGCCGGATTGAACCCGACCGAGGCGGACCGGACGGTCGAGCTGATCCTGAAACTCAAGGAGCAGGGCATGACCATCCTGATTGTGGAACATATCATGCGGGTCATTATGAATATCAGTGATCGTTTGGTGGTGTTGAATTTCGGCGAGAAGATAGCAGAGGGGGCGGCGGCTGAAGTGGCGCGCAATCCGCTGGTTATCGAAGCCTATCTGGGAGAGGCAGCGGCATGAATGTACTCGACGTCAAAGACATAGCGGTTAAATACGGTGACCTGCAGGCCCTGTGGGGCATCTCTTTCTCGGTCAAAAAAGGACAGCTGGTCGCCCTGATCGGCGCCAACGGCGCCGGCAAGACCACCACCCTCAAGTCGATCTGCGGCCTTGCGCCACTTGCCGCCGGGCAGATTTCGTACAACGGCGCGGTTATCAGCGGCGAACCGGTACACAAGGTGGTGGACCTGGGAATCACGCTGGTTCCGGAGGGGAGGCAGCTCTTCTCCAAAATGACCGTGGAAGAGAACCTGCTGGTGGGGGCCTATCTGAAGCGTGCCCACGGCAAGCGCGCGGCAACTCTCAAACACGTCTACTCGATCTTCCCGAGACTGGAAGAGCGCCGCAACCAGACCGCTGAAACCCTTTCCGGCGGAGAGCAGCAGATGGTCGCCATCGGCCGGGCCCTGATGCAGGACCCGCAGGTGATCATGTTCGACGAGCCGAGCCTGGGACTGGCGCCGCTGATGGTCCAGGAGGTGTTCAACGTCATCAAGGAATTGCACAGCCAGGGGCTGACCATCTTCCTGGTCGAGCAGAACGTACACCAGACACTGAAGGTGGCCGATTACTGCTACGTCATGGAAAACGGCCGCATTGTCGGTGAAGGGACCGGTAAACAGCTGGAGGCTGACGAGTCGATTCGCGAAGCGTATCTGGGCTTTTGAAAGCAGCAATCACACTTTGTCTAGCGGTTGCGAACAGGAGAATAACGGGATGAGGCGTTCGGATAAGGAAATCAAGGATGCTGGGCTGATCTCGCAGATCATCGGCAACTGCCAGGTGTGCCGTCTTGGACTGGCACAGGACAATATCCCGTATATCGTCCCCCTGTCCTTCGGGTACGACGGCGCCGCACTGTATGTTCACACCGCGAAAACGGGAAAAAAGATCGAGTTTATTGAGGCGAATTCCCAGGTCTGCTTCGAATTCGAGCACGGCGTCAGCCTGAAGCCGCACGAAAGCGCCCCATGCGACTGGAGCTTTTCGTTCCAGAGTGTGATCGGTTACGGCACGATCCGGGAACTGACCGATCCTGCCGAAATGATTTCAGCCCTGCACCTGATCATGAAGCAGTATTCGAAACGTGAATGGAACTTCAGCGAAGAGAACCTTTCAGCAATCAAGGTTTGGAAAATATCGATAGAGAGCATAAGCGGGAAACAGTCTAAAGATATGGTGATGTCGTGATTCAGGCACATTCTTTATCACCGATGACTGTAACCATACAGTTGGTCGGGGTGTTTCGATCCGGTCGTTTTAATGAGGCTGTCCGTGAGTATCCTGCTGCAACCCGCGCACGCGAGGTGATTGATGAACTCGGTATCCCTCGTCCTCTGCTCGGAGTCGTTCTGATCAATGGCATTCATGCCGGTATCGAAGATATTCTCAATGATGGCGATACATTGTGTCTGCTACCATTCATAGATGGAGGGTAGTTCGTAGCAATCCCCTCCCCCCTGGCGGGGGAGGGTTAGGGTGGGGGGGAGGTTGCCATGGAAGCAACACGTTGCAGCTTCCCCCACCCCCTAGCCCCCTCCCGCAAGGGGAGGGGGACTTTCCGAAGTTATAAGTCTTCCAAATCTACCATGACCAAGGAGTAACCAACATGAAATACTTCTCCTCTGATCCCGCGGCTGAGCCGGCATCTGTGCTGTACTCGCGTTGTACGGTCGATCTGAATAACGGTGAAATGCGCTTCGAAGATGTCCCCTGCCGCAATCTGGAAGATGTGTTGGGCGGGTTCGGCCGTTCATTCCAGATATTGGCTGAACGAAACATAAACCAGGCCTATTGCGAAGAGAACCCGCTGATAGTTAACACCGGTCTGCTGACCGGCAGCAGCGCCATGACCGGTCTGCGCACCTATTTTTCCGGGTACAGCCCGATAAAAGCGTCAAAAAAAGGGCTGCCGGCAGCCATGTGGTCAACCGGCAGCGGAAATTTCGGCGCCAAATTAAAGTGGACCGGTCTGGACGAGCTGATCTTCGAAGGTCGCTCGCCAAAGCCGGTCTATGCTCTGATCAGGGAATCTGCTGAAGGACCGGTGGTGGAGTTGAGGCCAGCCGATCATCTGCTCGGACTTACCACCCACGAAAAGATGATGGTTCTGCAGAAGGAGTACGGCAGCGATGCCCACTTTGCGGCTATCGGACAGGCCGGTGAGCAGTGGGAAAATGTCTATATGGGAGCTGTGGCACTCTCAACCGACAACCAGCTCAAATCCGGAGAGGACAAAATGCGTTTTGCCGGTCGCGGCGGCATGGGGAGCCTGATGGGGTACAAGAACCTCCTCGCCTTTGTTGCCCTGAGCAGCGACAAGGTAAAGCCCCTTACGCCCGAGGTCAGGAACGTTAATATCAACGTCGTCAAAGGCGGGGGATCGACACGCCTTCAGCCAATCAGCCGTGGGGGTGGTGGTGGGACCTGGGCTGCGTACGATGTTCTCCAGGTCTTTAATGCCGTACCGGTTAACAACTTCCGCCCCCAGGGAAACGATCTGCCGGAAAAGTTGTTCCGGGAGCGGGTTGAAAAACAGTTCGATATCAAATCGCAAGCCTGCTTTCGTTGCGGTATAACCTGCCATAACAACGTCCATGAGAAGAAGGACGACGGCACCACCGGCAAATTTCTGGCCAAATTCGACTACGAGCCGCTCAACCTCCTCGGCACCAACATCGGCATCCACGATGCCGGCCAGGCCGCCAGACTGATTCACTTGTCCGATAACTATGGAATGGACTCCATCTCCCTTGGCGTAACCATATCTTACCTGCTCTCCTACAACGAAAGGCATCCCGAAAAGCCGCTGCTGAACGGCGCAACCTTCGGAGACTTTGAAAAAATCAAGGAACTGATTGACCAGGCCGGTCTTGGGACTCTGCCGGAGATCGGACGCGGCTCCAAACTGCTCTCCGAGAGCACCGGAGAGACCTCCTACGCCTACCATGTCAAAGGTCTGGAGATACCTGCATATCAGCCCGAAACTAACCCCGGATACGCCTGGGCAATCGCTGGCGGACACATGTCCATGGGGACATACGGTTTACTTACCCGTGAAGGGAAGTCGGATATGGAGTCGTGGGTACGCGGGATCACCAGGGACAAACTGCAGATAGTCGGTTTCGACATGATCGGCCTGTGCAAGTTTTTCGATATTACCAAAGGTATTTGCACTCAGATGGTGGTGGACTGTCTTAAAAGCGAATTCAATCTGGATGTCACCACGGAAGCCTTGGCGGCTGCCGTGCGCAGGGCGTTCCTTCTTGGGCTGGCCCTGGAATTGAGGCAGGGGTATCAAAAGGACGAGTACACCCTTCCTGCCGAGGTGTGGGAGCGACCGAACCCACACATCAAATTGCCGAATATCACTACTCCGGACTTTATTGCAGAACTGCAGAAAAGGGTCTGGGAGGTATTTGAGCCGGAGCTGGAAGGGCTACTGCCGGTAAAGGAGTCATTAGATGCAAAGTGACAACAGCAGCGATGTATTCAGCCGGGTGTGCCGGATGATCGGCGATACCGGAGTCAAGGCGATGGAGAATCTCGATTGGCTCAAAGCCCGGATGGACCCCTATTTCGCCATCACGATGCAGAAAGAGGACGCCGCCATCGCCACCCTGGCCGAGGGACTGCAGGGGCTGGCGGGTAACCAGCGGTTGCTGCTGGCCGATCGGGAAAAAACCTTGATCCAGGCCCGGCTCAATAAGCCCGGATCACTCTACGATACGTTGAAAACATTGCAGGAACGGGACATCTCCTACGCCGAGTTTACCCATTCACATGCGGTTGTTCCCGGACTTGACCGGGAACTGGAAGTGCAGCGCTTCGATTTCGACCGTAAGGACCACGATGAAATCGCCCGGGCCAAGGAGGTCGCCATCCCGGCCGGGATCAGGGCCGGAATTGAAGCTGAATTGCAGATGCATTACCCGCAGTTCGACCACTCCGACCTGGAACGGCTGCTGCGGCTGCTCTGGCTCAATAACGAGGAGTACATCCGCATCTCCCCCCCCAAGCGGGTAGCCCAGCTGCTCTGGCTCTTCCAGCAGAGCAACCGCCAGGGAGGCATCTATCTGGATGTGGAGGAGACCGACGGTCCGGCCGACCAGCGAGAAACCAAAGTCATGTTCGCCGTCGGCAACCCCCCCCAGAAAGATTTCCTGCTGCAGACCATGGAGGTCTTCAACCGTCTCAACCTGGGGGTCAGGCGGGCTTACTGCCTGACCATAAGCAACGGCGTGCACCCCTACTTCCTGGGCAGCTTCTATGTCTGCAACCGTGCGGCCGGCACCCTTGAAAAGGGATCCCAACTGTTCGACCGGCTGCAGCAGGAGCTGTACAACACCCAGATCCTTTCGACCGGCTCCCACACCTACCGCG
>CAYWJJ010000079.1:0-18486 GCA_964458105.1 uncultured Geobacter sp.
CAGTCAAGGTTGTCTTGCCGTGGTCGACGTGACCGATTGTGCCGATGTTTACGTGTGTCTTGTTACGCTCGAACTTTGCCTTTGCCATGATAAAGGCCCTCCTGATGGACGCTTTTTGTAGTGATGCTTTGTTTGGACGGAAAATCTGAAAAAAATGGAGCCCACATCCGGACTCGAACCGGAGACCTCTTCCTTACCAAGGAAGTGCTCTACCTCCTGAGCTATGTGGGCACATTACTGGAGCGGGAAACGGGACTCGAACCCGCGACCCTCAGCTTGGAAGGCTGACGCTCTAGCCAACTGAGCTACTCCCGCGCTACCAGACGAAGACGATTGAAAAACGTATGGCTAGTCACTTACCAGTATTGCGACAATCTGTCTCCTGGGGTCATGCTGAACCACCGTTTTTCGGTGATTTTATGGTGGAGGGAGGAGGATTCGAACCTCCGAAGTCGCTGACGACAGATTTACAGTCTGTTCCCTTTGGCCGCTCGGGAATCCCTCCAGGGATGATCGGAACCATGCTGCGTGCTAAAAGTGGAGCCCCGTATCCGAATCGAACGGATCACCTGCTGATTACAAGTCAGCTGCTCTACCAGTATGAGCTAACGGGGCCAACACATGTTTTCGTAACGACAAGAAAACAGAATTTGTTTATTTAAAGAAAAAGCAGACGAAAGTCAAGATTTATTTTAAGGAAAATAATTCGTGTGTTTTTTGTGTGCTCAATTGACCGTTCTGATAATGGCGGGTGTCAAGCCGCAAGAAGCGGGATGAGTGCCTGCTTCGTCTTTCTGAGGGCGCCTTCTTCGATCTGGCGAACCCGTTCACGGGAGATTGAAAAATGGCTGGCAATTTCCTGCAGGGTAAGCGGTTCGTCAGCAGTGACCCGATGTTCAATTATGAAGCGCTCTTTTTCATTGAGTCTGCCGACCACATCCGCAATCGTCTGCTGCAGATTATGATTTTCCTGAATTTCCGACAGCAGCTCTTCCTGATTCATTCTGTCGTCGGCAAGTGTTTCCAGGGCCGTAATGCCGTCACTTCCCGGTATATCGGCATTCAGGGAGGATTCTCCCCGCATGCGCTGCTCCATCTCTGAAAACTGTTGCTCGGTCACATCAAGTGACAGTGCCGCACTCTTCGTTTCATCTTCACTGCCGCCCATCCTTGCTATTGCGCTTTTCGCTTGACGCAGTTTGAAGAATAACTTTCTTTGGGCCTGGGTTGTGCCGATCTTCAGGAGGCTCCAGGAAGAGATGATGTGGTTCTGGATGTATGCTTTTATCCACCAGACAGCATAAGAGATCAGCCGAATGCCCTTGTATGGGTTGAATTTCTTTACAGCCATCATCAGCCCTATATTTCCCTCTTGGATCAGGTCGAGCATTTTGAGGCCGTAGTGGCGGAACTCGTATGCAACCTTTACCACGAATCTCAAGTTGGACGTAATCAGGCTATGGGCAGCAGCCAGATCCTTTTTTTCAAAGAACGTGACAGCATAGCGATGCTCTTCTTCTTCGTTAAGCAACGGAAATCGCCGTATCTCGCTCAGATACAGACGAAGACTATCAGCGACTACTGGTAATTGTGCGACCATGTGGCAGCCTCGGTAGTGATAAATTAGCACTCAATGTGTCCGACTGCTAAAATATATCAACAGAAATCAAAAAAATCAAGTCGTTGTTTATTTCGAAATGATTTGTGTGGCGCCTTGATTTTTCAATTGTTCCTCAGGACTCTTTAGCATCCGTATTCATTCTTATTTCGAAGTTTCTTCAACAGTGCATTCGGTCCGGATACCTGGTTGCTTTATTTAGATCAACCGCCTTCGGATTCCAGTCATTCATTTTTGCTTGAATCTCCTGGCGGTTGCGTTATAACCGACACATGAAACCTTCAATTGTGCGCATCTGCCTGCTGGCCCTTTTTATCCTTGGAATCAGCCTTTTACACTACCTTACCCCGCTGCATCTTCATTATTTGCACGACATTTTCCAGCGTCTATACTACCTGCCGATCATTCTGGCCGCACTCTGGTTCGGATTTCGGGGTGGCCTGACCTGTTCCATGGCGGTCAGCATGGTCTATGCTCCCCATATCCTTTTTCAGTGGGGCGGCGGCCTGACGCTGGAAATGGAGAAGTACCTGGAAATTGTACTCTACAACATCGTTGGCGGAGTAACCGGTCTGCTGGCCCAGCGGGAACGCGAAGGCAGCCTGGAGCTCCAGAAAACAGCTGAAGGGCTGGAAGAATCCTACCGCACGTTGCAGCAGCAGTCAGAACGCATAATTGCCATTGAAGAACAACTGCGGCGGGCGGAAAGGCTCTCCACGCTGGGAGAAATGGCAGCGGTACTGGCTCACGAGATCCGCAATCCGCTGGGCTCAATCCGGGGTACCGCCGAGATCCTCAAGGATGATTACAAGCCGGGTGATCCCAAGCATGAATTTATCGAGATCCAGATCAAGGAGACCGAGCGCCTCAATCATGTTGTGGAGGATTTTCTTCGCATGGCCCGCCCACAGGCGGTCGAAATGCACCGCTGCTCGCTTAGGGAGGAGTTGGAAACCGTTGTTGTCCTGACCGCAAAGGACGCTCGGGAGCGCCGGGTGCGACTGGTTCTGGAACCACCGGCGGGCGATCTGGAGATCAAGGGCGATGGCGAGAAACTGCGCCAGGCATTCCTCAATATCGTCATCAACGCACTTCAAGCTGCGCCGGGGGGCGGCAGCGTCACCATTTCGACCGTCAGAAGTTCTGCGTCCTGCGAGATCCGTTTCAGCGACAACGGGTCCGGCATTGACCCGGAAACTCTGAGCCGGATCTTCGAGCCCTTCTTCACAACCAAGGCCGACGGCACCGGTCTTGGACTGGCCATCACCAAAAAGATTATCGAGGGACATGGCGGGACGCTGCAGGTGATCAGCGAACCGGGGCAGGGGACTACGGTGGTGGTCCTTTTGCCGGCGCTGGAGGAAGGGCCGGCATGAAACCGAAAATCCTTGTCATCGATGACGACAGCTCGCTGCGGCGGGTGCTGGAATACAATCTTCAGGAAGCTGGCTACCGGGTCAACGCGGCCGCAAGTGGTGAGGAGGGAGTGCGCCTGTTCGCAGATGATATTCCGACTCTGGTGATCACCGACATGAAGATGCCCGGCATGGACGGTATGCAGGTCTTGAGGGCAATCAAGGAACGTTCGCCCGAGACACCGGTGATCATCATTACCGCCTTCGGTACGGTGGATGTGGCCGTGGATGCCATGAAACTGGGTGCCTATGATTACATAACCAAACCCTTCAACCGCGACGAACTGCTTCTGGTCGTTTCCAAGGCATTGCAGTTCACCGGACTGTTCGCAGAGAATAAGCGCCTGACAAATGAACTGTCCGACCGGAGCGATTTCCGTACTATGGTCGGTTCGTCACCGGCCATGGAAAAAGTTTTTCAGATGGTTCGCAAAGTGGCCGACAGCGAGGCCTCGGTTCTGATTACCGGCGAGTCTGGCACCGGCAAGGAGCTGGTAGCCCGTTCCATCCATGCCCAGAGCGGACGCCGGAACGGCCCTTTCGTGGCCATCAACTGCGCTGCCATTCCGCACGATTTATTGGAAAGTGAACTGTTCGGTCATGTTAAGGGAGCCTTTACCGGTGCCGTTAGAGATAAACCCGGGAAGTTCATGCTGGCCGACGGCGGCACTCTTTTTCTGGACGAAGTGGGTGAACTGCCCCTGGAGCTTCAGCCCAAGTTGTTGCGTGCCTTGCAGGAGCGTGTCGTCGAGCCGGTGGGGGGGACAGGGGAACAGAAGTTGGACGTGAGGGTTGTGGCGGCCACCAACCTGGACATTGAAAAGTCCATAGTCGACGGCACATTTCGTGAGGATCTGTATTACCGTCTCTCAGTCATCCCGGTTCATCTACCGCCGCTCCGGCAGCGGAGTGAAGATATTCCACTGCTGCTACGCTATTTCTGCGGCAAACACGGTGCGGGTAAGATCAGTTTTGATAAACCGGCCTTGGCCAGTCTGGTTTCATATACGTGGCCGGGCAATGTACGTGAATTGGAGAATTTGGTTGAGCGTCTGCTGATCATGCGCAACTCTGACACCATTGCCTTCGATGACCTGCCGGACAAGATCCGTACGGGTATTCCTGCGCAGACATCAAGTTCGTATTCTTGCGGCATCATCAACCTGCCGGATGGAGGCTATTCTCTTGAACAGCTGGAACGTGAGGTGGTGGTAGAAGCTCTGGAGCGCAACCAGTGGAACCAGACCGCCGCCGCCCGCTTTCTGCGAATTCCGCGACACACGCTGATCTACCGCATGGAAAAATACGGGATTTCGACGCCGGAGAAATAACTTAAAAATGTCCGATCCGTGAAGAATATGCTTCAATAGGTGTGGAATAATCTTAACCCACCTCCGAACGGGTTTAGATGCTCATAACGATATCAGATGGTTGAGTCTTGGCACGACATGTGCTGAATATGCAGGCAGGATATTTCACCAATTAAAGGAGACCGAAAGATGAAGAAGACGATCTTACTGGCAGCAGCAGCTTTTGCCCTCGCAGTTCCGATGGGAGCGTTGGCCGTGGATCACGCCTCAATGAAGATGGATCATGGCGGACATGCCGGCCATCAGGGGGATGTGGCCCATGAGGAGGTAGTCGACGGCGTAAAAGCAACTTTCAAGATCATGAGCATGAAGGAGCACATGAAGGCCATGAAGATGGACATGCCGAAGGAAATGAAAGAGACCCATCATATTGCGGTTGAATTCAAGGATGCCAAGACAGGTAAGGCACTGACCGAGGGCGAAGTCAAGGTGAAGGTGCAGAACCCTGACAAAAGCGACCAATCCAAGGACCTGATGGGCATGCAGGGGCACTTTGGCGCCGACTTTGACCTGTCCAGGAAGGGGAAATACGGCGTCATGTCCAAGTTTCTGCTGAAGGACGGCAAAGTTCGCAGCTCCAAATTCTGGTACACCGTTAAATAAACAAGCAAGTTTTCATACGGATGAAACGGGGACAGTTCCAAGATCGTGAACTGTCCCCGTTTCTTTTGTAGTGTCCGTAGAATATCTGGCGTATGAAACTGACGAAACATTCAATAACTGTTTTTCCAATCCGTAGGATATTCATCTGATGTGCAGAATATTCCACAGTGTCCGCGTCTCTCAAAAAAAGTGTTTTTCAGGTATGCGCTGCAAATACAGCCGGTTATGTGGCTATTTGGGTTGTGGCACGATCCTTGATAGTGATTAGGCACACGAACAAACGTTCAAGGGAGTACATGTATGAAAAAAAGAATAATCAATCTGACGATGCTTGTAGCAGCGGTTGCGTTCCTTTCAGTGCTTGCATTTTATGTCAGGGTTGGAGCGACAGCGGATTCCGTGGCCGTCCTGAGGACTACCGGCATGACCTGTGGCAGTTGCTCAAGCAAGATAACCGAAGCGCTTGAAAAATTGAAAGGTGTTGCGGTTGCC
Organism: uncultured Geobacter sp.; assembly: GCA_964458105.1. GTDB lineage: Bacteria > Desulfobacterota > Desulfuromonadia > Geobacterales > Pseudopelobacteraceae > JACRCG01. Next base: position 5,499 of record CAYWJJ010000079.1, read on the forward strand.
GAGGTGGACGTCGAGGGAGGCTGGGTGGTGGTCGGTTATGACACAAAGGCCGTCAAACCAGAGGCACTGGCCGATAAGGTCATCGGCGCCGGTTTCGGAACTAATGTGCATATGGTGATGACTCCCGAGCAGTTCAAGCAAATTACAGGCAGGGATATTGGTGCAAAAGCTGCCCCGGCATCAGGATGCTGCGGTGGTAAAGGTGGCGGATGTGGATCCAACAAAAAAAGCTGAGTAAAAGGAGACTGGAATGGCAACAAATCGTACGAAAAAGGTTTTATGGGCAGCTATTGTTATTGCGGCGCTGCTGGTCGGCGCAGTCAGTGTTTTTGCTTTTTCGCTGGGCAAGTATGAAAAGGTCAAAATCAGCAACGGAGTTGTTACCGTGCCGGTATCAAAACTGGCCGACGGCAAGGCCCACTTTTACAAATTTGAGGATGGCGGCAAGGAAATCGCTTTTTTCGCGGTCAAGTCTGCTGACGGCAGTTTAAAAACCGCCTTTGATGCCTGCGATGCCTGCTATAAATCCAAGAAGGGCTATGAACAGCAGGGCGATAAGATGAACTGCAAAAACTGCAACCAGAAGTTTGCCGTCAACCGTCTTGGCCCAAATGCCACCGGCGGCTGCAATCCCGGCTATCTCCCGCACCAGCTGAATGGCGCTACAATTTCAATCAAAGCGGATGATCTGAAGGGTGGAGCGAGGTACTTCTGATGAAACTGCACACCATCTCCATCAACAACCTCAAACGCCGCAAGGCCAAGATGGCCTTTCTGACGATCGGCCTGATGGTGGGAATCGCAACCATTGTCACCCTGGTGAGCCTGACCCGCTCCATGTCCAGCGATATCGAGCGCAAGATGGATGAGTTCGGTGCCAATATCCTTGTCACCCCCCAGAGCAACGGTCTGTCCATGAACTACGGCGGCATCAGCCTGGGTGGGGTGACCTTCGACCAGCGTGAAATCCTGGAGAGTGATCTGGCCAAGATTAATACCATTAGCAACCACAAAAACATCTCGGCTATCGCGCCAAAGGTGTTGGGAGGGATCAAGGTGGGAGCCCACGATGTACTGCTGGTGGGTGTCAATTTCGATAGCGAACTCAAGATGAAGCAGTGGTGGAAAATCTTCGGTGAAGCTCCCAAGGGCGACAACGAGCTGTTGCTTGGCAGTGATGCGTCCAAGGTTCTCAATGCAGGTTCCGGTGAAAGCATAAATATAAAAGGCGAAACCTTTAAGGTTGCCGGCGTGCTTGACCAGACCGGTTCACAGGATGACGCGCTGGTCTTCGCCAGTTTGCCCAAGGCCCAAAAACTGCTGGGCAAGGAGGGCAAAATCACACTGGCCGAGGTGGCGGCCCTCTGTTCTGGTTGCCCGATCGGTGACATGGTGACCCAGATCGCCGAGAAACTGCCGGATGCCAAGGTGTCGGCCATCCAGCAGGTGGTGGAGGGACGTCTCAAGGCCCTGGATCAATTCAAACGGTTTTCCTATGCCATGGCCGGCGTGGTTGTCTTTATCGGCTCCCTGATCGTCTTCGTCACCATGATGGGCAGTGTCAACGAGCGTACGGTCGAAATCGGCGTCTTTCGCGCTATCGGGTTCAGGAAAAGTCACATCATGCGGATAATTCTGCTGGAAGCGGCACTGGTCAGCCTGCTGGCCGGTTTTCTGGGGTATGCCGCCGGCATGGGCGGCGCCAAGCTGGCGCTGCCGTTCATGGCGGAGAGCAAAAACGCCCACCTGATCTGGGACTCCACCGTGGCCTTTGGTTCAGTCGGGCTTGCTGTGACGCTTGGTCTCCTGGCCAGCCTTTATCCGGCTCTGCATGCATCTAAAATGGACCCGACCGAAGCCCTGCGGGCACTATGAGGCGGCCACTTTTCCGCAATCTTGGCGTCAGACTCAAGCTTCCTTGTGCGGCGTAGCGCTGCTACGCCTCCGCGTCACCTAATCGCCTTCCTTGACCTTGCGAAAAATTGACCACCTCAACAACATTGATGGAGAACAAATATGGCACTCATCGAAATTAAAAATGTGAAGAAACAATATACCAGCGGTGATGATGTGGTTGAAGCTCTGCGCGGAGTGGACATCAGCATCGAAGCCGGTGAATTCATCACCATCATGGGACAGTCGGGCTCCGGCAAGAGCACGCTTCTATCCGTGCTGGGAGGAATGAACCATCCCACTGCCGGCGAAGTCGAGATGGCTGGCGTAAAGCTGTATCAACTGCCCGGCGAAAAACTGGCGGATTTCCGGGCACAGAATCTGGGGTTTGTGTTCCAGTCGTTCCACCTGATTTCTTATCTGACCGCCATTGAGAACGTCATGCTGCCGCTGGCCATTGTCAAGATGGGCACAGCTGCAAAAAAGAGCGCTGCCCGGCAGGCCCTCGAAAGAGTCGGTCTTGGCGGCAAGCTGGACCGGCTGCCCAATCAGCTCTCCGGCGGCGAACAGGAGCGGGTGGCCATTGCCAGGGCCATTGTCAATAATCCCCATATTCTCCTGGCGGATGAGCCGACCGGCAATCTGGATTCAAAAACCAGCGACGAGGTCATGGCGCTTTTCCGTGAACTGAACGATGCCGGACAGACTGTTGTGATGGTGACGCACAACGCTGAAAACGGCGCATATTCTGACAGAACCATCAGCTTGAAGGATGGCACGGTGATTTGAAAACGGTCCTGATTGTGTCAGAGATCCTTTTAGAATTGCCGATGCAGAGGAGCAGTACCTTGAAAGCGAATATACTTGTAATTGACGACGACACATCGCTGCGGCGGGTGCTTGAATATAATCTTCAGGAAGAAGGCTATCAAGTTCAGGCCGTATCCTCGGGAGAGGAAGGTTTGTATCTGTTCGGGAAAGTCCAGCCCGATCTGGTCATCACAGACATGAAAATGACCGGCATGGATGGGCTGATGGTGCTTAAGTCCATCAAGGAACGTTCGCCTGAGACGCTGGTGATAATCATAACCGCCTTCGGGACTGTGGACGTCGCAGTGGAAGCCATGAAGGCCGGCGCCTACGACTATATCACCAAGCCGTTCAACCGCGATGAACTCAAGCTGACGGTCAGGAAGGCGCTCCAGTTCAGCGGGCTGACCGAAGAGAACAGGCGGCTGAAGATCGAATTGTCGGACAGGGCCGATTTCCGCTCCATGGTAGGTTCGTCCAAAGAAATGGAGCAGGTTTTTGAGGTTATCCGCAAAGTGGCCGATACCGAGGCCGCGATTTTGATCACCGGTGAATCAGGCACGGGCAAAGAGCTGGTCGCCCGTTCCATTCATGCGGGCAGCTCGCGCCGGAATGCCCCGTTTGTTGCCATCAACTGCGCTGCCATCCCCCGCGATCTGCTGGAGAGCGAACTGTTCGGACATGTCAAGGGTGCTTTCACCGGGGCGGTTAGGGACAAGGCCGGCAAGTTTCAGCTGGCGGAAGGTGGAACGCTGTTCCTGGATGAAGTAGGAGAACTTCCGCTCGAATTGCAGCCAAAACTGCTCAGGGCGCTGCAGGAGAAGGAAGTTGAGCCGGTTGGGGGTACCAAGCTGCAGAAGCTGGATGTCCGCATCGTATCCGCCACCAACCTGAATATCGACAAGGCGATAGCTGACGGCACATTCCGTGAAGATCTCTATTACCGCTTGTCGGTCATACCGGTTGACTTGCCGCCACTGCGTGAGAGGCGCAAGGACATCCCGCTCCTGATCAGATATTTCTGCGCCAAGCATGGCAGTGAAAAGGTGACCTATGACAAGGATGCCCTTGAATCGCTGATCATGTATCCCTGGCCGGGAAATGTGCGGGAATTGGAAAATACCGTCGAACGTCTGCTGATCATGCGGAACAGCGATGTGATAAGCCTGGAAGATCTGCCGGAGAAATTCCGCGGGAACGGCTCTTCCGGGAGCGCGGTCGTAAACCTGCCTGACGAAGGTTATTCCCTTGAACAGCTGGAGCGGGAGGTTGTTGTTGCGGCCCTGGAGCGCAACTTCTGGAACCAGACCGCAGCAGCCCGTTTTCTGAGAATTCCCCGCCATACGCTCATCTATCGAATCGAAAAATATTGTATAACTCTGCCGGGCAATAAATAAAGATAGCTGTATACTCGATTGAAGTTCGTTTACGTGTTATAAGCTTGTCTTTTGCAGAATATTCGTCCGACTGTGAGGAATATTCCACATGGTTTCCGCCGGACGCGATTGTTTATTCAGCAATATCAGCACAATGGCTGTTGGCATGGTCTGTGTTAACGTATTATGTATTTCAGGAGCTCCCATGAAAAACTTTCGCTCACTAGTATTATTGATGCTGCTGTCTCTATTGCCCGCCATGGCATGCTCGCAAGAAGTGCAATTGCCGGCCGAAGACCTGTCAGGCCTTGTCGCTGCAGCAATTGCCAACAACCCGGAATTGAAGTCTTCACAGGCCCGCTGGCAGATGTTTGCCAATAAGGCCAAACAGGCATCGGCGTTGGAAGACCCGATGTTCATGTTCAAGCTCCAGAATATGCTGGCTCGCGAGCCACTGGTTTTCAACAAGGATCCCCAGTCCGCCAAGGTGATCGGCATATCTCAGCAGCTGCCGTTCTGGGGCAAGCGGGCTTTAAGGCAGGAAGTTGCCCAGTATGAGGCCGAATCCTATAAATGGGCTGTTGAAGAGCGCAAGCTGGAGCTGGCCCGCATGGTCAAGGAAACCTATTATCAACTCTGGGCCGTTGACAAGGGGTTGGGAATTATCGACAAAAACCTGAAAATAATGGCCGACTTCGTGACCATTGCCGAGTCGAAGTATTCGGTTGGTCAAGGTGTGCAGCAGGATATCTTCAAGGCCGGCCTGGAAAAATCGAAGATGCTCGACATGCAGATTACGCTTAAACAGCAGCGCAAAAGCCTGGAAGCCAACCTGAACTATCTTCTGTACCGTCCCGGAAATACGCCGGTCGGTACGGTCGACGATTTTACCCTGCCGCAATTGCCGCTATCGGCCGAGCAGTTGAACCAGATCGCGCTTGAGAAGCGTCCCCAGATCAAGAGCCTTTATATGCTGACCAACAAGGGGCAGGCATCGCATCGCCTGGCGCAGAAGGAGTTCTATCCCGACTTCAACCTTTCTTTTGAATACATGTTCAAGGAGGCCGTTTCGACCGAAATGGTCAGCGATCCCGGTTACAACATGTTTACTTTAGGCGTGACCTTCAACCTGCCGTTCCAGCAGCAACGCCGCCGGGCAATGCTGGCCGAATCAAACTCCGAGACGAGCATGTCAGCGGAAGAGTTGAACGGGCTGAAGAATACGATTTCCTTTACGATCAACGATACCCTGGCCCAGTTGGACCGTCGCAAAAGACTCGTGGAACTCTACAAGGGGGGTATCATCCCTCAGGCAGAACAATCCCTGGAGTCGGCTGTCATCAGTTACCGTGTCAACAAGGTCGATTTTCTGACTCTGCTGGACGGGCGGCTGAATCTGTACAACTATGAGCGGGAGCTGTACGAATCACAGGCTGAATACATGATGAAGCTGGCGCAGTTGGAAGCTGCGGTGGGGAGCGATCTTGTGACAGCGGCAGATTCAAAGATTGCGCTGCCGACGGTCACTCCGGATCCGCTGGAGCCATCCGTTCCGGCAGCGCCCGTATCCGAACACTCCCATAATAAGTAAATTTATCATACGAGGTACGATCATGGCTTTGAACAAGAAGATTGCAATCCCGCTGGTGCTGATTATTCTGGCTTCGGCTGCAGGCGGCGGCTGGTATGCCTGGCAGCATAAAGGTCACGATCATGCCGCGGAGGGCAAGGCGTCACAGGGCAAACAGCTCTACACCTGCTCCATGCATCCTTTCATCATCAAGGACAAGCCGGGCAGCTGCCCGATCTGCGGCATGGAGCTGATCAAGAAAATTGAAGGAGCCGCAAATAGTGGAGCCCAGACCCCTGAGCAGAAACAACAGGCTGAAATGCTCGGTCATGTCTCCATGTCCGCCAATCAGCGCATCATGGCAAATGTTGCCACGGTCGAGGCTAAAAACAGTACTCTGAACAAGGAGATCAACGCGGTCGGCATCGTACAGTACGACCAGTCCCGGCAGGCCAAAGTCACCGCCTGGATCGCCGGCCGAATAGACAAACTCAATGTCAGCACCGTGGGGGCCTACGTCAGCAAAGACAAACCGGTGGCGGAGGTCTACTCTCCCGATCTGCTGGCAACCCAACAGGAGTATCTGCTGGCGGTCAAGAGCCGCGAGCAGTTGAAAAACTCCACCATCCCCTCCATCTCCCAGAACGGCGACGGCCTGGTGGCATCGGCCAAGCAGCGTCTGATGCTGTTCGGTGTCAAGGAAAGCCAGATCGCCGACCTGGAAAAGGCCGGCAAGCCGATTATCAGGCTTCCCATCTATACGCCGCTGTCCGGCATCGTCATTGAAAAGATGGTCCAGCAGGGCCAGTACGTCAACACGGGCGAGGTGCTCTTCAATATTGCCGATCTTTCACGAGTGTGGGTGGAGATCGACGTCTTTGAAAATGAAGTCCCCTATGTACGGGTCGGACAGCAGGTGGAAATACGCTCGGCAGTGGAACATGGAGCGGCATTCAACGGCAGGATCAGCTTCGTATATCCGTTCCATGATCCTAAAACCCATACGGTCAAGGCTCGCGTGGAGATGGCCAACCCCGGATACAGGCTGAAACCTGATATGTTCGTCAATGCGATCATCAGAGTTCCGCTGGTGAAGGGCATCGTGGTTCCGGTGACGGCGGTCATCGATACCGGTAAACGCCAGCTGGTTTGGGTCGAAGCTTCTCCGGGGATGTTCGAGCCGCGGGAGGTACAGGCGGGAGAGCGCGTTGACGACAGGGTCCAGATACTGTCCGGCATCAAGGCCGGTGACAAGGTTGCCGTTTCAGGCTCCTACCTGATCGACTCGGAATCGCAACTGAAAGGCGGCGGTCAGGACCACAGTCAGCATACCGGCTCCAAATCTGATGCCAAGGGACAGAACCCGGCGTCAGGCCAGCAGCCCAAGGGAGGCCATGAGGGTCATGGTACCCCGCCGGCACAGCAGCAGCCGGCAAAGAAGGGGACCTTGAAGATGGATGATATGAAGATGTGATTTGTAGGGGCAAACCTTGTGTTTGCCCGCTTTTAGGGCGATCACATGGATCGCCCCTACATGGGGACTACTAATGATCGAAAAAATTATCGAATATTCCGCCCGTAACCGGGTCATTGTACTGATGCTTTTCGGTCTGATCATCGCCTGGGGTGTCTGGTCGGTCTACAAGACCCCGGTGGATGCCATCCCGGACCTTTCCGACAACCAGGTAATCGTCTTTACCGATTATCCCGGCCGCTCACCGCAGGTGGTGGAGGACCAGGTGACCTACCCGCTGGCGGTCAACCTGCAGGGTTTGCCCCAGGTCCGTGCCGTGCGGGCCTCCTCCGCCTTCGGCTTCTCTATGATCTATGTCATCTTCGAGGACAAGGCCGACATCTACTGGGCTAGAACCCGTGTCCTTGAGAGGCTCAACTATGCTGCCTCGTTGTTGCCTCCCGGCGTGGTGCCGACCCTTGGTCCGGATGGAACCGGTGTCGGTCATGTCTTCTGGTATACCATCGAGGGCAAGGGCTACGACCTAGAACAGCTCAGGACGCTTCAGGACTGGTTCGTGCGCTACCAGCTCAACACAGTGCAAGGGGTGGCCGAAGTGGCATCCATCGGCGGTCTGGTGCGGGAATACCAGATCGACCTGGACCCGAACAAGCTGTTTGCCTATAAAATCAAGGTAGGCACAGTCATGGAGGCGGTCAAGGTCTCCAACAAGGATGTGGGCGGCAGGTTGATCGAACAGGCTGACGCCGAGTATCTGATCCGCGGGCGTGGCTATGTCAAGTCCAAGGCAGACCTTGAGAATATAGTGATCGGCGCCGACATGCGCGGTACGCCGATTTATCTGAAAAACCTGGGCACAGTTCAGATGGGGGGCGCCATCCGGCGCGGCCTGCTGGATACGAACGGGGAGGGCGAGGCGGTAGGCGGCATTGTGGTCATGCGCTACGGCGAGAATGCCAAGGATGTTATCGACCGGGTCAAGCTAAAGATCAAGGAGCTGGAGAAGGGGCTCCCTCCCGGAGTGAAGATCATGGTCTCATATGATCGTTCCGATCTGATCATGCGAGCGGTGGACACCCTGAAAAAAAACCTGCTGGAGGAATCAGTCGTCGTCTCGCTGGTGATACTGATCTTCCTGCTGCACTTCCAGAGCGCCCTTGTGATCGTGCTGACATTGCCGATTTCGGTCCTGATAGCCTTTATTACTATGAAGCTGATGGGGGTGTCTTCCAACATCATGTCTCTGGGAGGTATTGCCATCGCCATCGGCGTGCTGGTGGACGCCGGTGTCATCATGGTCGAGAACTGCTATCGCCACCTGTCGGAAATGCCTCCGGAAGAGTGGGCCGGGAAACGGCTGGAAACGGTTATCGCTTCCGCCAAACAGGTCGGCCGGGCCATTTTCTTCTCCCTGGCGATCATAGTGCTTTCTTTCGTGCCGGTCTTTCTGCTGGAGGGGCAGGAAGGCAAGCTTTTCCACCCCTTGGCCTTTACCAAGACCTTCTCCATGATGGGATCGGCCATGATCGCCATTACTTTGGTGCCGGTACTGATGTACTACTTCATGCGGGGCAAGATGCCGCCGGAGAGTTCCAATCCGGTTTCGACCTTCTTCATCAGGTTGTATTCACCGGTTATCCGCTGGGTGCTGGTCTGGAAAAAAACCACCATCGCCCTGAATATAGTGGCACTGTTGATTGCCGTTCCGCTGTTCATGAACCTCGGCTCCGAGTTTATGCCGCCCCTGGATGAGGGGTCACTGCTCTATATGCCGGTGACCCTGCCCAACGTTTCGATAACCGAAGCCAAACGCATCATTCAGGTGCAGGACACCATCATCAAGAGCGTGCCGGAGGTAGAGCATGTGCTGGGCAAGGTCGGCCGTGCCGAGACATCCACCGATCCGGCGCCGGTCTCCATGTTCGAATCGATAATCATCCTCAAGCCCAAAGACCAGTGGCGCCCCGGGATGAAGAAGGCCGACATCGTGGCTGAACTGGATTCCAAGCTGCAGCAGATCGGCGTTCGCAATGGCTGGACCCAACCGATCATCAACCGTATCAATATGCTCTCGACCGGGGTACGTACCGACCTGGGTGTCAAGATCTTCGGTAATGACCTTAATGTATTGAAGGATCTGGCGATTCAGGCCGAGGCGCTGCTCAAACCGATCAACGGTGCGGCCGATGTGGTGGCCGAACGGGTCACCGGCGGCAACTACATCGACATCGATATAGACCGCGAAGCGGCTGCCCGTTATGGCGTTAATGTGGGTGACATTCAGGATGTCATCGAGACTGCACTGGGAGGCGAGATGCTTTCCACAACGGTTGAAGGACGCAACCGCTTCCCGATCCGCATCCGCTACCTGCGGGACTACCGCGACAATATCCCGGCCATACGACGGATTCTGGTGGCTGGTATGGAAGGTGCCCAGGTGCCGCTCTCGCTGGTGACACGTCTGAAGATCTCCACCGGTGCACCGGAGATCAACAGCGAGGGAGGCCTGCTGCGATCGCTGGTATTCCTTAACGTGCGCGGCCGGGACATGGGAAGCTTTGTGACCGAGGCCAAACAGGTTCTGGAAAAGCAGCTCAAGCTGCCGCCCGGCTACTATGTGACCTGGTCCGGTCAGTGGGAGAACCAGATTCGCGCCAAGGCTCGCCTGCAGATACTGGTGCCGATCGGCATCCTGATCATCTTCATTCTGCTCTACTTCACGTTCCACTCGGCCCTGGAGGCCTCCATGGTCATGCTCTCGGTACCCTTCGCCCTGATCGGCGGGGTCTACCTGGTCTCGGCGCTGGGTTATAACCTGTCGGTGGCGGTGTGGGTCGGCTTCATCGCCCTGTACGGCATCGCCGTGGAAACCGGGGTGGTGATGGTGATCTATCTGCACGAGGCGCTGGACAAAAAACTTGTCAACGGTCCCTGCACCGAACAGGATATCTACGATGCTACCTTCGAAGGTGCGGTGCTGCGCCTGCGTCCCAAGCTGATGACCGTGGCGGTGGCTTTGCTGGGGCTTTTACCGATCATGTGGTCATCCGGTACCGGGGCCGATGTTATGAAGCCGATTGCAGCGCCGATGATCGGCGGTATGATCTCGTCGGCTGTGCATGTTCTGATAATGACGCCGGTCATCTTTGTTCTGATGAAAAAGCGGGAGTTGCGAAAAGGTAAATTGAAATACAGCGGGATGCAGCATTAAACTATCTTCCCGTTGCTGCGTTGGATGAAGAAGCAAAGTCGAAGTGAAATGAAGACGCAAAATCAACTATAATGTATAATAGCAGCTGGATCAGTTGGCGAATAATCATAACGATGGAGCAAAACTGTGCGATTTGACATAGCTGGTACATTACCTAACGATACACTGAAGACAGTTGTCCCAATCATAATCGTATGGCTTGCCACGTTGGCGGGGCTTGCATTGTCGGTGGTTTCACTGCTCAAGATCTGTTCGGCATGCAGTGCAACGGCACAGTACCGGGTATTCGGAATGGATTTCGGATGGTTTGGCATTGCCTTTTTCGCGGCTCTGACGATAATTATTATTCTGCGCAAACACTTTAGCTGGGCAGCCTGGCTTGCATCTCTGATGATCTTCTCATCGGTTGGCGCGGAAGCCAGATTTATCTGGATTCAAAAGTATGAAATCGGCCAGTGGTGTCCGATCTGTCTCTCTCTTGCAACGGCGGTTTTTGTTGCCTGTATCGCCATCACTTGGTATATAATGCAGAACTACACAGCAAAAGGAGCATCTATGAAGTCGAAGTTTGTCTACATCATTTTTATTACGGTGTGTTTTCTGCTTGGGTTGGGCGGGGCCATCGTCGGAGTCAAGAAAGAAGCCGGTGCTGCAGAGCTTGACTTGTTCCTGGGCAAAACATCCAGCCAGACTACGGTATATTTCATCAGTGACTGGTTTTGCCCTGTCTGCAGAAAAATCGAGCCGGCTATTGAAAAGATGTATCCTGAGTTGGCCAAGTCCGTCCGGATAAGTTTCGTTGACCTGCCAGTCCACAAGGAAACTCTCAACTTCACTCCTTATAATCTTCAGTTTATCTCTTTTGAGAAAGCAAAATACATAAGCTTGCGCAAGACGCTCACGGAGTTGTCGCTCAAGACCAAAAATCCAACCGAGGCACAAGTACAGGCGGCGGTTGCACCGCTGGGTGTAAAACTGCGTCAAGTAAACTATTCCGATACACTATATGGAATGCAGGCAAACCTCACCGTATACCGCGGATATAATGTAAATGCCACCCCATCGGTAGTCGTGTCCAATTCCAAAACCCAAAAGTCAAAAGTTCTGGTTGGAGATAACCAGATCAGCGAGTTGGGAATCAAGGCTGCAATTGCTGAGGTAGAAAAAAAGTAATCCGAACCGCTCACAGATGGGTTTGGAATATATTATATTCAGAAGTTGATGTTTGCAGTGCCAATCTGTAGGGGTTGGCACTGTTATTTTTTGTGTTATGTGCAAAAAAAATATAACGAAACTTTAACGCCTTCGTAAATCTATCCCGGTGTAAGTAATTAATAAGTTTGAATTGTTCGCGGCGCTGGCGTTCTCAGATATTCAGATCATATGACTTGTGAATCCCGTTTAAATAAATAAATTATTTGCTATAATTTTTTTATTGACATACCGCTCGTGGTAAGTGTATAAGTTCGATTCCCTATGCGGAGTAGTAAACATCGCGCAACATTATGAATGGAGATGCCGGTCTGATTCCGGTCCTACACCTATTCCATTCCCCCACGCATTTTAGTTAACTATCGTGCGCGATGCAGTTTAGATGTTCACGTTCTAATAAAAAACCATGGATGCACTTATTTACCGTTTGACGGCAATTCTGTCGAAAACTTTTTGGCAATAAATAAAAAGATTGACATTGAATTGCATAATTTGCTAGTTTCGGGATTCGCTTCTTTGTGGGGCGGTTTTGATATTTATCTTGTCGGGAGAATTTGACGACTATGCCAACAATTAACCAGCTTATTCGTGCGGGTAGAGAAAGTAAGAACGATAAATCAACAGCACCTGCTTTAAAGTGTTGTCCGCAAAAGCGTGGCGTATGTACGAGGGTGTATACGACTACTCCTAAGAAGCCAAACTCTGCGTTGCGCAAAGTTGCCAGGGTGCGTCTCACAAACGGAATCGAAGTTACTTCGTATATTCCTGGTGTGGGTCATAACCTTCAGGAGCACTCCGTGGTTCTGATTCGTGGCGGCAGGGTTAAAGACCTTCCTGGCGTACGTTACCATATCGTTCGTGGTACGCTTGACTCGGTAGGTGTTAAGGGTCGTTTAAAGAGCCGTTCCAAGTATGGCGCAAAGCGTCCGAAATAATATTCACCTGATTTGTTGAGGGGTAAGATATGCCAAGAAGAAGAGAAGTACCCAAAAGAATAATTCTGCCGGATCCGAAATTTAACGACAAGGTTGTTGCCAAGTTGATAAATACGCTGATGCTTGATGGCAAAAAAAGTGTTGCTGAGTCGATTCTTTATGGCGCGCTTGAACTTGTAGCGCAGCGCTCCAATGATGAGGCCGTTAAGGTTCTCAAGAAGAGTCTTGATAATATTAAGCCAATGCTTGAAGTTAAGTCTCGTCGTGTTGGTGGTTCAACTTATCAGGTTCCGATTGAGGTTCGTCCGGAGCGTCGTATGTCGCTGGCAATGCGCTGGTTGATCAAGTATTCAACCGCTCGTAGCGAGAAGACTATGACTGACAAGCTTGCCGGTGAGATTATGGATGCTTTTAATAGCCGTGGTTCCGCTGTAAAGAAGCGTGAAGATGTGCATAAAATGGCAGAAGCCAACCGTGCTTTTGCTCATTATCGCTGGTAGTAGTTTA
>CAYWJJ010000080.1:0-18482 GCA_964458105.1 uncultured Geobacter sp.
CGTACGCACGGTGGTGTGGGAGGACGGCGGAAGTAATTCCGCCTCCTACCCGATCATGGAGTTTTTGAATAGTCATTGAGCTGTCCAGCCCCCATCGATCGGAATTGCCGTTCCGGTAATCTGGTCGGCGGCGGACGAGCAGAGAAAAAGTGCCAGTTGTCCAAGCTGCTCGATTGAAACAAACTGCTGCGATGGTTGTTTTTCAGCCAGCATGCTGCGTCCTCCAGCCTCGATGTCGACTCCGAGCGCCTGGGCCCGGGCTGCGATCTGCGGCTCGATCAAATCGGTCCTGGTCCAGCCGGGACAGACGGCATTGCTGGTGATGCCGGAACCGGCTGTCTCCAGAGCAACTACCTTGGTCAGACCGACCAGACCATGTTTGGCCGCGACGTAGGCCGCTTTGTTGGCCGATGCCACCAAGCCATGCACTGAAGCGATATTGATGATCCGTCCCCAGCCACTGCGTCGCATGTGCGGGATCGTGTGGTGGATCGTATGGAAACCGGATGAGAGGTTGATGGCGATGATTGCCGCCCACTTTTCCGGCGGGAAATCTTCAATCTTTGCCGTATGCTGGATCCCGGCGTTATTGATCAGCACATCAACCCCGCCGAAGGCGACAGATGTAACCTCCACCATTTCGGCAATCTCATCGGGGCGGGTCATGTCGGCGCCGTGATAATGCACAATGACTCCAAACTCCCGCTCCAGATCGCTGCGCAGATTTTCTATGCGCAGTTGGTCGCCCAATCCGTTCAGCATGATATTGCATCCCTGACCAGCAAGAGCGCGGGCAATACCCAGACCGATTCCGCTGGTTGAACCGGTTATAAGCGCACTTTTACCATTGAGCATTACTTGTTCCTCCCCAGGTAAATATCTCGTTCCACTACCATCGCTATGCCCTGTCCGCCACCTATACAGAGTGCTGCCAGGCCGCGCCGAAGGTTGCTCCGTTCCATCTCATGCAGCAGTGTTACCAACACCCGCGCACCGCTGGCTCCCACCGGGTGACCAAGCGCAATGGCGCCCCCGTTCATGTTTACCTTGCGGCTGTCCATGCGCAATTCGCGGATTACCGCCAGTGATTGAACCGCAAAAGCTTCATTGAGCTCCATCAGATCGATATCATCAAACGTCAGACAAGCATTTACCAGCGCCTTGCGGATCGCATTGACCGGCCCCATTCCCATTATTCTCGGATCGACACCGGACGCTCCCCATCCCAGAATTCTGGCCAGAGGGCGAATTCCAAGCTTTTCAGCCGCTTGCTGTTCCATCAGCAAAACGGCTGCCGCTCCATCGTTGATACCCGACGAATTGCCGGCGGTCACGACTCCCGCCTCCTTAAAGGCCGGCCTCAGCTTTGCAAGACTCTCCATCGTGGTGTCTCTGCGGGGATATTCATCATCCGCTACCATGCTGGTATCTCCACGCCTGCCGGGAATCGGGACCGGGACGATCTCCCGGCTGAAGTGTCCTTCGCTGATAGCTTTGGCGGCCTTCTGCTGCGATTGCAGAGCAAAGGCATCGGCCTCCTCACGAGAGATGCGATACTGATCGGCGATATTCTCGGCCGTGATACCCATATGAATGTTGTGGAAGGCGTCGGTCAGAGCATCCTTGAGAAGAGTGTCTTCCAAAGTAGCGCTGCCCATCCGGTAGCCGTTGCGGGCATTGTCCAGCAGATAGGGTGCCCGGCTCATGCTCTCCATCCCGCCCGCCACGATGGTGCCGGTTTCTCCGGCGGCAATCGACAGGGCGCCCAGTGTTATGCTCTTCAGGCCGGATCCGCACAGTTTGTTGATCGTATAGGATGGCACATGCTCCGGGATGCCGGCACCGATCGCAGCCTGCCGTGCCGTATTCTGGCCACAGCCGGCCTGCAGTATCTGTCCCATGATGACTTCTTCGATATTCTCTTTGGGTACCCCGGCCCTGCGTATGACTTCGCCAATAACAAGTTGACCCAGCTGAACAGCAGAGACTGAAGCGAGTGAGCCGTTAAAGGAGCCGATTGGAGTCCGGGCGGCTGATGCAATGACAACGTTGCGCATGGATAGATTCCTTTCGTTCACGACTTCTGCGGCATGATAGTCGGCACACGGCAGGACCGGATGTCTGCCGGCGTGTAACCGGGTGCGGTCTCAATCAATGTTGATTGTCCGGCATCACAGTGACCGTTTAAGCAGTCGCCCCAACTCTCCAATCACTCCCCGCCGGAAGGCCAGCACGCAGACCACAAAGATCATCCCGATTACCACCATTACCCATGAACCAATCGAACTGAGCTGCGAATGCAGCGAGACAACTGTGAATGCACCCACCAGTGGTCCCAATACCGTCCCCAGACCGCCCAGCAATGTCATCAGCACCACCTCTCCGGAAGTATGCCAGTTGACGTCGGTCAGGGAAGCCAATTGAAATACCAGCCCCTTGGCGGCGCCGGCCATGCCTGACAGCGCGGCAGAAATTACGAAAGCCAGCAACTTGAAACGCTCAACGCGATAGCCGAGCGAGATCGCTCGCGGTTCGTTTTCGCGGATGGCCTTGAGCACCTGGCCGAAGGGGGAGTGGATGGCGCGGTAGACGATCCAGAAGCCTAGGCAGAACAGAGCGAATATGAAGTAATACAGGTTCAGCTCCAGCGACTTGCCGCCGACACTGTAGGTGTGGTTAAGGTCGATTATGCCGAACAGCATCCCACGCGGTATGTCCTGCAGTCCGTCTTCGCCACCGGTAAATGGTGATTTGACGGCCACAAAATAGATGATCTGAGCCAGGGCCAGGGTAATCATGGCGAAGTAGATCCCTTGACGGCGGATGGCCAGACTGCCGAAAAAGAAGCCGAGAAGCGCGGCGAAGATCGTCCCGATCAGGATCCCGATTTCCGGTGTGACCCCTGTGTTCTTGACCAGATATCCGGTGACATAGGCGGCTCCTCCGAAAAAGGCCGCATGGCCGAAGGAGAGCAGGCCGACATATCCGATCAGCAGATTGAAGGCACAGGCGAAGAGTGCAAAACAAAGCAGTTTCATCAGAAAAATCGGATAGATTACAAAAGGGGCCAACAGGCCGACCACCAACAGGACCGCCCAGATTTTCTTGTTCATGCCAGCCCCCTCATTGCTCTCTTCCGAATAACCCGGCCGGTTTCACCAGCAATACGATCACCATCATGATGAAGATAACAGTGCTGGAAGCGGGCGGGTAAACCACTTTGGTCAAACCTTCCACCATGCCGAGCATCAGGCCGGTCAGGATAGAGCCCATGATCGAGCCCATGCCACCGATCACCACCACCGCGAAAACGGTGATGATCATCTCGGCCCCCATCACCGGGCTGACCGAATAGATCGGCGCCGCCACCACTCCGGCCAGTGCGGCGATGCCGACCCCGTAGCCGTAGGTCAGGGTAATCATCAGGGGCACATTGACCCCAAAGGCCTGTACCAGGCGCGGGTTTTCGGTGCCGGCCCGCAGGTAGGAGCCGAGCTTGGTCCGTTCGATAACCAGCCAAGTGCCGAAGCAGATCACCAGAGAAATCAGGATTGACCAGAGACGGTAGGTCGGAAACATCATGAAACCGAGGCTGACCGCGCCGCTCAAACTTTCCGGCTTGCCCTCGTAGGGTGTGCCGGCAACGTTGTAGTAATTTGTAAATACACCCTGGAGGATCAGGGCCACACCGAAGGTCAGCAGCAGGCCATAAAGATGGTCAACCTTGTAGAGCCGGCTGAGCATGCTCTTTTCGATCAGAATCCCCAGCAGGCCAACCACCAGCGGCACCACCACCAGAGCCGCCCAGTAATTCAGGTGAAAATCCGGCATCCCCAGCAGTGGCCCCAGTTGCGAATAACCGAACAGCGCCACGAAGGCTCCCAGCATGTAGAGTGCTCCATGTGCGAAGTTGATGATGTTGAGCAGGCCGAAAATGACGGCCAGTCCCAGGCTGAGAATGGCATAGAAGGCGCCATTGTTCAGGCCGAGCATCAGTTGCGACATGACTGTCTGAAAGCTTATTTCCATGATGGATCCTTTACGGGGCGCTCCATAAGGCGCCCCGTATGACGGTTGTTTCGGCTACTTTTTCACGTTGGGGCAGGCGCTCTCGGAAAGCGGCATAAATGCCTTGTCGCCCGGAACCGTTTTGACAATCTTGAGGATGTCCCAGTCACCCTTGGATTCGGATGGCTTCTTGACTTCCATCAGGTACATGTCATGAACCATTCGTCCGTCCGCACGGATCTTGCCGTTTACGGCGAAGAAGTCACTGATGTTCATCGACTTCAGCTTTGCCATGACCGCATCCGGATCATCGGTGCCGGCTTCTTTGATCGCCTTCAGATAGTTCATGGTGGCGGAATAGGCACCGGCCTGATCCATGGTCGGCATGGCTTTGTGCTTGGCCTGGAAACGCTTTGACCAGTCACGGGTGGCTTTGTCTCGATCCCAGTAGAAACCGGAAGCGAACTGCATCCCCTGGGCTGTTTTCAGCCCCAGGCTCTTGACGTCGGTATCGAACACCAGCATCCCGACCACAGTCTGTCCCTTCTGCACAATACCGAACTCGCCCGCCTGCTTGACTGCGTTGGTGAAATCGCCACCGGCATTGGCCAGGCCGATAACTTTAGCTCCCGAAGACTGGGCCTGCAGAAGATAGGACGAAAAATCCGCAGTTGCCAGCGGATGGCGCACCGAACCGACAACTTTGCCACCCAGCTTGTTCACGAAATTGGTGGTATTCTTCTCCAGGGAATGGCCGAAGGCGTAATCCGCCGTGATGAAAAACCAGCTCTTGCCGCCGTGATTGACAACTTCACTTCCGGCCACATTGCCCAGCGCATAGTTGTCGTAGGCGTAATGGATGCCGTAGGGGGTGCAATCCTTGTTGGTCAGGTCGGTGGACCCGGCTCCGGTATTCATGGTGATCCGCTTCTTTTCGGCCCCCAACTTCTGAACTGCCAGAGCACAAGCCGAATTCAGCAGACCGGTTACCATATCAACCTTGCCGGTATCGAACCACTCGCGGGCCTTGGTGGATGCGATGTCAGCCTTATTCTGATGGTCTGCGGATACTACCTGAATCGGCTTGCCCAGAACCTTGCCTCCAAAATCTGCGATTGCCATCTCCACTGCCACCAGGGTGCCCTTGCCGCCGATAGCCGAGTAGACACCCGACATATCGGTCAGGACTCCGATCTTGACCACATCGTCCGAAAGTCCCTTGCCTGCCGCACCGGCTGATACCGTCATGCCAAGCAGTGCTACACATGCTGTTGCCTTGATGAACCGTTTCATGCGCTCCTCCTCTTTCTGGTTGGTTACACTACTCTGTTCCGTTACACGCCCAGATACCTGTTGATCCTCTCCCTGCTACCCGTAACTTCATCTTTGGTGATCATATCGGCTATGGCGCCATGTTCGATGACATAGTGCCGGTCGGCCAGTTCTGCCGCAAAATGGAAGTTTTGCTCCACCAGAATGATCGTGAAACCGCGTTCCTTCAATTGCCTCACCATGCGCCCGATGGACTGGACAATGACCGGTGCCAGTCCTTCGGTGACTTCGTCCAGCAGTAACAGGTCAGCTCCGGTTCGCAGGATGCGGGCCATGGCCAGCATCTGTTGTTCGCCGCCGGAAAGACGTGTGCCGATGCTTTTTCTGCGTTCCAGCAGATTGGGGAACATTTCGTAAATTTCCGCTATGCTCATGCCGCCGGCTTTGATGACCGGCGGAAGCAGCAGGTTTTCTTCCACATTCAGACTGGAGAATATTCCACGTTCCTCGGGGCAGTAACCGATGCCGAGCCGCGCAATGTGGTGGGTCTGCATTTTGACTGTTTCATGACCGTTTATTGATATGGAACCGCTGCGCCGTCCCACAAGCCCCATGATCGATTTCAGAATCGAGGTTTTGCCCGCACCGTTTCGGCCCAGCAGCGTCACCAGTTCTCCGCGTTTGACCGAAAACGAGGCTCCATGAAGGATGTGTGACTCGCCATACCAGGCATGCAGATTCGAGACCGCCAGCAGTTCATTTGTACCTTTCCCATTCATGGCCGACTCACTCATGGCCGACCCCCATATATGCTTCCATTACCTGGGGATCAGTGGAAACCTCACCATACGTCCCCTCAGCCAGTATTGCGCCGCGTTGCAGGACCGTGATGCGATCCGCCAGGCTGGCCACAACATGCAGGTTGTGTTCGACCATCAAAATGGTTCTGCCGGAAGCTACCCGCCTCACCAGTTCGGTGATCCGGCTGACATCCTCGCCACCCATGCCCTGGGTCGGTTCGTCCAGCAGCATCAGTTCCGGCTCCAGCGCAAGTGTGGTGGCAATCTCTAATGCCCGCTTGCGGCCATATGATAGTTCCACCGCAGCCTCGTCAAATGCGTCCTGAAGGCCGACCGCTTCAAGCAGTTCCATGGCCCGGCCGTTCAGTTCGCCCAGTCCGGCGGATGACTTCCAGAAGTGGTAGGAGGTGCCGAGGCAGCGCTGCAGGGCGATCCGTACGTTTTCAAGTGGCGTCAGATTCGGAAATACCGCCGATATCTGAAAGGAACGAACTATCCCGCGCAGGGCGATATCGGCCGGTTTTTCACTCGTGATGTCGGTTCCGTTGAAATGGATGCTGCCGGAGGTCGGCGTGAGGAACTTGGTCAGGAGATTGAAAACAGTGGTCTTGCCGGCCCCGTTCGGCCCGATCATGGCATGAATATGGCCGCGCTGAATCTGAAGGTTTACGGTTGATACCGCGGTGAATCCCTTGAAATCCTTGGACAGGTTTTTTGTTGCAAGAATATGGTCCGTCATCTGCTTCGCTCCTGGTTCTGATAAACAGTATAAGTGCGTCAATGAGACATCAAAACCGGAATGGTCATCTCCCGCAGTATCTGGGCCGCTGCCGCTCCAAGCTGCGAGCTCCTGCGTGATCCGGGTTGACAGGCTCCCATCACCAGCAGGTCGTAGCCTCCTTCGCAGGCGCGGTTCAGTATGATGTCCGCCAGGGTAGCCGAGGTAACCGGCTGCAGTTCCGTGCCGGCCTGGATATTATGATGCCGCAGGTGTTCCTGTATTTCTTCCCATGGTGCCCGGCTCGATTCTTCACTGGAAGTAACGGTCAGTAATGTCACCTGCTCTGCCTGCTGCAGGATCGGCAGCGCGTCATGAAGAGCGCGGGCGGCCTCCCGGCCGTTTTTCCAGGCCACCAGCACACGTTTGCCGACGGTCGGGAATGCGCCCGCTGCAGGGACGATCAACACCGGTCGGCCGCCCCTCATTATCAGATGCTCTACTACTGCCAGAGTACGAGTGGTCCGGCGCGACTCCTGTCCGACAACCACCAGGTCGCTGCAGTGCGAGGCGCGGATCAGCATTTCACTTAAACCGACACCTACCACGCTGGATTCAATACTGCTATAGGCGGCCGAAACACCGGCAGCCCGGGCTTTTGTCTCCAGCAACTTGCCGGCCACCGCGATATTTTCTTCGGCGTGCAGGTAGTGCGGCTGGTAAAAGCCGAAGATCGCAACGGAAAGTCCCGTCACTTTGGCACCCTGTGATTTTGCAAGACTTAAGGCGGCATCAATCCTGCGTTCACAGGTTGAAGAGTTATCCAGATGCAGGAGAATGTCTTTGATACTCATGACGACTCCAAATAAAACAGATTTATATCAATTTAAAGCAAGGGATGTGCCATCCAGCATGTAGATAGAGCAAGTGAGTGTAATATACTGTAAGTACAGGTGTAATGATCCGCTGTGACTGCAGAACGCAGTAATTTAATCTATGTAGGATTGTTGAATTCCATGAATTTGGAATTAATGGTGGCGATTATAAAGGTAGTGAGAGGGGTTGGGGGATGAATGCAAGGCTATAACATCCTGATAATACATATAAACACTTCAGGCGATACGGAATATTCCAGTATTTTGGAATGATTCCAGTATATTGGAAATAGAAGATGCCTGTGAAATATGAAAATCATCAACCGCCTATTTCGTATTGAGCAAACTTGGCATACAGGGATGATTTGCTGATGCCGAGCCGGGCGGCAGCGGCCTGTTTGTCTCCCTTCTCTTCGCGTATGGCGGTCCGGATCGCTTCCTCCTCTGCAAGTTGGGTAATAAACTTCAGGTTGCGACTTGTCTCCTGCGAAGATGGCATGCCGACCCCTTTGACCAGTGCGCCGGGGATGTCGTTTCGCAAAATGGTGGGACCTGCTTTTACATACAGCGCTTGTTCGAGAATATTGCGCAGTTCCCGCACGTTGCCCGGCCAGTCGTGCTGCTTGAGTATCTCGGCGACATCGGGTTCGACCCCTTCTACCGGAATCCCGGTCTCCTTCTCCAGTTGCCGCAGGTGAAATTGAATCAACAGCGGGATATCATCGCGGCGACTGCGCAGCGGGGGGATTTCCAGCATAACTACATTCAGGCGATAATACAGATCGTGGCGGAACATGCCGTTTTTGACCAGCGTTTCCAGATCCCGGTTGGAGGCGGCAATTATCCGCACGTCCACCGCTTCGGAAGCCTCTGCCCCGACCGGTTCGATCTCTTTTTCCTGAAGTACCCGCAGCAACTTGACCTGCATGGTCAGCGGCAGTTCACTGATCTCGTCCAGAAAGATCGTTCCCTTATCGGCCAGGGCGAACTTCCCCTTTTTCCCTTTTTTATGCGCTCCGGTGAAGGCTCCTTCGCGATATCCGAATAATTCCGACTCAAATAGAGTTTCGGGAATGGCGGCGCAATTGACCTTGATAAAAGGGCCGAGTCTCCGCTGGCTCTCGTTATGTATGGCATGGGCAAACAGTTCTTTTCCGGTTCCGCTCTCCCCCTTCAGCAGGACGGTGGTGGTACTCATGGCCACTTTCCTGCCCAACTCCTTCACCCACTCCAGCTCCTTGCTGATGCCGACAATGTGATTGAAGGAGTATTTGGCGCTCAAATGTTTACTGAGTTCACTTTTGTAAAACTCCAGTTCGCTCTTCAGCTTCTTGAAGTTCTCGGTAAAAGAAAAGAGGTCTTCGATGTTCTGAAACATGACCTTGCCGACCACCGCCACAACCTTGCCGTTTTCGATGATCGGGATTCGGCTGCAGATCATCTCATGCCCCTTGATTTTCTGGAGCTGGGCAATTTCGGCAACACCGCTTTTAGCAACCAGATGCATGCGAGTATTTTCGATCACATCGGTAACATGCCTGCCGACCAGCCTGTCTATGGTTGTCTCAAGAAAGCGGGCATATGCCTCATTTACCTTGAGAATGACACCCTGTACATCGGTAATCAGGAGCCCTTCGTAAGCGTGTCCCAGAGCGTCTTCCAGCATGAGCCGATCCTTCTCCGCCTGTTTTGCTCTCCGGGAAAGTGACAGCAGCAGATTATGAACCCAGCCACTTTTATGTATGATCATCAGATCCTCCGGATAAGCTTGAAGATATGCTAAATAAACGAGGCCCCCGCTGGAATCCAGGAGCCTCGCGAATGTATCAAAAAACCTGCTTCAAAAACTGGTCTTGTCTTACTCAAAATCCCGCTTCAATCAGTCGTCGTGCCCGCCGTGTCTGCCATGGTCATGACGTTCGTCCCGGTCGTGTTTGCGCTCTTCTTTTTCGTACCGTTTTTCTTCCTTGTCCCGTTCGTGGTTGTCCTTGCGATATTCGTTTTCCTCTTTGCCTGGTCGGTAGTGGCGACCCCTGTAATGATCATGTTCATTCCGGTATGAAAGGTACTCATGCTCACGATGATGTCTTATTCTTTCAATGTTGTAATTTCTGATCGACGGTGGTAGGCGATCGCGCCGGACAAATGCCCAGGGGCCATTATAGTCTCTGGACCGGTACCAGCCGTTACCCTGAAAAAGGTAATAGTTGCCTGAAATGAAGACCATGTCATAGGGCATATCAACCCCGACGTAAAAACCAATGCCGGGAGGAGATAGAAACAGAGGGGGAGCCTGGAATACGACTCGCGGAGGGGCGGGAACCGGAATGGCAGGCACTCCGACGCTGATATTGACGTTTGTTTCGGATAACGCAAGCGTCGGTACTGACAGGGATACAAGTAAAGCGGCAATGATGGTTTTATTCACGTGGCACTCCTTTTACAGAATATATATGTACACCTGAATAACTTTTTAGCACAAAGGATGCCATTTATTTCTGTCGCTGATGGTATCAGTCGGCGCTTCCGATCATGATACCTGCTCCATTGGGCAGTTCGAGCGGATGCCTTGATATATTCCGTACGCCGGCCCGCGCCATTATCGCGCTCAGTTCCGCTTGCGAATAAGATTGCCCTTTCTGCGTGCCCAGCAGCATGTTCAGGGAAAAAAGGGCCGGAAAGGGTGGGGCGGCATGGTTGTCGTCAAGAATGAATTCCTGCACAATCACCAGGCCACCCGGCTGCAGCGACTGAACCGCTTTTTTCAACATGATCGCAGCGCCATCCGGACCTTCGCTGTGAAGCAGCTGGGATATCCAGACGACATCGTAGCCGTTGCCGATATCATCAGCGAGTATATCACCGGCCGAGAAGCTGATCCGGCCGGAAAGGTTGAAGCGATTTACAGTCTCTTCGGCAAATCGTCGCGTTGTCGGCAGGTCATAGATGACCGCCTTCAATTCCGGGTTATGGAGGCAGAAGTGAATTGCGTACGTTCCCGGTCCGCCTCCCAGATCAAGCAGGCTATGCCGGCCGGAAAGGTCTATGGCCGGGACAACCAGCGGAGCGGCCAAAGAGGCCAGATTGAACATTCCCAACAGGAAACTTTCACGAGCTGTCTCATCATCGGTGCGGGAAGAGTTGGTTCTTGCCGGAGCGCCACTTATAACCGCCTCGTCCAGCCTTGACCAGCTGGACATGAGATGGTGGTGGTGCATGATGATATGCCCGAGATATTTAACGGAGTGTTTCGACAGGTATTCCGAGGAGAAAGGGGTCAAACAATAGGTGTCGTCGGATTTTTTCAAGAGTTCCATCGCCGAAAGTGCGTTCAGCAACATGGTCACGCCTCGTTGATTGCTGCCGCTCAGCCTGGATATGTCTGCCGCCGTTGCCGGATTATCCGCCAAGTGGGTGAATATGTCCAGTTTGACAGCTGCATGGAGCGCGCAGGTGGCCCAATATCCTCCTGAAAGCTGAAGAAGTTCTGAAGGGGTCATGGTGATTCTCCTGACGACATGAAAGAGATGTGATGTGTGTTATCTACGCTTTGAAACGGCCCATTTCATCCTGCAGTACTTCGATCTGTCTGGCAAGTTTGGCCAGAATCTCATCCATGACCAGGGTCGAAGTAACATGCACCTCGTTTGACTCCTCAAAATCCTTGAGTGACTCGCCTATCCGTTCCGCGCTGGCAGACTGGAGTATGGACTGTTCACAGATGTCTTTAACCATTGAATTGATTTCTTCACTGGCGACAATAACCTGTGATGCTGAGCTTTGATGGCTGCTGATGGAATGCATGACTTCGCGGGTGAGGCTTCTCATGCGATCAACCGCGGCAGTGATCAACGCGCTGCCATGGCTCTGCTCCTGGGTTGACCTGGCGATTTGCTCAACCATCTCGGCAACCCTGCCCATCGCCCGCTGAACCGCTGTGCTGGCCTCTGCCTGGCTGAGGGCGGTTCTGTTTATCTCAACCAGCTGGTCACTCGCCACCTGGATCCCGTTCACGATTTTCAGAAGAGCCTCGCCGGATTTTCTTGACAGCTCCCCACCTTCGGAAATCCGTTTTTCGGAAAGCGTGATGGCTTTTACTGCCCGATCCGTCTCTTCCCTTACTCCCAGGATGATCTCGGAAATTTCTCTGGTATGGTTTCCTGTACGTTTTGCCAACTCCTTGATCTCTCCTGCCACCACTAAAAAACTTTTGCCTCGTTCGCCTGCCTGCGCAGCTATGATGGATGCATTAAGAGCCAGAAGATTGGTCTGTTCGGCGACTTCATCAATTACTGAAAGAATCTTGCCGATATTTGCGACTCTTTTGGACAAATTCTCTATTGCATCGAAAGTGATGGAGGATGAGGTTTTAATTTCATTGATGCCGGTGATTGTGGCATCAACAGAATTCCACCCCTCCTCGGCATCCTTTCTGACGGTTTCTGCAATGCGTGTCGCGTCTGTTGCCTGCAAGCTGATCTGCTTGATTGCCTTATCCATATCGAAAACCATTTTGGCTGTTATCGAGGTGTCTGACGTCAGAACGGCGGCGTTTTCCTCGATCTGGCAGATGGCGGCCGCCATTTCCATGATGGAGGAACTGACCTCTTCTACCGAGAGAACCAGCGATTCCAGATGGAGCGTGGTAGATCCGAGGCTGTGGGACATATCCGTCATAGATGTGGAATTTCGTGACGACAGCGTGGAAAGCGTTACAACCGATGCCGAGACATCGTTAATGGAATGGTTTATGTCGCGTATTGACATGGATGTGCGTTTGAGAACCTCTGATTGCACAGATGCTGAGGAGACCCCTTTTTCGGATAGCTGGGCAATCGTGGAAGAGATGTTTCTTAGTTCTGAAACCGAGCTGTGGACCTTGGAAATCGCACCTGAAAGGCGTTCCATCATTGAGTTGAAATTTTCGGCCAGGAGAGATATCTCGGTTTCTCCGTCAAATTCAACGCGTTCTCGCAATTCACCTTCGGCAGCCTTGTTCATCGCCTTGGTGATATGCTTGACCCGTTCGACAAGTCTTCTGGAGATAAGTATCCAGATGACTGTGATCAGCGACAGAATGTTTAATCCATATAAAATGGCCAGCGCCACCCTGCTGGGTATTGTGGAAGCAAGAGTTGTCGACAGTCCAGCCAGAGAAAGGATTATTCCCAGGACAAGAAATATTCGGATCAGGTTGGTTCCGGTACGCAGTTTTTTCACGCGGTAATTCTCCCGAGAAGTCAGTCGAAAACGTCACGCAGGAAATGATCGGTGACGGATCGCGGTTTATTTTATACGAAACGGATAATACTACAGATTCTGATACAGGAAACAAGAAAAAAGAGGATAATAAAACAGGGTGATGTTCTTGTATGAAATATTTACCCATAAAATAAAATGGGCAATGTAAAAAACCTCATAAACGTCTCGGAGTTGCGATGTTGGATTGCGCTGTTACGATGTAATAATGATTTGCATGCAAAGTTGTTTGCCGGGAACATGGGAAGGGTATGAATGAGTTTGAAGCTCCAGTTGATAATCACATTCTTGCTTGCGATTGTTTTAATTACGGGCCGGGCCGAAGCGCGTCGCTGCGTTCCGACACCCCAGGATGAAATTGGACCGTTCTATCGGCCCAACGCTCCTCTGCGATCTAAAATCGGAAGCGGTTATCTGTTGTCCGGTGTCGTGCGAGATGCCGTGGATTGCAAGCCGATCGCCGGCGCACGCATCGAGATCTGGCTGGCCGGCCCGGATGGCGCCTATGCTGACGCCTGGCGGGCCACTCTTTATTCGGATCGTCGCGGACGCTACCGGATTGAAATGAATTATCCGCCCCCGTATGCACGACGTCCTCCCCATGTTCATATTCTGGTGGATATTAAAAACTATGCCGGGCTGATTACCCAGCATTACCCGAAGGCTGGGTCGAAAAAAGCCAGCTTTGATCTGGTGCTTGAACGTGAATAGCATGATACTTTGGAGTACCGTCTGAAGGCATGGGACAACATAACCCAGCCTGAGGGAAGGAACCCTGCTTTGTTAACACAACCAAAGAGCGGGCATGCCTTACAGTGAAGAACATCTGAAAGCCGTGTGCGGGAAAACTGCATGGACGGTTTGATGAGGGAGGGCAGGGTAAAACCTGCTCTCTACTCTACCTCAGCCTCTGTTCACGAACAGAGGCTTCTCGAAAATCAGGATCATCAAGAAGGTTAAAATCAAAATCAGCGAAGACCTTTTTCATCTCTTTCCTTTGCGACAATGCCATAAGCCTGACCGGCGGTTTTGGGCCGGTCTTGGCACTAGTTGGACATTGTACTTTAGCTCAATAAGTTAAATAAGTTACCAGTGTCCCTTCTGGGTTCACTCGGCTATTTTATAATCAATCTATTTGCCAGCAGCGACCCCTTTGACAATTTCACCACACCATGAAGTGTTGAATAACCTAAAATATTAGTGAATTCGGTGTCAAAGCCACCTTCAAAAGTAAGAGGAATATTACGATTGAAATCAACCTCTTCTGTTAGTTCGACCGCCTGAGCTTTCATCACTGCCGGGATTTCATCTAACAATTGAGTATAGGCTTTATTTATGGAGGCAAAATAAGTTGGCCCAGCTATTTGCACAAGTGGCTTGATTAGGAATGTGATAGCACAACTCTTGTCACTGTTCAGCGTAACAAGGCATGATAGGCCAGAGCAGTCGTTGCATGGACTGCCCCAACCGCCAAAAAGTGAGTCGTCACTTGGGGTTGCGATGAGTGTCAGTTGTGTGTTGACTTGTTGAGTCACATTGCATTTTCCGCTTTGGGGTGGATAGGTGCATGCAATCAAGCCAGAGGGGTTGCTATTAACTGAACCGCTACCGGTACCGTTAGGAGTAATACTAAGCGTTTTTGTTAGTGATGTTGATATGATATTCCAACTATAAAAAACGGGATCAACTGTAACATATCCTGCGGAGTCTTTTGCTCTGACTGAAAAAGTATGGCTACCGGTGGAAAGATTAGAGTAACTATATGGGCTATGACATACAGAGAAAGAAGTTGCATCAAGCTCACACTCAAAAGTTGCTTCTGGATTAGTAGAGCTGAATATAAATGTACCGGTGTTCTGTATGTCTGGGTTTGGCGGCTTGCTATTCATGACAACATCTGGCGCAATGGCGTTCACAATCCAAGTTGCTGATCTGTTATCATCCATCTTGAAAGTCCATTGATAGCTGGGTTCAAGGGGGAAGTAGTCTGTTGTATCGACATTTGTGAGATTATATGCAGTAAGTTCTCCTAAATAATTTTCACCGAAATTATCAGAAATAATAAGTTTAACTGGCCCAATTCCAGGACAGAACCATCTATCATATCCAACTGGATATTTTAACCGATTATACCCAAATGGCCATGAAAGAGTTTCGCTTACATGTACACAGCCAGTAAATGTGCCTGCAGCAACTTTGATCGTGACGTTCACGCTTTGAACTTCGGCAACAGAATTAATCTGATAACCATTGGAGTCGCCCGTATCTGACCAAGTTTGCCCGACCATTGGCTTCAAGTGTTTTATGGGTGGTGAATGTGTACCGAATGGTAAGATTGCTTCAACACCAGACTCTCCATTTCCAAACCTGCCAAACCCACCATCACCGTAAAGATCAACACTAAAAAATGAAAGCTCGTCATTAGACTTTTGAAACCCTATTGTACCGCTTGAATTGCCTGTTACACTTAAATAATACGATTTGACTGACTTTACAAACGGATTTGGATTAACAACCGTTCCATCCACTAACGCAACATTAACGTTAGATACAGAAGTACCTTTGATGGTTACAGGGGTAATATTATTACATCCATTGTAAACACCCCACGGGTCAGTGATACTTAATGCACAATCACTCCCGCATGTCATAATTACAGAAGCAACATAATAGTTTCCGTCCGACAGTCCAGAGATTTGATAACTACCCATTTCAGAAAGTTGTATGGCACTAAGGGGATGCGGATTTGTTGCCGTGCAGGATATTGGCTCAGTAAACAGGGCTACATATATGGTTCCCGTATGACTGCCATTGTACGATACTGTTCCGGAAATAGAGCTGGTTCCCCATGCAGTAGAGACAGAGGTAGCTAAGAATAACAAACATGCACAAATCCTGAAATGTTTCAAAGCACTCCTCCTTTTTTGGGCTCCGAGTTATACCGTTAACCAGCAGAACGGCGCCTTTGCTTTGCTCGCCAACGGCGCGGCAGTTGACCGGGCGGTTATTTGGTACGGTCAACTGTCTTGTTGGAACATTTTTTTCACTCGTCTTTTACAAATGTCTCGTGACAAGGGCTGACCCTCCGGACATTCCATTTCGCTCTTCAGCGATGTGCTGCATACTTGGGTCAGCACGGAGTTGTTGCTGTCTGCACGTCGAACTTCTTATGCAGGAATTTCACTGCTGAGAACGAGGCACGAAACGGAAAAATCGTCACGAACAAGAGCAGCAGAATGGGGTCGGCCTTGAGTGCTTCCGGAATGTCCGTTCCCGCGTGTTCTGCGGAAAGCTCTTGAAGGTCTTTCCACTGCATCGTTGAAGGATAGATATGCGTGGAGTTGGTAGCTCCTTCTCCGGTGCGATATAGCGCGAAGCGCCATGCCTCGTCCGGCACAACGCGCTCATGGTTGATGCGTGTGAAATCAGGCCATAGCTCCTTGCACCTTTCCTTAAGGTTTGCGCGCACAAGATTCATCATCAGGCTTTCGCAGATGTAGCTCGTGCCTTCGAAGCCGTCGCCTTCGAAGGGATCGTCGCAGCCCAGAATCTTGAGATAATTGTGCCGCACGACGTCTTCGATTCCATAGTAAGGCGCCGGCAGATGTCCCGCAGGCCCGAGCTTGTTGCTCAAGATGTCTCGCAAGACGTCAGCCACGAATTCATCACGAGCGGGAGAGGCGTCAATCCGTTTTCGATACCAGTTAAAAGCGAGGAAATGCGGGATCGCGCCTTCACCCCATAGGCTTTGCGGTGGAAGATTTTCTGGGATTAGTCCTTCAACCGTTGCCTTGTGCATCGGATCATTCCAACCTTCAGCATAGGACCACATCCAGTAAATTCCCATGAGTGCGTAGATCAGCAACGCCCTCGGGCGATAGAAGGCGAACTCGCTGAACGGGTTTCCCTCGTTCAGAATGCCGCGCTCCCGTATCTCGTCGCAGAGCTGCCCGAGAAGGCCGTGGATGGCGCCGCGCGCCGTCAGAACTGCTTCTGCACTGTTCTTCTTGAAATCGAGACCGTTTTTCTCGCAGGCCGCAATGGTGTAGGTCGCAAACAACGTCCATGCCGTAATTTCGGCGAAATGGTTCTTACGCCGGGAGAAGGAATGCAGCGCGACTGCCGTCAAGACGGCAGCGCTCGTGATACGGCGGCGCAATTCCGAAGCCTTTAGGGTCTCGTGCATGCGAAGCGTATGCAGCAAGAGGGGATCGAATATCTCTGCCGGGAAAATTTCGTCGCCAGCGCAGTTCAAAAGCTTGATAAGGTTGCCGAAGTCCTCGATTTCCGAAGGCCACAACGAAAGCCCAATGGAATTCGCCCAAGAGAGCAGCGTTCCCCTCGTTATAGTTTTGATCTTCTCGGGATGATGGCCCCGGCTCTCAAGAGCCGCGTTCAAACGTTGCAGCTCGACGGAGACCGCTTCATCAATCTCGCCGTTCGTGACGAGATAACATTCATCCGGAATCTTCTTCTCGTATCCGGGGATGCCGAGTGCATAGGTCGCGAGTTGTTCGAGTTGGCCGCGGATTTTGTCAAACTGGCTTGGTATCAGCGATTTGCCAGGATTACCCTTGAGCTGAAAAGCGACAACCTTGCCGTCAGGGGAGATGGCGATCACGTCCTTGCCGTGCTCAAGCGGCGTGTGCTCGGTATTGTGGATGATATGGTATCCCTGCCCGATCAGCATCTGGCAGAAGCAGCGCTGGTAGCTACGCTCGCCGGCGCTATCCAACCAGTTTTCGATCAGTCTCTCTAGCATGCCATTCTTCCTTCTTCCTCACCATCATTTCATCGAATTTCCTTTTCAGTTCTGGATTGCTCTCGAATTCCTTGTCTACGGCGGCCATCCTCTCTTGGGTAAACAACGGGCCGTCCACGAAGATCTCATGCGGCGTGCCGTCGGGGTAGAACTCAATCTGCATCTTCTCCAGCATGTCGAAAACGACCTGCGCGTCGAATGTCCTACCCTTTGCGTCGAGAGTCTGGCTCTCAGGAAGCTCGCTGCTCATGCGCTCGCGTATGAAGTGGGTCTGCTTTCGAACCAGGTCCGCGATCATGGCGTCATGCTTATCGATTGCTTTCTGAAAGGTCAGCTTCTCGATCTCATCGAATTTGATTTCGAGATGCGCTGTAAGTTGCTCCATACCGGAAGTCGATTCCGACTGATCGGCGCGGGTGATCTTCATAGCCCGGCCTTCATGGAGATAGCGAGTCTGCACGGCGCTATAAGGCGAAACCTCGTGGATTTTCCGCCGCATATAGGTCCGAAAGAAGCGACTGAATAGTTTTTTTGTTTCTGGATAATCCGGAAGCATCTGGCAATTCTCCTTCGCCCAAGAACAGGGAACGCCGGTTCTCTGTTTCCCATCCCCAACGGTGGGGGGCGCACCAGCG
Source organism: uncultured Geobacter sp. (assembly GCA_964458105.1). Lineage (GTDB taxonomy): Bacteria > Desulfobacterota > Desulfuromonadia > Geobacterales > Pseudopelobacteraceae > JACRCG01. Next base: position 18,330 of record CAYWJJ010000080.1, read on the forward strand.
CGTCAGCGTCTGTGTGCCGCCGCCTGGTTATGCAACAACTTTTGCTTCCTCTAGGACAGTCCTGACGAGCTGAAGACAATCGAAAGATGATGTTTCACTTAGAACTTATCCGTAAATAAAATGTACTTTCTGTAGTAATTCTGGTACTATTTC
>CAYWJJ010000081.1:0-18434 GCA_964458105.1 uncultured Geobacter sp.
TCAGTATATCACCATTGAGTTAAATACGAAATTTTAAATGATATGTGGTACTAGCGGCCTGCACGTGCTGCCTTCTGCACTCATGCTTGCTGGTTGCTTCGCTTGCACCTTCAACTATTATCAATTATTATCATGGAAGAGAGACCCGCCAAGGCTTAGGCGGATTATGTGGTCTGGGATTTTACTACAGCATAAACAAAAAGGGACTCAACCGGTTAAGGCTAAGTCCCTGTAATGTTTGGTGAGCCGCGTTGGGGTCGAACCAACGACCACCTGATTAAAAGTCAGGTGCTCTACCGACTGAGCTAGCGGCTCAAAGAGAAACAGACTTTTACTATATTACTCACAGAGAGTCAATACTTTTTTTATTATTTTTGTTCACCGGGCCAATTAACTGATGTTTGTCGAGTTGGAGTTATTTGCGCTTGCTGTATTTATGCTGATACATCCGCTCATCCGCAGACTTGAGAGCGACTGCCAATTCATCTCCGGAGAAGGCCGTCGCAATCCCGAGCGATAACCCGCCACCTTGTTTTATTGCGTCACCCGATTCGTAGCTCTTCATGATTCGATCCACCGCCTCCTGCGCTGTCGGCTGATCGGTATCGGGAAGCAGTATGGCAAACTCGTCCCCGCCTATCCGCGAGACAACGTCTGCCGCTCGAAATGTCGACAATATGATCGAGGCCGTCACCTGAATAAGTTTATCGCCGGCATCGTGACCTTTTGTATCGTTGACAGTTTTAAGGCCGTCAACATCCGCCACAATAATACTGACAGGGAACTCACGGCTGGAAGCCAGTCTTTTCATTTCCGCATCAAAATAGACACGATTGTACAAGCCGGTTAACGAGTCATGCGTACTTAGATAATGCAGGCTTTCCTCGTACTTTTTGCGATCGGTGATGTCCTGGGCAACCTTCAGATATTTTATTATGTTTCCCTCAGAATCGAACACCGGGCTGATTTTCACCCATTCCCAGTAGATCTGCCCATTCTTGCGGCGATTGGCTAGTTCGGATTCCCACTCTTTGCCTGCCGTTATCGTCTTCCAAAGATCCTCATATACTTCAGGCGAATTGATTTCAGACTTTAGAAATCGTGGATTTTCACCGATGACTTCGTCCTTTTCATAGCCGGTAACCCGGCAGAACATGGCATTTACATATTCGATACTTCCATCCAGGGCTGCAATCATGACCGGCGCCGGTGCCTGCTCCATCGCCTGCGACAGCAACTGGATCATTTCGCCCTGCTTTTCTACACGTCGTTTCATCTGAATTAATTCGTTGCATTGACCGATAGTCTGGGATAGTTTTGAAAAATCCACCGGCTTTTGGGCAAACTGACTAATTCCTATCGCTATGCATTCAAGCAGGTATTCGGTATCGCTGTACGCTGTCAGGACAATGATATGGCAATCGGGTTTGATCATGCGGATCTGACTGGCCATCTCCAGTCCATCCATTCCAGGCATCATTATGTCCGAAAGAACAACATCCGGCATATTCTCTTTGTACTGGGCAAGTCCGTCAACCCCATCAGACGCCACATACAATTTGCGAACTATGCGCCTTAACAGACCCGACACCTGTTCACGCGTGCTCTGTTCATCCTCAACGTACAACAAGGATATATCGTACTTTTCAATCGGACTTAGCATGCGTGATATGTTCTCCAATATTTATGTCCACGTCACCGGCTAAGTGTAACGGGATTTTTTATAGATGCAAGCAATAAAGACTTCTAATCTTTAACTCAAGGTATCAAATGGAAAACATTTCCCTGATTCAATCTGCCAGCTACGAAGTCTCCACCCTCAGGCAGAACATAATCCGGCTGCTGGAGCCTTTGGGAGGCATGTCCTCATTTGTAAATCGCGGCGAGCGGGTTTTACTTAAACCCAATATGCTGTCTGCAAAAAAGCCCGAACAGGCCGTAACCACCCATCCGGCTCTGGTGAGGGTGGTTGCCGAGCTTGTCCGGGAAGCGGGCGGCATCGCGCTGATCGGTGACAGCCCCGGTATCGGCGGTTTTCAGCGCGTGGCAGAAAAAAGCGGAATTGCTGCGGCAGCACGTGAAAGCGGTGCCGAACTGGTGGAATTCAAAGATGTTGTCAGCATGAAGGGTACCGGCACTTTTCGGCAGATCCATCTATCGCGAACTTATATGGAGGCGGACAAGGTCATTAATCTTCCGAAACTAAAAACCCATGAAATGATGACCATGACCTGTGCAGTCAAGAATCTTTTCGGTGCGGTGGTTGGAACGGAGAAAGCCGGCTGGCATCTGAAGGCAGGCACATCGCGGGAACAGTTCGCACGCCTGCTGCTTGAAATCTACCTGCTGAAAAAGCCGGCACTTAATATAGTCGACGGGATTCTGGCAATGGAGGGAGACGGACCCGGCAGCGGCGATCCGGTACAGCTCGGGATTTTGATTGCCGGGGTTAACCCGGTAGCGGTCGATCTGGTGGCAGGCAAACTGGCCGGCATACCAGCCGATCTGCTGCACATAGAACTGCAGGCTGCCGCCATGGGACTTCCCGGATCAACCTTCGATGAAATAAAAATTTGCGGCACACCTCTGAAAAACCTGCCGGGGGCCTGCTTCAAACTTCCCAGAGGGCTTGACGTCCAGTTCGGCCTGCCAGGTTTTCTTAAAAAATCGCTCAAGAAGTATTTGACTTCATTTCCCGCCGCAGACAAAAACAGATGCGAGCTTTGCGGAATATGCCGTGAGGCCTGCCCGCCGACCGCCATCACCATAAAAAACAGCGTGCTGTCTGTTGACAATGCACGCTGCATTCGTTGCTGGTGTTGCCGGGAGCTGTGCCCGTATGATGCCATGACGGTTAAAAGGAGCCTGTTACTGTCCGTATTGACAGCTCTTGGCAAAAGAAGAAGCTGAATCTAACCTTCGTCCTCTTCAGATCCGATCGGGATTTCACGATATGCACGCTCTTCCTCAACACGTTTGGTCTGAGCCTGCAGTTTTTCCAGATCCGATTTGCACTTGACGCAGTGCCGGGTGAACGGCATCGCCTTTAGCCTTCCCAGCGGAATTTCCTCGTCGCACTCTTCACAAATCCCGTAATCGCCTTCATTTATCCGCAACAGGGCCTCGTCGATATTATGCACCTTTTCCCGTTCACGATCGCCCAACAGGAGCCCCAGCTCCCGGTCCCGCTCTGAAGAGGCCTGGTCATATATATCACCTCCCGGCTCAATTGCAGCGACAGCCTCAGTACCTTTCCTGACCGACTTGCTGATTTCGCGCAGGGTGTCTTCCTTGATCTTTGTAAGCAGGGCTTTGATTTCATCCCATTTCTGATCTTTGGGATGTGTCGATGGAGCAACTGCCGGCGCTGCCTGAACTTCCGCCACTGCCGTTATTTCAGACACGGCTTCCTCGGTAATTTCATTTGCATCTACGGCTGACTTTGTTTTTTTTGCCGCCTTGGGAGCCGTCTCTGGTACTGCTTTCGGTTTTGTTGCCATAGTGTATCGTCTCCGCACATTGGATAGGGTGGTTTTACCTGAAAAACGGCGGCAAACTATTACAAATAACTGACGGTTTGTCAAGCCTACCAATTCAGTCGGATAAATAATATAGCTATTTCAGCAGAATTATCTAACGGCTGATCGGGAATCCGCTACGATACCAACCAACGATTCCATCCGACATGTTGTATACTTCCTTGTTGCCATGTTGCGCAAGATAGCCGGCTACCTGCTTTGAGCGCGATCCCACCGCACAATAGACCAGAACAGGCCTGTTTTTCGGCACCTCATTTATGCGGCGTTCAAACTCTCCGATCGGTATCAGCACCGAACCCGCCAGCTTGGCCTGACTGTATTCCTGTGGCGTGCGCACATCCAGCAAATAAATATTCTTGTTTTTTTCCAGCAGCACCTTTGCATCACGGGATGTAATATCCTTCTCTGAAGCCCGCGCCTGAGGCACAAACGTCAACGCTACCAACAACACCAGCAAAAACCTTTTCATATCCGACCACTCCTTAAATAGTTTCTGTCCGGAAACTCCTGACGAGATACTGTTGGTTTCCGATTTGGAAAGCGGGGATTTTTTCTCTTGGCAAGGAAATCTAGGAGTTGCGCGGAGGCTTACGCCGGTATGCCGCACAAGTAACTCCGAAGATTGACGCTGCCAAGGGGAAAAAGCACCCTTTCCGGACGGAAACTAAATATGTGTGCCCTTCTCTATTTCTATACCTCTAACGTATATCCGACCATAGCCGGCTGAAATTCCCTCGGCAATTCGCGGGACAAGCGTGCGGATGCGGCAAAACCGGTGCAATGACCGGCCGCCAGCTTTTTGATGCCCAGCGTCCGGACGGCGGCAATCGTTTTTTCAATCTGATCCTGGCCGCAGAAACCCAGATGTGTGCCGCCGATAAGGGCATGGATATCCCTTCTGCCGGTCACACTCGCAACATGCTCCAGAGTATTAACCAGACCGGCGTGGCAGCAACCGAGAATGATTACCAGCCCTTTTTCCGTATCAAGCACCAGCGACTGGTCATCCGGCGTATTATCCGGCACCTGGCCGCTGCAATCGCAGTACAAACCCTGATCGCCCGCTTCAAAACCGGTCACCCTCGGGACTTCACCGGTGAGATGAATACCGGGCACAATCTCGCGGAACTCCTTCGACAGATCGAATGATGCGCCGGCAGCCACCAGTTCCGCCCGATTACACGGTATACCGATCGGATAGCGTTCTCCGTTGTCCTTGATACGATGCCTCGGCATGAAGATAGCGGGATGGCCGTATACCTGCAGCGGCCCAACCGCCCGGAGCAGCGGCAGCAGGCCGCCGGCATGGTCATAATGGCCGTGGGATATGATAACCTTTCGCACTTTCGACAGGTCTTTGTTCATGCGTCCGGCATTGTGCAGCAATGTCAGACCCTGTCCCGTATCAAAGAGCAGCGGTGCGCCATCTGACGGCTCTATCAATGCCGAAAAGCCATGCTCTCCCATGGTGCCGGACAGACTTCCGACCGTGTTTTCGCAGAGAATTGATATGCGAAAACTCACTTGCAACACCTGTTTTGTGGAAATCTGGGGACCCCCATCTTCCCCAGAATATTGAACATGGGGCAGAATTGCGTAAAGCCGGACTGAAACAGGTTCAGACCGACGAAACCGGTGAACCAGAGCCAATTGGGTGAATGGAAGTGTGCCAGAAGCAATGAAATCATGATAAATGAACCGGCAACGATCCTGACTATACGCTCTATGTAGAATTCTTCTTTCATGGTGAGACTCCTTTTTATTTTCTTCCCAGCATTTCTGCAACTTTTCCGGTAACTTCCCCGGTCAGCTGCGGACAAACCCCTTTGGGATTGTTGGCGCGAATCGTCTTGCAACAGGTCACGCCGTATTTTTCCCTGAACCAGGCATGAAGCTCCTTGGTCAGGTGCGTAGTGGTTTTTTTATCATGCAGCACCAGGCCCAGGGCCACCGTGCCGCCCGCCACCGCTCCGCAGATGCAGCCCGCGCCGGAACCGCCGCCGAAGCCGGACACCGACCCTACCACCGCCTCAGGCACCTCGGGCACGAAATGTTTGCGGATGACCTCCACTACCGCCTCGGCGCAGTTATATTTGCCGGAGCGATAGAGGACCTCGCCCTCCAGCTGGCAAATTTCAGCCAGCTCCATTCCTTCCAGAGATGGCTTAGCATTTTTCGACCAAAACATCAGACTGTCTCCTTGCTTTCAAATTCATGATGCCGTTCCTTCCAGCTTTGAACCACATAATACAGTATCGGAATCGTGACCCTGGACAATGTCGTCGACGCGATTTCCCCGAACATCATCGCCAACGCCAGCCCCTGGAAAATAGGGTCGAAGACGATCACGAAACTCCCCACCACAACCGCGGCAGCGGTCAGCAGCATGGGGCGGAAGCGGACCGCGCCGGCCTCGATGATGGCCTCGTCCAGGAGCATTCCCTCACGGCGCTTCATCTCGGCAAAGTCGATCAGTATGATCGAATTGCGCACGATGATCCCGGCCAGGGCGATGAAGCCGATCATGGAGGTGGCCGTAAAAAAGGCCCCGAACAGGGAGTGCCCCGGCAGGATGCCGATCAGGGTCAGCGGTATCGGAACCATGATCACCAGCGGAGTGGTGAAGTCCTTGAACCAGGCCACCACCAGAATGTAGATCAGCACCATCACCGCGCCGAAGGCGATACCCAGATCACGGAAAACCTCGTAGGTGATGTGCCATTCACCATCCCACTTCATCCCCATCTTTTCCTCGCTCCAGGGCTGCCGCGAGGCCAGGACCTCGATCTTCGAGCCGTCCGGTGTCGGCAGGGCAGCGATCGCTTTCCGCATTTTCAGGATAGCATAGACCGGCGCCTCGATCTGTCCGGCCACGTCGCCGATCACATAAACCACATTCTTCAGGTTCTTGCGATAGAGCGTCTTCGCTTCGTTGCCGGTTGAAACCCGCACCAGCTGGGAGAGCGGCACGTTCCCCTTCTGTCCGGAAACGTAAACAGACGAAAGATCGGCTACGGAGCTGCGCTGTCCGGCAGGCAATCGGAGATTGATATAGACCGGCTCCTTCTCCCTTGGCAGATGCAGCATGCCGGTATTCTGCCCTCCCAGAGCGATGGAAAGTGTCCGGGCGACGTCCTCGACTGCAATGCCAGAGAGCGCCGCTTTCTCACTATCCACGGCCAGGGTCACTTTTTTCTGGTCATCCTCGCGATACATATCCACATCCACCACACCGGCAGTCCTGAGCAGGATGTCCCTGACCATACCGGCAACTCCTGCGCGACCGGCATCATCCGGGCCGTAGATCTCGGCCACCAGCGTGGCCAGTACCGGCGGTCCCGGGGGAATCTCGGCCACCTTCACCCGTGCTCCATACTTGTCGGCGATGGCCTTTACCAGCGGCCGGATACGCTTGGCAATAGCGTGGGACTGATCCTTGCGCAGGTCCTTCGGCAGCAGGTTGACCTGGATGTCGCCCAGGCTGGAGCCCTTGCGCAGGTAGTAATGGCGCACCAGACCGTTGAAGTTGAAGGGGGCGTTGGTGCCGATATACATCTGGAAGTCGGTCACTTCCGGCACTCCCCGCAGGGCGTCGCCCATTTCACGGACAATGCGGGCGGTCTGCTCCAGCGGCGTGCCGTCCGGAGCATCCACGATCACCTGCAGCTCGTTCTTGTTGTCGAATGGAAGCATCTTGACTGTCACGGCCTTGAACAGGACCAGGGAGCAGCAGAGCAGCAGCATAATCACCACCCCGGACAGGAAGCCGTAACGCAGACGCTTTTCGTGGATCAGTCGCCCCATCCAGTGGCGGTAAAATGCCGTAAGCTTGGAATCTTCCGGAGCCTCGCCTGAACCGTGGCGGGACTCGCCCTTCATGAATCGAAATGCAAAGTAAGGGGTGACAATGAAGGCGATCAGCATCGAAAAGATCATGGCCATGCTGGCGCCAACCGGGATCGGCCGCATGTAGGGTCCCATCAGGCCGCCCACGAAGCCCATCGGAAGGATCGAGGCTATAACTGCAAAGGTGGCCAGCACCGTGGGGTTGCCGATCTCGTCCACCGCCTTTATGGCCGCATCCAGCGGTTCCATGACGGTGGTGGTGAAGTAGCGGTGGATGTTCTCGACCACCACAATGGCATCGTCCACCAGGATACCGATCGAAAAGATCAGGGCAAAGAGCGTGATGCGGTTGAGGGTGTAGCCGATCAGGTAGAAGATCAGCATGGTCAGGGCCAGGGTGACCGGGATGGCGATGGCAGCTACCGCACCGGCGCGCCACCCCATGAAGACAGCGATCAGTATGGTGACAGAAATGGCCGCCAGGAACATGTGGAACAGCAGCTCGTTGTTCTTATCCCTAGCGGTCTCGCCGTAGTTGCGGGTCACCGTGACTTGAACGTCGGAGGGGATGATTTTCCCCTTGAGGAATTCGACCTTTTTGACCAGGTCCTCGGACACCCAGGTTGCGTTGGCCCCCTTCCTCTTTGCCACGGATATCGTAACGGCGGCATAATCCCGCCCGGGGTTGCCGGCCAGCTTCTTATGAACGGCTCCCGGGCCCAGCCCCATGAAGACGTAATCCTCCGCTTCTTGCAACCCGTCCTGAACCTGGGCCACGTCGGACAAATAGACCGGCTTGCCGCCATAAACCCCGACAACCAGCCGCTTGACCGCATCGGCGCTTTCAAGGAAACCGCCGGTTTCCACCAGAGTTTCGTTGTTGGCGCCGGAGAACGAGCCTGACGATAAAGCGGCATTGCCCTTTTGCAAAGTGGCGGCCACCTGCAACGGCGACAGGCCGTAGCCGGCCAGGCGCGGTGCGTCCAGCGTCACCCGCAGCTGGCGGGACAGGCCGCCCTTGATCTCCACCTCGGCGCTGTTCTCACTCTTCTTCAGCTCATCGGACACTTCCCGTGCCAGCGCACGCAGGGTGCCGTGGTCGTAGCGCTCCGACCAGAGCGTCAGGGCCATAATCGGCACATCGTCGATGGATTTTGGCACCACCAGCGGCTCACCGGCCCCGGGCGGCAACAATCCGCGGCTGCTCATGACCTTGTTGTAGAGCTTGACCAGCGACTCTTCCATCGGCTGCCCCACCAGGAAGCGCACGGTGATCACGCCCATGCCGGGACGGCTCATGGAATAGAGATATTCGACCCCCTTAATCTCCCACAGCTTGGACTCGAAGGGCTTGACCACCCGCTCCTGAACCTCCTGCGGCGACGAACCGGGCAGCGGCAGGTAGATATCCACCATGGGAACCACGATCTGCGGCTCCTCCTCGCGCGGGGTCATTATGACTGCAAACAGGCCCAGCAGCAGCGAGGCCACCACGATCAGCGGCGTCAATTTCGAATTTATAAAAGCATGGGCAATTTTGCCGGCAAATCCGAGATGTTGCATGAGTTTAAACTCCAGAGGGGCGAGACCTGTCAGCGCCCGAAAGTGCCGGTCTTTATTTCGGTAAGTATGCCGTTTTTGAACGTCAGATAGTGCACAAGAGTATGGGGGCCCTCGTTATAGGTCCATTCCTCTACCTCGATATAGCGGACCCTGCCCCTGAAGGTTTCATCGCTGTCGGTGCGCTTGATCTTGTTGGTGGGAGGATCACACTTGACCATGACCTCTGAAATTGAATCGCCGCTGGATACGATGCTGCCATTGGGGCAGCGGAAATTATCGGCAAAAACATAGGGAGTATAAAAAACGAATGCCGCAGCCAGCATGAATAATAGTTTCATTTATTCCACCTTTGCCCCTTCAGCTACCTTCTCCACGCCCGACACCGCCAGCCTTTCGCCATCGGACAGGCCGGACAGCACCTGCACCCTCTCGCCCAGGGCCTTGCCGACCCTGACCAACCTCATGCGGGCAATATTGTCCTTGTCCACGATCCAGACAAAAGTCATCGCTCCGCGTTCTACAACAGCCCTCTTTGGAACCATCATGCTGTTAGTCGCACTTCCCAGCGCAATCGTGCCCCTTCCGAACATGCCGGACTTCAGATTTTTCTGGCTGAGATTTATCTTGGCGGTAAAGGTACGGCTGGCAGGGTCGGCGGATGGGACAATCTGGGATATTTTTGTTGCAAAGCTTGCCTTGAGCGCATCCAGGTTGACCTGCACGGGGGTGCCGGGCCTGATCTCAGCAGACATGGACTCCGGAATGGACAGCTCCAGTTGATAACTCCCCTCGTCCTCGATGGTCAACAACGGCTGTGCCGGGAAAACCGTTGCTCCCAGGTCGGCCTGCTTGCTGGCAATCACGCCCGAGATGGGAGCGACTATCCTGGTATAACCTGAAAGCGTGGCGGCCGCCCGCGCCCCTTCCTGTGCCTGTTTCAATCTGGCTTCGGCCCGGGCAACTCCCTGGGCGGCCAACTCCCGCTCGGATTGCTTGATATCGAACTCCTGACGGCTGACGGCCTGCTCGTTATACAGGTTGCTGAATCGTTCAAAGGTCGAATCGGAAAGTTTTTTTCTGGTCAGCGCTTCGTCAAGTCCGCGACGGGCGTCAACGACACCTGCCGTAGCGACTGCTGCGGAGGCCTGGTTTTCCTGGGCATCCAACTGGATCAGAAGCTGTCCTTTCCGCACCCGGTCCCCCTCACGAACCTTCAGCAAATTGACGGTTCCGGGAATACGGGCCGAAACCACAGCACTGGTGCGTGCGCGCACCGTACCGACCACTTCCAGCACCTCCGGCACTGCGGAACTTTTGACTATTTCCAGATTGACACCCTTGACAACTACACCGGGCATTTTCCCGGCATTGTCCGATTCATGCTTATTTGCGCATCCGCTTATAAAAAGCGCAATTGACAGCAGAATTGTCGCATGTGACATGTAGTTGATCATTTGAGCATCTCCCTTAGAAATGTCCCGGAACTGTAATGTACTCGACCACCGGCCAGTGCATAATCGGCCTCCGTATCTACCAGGTTGGCCCTGGCCTGATTGAGAGCCGTCTGGGCATCCAGAAGTTCCAGCATGGTCGCCAAAGAATTCTCGAATCGTTTGCCGATCAGGCGAACCGTCTCCTCGGCATCCAGTAAAGCATGCCGGGCAACGTCCCGGCGTTTGCCGGCCTCCTCACGTCTCAGATGGCTTTCCTTCAACTGATAGCGCACATCATTGATTCTGTTTTCCAGAATTTCCTGTGCGGCGGAACGGCCGGCAACCGCCCTTGCCCGTTCACCGCCCCTGCGAAATCCGTCAAAAAGCCGCCATCTCAAGGTAACACCGGCACTCCAGGCATCATTGTCGACTCCAAACGGAGTATCTTTTGAATTCAGCTGATAGGATGCGAAAGCTCCCAGAGCAGGCAAGTAATCGCTATTGGCCAGATTCACAGCAGCGTCTGATTTTTCAATTTCCGCATGGGATTGTTTCAAATCAGGCCGGCTGGCAAGCGCGTTCCTGATGGATTCCTCATTCAACAGCGGCACATGGATATATTCCGGGTCTCCGGAAACTTCGAAGGGGGAATCCTCCGGCAAGCCAATGGTTATTGCCAATTTCAATCTTGCCAGCGCCAGGTTGTTACCGGCGGTGATCAGCTGCTGTTCGACCAGTGACAGGTGAGTGCGGGCCCTTAGTTCATCTGAGCGCAGTCCGGCACCGGCAGCGGTTCTGACCGTTGCCAGTCTCAGGTTTTCACGAGCATCGGCCACAGCCTTGTCGGCAGCTTTGAGCTGGGCCTCCAACTTTTGGATATCCAGAAAAATGCTGAAAACCTGAAATGCGGTATCCTGACGGGCTGACTCAAGTCCAAGTTCGGATTTTTCAGTTTCCTTGGCCGCAATCCTGGCAAGCGGGGACAACGACGGCACATATATCGGCTGTTGCACCAGTAGTGTGGTTTTGAAGTCATGCCAGATCGAAGGATGGTTGATGGCGCTGATCTTGAAATCGTCCTGACTGAAGCGGCTCTGATCGAGTTTCATCATAAAAGCCTGAGTTGGAGCGTTGGAAGCGGACAGGGTTTCTTCAAAAGCGATCACCGGATAATAGCTGGAATCGGCAATGACAATCGCTTGTCTGGCAGCTGCCAGGTTATATCCGGAAGCCTTTACAAGATGATTCTTTTCAAGAGACCTGGATATGGCCTCTTTGAGTGTAAGGGTTTGCGCCTCCACCCTCCCGGCCAGAAGCAGCAACAGCGTCGCGATTAAATAACCAGTTTTCATATTCAGCTCCAGTGCTTATATATGAAAAACAGTATATATAATGTTCTATGTTGTCAAGACATAAAAAAACGCCGGGGAATCAATTCCCGGCGTTTATTACATCTCGATGTTTATTAGACCTTACTTAATTACTACAAACTCGCTGCGGCGGTTTTTCGCCCAGGCGGCTTCATCGCTGCCCTGAACTGCCGGTTTTTCCTTACCGTAACTGATTATGGAAAGACGGTCTGCTTTTACGCCGAGCGTCGTAAGATACTGCAGCGACGACTTGGCGCGACGCTCGCCCAGTGCCAGGTTGTATTCAGCCGAACCACGCTCGTCACAGTGACCTTCAATCTGAATTTTTGCGCCGGCTTGGGATTTCATCATGATCTCGGCGTTTTTGGAAAGCACATCACGGGCATCCTGACGCAGGTCGGATTTGTCGAAATCAAAATAGACCGTTCCAAAAATGTTTTCCGCCGCAGCAGACTTATCGGTCTGCTGATCGACCTGTTTTGCTGGTGCAATGGGCTGTTCAGTCGACTTGTCCTGCACAGGTACAGGCTGTTCAAGCGGCTTGACAGCCTCGATTTTAGGCGACTCCGCCTTTGGCACCAGACTCTCTTCACTCTTTACAGCTTCCTTGTTCGCGCAACCGCCAACCAGCAGTGTGGCCAGACCGATCCCGGTTAACAGAGCTACCAGATTCTTTCTCATACATATCCTCCTTGTGCTGTCAAATAAGGCGCAACGCCTTGAAATCATCGGATTCGACTGAATTATACATAACAACGTTATTTTTACAACCCATAATAAGAAATAGTTATTATTTTCGAGTAGTTCAGCGCGGCGACCAGACCGGCTGAAAATACCCGCCCTTACCCGTACTGACCCTTGTCTGGCCGCTGCCATCTGCCCGCATGACATATATCCCGTTACCACCGCTTCGCTTCGAACTGAAGGCAATAAATCGCCCATCCGGCGACCAGGAGGGATTTTCATTATTCCCCTCGCTGGTCAATTGCATGTCCCCGCTTCCGTCCGGATTTATGGAATATATCTGAAAGCCCCCCTGGGAACGGCTGTAGACGATTCTGTCACCCTTGGGGGACCAGCGCGGATTGACATTATAACTGCCGGATGTGGTCAAGCGTCTTACATTACCCCCATTTGCGTCCATCAAGAATATCTGGGGTTTGCCGAAACGGTCAGAAACAAAGGCGATCTGTTTACCATCGGGCGACCAGCCGGGATAAACTTCAAGTGCGGAACTTACCGTTAAGCGCACCGGGTTGCTCCCGTCTTTGTCAATCCTGTAGATTTCCGCATCGCCATCCTTGCTGAGCGCCAGTGCAATTTTATTGCCGTCGGGCGACCAACTGCCGGTGATGTTAAGCCCCTTACGGCTCGAAATAGGAATTTCCGCGGTGCTGGAAAGAGCCCGGCGGTAAAGGTCGGGATTGCCTCGTTTGTAGGAGGTAAATATTATCTCCCTGCCATTCGGGGCAAAGTCTGGATTGAGATTAATGGAACCGTTTCTTGTAAGTGGAAGCGGATTGTAACCATCCCAATCCATGATCGAAATTTCCTTGTTTCCGGTCTGGGTCGATACGAACGCAATCCTGGTAGTAAAGCACCCTTTCTCTCCCGTGAGTGTCAGGAGTATCTCGTCGGCAAAGGAGTGGGTAAACCGCCGCAACTCTTTAGTTTTGCCGAGATAACGCTTGGCTGTCATCAGTTTCCGGTTGGGCACATCATACAAACGAAATTCAATCGTCAATTCATCACCCTTGAGACTGTATTGGCTTCGCACCAGCAGATCATATCCCCCGTTCAGCCAAGCCGCAAAATCGGTATCGGCAAGCGTTATGCCGGCTGAGAGCGGTTGCAACCCTCTGCTCTCAGTAACAACTACACCGGACATATTCATGTCAAACTGCAGAACATCGGATATTTGTTTGGCGGATTCGGCAGAAGCTGACGATGGCAACGCAAGCGGTGCATCAACGGCAAGTTTCAGCTGACGGTTGCCTGGAGCGGTGACCTCGACGTAAGCGGGTTGAGCCTGAATTACTGTCGGAAGGGCAAGAAAAAGTACAAGACAAAGCAGATAACGCATGAAGACCTCATTTACCACGATTGGGAGTGATCCCCTGTGGCTTGAAGATGAAAACACCTTCGAATATTTTTTTATCAGGTGGCGGGATGAATTTTTCACTGGCCAGATCTATGGCGCGCAGCACCGACAGTTCAAAAGCAGGATCGCCGCTGCTGCGTTCGGAGATTCGCCTGGTCAACTTGCCGCCGGAGTCGATAAAGAGCCGCACGATCATTTCCGGGTTTTTAGTGGAGTAGCTGATGGTGTCACGGAAGGCGTCTTTCAGTCGCGACTGGATATATGCCGTATAATCACTGCCCTGCTGTGTACCGCTGGCCGCCGGCATACCGGATCTGCCGCTGCCTGACGATTTGAGCTTGCTGCGCAGTCGCTCCATTACGGCGTCCTCGCGGCGAGCCTCAAGATTTTTTTCCATTTTTGCAACACGTTCCGCCAAGGCGGCTTCGGAGCTTTCAGCCGCATTCCGAGCCGCCCGGGGATCGGGTTTTGCCGCTGTCTTTGCAGCCGGTTTCAACTTTTCCGGCAAACTCATGGCACTGACCGGGGCAACCGGGGGCGGGGGAGCTATTTCGGCCTCGTTTCCCTTTTGAGTGGGGCTGCCGGCACGAGGGTCAGCCACCGGCAGGTTGACCACATCCACATAATACGTTTCCTGAATGGTCGTTATTACCGGAAACAACTTTCCCCACCATACCAGCAATAAAAAAACCGCCAGGTGAATGACGGTGGAAACGATACAACTGACACCCATTCCGGTGTCTAATTTGGCCTGCAGATTATTCATTATTTGGCTGCCGGTTCCGTCACCATGCCGAGGCGCTCTATACCAGCCCCTTTTATGTCGGCCATGGCACGAACTACTTCGCCGTATGGCACACCTGCATCTGCCTTGAGAAACACTTCTTTCTTGGCTCGCGAAGCAAACATGGTTGTAAGTCTGGATTTAAGGTCACCAGTCGGCACCTCGTCCTTGTTGATGTAAATTTTGCCGGATTTGTCAACGCTGACTACAACCGATTCCTCAGCCGGAGTCATGGCCTTGGTATCGGCCTTGGGAAGATTGACCTGAACTCCCTGCTGCATCATCGGTGCTGTCACCATGAATATGACCAGCAGCACCAGCATGACGTCTACCAGTGGAGTGACGTTGATTTCCGCCATGATACCTCTGTTGTCGTTGCGTCCACCCATGGCCATGGCTTATTTACCCGATATATTACGTTGCACGATATTGAGGAATTCGGTGGAGAAGCTGTCCATCTCGTTGATCAACACGCGGATCTTGTGCTGGAAGTGGTTGTAGGCCATGACAGCCGGGATGGCTGCCACCAGGCCGATGGCTGTGGCAATCAGCGCCTCGGCGATGCCGGGGGCGACAACGGCCAGAGAAGCGGAGCCGGTTTTACCGATACTCTCGAAAGCGGTCATGATGCCCCAGACCGTACCAAACAGACCGATAAATGGAGAAGTTGAACCGGTGGTGGCCAGGAAGGTCAGGTACTTTTCCAGGCGGGTGATCTCTGAGTTGGTGGCGCGACGGAGCGCACGAGAGACATTCTCCACCCCGCCCAGGTCGGTACTTAGAGCGCTGCCTTCACTTGCTCCGTTACCCTCGACAACTTTTTTCAGTTCGCCATAGCCTTCGTTGAACAGCACTGTCAGCGGGGAGCTGGCAAAACGGTCCACCTGCGATGCAATGGCATCAAAGCGCTTAGATTTCCAGAAAAAATCCATGAAACGTACCGATTCGCTGTTGGCACGATGTACCTGAAACAATTTGAACATGATAATGGCCCACGAAACCACCGAGAAACCGATCAGGATCAGAAGAACAATTTTTACAATAAGGCCGGTGCCGGTCAATAAGGCCACGGATAGTACCTCCGTATGCGTGATAAAGCAGAAAACCTATTACTTTCAATGAGTCAAGTCAAGCTAAAACGAGCTGCACCTCATGCCGGGAGACATTCGGCGGACAACTCGGCCGCAATACTGTCAAGAATTTTGTCAGACAGCACATCCTTGGACATCAGCGGGCAATCCTCGCTTCGGCCGTCCCGGAAAAGCAGCAAGGCACGGTTGGTATCCACGTTAAAACCTGCGTCGGACCGGCTGACATCATTTGCCACGATCATGTCGAGATTTTTCTCAGTCATTTTTTTAGCAGCGTACTCCGCCAGCTTATCGGTCTCGGCAGCGAAACCGACCAGGTACGGGCGCGGTTCCATGGCACCCAGTTCCGCCAGAATATCCGGGTTTTTAAGGAGTTCGATAGTCATCCCATCGGACCGCTTCTTGATCTTGACAGTTTTACGTTCCGCTGGGCGATAATCAGCAACAGCCGCAGCCTTGATCACGACATCACAACGGTCTACTCGCGACATTACCGCTGCCCGCATTTCACAGGCGCTAGCCACACAAACCATTTCAATCCCGCACGGGACCGGCTGGCTGGTGGGACCGCTGACCAGTATAACATGAGCTCCCCTTCGTGATGCGGCGCGTGCCAGGGCATATCCCATCTTGCCGGAGGAGTGGTTGCTGATGTAGCGTACCGGGTCGATTTCTTCACGGGTCGGGCCGGCCGTGACCAGAACCGTTCGCCCTGCCAGATCCTTTGGAGATAACGTTGCCAACGCAGCCTCAAAAATGGCCTCCGGCGCCGCCAGCTTGCCCTGCCCCTCCCATCCGCAGGCCAGGCTGCCACTGACCGGTTCGACAAAAACACAACCGAACCGCCGCAGTTTTTTCTCGTTTTCGAGGTAGATGGGGTTGGTGTACATGTTTACGTTCATGGCGGGAGCAATCAGAATCGGAGCCTTGGTTGCCATGACAGTCGTTGTGAGCATGTCATCGGCAATACCGCAGGCAATTTTGCCGAGCACATTGGCAGTGGCCGGTGCAATAATGAACAGGTCGGCACGGTCGGCCAGCGAGATGTGTCCGATTTCCCTTTCGGCAATCAGGTTGAAGAGCTCAGTATGAACCGGGTTTGAGGATAGTGTCTGAAATGTGAGTGGCGTGACAAATTCCTGGGCCGCGCGGGTCATGATAACGTGTACTTCAGCACCGGCTTTGGTCAACAACCGCAACAGCTCAACCGCCTTGTAGGCTGCAATGCCGCCGCTGACTCCCAGTATGATCCGCTTGTCATTTAAGTTGTCCACATAGACCTCAGAAATATGGATTGCTACGTTTTTCGTGAGCAATGGTCGTGTCCGGACCATGTCCCGGATACGCGGTCACATGGTCCGGCAGGGTAAAAAGCTTGGTTCGAATTGATTCCAGCAGCTGCTCGTGTGAGCCGCCCGGCAAATCGGTACGTCCGATGGAATCGGCAAAGAGCGTGTCGCCGGTGATGACCCTGCTTTCATTTTCAAAGTAGAGGCAGCAACCGCCCTGCGTATGTCCCGGAGTATGCAGGACTTTCATGCGGCAGTCCCCAAAACTTAATTCCATGCCGTTGGTCAGAAACTCGTCCGGCTCAGGCGAGTCCTCTCCCTGCATGCCGTACATACGGGCCACTTCGGCCACCCGGCCCAGCATGGGAGCATCATCTTTGTGGATCAGAAGCCGGGCGCCGAAGGCGGCCACCGCATCACGGTTTCCGCCAACATGGTCAAAGTGGCCATGGGTATTTATGATGGTGTGTACCTTCAGTCCATGCTTCTTTACAGCCTGCTCAATAAGCTCAACATCGCCACCCGGATCAACCACGACACCTTCCCTGGTTCTCTCGCACCCCAGCACAAAACAGTTAACCGAGAGAGGTCCGACAACTATCTCTTCAAAAATCATATCCAGCTCCCCCATAGATTGACATCTTTATTGAACCTGCTACAATGCCTCCTTAGCAATTAGAGGAGGACTTATCAGATATGAACAAGAAACCGATTGTTGATCAGGACAGCTGTATCAGTTGCGGGCTGTGCGTCTCCACCTGTCCCGGGGTGTTTCGTTTTAACAGCTCAGGAAAGTCAGAAGTTTATGACCCGTCAGGCGCATCAGAACAGGAAATTCAGCAGGCTATAGACGGCTGTCCCGTCCAGTGCATCAGCTGGGAATAACACACCACACAGAAAAGGAGTATCCGCATGGAACGTTGGATCTGCACCATTTGCCAGTATGTTTACGACCCAGCACAGGGCGACCCCGACCGTGGCATCGCACCAGGCACCCCATTCGAAGCGTTGCCCGAAGACTGGACCTGTCCACTTTGCGGGGCCGGCAAGGACGTATTCGAAAAAGAATAGCCTCAGCTCATCCATTCCAGCTCGTCAACCGCATTTTAATTTAGCGCAGAAAGCCCTCCAGACCGGGGGCTTTCTCTGTTTATTTCTTATTCGCCGGCTTAATGATGTCAACCACATGTTTACCGGCTTCCACCTTAACTCTCCAGACCAACCCGCATGTTCCACACTCCTTGACCGGTGATTCCTCGGCCGAAAATCCACTGGAGTGGGTATCCAGATCCACTGCTGTTCTGTCTCCGCAATTCGGGCATTTCATCTGTGCTACCTCCCTTTATTTTCTGTATGATCGTTTATACCAAGTCGCAATCAAACGATTACGTCGTTGGCTTCGTCGGTGGCTCCTCAAC
>CAYWJJ010000082.1:0-18216 GCA_964458105.1 uncultured Geobacter sp.
CCGATTTGACCTTGCCGCGGCCTTCGCAGTGCGGGCAGGCCAGGTGGATGGCGTCGTTCAATGTCTTGGCTATGCGCTGGCGGGACATTTCCAGCATACCGAAATCGGATATGCGCCCGAGATTGACACGGGCCTTGTCCATCTTGAGGGCCTGCTTGAGGACTTTCTCGACCTCCTGGTTGTGCTTTCTGTCGCGCATGTCGATGAAGTCGATCACGATCAGGCCGCCCAGGTCGCGCAACCGCAGTTGCCTGGCTACCTCTTCCGCGGCCTCCATGTTGGTCTTGAAGGCGGTGTCTTCGATGCCTCGCTCACCGCTGGATTTGCCGGAGTTGACATCAATCGAAACCAGCGCTTCGGTCGGTTCGATGATCAGAGAACCGCCGGACGGCAGTGCAACGCGTTTTTCGTAGATTTGATCGATCTGCTCCTCAAGCTGGAAGCGGGAAAAAATGGGTCGTTTCTCCTTGTGCAGCTTGACCAGCTTTTCGCAGGCCGGCATGTTTTCGCGGAAGAAATTCTTGGCTTCGGTGCAGGCGTCCTTGCTGTCCACCAGCACTTCATCGATATCATCAGAAAAATAGTCGCGAATGAAGCGTATGATCAGTCCGCTGTCGCGGTATACCTCGCCGGCGCCGTTGATTTCGGTTGCACTGCGCTTGATGTTTTCGTACATGCCCACCAGGTTATCCAGATCCTTCTGCAGCTCTTCCGGTGTGCGTCCGACAGCTTCAGTGCGGATGATATAGCCGATGCCTTCGGGAATGCTCATCCCGGCCACGATTTCTTTCAGTTTTTTGCGGGCCCCTTCCTGCTCTACCTTGCGGGAGATGCCGGTAGAGTCGCTGCCAGGCATGATTACCATGTAGCGGCCCGGCATGGACACATAGGTCGTCAGGGCGGCGCCCTTGTTGTCACGCTCGTCTTTTTCGACCTGCACCAGCAGTTCCTGCCCTCGTTTCAGAACTTCCTGAATACGGGGGCGCCGTTTGCGCTGGTCATCGGGAACATCGTCGCGCCATTGCCAGAAATCCGGGTGCAGTTCGCCCATTTGCAGAAAACCGGGTTTGGCTCGCCCGATATCGACAAAAGCGGCTTGAAGCCCCGGCTCCACCCGCAGCACGACTCCCTTGTAGATATTTCCCTTGGTCTGTTCCTTGCCGGTGATTTCGATATTCAGCTCCATCAGCCGGCCGTCATGCACGATGGCAACGCGCGCCTCCTCGGGATGCATGACATTGATCAGCATTTTTTTGCTTACGACTTTATTCATTATATTGTTCAACCTTTCATGATGGATATTGTCTACATCATTTTAAACACAAGACTATATATGTTTTAACGATGAAAGCAAAGAAAAAGGCGGTACAGGGTAATCCCCGCACCGCCTTGCAGTTGCTTGATTATAGCAATAACAAATCTACATCATCTTTGCCAGCAGCGGCACGATCAGCAGTGACACGATGTTAATGATCTTGATCATCGGGTTGACAGCCGGGCCGGCTGTGTCTTTGTAGGGGTCGCCGACGGTGTCGCCGGTAACCGCGGCTTTGTGCGCTTCGCCGCCTTTGCCGCCGTGGTGGCCGTCTTCGATGTATTTCTTGGCATTATCCCAGGCGCCGCCGCCGGTGGTCATGGATATGGCCACGAAGATACCGGTTACGATCGTTCCGACAATCACGCCGCCCAAGGCCTTGGGACCCAGGGTGAAGCCGACGATGACCGGGGCAAGGATCGGGATCAGGCCGGGGATGACCATCTCTTTCAGAGCGGTTTTGGTAACAATGTCAACACAGGCGGCGTAGTCCGGCTTGCCGGTGCCTTCCATGATGCCCTTGATCTCGCGGAACTGGCGACGGACTTCGACAACAACCGCACCACCGGCCTTGCCCACCGCTTCCATGCACTGGGCGGCAAAGTAGTAGGGCAGCATGCCGCCGATGAACAGACCGACAATGATGTAGGGATCGGAAAGGTCGAATTTGATGATCTCTTTGCCGGCAAGATGCAGCGCGTGGTTCAGCTCATCGACATAGGAGGTGAAGAGAATAACGGCGGCCAGACCGGCCGAGCCGATGGCATAACCTTTGGTAACGGCCTTGGTTGTGTTACCGACTGCGTCCAGCGGATCGGTTACGGCGCGAACCGAGTCGTCCAGTTCAGCCATTTCGGCGATACCGCCGGCGTTGTCGGTGATCGGACCGTAGGCATCCATAGCTACCACGATACCGGTCAGTGACAGCATCGAGACGGCTGCGATGGCGATGCCGTAGACTCCTGCGCACTGGAAAGCAATCACGATACCGGCTGCGATGACGATAACCGGCGCAGCGGTCGATTTCATCGAAATGCCCAGGCCGGCAATGACGTTGGTGCCGTGGCCGGTGGTGGAGGCTTCGGCAATATGCTTGACCGGAGCGTATTCAGTGGAGGTGTAGTACTCTGTAATCCAGAAGATGGCGCCGGTTACGACCAGGCCGACAATGGCAGAGATGAAGATGTTCATGGCGCTGAAGTTTTGACCGGCGGCGTTGGAAAGGCCTGCCGGGAACATCTGGACCGTGACGAAGTAGAAAGCGATGCAGGCAAGTACGCCGGAGACGATCAGTCCCTTGTAGAGAGCCGTCATGATCTTGCCGCTGCCGCCAAGTTTGACAAAGTAGGTGCCGATGATTGAGGTAATGATCGAAATGCCGCCCAGGATCAACGGATAGCTGACCGAGGCAGGGCTGCTGGTGAAGGTGATGGCGCCCAGCAGCATGGCGGCGATCAGGGTCACAGCGTAGGTTTCGAACAGGTCGGCGGCCATGCCGGCGCAGTCGCCGACGTTGTCGCCCACGTTATCGGCAATAACGGCCGGGTTGCGGGGGTCGTCCTCAGGGATGCCTGCCTCGACCTTGCCGACCAGGTCGGCTCCGACGTCAGCACCCTTGGTGAAGATACCGCCGCCCAGACGGGCGAAGATCGAGATCAGTGAGCCACCGAAGCCAAGGCCGACCAGTTGGCTGACCACGTCTTTGACCGGTGCGCCCGGCATAAGTTTCTGCAGAACCATGTAATAGCCTGCCACGCCCAGAAGGCCCAGACCAACCACCAGCATGCCGGTGATGGCGCCACCCTTGAAGGCAACATTGAGGGCCTTGACGATGCCGCTTTTGGCGGCCTCGGTGGTGCGAACGTTGGCACGGACCGAGACAAACATGCCGATGAAACCGGTCAGACCGGAAAACAATGCGCCAATCGCGAAGCCGACCGCGGTCTTCCAACCCAGGCTTGCAAACAGTGCGATGAACATGACCACACCGACCACGGCAATGATGGTGTACTGGCGCTTCATGTAAGCACCGGCGCCCTCCTGGATAGCGGCAGCGATCTGTTTCATTCGGTCGTTACCCTGGGGGAGCCCAAGAATCCATTGGGCCGAGACCAAACCATATGCCACGGCGGCGGCGGCGCAAACAAGGGCAAAAACTACTGCATACTGTTCCATTCTTCCAAATCCTCCTGTAATAATAGGTTGCTGCTGAATAGTTAGTGCTATTAATTGCTCAAAAAAATAACACTGTTAAAGAAACGGCGGCACTTTGTCAAGTCCAATCTCCCTTGCAATAATTAACGCAAGCTTGTCAACTGGCAATGGCCATGTTATAAACTTACCGAATTATTTTGAGATAAGGAGAGGATGATGATCAAAATAAAGCATGTCGCTCCGTTAGTTTGTATGTTGTGCCTGGCTGGCTGCGCTTCTCAGGGGGCCCTCGATAATGTCCGTAATGATATTGACTCAATCAAGACTCGCATGTATGCCGTTGACAGGGACCTGGCCGCGGTTCGCGAGGAAACCAAGCTCAGTGTTGTTGATATTGAGAAGGGGTTCAAGACTGATGTGTCTGCCGTGCGCAGGATGTCTGCCGATACCATGGCGACGATTGACAGTACAAAAAACGAAATCAGGGCATTGAATGGCAAGCTGGATGATGTCTATGTGTCGCTGAAAAAACCTACCGAAGATCTGGCCCGTTATCGGGAAGATGCCGACAAGCGGATCATTGCCCTTGAGGATCGCATCCTCAAACAGCAGACGGCGATTGATGAGCTGACGAAGAAGTATGCCGAGATGAATCTTCAGGCAAAGAAAGCAGACTCTGCTAGCGTGCCGCTTTCAGCTGATGCGCTATACATGAAAGGGCTGGAAACCTTCAAGGTCGGGGATATGCCGGCCGCCCGTGAGCAGTTTGCCAAGTTCCTCGAACAGAACCCCCGGCACGATCTGGCGGCCAACGCCCATTTCTGGATCGGTGAAACCCATTTTAGCGAGAAAAGCTACGAACCGGCCATACTGGCCTACCAGGAGGTCATCAAAAACTATCCAGGCAAGGAAAAGGTTGCCGCTGCCATGCTGAAACAGGCCATGGCATTCAGTGCAATCAATGACTCCAAGAGCGCCAAGTATGTATTGAAAAAACTGATCGAAGGATTCCCGAAAAGTGAAGAAGCCAAGCGCGGCAAGGTCCTGCTGAAAGAGATCAAGTAGTAGGTCGAAACCCGCTTACAGCAAAATAAAGGGGCACTCTCCGATTGGAGGCGCCCCTTAGTCATACATATTCGGCCGGCTTTGCTACAAAACTCCCTTGGTTGACATGACGTCCTTTACCCGCGGGTCCGTTTGAGATGCGGCGTCCATTGCCCGGGCGAAGGCCTTGAAGCAGGCTTCGATGATGTGATGCACGTTGTCGCCGTACATGACGTTGATGTGCAGGTTCAGGCCGCAATGGTTGGAAAAGGCCTGAAAGAATTCACGTGCCAGTTCCACGTCGAACTCGCCGATCTTAACCTTGGGAAGATTGACATGGTAAACCAGATATGGGCGACCGGAGATATCCACCGCCACGCTGGCCAAGGTTTCGTCCATCGGCACTGTGGCCTGGCCGTAACGTCGAATCCCTTTCTTGTCTCCCAGCGCCTGTTTGAAGGCTTCACCCAGCACGATCCCGATGTCTTCCACCGTGTGGTGAAAATCGATGTCAATATCTCCGCAGGCCTCAACTTCCAGGTTGAAAAGCCCGTGGCGGGCAAACAGGTTCAGCATGTGATCCAGAAAGGGGACCGAGGTGCAGATTTTCGCTTCGCCGGTTCCGTCTATGCACAGTGACAGTTTGATCCTGGTTTCATTGGTGATTCTTTCGATAGTTGCAGTACGGCTCATTATATCCTCCCGGAAGGCTTTATCTCTTTGATTGCTGCCAGTGTCTTCTCCATCTCCTGCTGCGTGCCGATCGAAATCCGCAGGCCATGGCACAGCAGCTGGTCGGAAAAGTAGCGCACCAGGATCTTGCGCTCGAACAACCCCTCGTAGACCCACTTGCCGTCCCGGTCTGGCGGTGCGGCAAAAACATAGTTGCCCTGGGACGGGATCACATCGTAGCCCAGGCTGCGCAGTTCGGCCGAAAACCACTCCCGTGTCTGACGGATTTTCAGGCAGCACTCACTTAAATATGCCTGATCCTGGAGGGCGGCCACACAGGCGGCCTGGGCCAGGCGATCCAGGTTGTAGTGGTCGCGGATCTTGTCCAGAGCGGCAATGATCTCGGGGCGGGCGATTGCCAACCCGAGCCGCATCCCGGCCAGTGCGTAGCTTTTGGAAAGGCTGCGGGTCACGACGACATTGTCGTGCTTTCTGACCAGATCCAACGCCGTGCTCCCGGCAAAATCGGCATAGGTTTCATCCAGCACCAGCATACCGTCGCAGCGCAGCGCCAGCTCTTCGATATAATCGACCGGAAAAGCCGGACCGAGCGGTGCATTGGGGGTGGTCAGGAAAAAGATCTTGCCCTGGTAGCGTTCGGGAAATCCGGCGATGCGGAAATCATCGGTCAATCCGAAGGTGCGTACCTTTGCTCCCTGGATCTCCGCCAGGGTGGCGTAGTAGGAGTAGGAGGGGTGGACATAGCCGATTTCCTCCCCTTCGGCGGCACAGGCGCGGATCAGGTTGTTGAGCACCTCGTCGGAACCGTTGGCCATGATGACCCAGGCTGGATCGAAACCGTACAGCTGGCCGGCCACCTCGCGCAAGCGCTGGCTGGAGGCCGAGGGATAGGTGTGCAGACTGGCGCCGTCAGATCCAAGTTCAGCCAGGATGGCTTCGACGACCTTAGGCGAAGGCGGATACGAATTCTCGTTGGTGTTGAGCTTGATCCACGAGGCGATGTCCGGCGGCTGAAAGCCGGGAACATAGCCCTGCATGGCGGCGATGTTGGGGCGAAGACGGTTCATTTTATTGCTCCAGGCGTTTACTGACCGATTTGCCGTGCGCTTCCAGACCTTCCAACCCGGCAATCCGTACGATATCATTTCCGAGCCGCTTCAAGCCGCCCTCTGAAAAATAGACGATCGAGGATTTTTTGACGAAATCGTCCACTGAAAGCGGTGAGAAGAAGCGGGCCGTGCCGCCGGTCGGCAGGGTGTGGTTCGGCCCGGCCAGATAGTCGCCGGCCGCCTCCGGTGTCCAGTGCCCCATGAAAATCGCGCCGGCATTGGTGATCTGCGGAAGGATCGCAAACGGGTCGCTGACCGCCAGTTCCAGATGTTCCGGCGCGATGCGATTGGAGAAGGCGATCACTTCGTCAAGGTTTGATGCGACGATGATCGCGCCGTACTTGTCCCAGGAGGCCCTGGCAATGGTTTCACGAGAGAGTTCGCCCAACTGCCGCTCCACCTCTGCAGCTACTTTTTCGGCAAAGGAGCGGTCGGTGGTGATCAGGATCGATGAGGCCAGTTCGTCATGTTCGGCCTGGGAGAGCAGGTCGGCGGCGATATGGGCCGGGGTGCCGCTGCCGTCGCTGATGACCAGGATCTCGCTCGGCCCGGCGATCATGTCGATTCCGACCTGGCCGAAAACCAGTTTCTTGGCGGTGGCGACGTAGATGTTGCCAGGTCCGGTGATTTTGTCCACCTTGGGAATGGTTGCGGTGCCGTAGGCCAGCGCAGCCACGGCCTGGGCTCCGCCGATGCGGAAGATGCGGTCCACGCCGGAAAGGCTGGCGGCCACCAGCACATGCGGGCTGATCTCGCCGCCCGGTGTCGGCGCCACCATGATGATCTCTCCCACCCCTGCCACCCTGGCCGGAACGGCATTCATGATCACGCTGCTGGGATAGCTGGCCTTTCCGCCCGGCACGTAGATACCGACCCGCGACAGCGGCGTGACCTTCTGCCCCAGCATGATGTCCGGCTCTTCGGTCGATATCCAGGTCTGCTGCTTCTGCTTCTCGTGGAAACTGGCCACCCGCTGGCAGGCCAGTTTCAGGGCGGCGATGTCTTCGGCGGAGACCTGCTCAAAAGCGGCTTCGATTTCGGCGGCCGACACTTCCAGATCAGTCATTCCGCCGGCTTCCAGCCGGTCGAGACGACGGGTCAGTTCCAGTACCGCCGCATCGCCTCTCTGGCGGACATCGGCTATGATATCGACCACGGTCTGCTCGACTTCGCGTCCGGTTTCCTCGCTACGTGAAAGGATCGCGTCGAATTTCTGATTAAAGTCTGTATCTGCAATGTCCAGAAAAAACATATTAATCCTCATGTCTAAAAATATTCAAATTAAGTATCGGTCTCATGAAAGGTAAAGCCCTTTCTCTGCAGTAATTCAGCAAAAAAGCTCCATTAACCATTTCGTGAAGTGTCTGGCTATTTCGGTTTCAGGATTCAAAACATGGCTTGTTATTGATTGACCAAGCGGTTTTCCTGGTTCATCCTGCCAAGCAAGATAGGTGTGAATTACCGCCTTGCTGTGGTGAACCTCCTTGAATGTAGCTAAACCTTTTTCTTTTGCAGTATTCACTGATTCCACCGCAAAAGAAATTGATTCGGAATTCGCAAGCGGCATGAGAAAATCCTCCAACATTCCTGGATTCTGGTTGTTGGGCATCAGCCATATTCCAAGTTTCGGTTTTTCTTCATTCGCAGGGAGTATGGTTCCTGCGGGATTTGGAAATACTGGGAAATTGTAACTGTAAAATTTAAGTTTATCTTGAATTTGTTGCCAGCGGGACTCGACATCACGAACATCAACGTCAAGTACAACTCCAATAGCTTCAGGTGTGTCTGCGGGATGAATCAGTGCATTTAATCTTTTCAAAACGCCTTCATCACTTTCGCAGACATAGAGACCAAATGTTTCAGGTACGCTGTGTGCCTCACATAATGCATAAATCACATGGCAATCGTTTTTACCCTCAACGAGCAAAACCTTTTTGCCGGTATGTTTACATGGCTCCGCCATTATCGGACCTCTACATCCATTTCAAGGGCATCTGCAAGCGTTTCAGGATCGTAGGAGACACATTTTATTCGACCATCCTGATTTTTATCCATACGATAAAAAGTTCCGTTGGACTCATTTTTCTTCCAAACATCTTCAAAAGCTCTTACGCAATCCTTGCTGTGTGTGGTTGCAAATACCTGCACATTCAACTCCCCAGATATTTTAAAAACAGTTTCCCATAACTTTGGCTGAACTCCCCAATATAGGCCATTCTCAAATTCATCAATCAGAAGCAAGCCGTCCTTTGCATTTACAATTGCTAAAATAATATGGAACAAGCGCAGTATACCATCGCCCATGTTTTTTAAAGGCAAACGCTCTTGTCCACCATTCTTGCGGATAATTGCGATCCTTGAACGACCTTCATCACCCACAAAGGCAACATCTTTTATTGTGTCGTCGATGAGTTGAAGGCACCTAATCACTTCATCCTGCAAATCCGTCAAATTGATGTTATCCCACAGTTGTGCAAGCAAGCTTTCGTCTACGCTTCCTGTTGGTACAATCTGAAATGGAAACCTTGGCTCACGGGGCCTTAATATCATTTGATTTCTATAGCTGGGTGATTTTAATTCAAATGCGAGTGGTAGCAAATATTCACTCTTGTCAGCTTTTTTTATCTCAAGTGCCAGTTGCAGATTGACAACCTCATCAAACAATAATCCTTGCTCTACCGGAACGCGAAGTCGTCGGCCATCCTCATTATCAACCAGTTGATATGCCTTGTTAACAACCTCAATTCTGTCACGTTCCGGCAAAATTGGCCCGAGCTCAATACCTGCATTTCCAATGTCAGGCAATCTATAACCATAAAACAAGTGCCTCAAAAAGGATTCTGATTCTGGAGTTTTAATTGTCAACCCGTATCGTGGCCCTGCCCCATCTTGTTTTTTTACATACGACTGCCAATGTTCGTCCCTTGCCATTACAATATCCACCAGGGTTCTGGGATTCGCATCACTTGCATAAATGTGGAGCGCTTCCAGCAGACAACTTTTACCAGAGTTGTTTTTACCCACAATGAGATTGACAGAGTTCAGTTTTTCAATCTTTAACTCGTCAAATACTCTGAAGTTTTTAATAAAAAATGAGGCAATCATTATTTTCTCCCGCATCGAGGTCAGTAGAGTCTCAATGAAATTTGCCTTACTGGAGCACCCGCTCCAGCCCCTGGATGATCCCGGAAATGCGCTTGTGTTTGGTTTTCAGGCTTGCCCGGTTGACTATCAGCCTGGTCGTGATTTCGGCGATGTTCTCGACCTCCACCAATCCGTTCTGTCGCATTGTTTCGCCGGTGGAAACCAGGTCGACAATCCGCTCCGCCAGGCCGACCAGCGGCGCCAGTTCGATGGATCCGTACAGCTTGATGATTTCAACCTGGATGCCCTTGGATGCAAAGTATTTCTCTGTCACATGGGGATACTTGGTTGCAATCCGGATATGCGACCAGCCGGATGGATCGTCATTTTTGGCAAGGTTGGCAGGTTCGGCCACCATCATGCGGCAATAGCCGAATTTCAGGTCCAGCGGTTCATAGACATCCTTGCCCTGCTCCATCAGGGTGTCCTTGCCGACGATTCCCAGATCGGCGCTGCCGTATTCCACATAGGTCGGGACATCGGTCGCCCGCACGATCATGTAGCGTATGCGTTGTTCGCTGTTTTCAAAGATCAGCTTGCGGGAATCCGAGAGCAGTTCGCGGCAGTCGATGCCGATCTTGCCGAACAGCTCCACCGATTCCTCCAGGATTCGCCCTTTCGGGATCGCGATCGTTATCCAGTCGTTCATTCTTTCACCCTTTGAATGTCGGCGCCCAGTCCGGCCAGTTTTTTCTCGATCGATTCATATCCGCGATCCAGATGATAGATGCGGGTGACTTCACTGGTTCCGTCCGCGGCCAGTCCGGCCAAAATCAACGATGCCGATGCCCGCAGGTCGGTGGCCATGACCGGTGCGCCGGAGAGCTTTTTGACCCCTTTGACCGTGGCGGTGTTCCCTTCAATCGTGATGTCGGCACCGAAACGCTGCAGCTCGGATACATGCATGAAGCGATTTTCAAAAATATTTTCCGAAATGACACTGGCCCCATCGGCCACGCACATCATGGCCATGAACTGGGCCTGCATATCGGTCGGAAAACCGGGGTAAGGGCGGGTTTTTATGTTGATGCTGCCGATTTTTCTGGGCCCCTTGACCCGTACTACGCCGTCGCGGCTGGTAATCTCGACTCCGGCATCCTGCATCTTGAAAGCCAGCGCATCCAGGTGTTCCAGTTTCATGCTGTGGATCTTTATATCTCCGCCGGTCATTGCGGCGGCAATCATGAATGTGCCGGCTTCGATCCGATCCGGCATGACTTCGTAGTTGGCGGCCGACAGTTCCGATACACCCTGGATATGGATCGTGTCGGTACCGGCTCCTTCGATCTTGGCGCCCATGCGGTTCAGATAGCGCGCCAGATCAACGATCTCCGGCTCACGGGCGGAGTTTTCCAGCACTGTTTCACCCTTGGCCGTGGCGGCGGCCATCATCAGGTGCTCCGTTCCGCCGACGGTTGACACGTCAAAGTTGATGCGGGCTCCCTTAAGACGCTTGCACTTGGCCTCGACATAGCCATGCTCCAGGACAATTTCGGCGCCCAGCGCCTGCAAACCCTTCAGGTGCAGGTTGATCGGGCGGGCGCCGATGGCGCAGCCGCCGGGCAGTGAAACTCTTGCCTTGCCGAAACGCGCCAGCAGAGGCCCCAGAACCAGCACAGAGGCACGCATGGTCTTGACCAGGTCATAGGTAGCCTCATGGTTGAAGATGCCGGATGAGTCTATCTTTACGATATGGCCGTTTCCTTCGACTTTTGCGCCAAGCGACTCCAGTACCTTGATGGTGGTGTTGATATCACGCAAGAATGGCACATTGCTGATCTGGTTGATGCCGGGCGCCAGGATGGTGGCGACAAAGATCGGCAGAGCGGCATTCTTGGAACCGCTGACCGTTACATCGCCCTTAAGTTTTTTGCCGCCTTTGATAATGAGCTTGTCCAAAAAATACTCCTTCTATTCTTTACCCCTGCTGGGAGGGAACAGTGCATTTGCGAAATTTTTTCATATTACTTGATGGTCCGGTTCTTGTCCAAACAAAAGTTGGCAAAATGCTTTTGAAAACAGGCTGAATGGTGTCCGGCAGTTCGGAGAGAGGTCCTGCTCTTTTCATTAAATATGCAATGAATAGTTTCGGCAAACTGTGTTATTGTATCCCCGGTAGATCGTTGCAGACCTAATGGCAATACGGGAAGTGATCATGTCCGCTATCACGCTCAAAACAAAAGTTACCATTATTTTTCCGACAGTTATTACGATTGCCCTGGCATGCATTCTATTTCTGATGCACTCCCTGCTGCAGTCTTACATCAAAAAAAGCATTTCCAGCCACCAGTATCAGATGCTTTCGCTGCTGGCAGATGATATCGACCAAAGTATTGCTGAAAATCACGAGACTTTGGCTGTCATTGCCGGTCGCGTCACCCGGGGAACTGTTGCCTGTCCTAAGCAGGCTTTGAAATATTTACAGAGTCAGAGTGAACATCTGAACTACTTTGATAACGGTTTATTCCTGTTTGATCATCGGGGACGGATTATTGCCGAGACCGGCTTGGGACTGGCGCGAACCGGTCAGGATTTTTCCTACAGAGAATATCTGAAGCAGACCATTGCCACTCGCAAGCCGATTGTTTCTCAGCCATATGTGTCATCCCAGCAGCATCACCATCCAGTAATCATGTTTGCCGTTCCGATATTTGAGAGTGATGGTTCCCTGATGGCCGTACTGGGGGGAAGCGTTGACCTGACCCGCTCTTCCCTGATTGAAAGGCTGTCACGGATCAAGTTGACCAAAGGCGGTTACCTATATCTTTACAATAAGGATCGCGTAATGATTTCGCATCCGGATAAAGCCCGCATCATGAAGCGGGATGTTCCGCCAGGTGTCAACAGGCTCTTCGACCTGGCAATTGAGGGTTTCGAAGGAACCGATGAGACCGTGACATCCCGCGGTCTGCGCACCCTGTCTTCTTTTAAACACTTAAAAACCAATAACTGGATCATTGCCGCTAATTACCCGATCAAGGAGGCCTTTGCACCGGTAAACAGGCTGAGAAACATATTTTTGATTACCCTGCCGCTGCTTTCGATGGCAACCTTTTTGTTCATGAGGCGTAATTTAAAGTGTTTGAGCGATCCGATCAATAACCTTACCAGTCATGTTGAAAATCTCTCTCAAAAAAACGGCGCAGATCGTATGTTTCCGTCCCAGGGTGGTGATGAGGTCGCCATTTTGGGACGGGCCTTTAACAGCCTGGTCCTTGAAAATGATCGTCAGCGGGAAAAGCTGCTGCTGGACCTGGAACGACGAGAACAGGTAGACTCGCATCTGCAGCGTCAGAACGAATATCTGCAGGCGCTCCATGAAACCACGGTGGGCCTGATCAGCCGGCATGATGTCGCCGACCTGCTGCAGGCCATAGTCACACGAGCCGGCAATCTGCTAGGTACGGAACATTGCTTTGTATATCTGAAAAATGCCGCCGGTACGGAAATGGAGATGCTGTATCAGAGCGGTATCTACAACAGACTCGTTCATCACCCGATCAGGCCGGGGGAAGGCGTCGCCGGCCGCGTGTGGAACAGCGGTGAACCCTATAACGTCGATGATTACTGCCTTTGGGAAGGACGATTGACCGATTCGGACCGTGACCAGTTGCACTCCATGGCAGGTGTGCCGCTCAAAGCGGGCGATGAAGTGGTCGGCGTGCTTGGATTGGCGTTTGTCGAGCAGGGCGTGATTTTTAATGACGAGCAAATGGACCTGCTGGCACGCTTTGGTGAGTTGGCTTCGCTTGCTCTCGAAAATGCCAGACTTAACGAGGAAAGTCGGCGGGAACTGGCCGAACGCAAGAAGGCGGAGGAAAACCTCCGTAAACTCTCGGTGGCAGTCGAACAGAGCCCCGCATCAATTATTATCACCGACACGTCCGGTCGGATCGAGTACGTTAACCCGCATTTCACAATGCTGACCGGATATAGTGAGGATGAGGTTGTCGGCAAGTCTCCCGGTATACTCAAAACCGGCGAGACAGGTCCGGAAGAGTACCGGTTGCTTTGGGAAACCATCAAGTCTGGCGGAGAGTGGCGCGGCGAGTTCCACAACCGTAAAAAAAATAACGAGCTTTACTGGGAACAGGCCCTGATTGCGCCGATCCGCGACGAAAAGGGGGTTATTACCCACTTCATATGTATCAAGGAAGATATTACCGAGCGCAAACAGCTCGAATATCAGCTTCGCCATTCTCAGAAGATGGAGGCCATTGGCCAATTGGCCGGCGGTATCGCTCACGACTTCAATAATATCCTGACAGCCATTATCGGTTATTCCAGCATTATTCAGCTCAAGTTGCCTGATGACAGCCCACTTAAAAAAAGTGCCGAGCAGATCGTGGCTACCTCAGAGCGTGGCGCCCGCTTGACCCAGGGATTATTGGCTTTCAGCCGCAAACAGGCTACCAATTTATGCATAATAAACCTCAATGAGATACTGAATCGGATCCAGCAACTCCTGTTGCGTCTGATCAGCGAAGATATCCATCTTGAGTTGGTCCTTGCACCGCAGTCTCTGCCGGTCATGGCGGACAGCGTGCAGATTGAACAGGTGCTGATGAATCTGACTACAAATGCCCGGGATGCATTGCCGAAAGGGGGGTCGATTGTCATCGCGACGGAAGAGATCCGCATCGATAACGATTTTATTCTTGCCAAGGGGTTCGGCAAATATGGCAAATATGCCCTGCTGACCGTTACCGACAACGGCGAAGGGATGGATGCCGAGGTTGTCAAACATGTCTTTGAACCTTTTTATACTACCAAGGAACTTGGCAAGGGAACCGGGCTGGGGTTATCCATTGTGTATGGTATCATCAAAAAGCATAATGGATACATAACCTGCCACAGTACCGCCGGGGTCGGAACTACCATGCGGATATATCTGCCGATACTGACGGAATCCCCCGCTTCCGCTGCCCCGGAATCAATGACATGCGAACCGGGCCGGCAGGGAAGTGATGATGTCATTCTTGTCGCGGAAGACGACCAGGTTGCCCGTTTGCTTACCAGGGAGATCCTGGAAGAGTTCGGATATTCGGTGCTTGAGGCCAAAGACGGTCAGGAAGCCTTGGAATTGTTTAGGGATAATCGTGACAGAATAAGTTTGGTAATGCTGGATGTGGTCATGCCCAAGCTCAAAGGTCGTGAAGTTTATGATGCCGTACGTGCCCTTGACCCGTCGATGAAGGTGCTGTTTTGCAGCGGTTACTCCGAGGATGTGGTTATCAGGCAGGCAGGATTTGGAAGCGGGCTGGATTACTTGCACAAACCTTATACGCCGAAAGAATTGCTGATGAAAATACGAAAGGTGCTGGAAAATGTCCACTGAAACATCCGGAAATATCTTCGTTGTCGATGACGACCGCTTTGTTCTGGAAAGTGTAACAACACTGCTGACAGAATACGGATTCAGCGTTCGCTCGTTTTCCTGTGGGCATGACGCCATCAAGAGCTTTATTCTGGAGCCGGTTGACCTGGTGCTGACCGATATCAATATGCCGGTCATGGACGGACTGGAACTGCTGGAGAAGATCCGTTTTCTGGACCGTGAGACACCGGTTGTGCTGATGACCGCTTATGCCGATCTGGACGTGGCGGTCAAGGCGATCCAGAAGGGGGCCTTCGACTTTATTATCAAGCCCTATCGCCCCCCGTACCTGATTCACACGGTCGAGAAGGGGGTCAATTTCAAACGTCTGACTCAGATTGAGAAAAATTACAAGATCGAACTGGAAAAAACCGTTGAAAAACGCACCGCCGAACTGAATGCCGCGCTGGGTGAAATCACCAACATGAGTCGCGAGATCATTGAACGGCTAACCGCCGCCGCCGAATTGCGCGACGAGGATACCGGCCTGCATATCGCCCGGATCGGTATGTACGCCAAGCGGCTGGCACAGCAGTTGAAAATGGATGACAATTTCGTGGATGACATCTCGGTTGCCAGCGCGATGCACGATGTCGGCAAGATCGGCATTCCCGACTCGATCCTGCTCAAGCCGGGTGCTCTGACGGCCGAAGAATTCAATACCATAAAGCAGCATACGACTATCGGAGAGCGCATTTTGCATGGTTCCCCCCACAATATGCTCAAAATGGGTGCCGTCATTGCGGCAGCTCACCACGAACGCTGGGATGGAACCGGATATCCGGCCGGATTGAAAGGGGATCAGACTCCGCTGGAGGGGAGGATTGTCATGATCGTGGATCAGTATGATGCCCTGCGAAGCAGTCGGGTCTACAAGCCGGCCATTGACCATGACAAGACCTGTGACATTATCCTGAATGGCGATGGCCGCACGATGCCGTCTCATTTTGATCCCCAGATTCTGAAGGCTTTCGACGAAATAAAAGACGATTTCGCGGAGATCTTTGAGAAAAGCCAGGCGTGAAAAGCAGGTGATTCTTACCGTATGAGATTAGCGGTCCAGATCCGCCAGCACGAAATCCACCGAGCCCAGGATCGCCAGGAAATCGGCCACCAGCCAGCCGCGGCTCATGACCGGCAGGGCCTGGATGTGGGGGAAACTGGGGGTCTTGATCCGCAGACGATAAGGGATCGAAAGGCCGTCCGAGACGGTGAAGTAGCCGTTTTCACCCTTGGGTGCCTCGATGGCCGAATAGTTCTCGCCCCGTGGCGCCGACATACCACGGGTGCTGTTGACGAAGTGGTGGATCAGTGATTCGATGTCTTTCAGAGTGTCCTGCTTCTGCGGCAGCACATAGCGATAATCATCGGTGATCCAGCGCCCCTCCGGCATTTCCCGCATGGCCTGTTCCACGATCCGCAGCGACTGGCGCATCTCCTCCATCCGCACCTCATAGCGGGCCCGGCAATCCCCCCCCTCGGCAGTTGCAACTTTAAAATCGAAACGTTCATAGCCGCCATAGGGCATCTTGCGCCGCAGGTCCCACTCCAGGCCGCAGGCCCGCAGGTTGGGGCCGGAAAGCCCCCACTCGATCGCGTCCGTTTGGGAAATAGCGCCGACCCCCTTCAGCCGCTGCCGGAAGATCGGATTGCCGTTGATCAGCTGCTCGTACTCCTTCAGGCGCGGCGGCAGCCATTCCAGCAGCTGTTTGACCGGCAGCTGCCAGCCCTCCGGCAGATCTTCCGTTACGCCGCCGATGCGGAACCAGGCCGGGTGCATGCGGCCGCCGGTGATCATTTCGACGATGTCGAAGATCTTCTCACGGTCGGTGAAGGTGTAAAAGACCGGCGTCATAGCCCCCACGTCGGCGGTGAATGTTCCCAGCCAGACCAGATGGCTGGCGATTCGGAACAGTTCCGACAGCATCACGCGGATGTACTGGGCCCGATCGGGCACGCTGATGCCGCACAAGCGTTCGACCGAGTTGACGTAGGCCAGATTGTTCTGTACTCCGGACAGGTAGTCGATCCGGTCGGTATAGGGTATGAACTGGTTCCAGTGCTGCCGCTCGGCGATTTTTTCGGCTCCGCGATGGTGGTAGCCGATGTCGAAATCAATGTCGCGGATCTCTTCGCCGTCCAACTTCAAGATGCAGCGGATGATGCCGTGGGTGCCGGGATGCTGCGGCCCCAGGTTGAGCAGCATCTCGCCTTCGCTGATTTTCTCGAAGAAATCCGAGGCGGGCAGGGGGGCGTGACGGCGGGCATCTTCGACCGTGTACGGTTTCATCTCGGTGGCGCGGAAGGGATGGTCCTTGCGCAGCGGGTGCCCCTGCCAGTCGTGCGGCATCAGGATCCGTCTCAGGTTGGGATGGCCGTTGAAGCGGATGCCGTACATGTCGAAAACTTCACGTTCATACCAGTCGGCGGCCGGGAAAACCGAAGTAACGGTGGGCAGTTCCGGGGCGTCGCCGGTCAGTTCGGTCTTGATGCGCAGATAGCCGGGGTGGTCGAAGGAAAGCAGGTGGTAGTTGACCGTGAAATCCTGAAATTTGCCCCGTTCCAACCGGCAGGATTCATCCACGGCGGCGATGTCCTCCAGCCGCTTGAATGAAGCGCCGGGACGACTCTTGAGATGTTTCAGCAGTTCTGGGACGGTTTCTGCCGGTGCCCGCAGGGTCAGCATGTCTGTGGCGCTGTCATCCACTGCCACCTGTCCGCCGAACAGCTGTCCGATCTCTCCCGGCAGTCCGAAATCCGGATAAGCATGACGGGGGGCGGGAGGCCGCCAGAGGTCGTCCGAGCGCGGCTGGTAAGACTTGGGGTGACCGACCGAGGCCCCCCGGATGCGGATATTCTCCATGCCCGGTCCGCGGGTGTCGTTGGATTTGGACTCTCCGGGAACCAGCACCGGCACGGTCGTGCCTTGCCAACCGCCGGACATGTGCAGCACCGGACGGGCCGGGCGCTCGCCGGTCCGGATTTTTTCCTGCAGCAGCATCAAGCCCTGCAAAAAAGCCTCCGGGCGGGGGGGGCAGCCCGGCACATACACATCCACCGGCAGAATCTGGTTGACCCCCTGCACGACGCTGTAGACATCGTACATGCCGCCCGAGTTGGCGCAGCTGCCCATGGATATGACCCAGCGCGGTTCGGCCATCTGTTCGTACAGGTGCAGGATCGAGGGGGCCATCTTGACGAAGGGGGTTCCGGCGATCACCATCAGATCCGCTTCGCGCGGCGTGCCGCGCAGCACCTCCGCTCCGAAGCGGGAAACATCATGGCGCGACGTGAATGAGGTCATCATTTCGACGAAACAGCAGGAAAGACCGAAGAACATCGGCCAGAGCGAATTGGCGCGTCCCCAGTTGATCAGGTCA